>NZ_JAKZGP010000001.1 GCF_022549775.1 Belliella filtrata | reverse complement strand
AAAAGAAGGCTTCATGGAGAGCGTGAAAAACTTTAACCGTAGGGGGGTACGGATAATTGGAAGGCAAAAACCGGAAAATAAACTGAAATTTTATGTTTTTCGACTAAAACCTGCAATGTGGGTTAAAACACAAAAAAGAAAACCCCGAAAAAAGCTGGGAACAGCCAAATTCGGGGTTTTTGTGTTATGTTTTTGTTAATTATTTTACTGATTATCAGTTAGTTAATAATTAAGCAAGAAGCCCAGATTAGAGACGGGGAATTAAAGTACAAAGCACGCTATCTGAGAAATTGATAACTTCCTCTTGTTTTTTGATTCAAAGGTCTTAAATTTCATTTCTCACGTTTTGCTTCTCAAAATGGAATTCTAACATTCAAAGCCACATTTCTTCCCATTTGATTGACGCCGAAGGGTCTGAAAAGTGACATGTGGTCAAGGTAAGTTCTATTCAATAAATTGGTACCACTGATGTAAACATCCATCGGCTTACCTGCAACCAAAATTTGACTACCTACATTCAATCCCAACAAATAATACCCTGGTGTTGCCTCCTCCAATGGAGCTTCTCTATTTTGATCAAACACCAAAGCGCCCGTCAAACTGATGTATGGATTATTCAATGCTCCCATGTCATTCAACTTAAAGTCCACAGAGTGATTCCATCTGAAGGCAGGAATATATGGTAAGTAACTCATATCAGATCTTCGCTGACCAATCACCATACTATAGGAAGTCGATCCAGAAACCCATCTTGCTGACCTTGGATGAATATCCAACTCTACTTCACCTCCGTATAACATTGCATCTGCTTGCTCAAATTCCCACACTGTCAAATCACCCATCATCTCAGCAGTAGGCGAGAAGAAGATATAATTGTCGATATGATTGTAAAACACTTCACCAGAGATGGAAAAATCCTTTTGGCTATATCGAACACCAAAGTCTGTTTGAATATTTTGCTCTCGCACAAAATCTGCATTGCCTCTTTCAAATCTATTGGTACCAGGATGTGGTCCATTAGAGAATAGCTCGCCTAGATCAGGTGCTCTAAAACCTTGGGCTACGTTCAGCCTAAACCTCCACTGGTCAGTAGGTCTAAATGTAGTACCAGCACTTGCCGTTACGCCATCAAAAACCCGCTCTAGTCTTCGGTCTGCTGGATCTCCAGGAAGGATAAAACCATAATCAATAAGATTTGGAGCACTTGCATCAGCGACCACTTTTCTATAATCATATCGAACACCACCTTGAGCCACCCACTTGTCTTTGTTGTAGTTCAAAAGTAAGTATACTGACCGATCATCCTTGGTCGCATCAGGGATTAGAATTTCTTCTGCTTCGACCATGTTCTTGTTTTGTAAGTAAAATCCCTGAACACCAACAATTGCTTCAAGCCCTTCTGTTAACTCTTTGAAATATTTGATATCGTACATGAAATTGGTCTGGCGAAGGCCAAGATCTATATCATCCATATCATCTTCGATTTCTTTCCTGTTGTTCATATGAAGTCCAAATGTAGCTTTCAACCTGTCTTCGCCTACAAAGACATTCGTTTCAGAGTTTAGGAAATGATCCGTCACATCTTGAAAAGGCAACTGCATTGCACGATCATTGCGAGTTGTGGCCAATACATCTAATTCATCTTCATCTACGATTCCTAAGCGTTGCTTAAGGTAGGTATAGCGTAGCCTGGTATCTCCCCAGTTTTTCTTGAGTCCAATACCAGTTTTTATGTTTTGTGTATTGAATCTGGTATTGCCTATGGTCGTACCATTTCCGTCAAGATAATCCGCATGAGACTCTGCTGCTGCTCTCATGGACCATACAAAGCCATTCTCATTTGCCCCTTTGACACCTGCCTCAGTTCTATAACCTAGGGAATTACTGTAGCCTCTCAAGTTTATATCTCCTTCAATATTGCCTGCAAGTGCATCTGCCTCTTCTATCAAGTTTACTACACCTGCCATGGCTCCTGATCCATAAATGATCGATGCAGGTCCTTTGATCAATTCTATGTTGCTGATTCCAGTCTCTGAAAGACCCAATCCATGATCAGCACCCCACTGCTGATTTTCGAACCTTCCGCCTTGGTATACAGAAAGTACCCTGCTAAATGAAAGTCCTCTGATCACTGGTTTGGAAATACCTGGACCAAGGGATATTTCACTGACACCAGGCGTACGGGTCAGTGTTGTCATCAAGCTTGGTGCAGGCATCTTAAGGATAGCATCTCTGCTGACCTTTTCGATTGCTATCGGTGAGCTTTCTTTACTCATGATATAAGCACCCGATACTACTACTTCATCAATATTTGAAACAGCCTCTTCGAGCTCAATGACCAAGTTACTTCTATCAGAAGGCCTTAGCATTTGGGTTTTGGTGCCATAGCCCACATAAGAAAATTGTACTGTAAAAGCCCGATCTGGAATTGAACCTAATGAAAATGATCCATCAATATCGGTCACTACCCCTTTGCTTAGTTCAGGAACGTAAACAGAAACTCCAGGAATAGGTTGCTTAGTGTTTTTGTCTATGACTTTGCCGTCAATAGCCATATTTTGAGATGCCCATGAAGTCCAAGAAAGGAGACATGCAGCAACGAGTAATATCAGTCGCATAATACGTGAATGAATTTTTTAAATAGAAAATAATAGAATAATACTTCAACCAAAAGCTGGTGAAGCTAAAATGTAATTCGGAAAAATCAAGCGATAGGGGGGCCTCTGTGGTCGAAGCCAAAGTGAAACTCAAAATCAGCTACTCCTGCAGAAAGGAATGTATCTTGAGTAGCTAACTCAATAATAACTTGAGGAATTTGGTACTCTAGATCAAAAATAAAGTAGTCCGCATGAGCAATCAGGTCCAAAAAGATCAATTCTTCTTCAGTGTGACCATGATCAGGCAGCTCTTGTTGCTCTTCTGTCAGAAGTGGGTGAGCATGGGTGATGATTCGTCCATTCTCTAGTTCGTGAGCATGAAAAAAGAATACCCCATTTGCTAATACACTTAGCAAAAGCGCCAGACAAAGGTGGCTAAACAAGGGCAGTATGTTCCTAAATTGGTTCACGAAATTATCAATCCTTCTATACTGAAGTTTTGCTGTAATGTTGCAAACATAGGAAAGATTCTTTAAAAAACTGTAATAAAATTACTTTTGGGTTAATTTTGGAGGGGTGGGTGGTAGGCTTACTTCATCTTTATCCACATAATGATTGGATTCTTAACTTTAAGCTGTGGATTTAAGACTTCTTTTATCAGCATCTAAGATCCCTACTTCATTTGATGTTTTATTTTTATAACTAATCAGGATTATGAAAGTGGCCAGTTTTTATTCACTAAGTCTGTTTTTCAAGTCCATTCGTTCGTGTAAAATTCTCGTGATTTCAATTAGCTGGTTAATTCGTTTACGATAAAAAACAATATGCCTGCTCATTTTTAGTCCAAAAAGGTCATTTGTTATTCCGTCATAGTTTTTTCCTAATTCGGGATTGTTCGCAATGTTTTGGAAACTATCCATCAGTAAATTATAATATTTATCAGCCTGTTCTTCAGACCAATTATCAATCGTGTATTCCCAAATCCGCTTTAAATCTTCGACAGCTTTAATTAGTCAGTTCATATTTAGCCATTCTTTTTACGATTAGCTTTTAATTCTTGAAGATGTTTCTCTGGATCAAAATCGTGGGCAATTCCGCTATCTATTCCTTCTTGAATTGCACTTCTAAGGGCTATAACTTTATTTTCTTCGTTTTCCAAAAGGCGAAGCCCAGCACGGATTACTTCGCTAACATTTTTATAGCGTCCAGCGGAAACTTGTGCTTGGACAAATTGGTCGAAATAATTTCCTAGAGATACTGATGTATTTTTCATTATTTGGAAGCTTTTTCTCAAATTTACCAAAAATTGGTAATAGTGCAAATTTTGACGTGGCTTTAGATAAAATAAGAAGCTAGTTTAATTTGAGCTCATTTCGAAGCATAAATCCTCATTAATCAAATCCTCCTGATCCCAGGATGCTTTTTAATTCTCTTGACTTATCCCCTCTTTATATCCAAATCCAAAGAAATTGGATAAGAGAAGTCTTGCCCAAGGCAAAGCAAAACCTTCTAAATCCAAGCAAAAACTAAAACAACCACTTCCTAAAATCCAACAAACTGATGTAGAACGTAAAAAATCTAATTGAAACTGTTATGAACATAGAATCTAATGCCTAATTTCACAGCATGATCAATTTCGATTTTAAACCAGCAAGCTATTTTAACGGAACAGGACCAAATACCCTAATCTGTAAGCTCAGCTATCCAGAAAGTCAATGGGGTGAAGAGATCAGCATTTATGCCAATGCTTTGGACGGAGCATATTATTATGAGGCGGTGGATTTTTATGGCAATGATATCAAACTAAATCCCGAAAAATCACCACATGAACTCAGTTTGCAAGAATTAATTTTTTTGATAGAAACAATGGACGTGGATCCAAAAACAGCTCAAGGAAACATACAACTCACCCTTTCAGGAATCCCTCTTGCCGAAAGCATACTCTATCCAGACTTGGAGGCATATTTCCTGGAGAAAAGAAAAACCTTTGGGATGATTTAAAAATCCAAAATGGTCTGATAAGACTTGCTAAGAATATGATTGCTTTTGAACCAATAATCGTAAGTCTCAAAATCAATACAGTCTTGTAGGTCTACTCCGTGCAAATTCACCTTTTTCAAACTGTTTGAAGGAAGCCAGCTTCTCAAATCATTTGCTTGATCGATTGTGAGCTGTGATAATTGAACCAGCTTTTCACCTTCTATCTCAATGGGTATCAGTCTATTCATTTCTTCTACATTTAACATTTACAAAAAAAGCAGATAAAATCAATTCTCGCTCAAATACAAAATTATGATTGTGTTAACTTTGCCGATCTATGGGTAACCTTTTCCTTATCATCATTTTTCTTGCAATTGGCATCTTGCTCCAAGGCCTAAGCATGCTTCCTTCCACTACGGCAAAGTACCTGAATACGTATCTGATCTATATTGTCCTGCCAACTTTATCATTTAGGTTCATTCCCGATATTGTGATCGATAGCACTTTATTGATGCCTGTTTCCTCGGCATGGATTTCATTTGGGCTTTCCTGGTCACTATTTGGTACTTTAGGAAAGGTGTACCAGTGGGATCGAAGCTTGACAGGCTGCCTTATCATCACTGCAGGTCTTGCTAATACATCTTTTGTAGGATTTCCTATCGTCAATGCACTCTATGGTGACGAAGCATTGAAAATTGCGCTGATTATTGATCAGGCTGGTTCATTTATTATCGTGAGCTCTGTCGCTATCATTGTAGCTTCCATATATTCCAAAGAAAAAAAGCGAAAGAGAGATATCAGTAGAAAAATATTGACCTTTCCACCATTTATCAGTTTCGTTCTAGCGATTATGATGAATTTATTGAGTTTAAATCTTCCCGCTCAACTTGACATGGTCTTTGAGTGGATAGGGCAGACATTGACACCACTAGCACTCATTGCAGTCGGGCTTCAGCTCAAAGTCAATTTTCAAGCAATAAAGTCCACTTACCTTTGGTTTGGACTTACTTTTAAGCTTTTGATTGCTCCATTGGTGATATTTATCCTTTATGGTATTATCCTAAAAGCAGATGGACTCGTCTTTGAAGTATCGGTCATCGAAATGGCCATGGCTCCCATGATCACAGGGTCTATTATAGCCATTTCTCATGACCTGAAACCCAAACTAGCCTCTTTGTTAGTAGGAGTTGGCATTCCTTTATCTTTTTTGAGTATCGGGGTTTGGTATTGGATTGTCAGTCTATAATGAACTATATTTATGTATTATTTCCAAATACATATTTTCAAACCCTAATATTATGAAAATTTCCTTTTTGATGACCTTTAGTCTTCTTGTGATTGGCTTGACATTGGGAACATCTTGCAGCCCATCCACTGATGTACCAGAAACTGTGGAAATGACAGGTGTCGCAGAGCTTGAGCTTCCAGAGCTACCCTTTGCCATCAATGTAAGCTTCAATGGCAATGATAAACAAAAAGCCGAAATGCAGGAATTAGTTGCCAAGGGAGAATTGTCTAAATTCAATACAAAGATTCAGTATGAGAACTTGTACCAAGAGGGTGATGGAGTTTCTTCCAAAGGATTTACGTACAGTATTAGCTATATGCTTATCCTTAAACAAAAAGCTGAACTTGATGAAGTAGTTGAAATTCTGACCAAGTACAAGCTACCTGGGTATATCAATACCATGGGCTCATACATTGAGGAAGAAAAACGGAGCGAAATCGCAGATCAGTTATTTGAGGCTGCACTAAAACATGCAGAAAGTAGAATTGCTAAGTTTGCAGACTCAAAACAAAAAAACTACAGAATCATAGAAGTGTCTGATGCTGACGAGTCTCACGCAATTCCAGTACCTCTAGATGGTGTCGCCTATCAAAGTAAACTTGTGAAAAAAGTGAGGCTAAAAGCAGTTTTGGAATAGTCAATCTATATATTCCTTGGTTTATCTAAAGTAAAATTCACCTAGTGAACTTTCAAATCAAAAGTACACCAATATTACTTAACATGCCCCAACACCGATATTTCATTATTTACAAGCCCTTTGGGATTCTAAGTCAATTCAGTGGAGAAGCTAATACGCTAAAAGAGCTAGAAGATTTCCCCACTGATGTGTATCCAGTGGGGAGATTGGATAAGGATAGTGAAGGGCTACTCTTGATCACCAACGACAAATTTCTAAATCACCGACTGCTAAACCCTAAATTTGCTCACAAACGTACTTACCTGGCACAGGTAGAAAGAGTTCCTGATACTTTGGCATTATTGCTTCTGGAAAATGGTGTTGACATCAATGTAGATGGAAGAGTGTACCATACCAAACGTGCTTCTGCAAAACTTTTGGAATCAGAACCACAACTTCCCGTAAGAAACCCACCCATTAGGTATAGAAAAAATGTAGCAGATGCCTGGATAGAACTGTCCTTGATCGAAGGGAAAAATAGACAGGTGAGAAAAATGACAGCAGCAGTAGGTCACCCGACATTAAGACTTGTACGCTACTCGATGGAGAAGCTTACTATAGCTGGCTTTGCTGTAGGTGAAGTAAGAGAATATGGTGAAAAAGAAATATATGATGCTCTTCGCATAGATGCTAAAGCTAGAAGATAATGGAGTCTAAAGGCAGCTTCACAGTTTTGATTTGACTCAACCCTTGATTATCCACTGTCCATGCCAGTATAGCATCTTTTTCATCGAAAATCAATTGGGGAAAACCACTGGACCTCAATTCGGACGCTTCGCCAACAAGAATAGGTTTGGACTTCCGACCATCTTTACGAACCGCCCGAAGGTATATTGTACCCTTTTCCATCCAACTAACCAATGCGACTTTTTGATCTATCATCACAGTTGCCACCCTACCTATCGTATTTCCTAGGTCAATTTTGATAGGCTCTTCAAAAGTTTTCGATTCACTATTAAAAAATGCTGTTTTCACAATTGGAGAATCTTTTGCGGCAGTGTACCAAGTTACAGCGACTTCACTTCCATTACTCGTTGATTGAGGACCATTGACTGGACAGCCACTGATGTTCCAATTATCATGATATACAGGCATAGGCTCAGACCATTCAATACCTGTGTAAGAGACAAAATATATATCCCTGATTTCTTCATCAGAGCGATTTCTAAAAAAAACTATAGGTCCATTTTCTCCAAGTGTGGAAGTAGTTTGGCAACAATCACAAACCATATCATCTAGTTCCCATTCTATCAGTATGGCTCCATCAGTGTCAAGGACAGCTGCTCGCAGCGTCATAGCTCCTGCATGATCATGGTCATGATGACCTTCAGAACTAATACTTGAAGTATGCCTGCCATCTAGCCAGCTTACAAACATGTCTTCACCCCACGGCAGTAAAGAAACAAAGCCATGCTCACTCAGAGTCTCATCATCATGCAATGTAAATGGTTCCGACCACAACTCTCCATTTTTTGATATCGTAACTTTTATGTCATAAGAAAAAGTACTAGAACTACTTTTTTCTAGAAAAACTGCCATCAATGACCCATCTTCAAAAACTGCCATTTGTGGATAATCTGCCCAGTTTACAAACCAATCTTTTCCAGATGCTATACGTTTTGGTGAAGTCCAATTGCCCTTTTCGAATTTTGAATAAAAGAAACTATTGATTTCAGACTCTTGGGTTATCCACGAAATGTAAATCTCACCTTTAGAAGACTTACTAAGGTATGGCTCTCCATACTTTACTCCTTCTTTATGTTCAAAGTATATTTCATTGACATTGGTATCTTTTAGTTCTACTTGAGAGGGTTTATTACAGGCAAGTACCAATAGTAAAATGCAATAGAAGATAAACTGAAATGCTTTCATTTGATTAATTTAACTGTCCAGAATTTTCTTATCATTAATCCGGCAATGTTTTGAGATACTCTTTTACCTTAATTGTGCGCAAATAAATTGCAACTAATGGAATGAGCCAAAGCAACTCTGTGAATGACACATGAAAAACAGTTCGCTTATTCCAACCCAAATCAGGAACAAACATCAATATAAACCAAATTGCAAGTGTAAATTTCCCAAAGATTCCAGTTATGATCAGGTAGTTCCAAGAGATGGGGTAAAAAGCACTCAAAAAGACAAAAAAACCAATCAACATCCCAAAGCTTCCTAACCATTGGGAAGATAGGTCAGTGACATTCAAAGAACCCATGGCTAGCCACTTCAACAAATCCGTACCGAAATATCGAAAGAATGCAGACCAGGCGAAAGTGTACATTCCTGTCAATAATAATAGCCCTCGCATGGGCATAGGAAAACTTGGTGTAATTGTATTTTTTTCCATTCTCTAAAATGATTATTTTCCATGCATCATAACAAACGCTCAGCAATAGAGGTTTTCAACCAATACAAAACTACATGAAGGATTTTACAATTAATCGCAAATGGAGAATTATTCTACTATTCCCCACACTATTAATATTGGGCTTCATAATTGGGAAGCATTCTGGAGAAATCAGTCCCTCAGCAATTCAAGCCGCAGAATCCATTTTTGGAATTGCTTTCACTCCAGCAGAACGTGATAGTATGGTTCAAAATCTCCAAAACTATCATTCAAGCTATGAGACAATGCGCAAGCAGCACATAGAAAATGCCGTAGCCCCCGCACTTCCCTTTAACCCTCTACCACATGGCTTTATCCCTGAACAAAAACAAACAAATCCAGCTTGGGGACTACCTGACCAAGTTGCTTTGCCAGAACTTGAACATGACATTGCCTACCTAAGTTTAGCAGAGTTATCCACATTAATTAAAAATAGAAAAATAAGCTCTCAAAAGCTTACCCAAATCTATATAGACAGGATAAAGACCCATGGAGACACCCTTCAAGCAGTGATTTCATTGTTAGAAAACGAAGCGATGGATCAGGCAAAAGCCATGGATGCTGAATTAGATGCGGGTCAATATAGAGGTCCCCTACATGGTATCCCATATGGTATCAAGGATCTTTTTGCTGTAAAGCATACGAAAACCACTTGGGGTGCCATGCCTTACAAAGATCAGGAGATTGATGAAACTGCAGCAATTGTGGATAAACTCAATGAAGCAGGAGGAGTCTTGCTTGTCAAATTCACATTGGGAGCTTTGGCAATGGGAGATGTATGGTATGGTGGTGTCACCAAAAATCCTTGGAACTTAAGCCAAGGGGCAAGTGGCTCTTCCGCAGGTTCGGCTTCAGGTGTAAGTGCCGCATTGGTACCCTATGCCATAGGCACAGAGACACTGGGCAGTATCGTCTCCCCTTCCACGAGAAATGGTGTAACTGGATTAAGACCTACTTTTGGAAGGGTAAGCAAACATGGAGCAATGGCACTCAGCTGGAGCATGGATAAAATCGGCCCAATTTCTCGATCTGCTTTGGACAATGGAATCATCCTGCATGCCCTCAACGGTGTGGATAAAAGAGATAAATCTACCATTTCGGCTGCATTTAACTATGATGTGGATAAGTCTGTAAAAGACTTAAAAATAGGCTATTTCGAAAAATTCTTTGAGGGAGACCGAGCAACAAACACTATTGACAGACGGGTACTGGAAGACCTTAAGAATATGGGGCTCGAGCTTCATCCTCTAGATCTGGAAACATCTGTGAACGTCAGCAGTATGTTGATAACTTTGTATGCGGAAGGTGCTGCAGCTTTTGATGAACTTACCAGAACTGACTTGGATGACCTTCTTGTGGCCCAAGGTCGCAATGCATGGCCAAACATTTTCAGATCAGCAAGGTTTATCCCCGCTGTAGAATACATTCAAGCAAATAGGTTTCGAAGCATCCTGATTGAAGAGATACATGAGCTCTTCAAATCATATGATGTAATCATCACCCCATCATACGGTGGAAATCAGTTACAAATTACCAACTTAACAGGACATCCTGCGCTCTGCCTTCCTAATGGCTTTCTCGAAAATGGTAGCCCTACTTCTATTACTTTTCTAGCAAATCTATTTGATGAAGAAAAGCTAATTATGTTAGGTAGAGCCTATCAAGAACATACTGATTGGCAAAAGAAAAGACCTCCTTTATTTGATAGATAAATTGTCTTTCCTAAATCCACAACTAATCAAAGCTTTTAATAATTGCATTTGATTTGTTGCACGATCAAAGTTTTGTTTATCATAACGTGTCTGGTAATAGACATTTCCATTTAAGTAGTCTGTTAAGAAACGGAGACCCATGATGTAAATCATCATTTCCCCACCAAAATGTAATGAATCCCTCTCATTGGCAGTCATAAACGAACTACCCGCTAAAAATCCATCAAAGATAGCTTTATACTTATCCACATCGACTTGAATCTGATCGAAATCTGTAGCATTTTCATCCAGCGTACATGCCACTGTCCTGACAAGGTCGCCAAAATCATTGAAAACATACCCCGGCATTATGGTGTCTAAATCAATAATTGCTGCAATTCTGGATAGATCAGGCTGAAAAATGAGATTGTTAATCTTTGTGTCATTGTGTGTAATCCGTTTCGGCAAAACCTTCACCCAATTCTCGTATTCTGTCACCAATTCATATTTGCTTTGATAAAAATTAATCAACTTTTCCAATTCTTCATCTACCTCCATATTTGTGCTTGTAGTGGCTCCCTCAAATTGACTATATCGTAACTTCAAATCATGAAATCCAGGAATAACTTCTTGAAACAATTTGACATCAAGCCCGCTTGCCACATCTATCAAAGAAGCAAATGCTTTGGCCGCTAAATATGCGTGAGTGGGATTATTAATAGATTGGAAACATTCACCAGATACAAAAGGTAAAACCCTAAAATACGCTTCCCTCACAAGACATAAAGTCCTTCCTTTACAATTTGGTATCGGAAGTGGAAACTCAAAATCGAGCTTGTCAATTTCAAGTTGATCGATTAGCAATTGATGATTATGAGCAATAAGATCAGGATTTTGGAACACACTTTTATTGAAACGCTGTATGATCAAAGAGTCGATACCTGACTCTGCAAGCCAAGTCTGATGTATATGACCAGCCCCAAACCTTTTAACATTGTATTGACTCAAATCAATATTGTAACTTTGATTGAGTTCAGCAAAGTAAGGTATTTGTTCCATAAGTTATTTTCAAAGCCTAAATTTAAGACAAATGAAGGATTATATACCGTACATCAACATTTCCCTTTTGCTTTTTGACAAAAAGAGGGTAGTTTAGCTTCAAATCTTATAACTTATGAACATTTCATTCTTGGATTGGGCCATTATAGCTGCCTTTTTTGTGATATCTCTCATAATTGGTCTCATGACTGCCCGTAATGCAGGAACATCTTCGAAAGCATTCTTTTTATCAGGTAGGAACATGCCTTGGTGGCTTCTGGGCGTGTCAATGGTAGCTACTACATTTTCAGCAGACACTCCAAACCTTGTGACAGATATTGTAAGGAAAAATGGCGTTTCTGGAAACTGGGCATGGTGGGCATTTTTGCTTACAGGGATGCTGACGGTATTTGTGTATGCAAAACTATGGAGAAGATCAGAATCTACCACAGACCTAGAGTTTTATGAAATCAGGTATGGAGGAAAGCCTGCTGCATTTTTACGTGCTTTTCGGGCACTTTATTTAGGTGTGTTTTTCAATGTGATCATCATGGCTACTGTAGCGCTTGCCGCTATCAAAATAAGCGGTATTATGTTGGGCCTTGGCCCGTATGAAACTCTAATCATTGTAGCTGTGGTAACAGTTGCTTACAGTTCACTCGGGGGACTAAAAGGAGTATTATTGACAGATTTCTTCCAGTTTTTTATCGCTATGATCGGTGCGGTATGGGCTGCAATATATGTTTTAGGTCTTCCTGAAATTGGCTCACTTAACAATCTCCTTTCACACCCCAACGTATCAGACAAATTAGATTTCTTCCCAAGTTTTGAAGATGCAAATTTATATGTTCCGCTATTACTGATGCCATTAGCGATTCAATGGTGGGCTACTTGGTACCCTGGGGCCGAGCCTGGAGGTGGTGGTTACATTGCACAACGTATGCTTTCTGCAAAAGATGAAAAAAATGCCATAGGAGCAACTCTCTTCTTTAATATTGCGCATTATGGGATGAGACCTTGGCCTTGGATTATTATTGCTTTGGCATCATTGGTCATTTTCCCACAGATCAGTGATATCCAGACAGCTTTTCCACATATTCCAGAAGACAAGTTGGGGCACGATTTGGCATATTCTGCCATGCTTACCTACTTACCAACTGGGCTTATAGGAATTGTCCTTGCCTCATTGATAGCAGCAGTAATGTCCACTTTATCCACACACTTAAATTGGGGTTCTTCTTACATAGTGAATGACTTTTATCAAAGATTTATAAAACCCGAAGCATCTGAAAAAGAGCTTGTCATGGCAGGAAGGTTATCCACAGTCCTATTGATGGTAATGGCTGCATTTTTGGCTTTGGCACTTACAAATGCTTTGGAAGCATTCAACATCCTACTTCAAATAGGTGCAGGTACAGGAGCTATTTTTATCCTTCGATGGTTTTGGTGGAGAATCAATGCATTCACAGAGATTGCTGGTATGGTAATATCTTTTATTGTAGCACTATTTTTTGAAAAAATCAATCCTGAGCTGGAACTTATCCACATAGCAGAAGGACAGGAATACCTCAAAATACTATATGGTGTGGGTATAACCACCATAGGTTGGATACTAGTCACCTTTATCACCAAGCCTGAGGATGATGAAGTTTTATTGAGCTTTTATAGAAAAATCAAACCTGCTTCTATAGGTTGGAAATCTGTTTTGAAAAGATATCCACATGAAGTAGAAGAACAGGGCAGACTTCCAAGAGAGATTGGCTTGATGGTCGTCGGTTCTATCATGGTCTATGCTGTCCTATTTGCAGTGGGGCTTTGGCTGTATGGTGAAGTTGTACCTGCCAGTATCGCAACTATTATTGCCTTGATCGGTGGGGGTATCATCATCAAAAGCTGGAAAGGTATGAAATAAGCTTAAAACTTAAACTCCAAAGTATTGATCAAATGTATCATATCTATTTTGATATGCTCGATCACTGGTGCAAGTGAATCATTCTTCATGGCAGTATCAAAATAGAGTGCTCCACGCAAGAAGTGCTTGGTAGAATCAGTGACAAAAAACTGAAACTGGGTAGGTACTTCACCAGATAACTCTGCAACGACTCCTGTATAGCCTTTAGGAGTAATCAGGACAGACTCTTCGATCCCATAGGCTTTAACCTGGTGCTTAGCAGTCAAATTGATGGCATCACTTAGCACAAGCTTGACATCACCACCCTGCCTTCCGAGAGGAAGATAAGTCAAATGAACCTTGGCACCCATATCTTTATAGTTAAGGTTGATCCAATCTTCTTTTTGGAGATTGAAGGAATCTTTTTCGACTAAGGCTGCTTGTGGTTTTTCAAATTTGTAAGGAAAACCTTCTTGTAATTTTTCAAAACTATGTTCAGGTAGATCTATTCTATTATATCCCATTGGTCGAGGTAAGTGATCACTTCCGCAACTGGAGAAAAACAAAAGAACCAAAACACTATTTAATAGCTTGCTTGACATGTTTCAAAGTTATCAAAATGCTTTGAAATGAATGCCAATAAGACGAACTTTAAAAAAAACTACAAAGTAAAGAAGCAATGAAAAAATTGAATGGTTTAAAAAACGTCAGCATGTTAATCTTGCTTATGTTGGTATTTCATACCACTTCCCATGCACAAACAACCATGGAAGAGTTTATGATGAAATGGGAAAACGGCAAAAAATTGACATTGGCCGTCGTTGAAACAATGCCCGATGATCTACAAAATTTCAAACCGCATGAGACAGCCATGAGTTTCAGCGAGCAAGTGACTCACTTAAGTTCTGCTATCGTAGGGATTAGTGGTGGTTTTTTGATGGGCGAGGAATCGGGAATTGATCTTGAGAAAATTCCTTCTACAAAAGCAGAGCTAAAAGCCCATGTAGAAGCATGCTATGATTATGGCAAAGCAACATTTTCAAAATTGACAGATGCCCAGTTGGCCGAAAAAATTGATATTTTCGGAAATAACGCAAGCAGAAGACAGGTATTGGGATTGATAGATGATCACTGCACGCATCACAGAGGAGCAGCGATTTCTTATATCCGTGCAAACGGCATTGAACCACCAAGATTTACTGCATTTTAATGTAAAAAGCCGGGATGAACCCAGCTTTTTATCCAAGGTCTGTGTTCTCACAGACCTTTTCCAAGATCGATCATTTTTCCTGCTTTGAACAAGGCTTAAATGTTCTGTGAGAACATAGTCAGTGGCTTTGATTTATAGATGGATGTTCTGTGAAACACAGATCATGGGTATAGTTTAACCTCATGGCCTGTGTCCCCACAGACCAAGGTGATGAAATTTCTATTTCAAGATCTGATATCTATGAATATCTGGATGAAGTAAGAAAATCAAGATAGTATATTTGAAGTTAAAATTGCGGATACTTATAATAAATATTTACCCCTTTACCCATTCCACTTTTTCTTCAATCGGCTTTCTGCGACCTTCTGGCCAGCTGTCAGTAGCAGGTTTTGCTACGTAGAAGAATCCCATCAACATATCCTCATCTCCCAAACCAAACCATTCCTTGGCTTCTGGCCAAAACGTAGGTCCACCAGTACCCCAATAAGCTGCCAATCCATGTGCGGAAGCAGTGAGGTACATATTTTGGACAGCCATGGAAACCGCTGCAATTTCTTCCATCACAGGAAGATTTGCTCGGAAGTCACGCTTCATTTTAATCGCAATGACATGTGAGGCTTTCAAAGGGTTTTCCTTGAATTTTTGAAAAGTAGCTTCGATGAAATTACCATTTTTGGTAGCTCTTTCTTTGTAAAGATTTGCCTGAAAATCTGCAAACTTCACCAATCCATCACCAGAAAAAACTGTAAAACTCCAAGGTTGTGTCAATTTGTGTGTTGGGGCCCAATTCGCATTTTCTAGCATCTCTTCAATGATAGCATCGTCGATTGGATCATTTTCTTTGAATTGTGCCACAAACATGGATCGACGTCCACGGATAATTTTATTTACTTCTTCGATATTGAAATCTGGTTTTTGCATAATCTATACTTATTAATTTTCCTAATTGAATAATGTTTTTTGAGCAAAATTGGTTTATTTAAAAACTCAAAATTATTGAAATTAATCAACAATCTTTAAAACCTATACCCAACTTTCACTCCACCATAATAATTTCTTCCTGGTGCAGGCTGATAATACCTATTGGCAAAAGCATTGAGGTCATTGCCAAGACTATAATATTCATCCAATAAGTTATCCACACCCACATAAGCTTCCAAATCCCAGCTACTAGCTACACTTTGTCTCCAACCAAGTCTGCTCCCCACCAAGTTATAAGCATCTTGAAAGACGGTATTGGCATCATTGAGAGGCAGGTTATCCACATATTGGTGTGTGAAATTCAAGTAGATACCTAAATTACTTCGAATATCTACTTGATTGACCAAGGTGTGAGGTGATACACCTGTAAGCTGATTTCCAGAAAAATCATTTCCTCCACTAACAAAATCAGCAAATTCAAAAAACTGACCAGTATAAGCATGGCTAATTCTCAACTCCTGAATAGTACTTTGCTGATTTCGCCATGGTGCATAATCTATTTGCGCTTCAATTCCTCGCTGATTGGTGTTACCTGCATTGCCGAAAAGCACCACACCTTGATCATTGGTGAATGTAGTGATCGTCTCATCTAGCTTGAAGTAAAATCCAACCAAATCAATATTGAAAATCCCATGACTAATCCTATAACCTAGCTCATAGTTGACTCCTCTCTCTGCCTCAAGTGCCAAATTGATACTCCCTTCATTGGTCCTAACTTCATCTATACTTGGTGGAGAAAAGCCAGAGCTTATGCTACCATGTATTCCAGATGCATCGTTGATTCTATAAGCCAAAGCTATACGTGGAATGATAATTGGATCAAATTTCCTGCTGTTATCAGTAGGCGCTAAGGCACTAGCGTCGATAGTTCTGTTGATATCATATCTGGAAAAGTTCTGACTTGCAGCAAGTGTCAACAAAAGTTTACTGGTCAATTCCACTTCCAGTTGTTGGAACAAAAAGGCTTGCGTTGTAACCAAATCATCACTAAACCTAACCGTATCTGCTTGACCGTTTCTATTTCCAAAGTTTTGAGCAAGTGTCTTTCCGTATTGATATTCTCCACCAGCAATGATCCTGATTGGTACATTTCCTATCTGATCGTTTCGCGTAAACTTAGTCCTACCACCGTAGCTAAATGCTGTTTCAGATTTGTAATCTAATATAAATGGGTTTTCAAATGCTGTAGTGCTGACAAAAACCGATGTTTGATTATCCACACGATCCGTCAGTTGGTATTTGTGAGACAATAGACCATATAGAGACTTTTGTGAAATAGAACTATTTTGATCTTTTGAACCAGGTCTTGCTTGCCTAGGGTTTTCTTCAAGCTGATCAGTAGTCAGTGCTCCGGGAATTTCGTAAAACAAGTCTGTGTATAAAATCTGTGTGGATAACTCCTGCCTTTCGGAAGGCTTCAAATGTGCTGCCAGCTGAAAAACCTTGCGATCTACGGCGCTATGATCCCTGTACCCATCTGCCTTTTGATGCACGTAGGATGCACTAATACCGCCATCTCCAATCTTCTGCTCTATACCGAACCTATACCGAAGCAAGCCAAAATCCCCCACATTAAGCTCTGAGGATAAGTTATTGTTGCTGATTTCTGTACGGCTTTCTAAATTAATAACTCCGCCATTTCCCGCACCAAAAATACTTCCAGCAGGTCCTTTGATGATCTCTGTGTTTTGGATATTACTCAAATCCAGTAAGTTTAAAGGGGTAGTGCCATCTGGGGAAGTGAATGGCACTCCGTTCCAATATACTTTGACATTTCTAACTCCAAATGGAGATCTAAGAGAACTGCCACGAATAGATATTCTATAACTTGCTGGAGCACGCTCTTCTACCCTGACACCTGCTTTGGTGTTGAAAGCATTGACAATGGAAGTTTCGTTAAATCTATATAACTCATTTTCCTTTACTCTACTAATCGCTCCAGCCTGAAGCATTAAAGGACGCTCTGTATCATAAGCCGATACAGTGACTGTGGATAAGTCGCTAACTTCAGGGATTAAGCGAACCACTTCAATATCGCTACCTGTTAACTCTTTCGTTAATGATTGATAGGAAATATGTGAAAAAGTAAATTTATTAGATTTTGATAAATTCAATTGCACAAAACCATTTTGATCTGTTATAGCATTCTTATTTATACTTCCATAAACTACCACTCCCGGAATTGCCTCTCCGGATCTCATATCAATAACTTTAACATTTGTCTGTGCATAGGCAGTTAGTAAACAAAGTGTCAGAAGTGTGGTGAAGTATAGCTTGCGCATGGATGAAGGGAGTATAAGGTGAAGTGATCAAAAACTAGTATTATCAGTTAATAAAACAGATTAGTCAGTAAAAGTTCTAAAAATGTTAAATTTAAGCTGAATATTACAAAACGCAACAACCCTTGTATAAAATGATCAATGCTAAGAAATTACCTCTTTTACTTTTCTTACTATCGTGGGCATGTAAAGACCCTTCTGTACCAAGCCCCGTATATCCCATCCCTACAGAGAGGCAGTTGATTTGGCATAAATTGGAATACTATGGGTTCATCCATTTCAATATCAACACATTCACAGATATGGAATGGGGTAAAGGAGATGAAAATCCCGCCATATTTGATCCAACCGCATTGGATACGCGACAGTGGGCAAAAGTCGCCAAAGAAGCAGGAATGAAAGGACTTATCATCACAGCTAAGCACCATGACGGATTCTGCCTTTGGCCCTCAAAATACACAGAACATAGTGTAAAAAATTCTCCTTGGAAGGATGGAAACGGAGACCTTATCAAGGAATTGGCAGAATCTTGTAAAGCGGAAGGCATTGGTCTAGGAATATACTACTCCCCATGGGATAGAAATCATGCTGACTATGGTGATGAAGCATATATTGATTATATGAAAAATCAACTCACTGAACTATTGAGTAATTATGGTGAGTTATTCGAAATATGGTTTGATGGTGCAAATGGAGGTACAGGACACTATGGAGGTGCAAATGAAGAAAGGAAGGTAGACAAAAGAGGGTATTATCCATGGGAAAGTATCTATGAGCTAGTAAGGAAACTACAGCCCAATGCAGTGATCTTTGGCGATGCGGGTCCGGATGTCAGGTGGGTGGGAAATGAAGAGGGACATGCATACCCTAGCACTTGGTCGAACCTCATGCGTGACTCTGTCTATGCTGGTATGCCTGAATACTCAGAAAAATATGCAAGAGGGCAGGAAAATGGTAGTCACTGGGTACCTGCTGAAGCTGATGTATCCATCAGGCCTGGTTGGTACTACCATGCTTATGAAGACCACAAGGTAAAATCTCTTTCCCATCTATTGGACATCTACTACAAGAGTATAGGACAAAATAGTGCACTCCTGATCAATTTCCCAGTAGATAGGAGAGGACTAATACATGAAAATGATGTGGATCAAATCATGAAGTTATCCACAAAAATCAAGGAAGACTTTGAAACCGACTTGATCCATGATGCTAAATTAACAGCAAGCAGCAAACGAGGAAAAGGCTACGAAATCAACAAAGTACTGGACGATGAATGGAAATCTTATTGGACAACCAAAGATGGTATCACGAATGCAAGTGTAGAAATCGAATTTCCTGGCAAAATTATTTTCAACCGTTTTTTGATTCAAGAATATATCGCACTAGGACAAAGGGTCAAGGAGTTCAGTCTGGAAATTCAAACCGACAATGGCTGGGAAAATATCTATAAAGGTACTACCATAGGAGCAAAAAGGATTCTTAGACTGGAAGACCACAAGACCAATAAGATCAAGCTGACGATCCTTGATGCAATTGCCCCTCCGACGATTTCAAAGATCGGCATTTTCAATGCACCAAAACTATTGGTGCAGCCTGTTATCCACAGAAACAAGGACGGACTAGTAAAAATGGAAGTCCCCGAAACAGGTGTGGATATCTTTTATACTTTAGACGGATCTACCCCAAGCATACCCAATGGAAAACAATTTACTAAACCTTTTACTATGAAACATGCGGGTAAAATCAATGCCATTTCCATCGATCAAAGTAAAGGTAAATTTAGTGAACACTTAGAATTAAAATTTGACATAGCTAAGTCTAATTGGGAAGTGATTCACGATGATCCAAATTCGATAAACATCATCGATGATAATCCAAATACCATTTGGACAAATCCAAAAAATGAAGTTGTCGTAGACCTGGGAGAACTTATCCACATCACTGGTTTTGATTATTTACCTCCTCAGGGACGTTATTTTGGTGGATTGATATTCAAGTATAGGTTTAGCGGAAGCTTAGATGGAAAAAATTGGCATGATTTGGCAATTGGTGAATTTTCAAATATTCACAATAACCCCATCAGGCAGGAAGTTCGATTTGAGAAAGTCCAAACCCGGTTTGTTAAATTGACAAGCTTGGAGACGTGGGATGGAAATGCTACCCAGTATGCAGAAATTGGTGTTCTAACTCAAGAATAAGGATTAATATTGAAAATGGCAAAAACTAGTGAGTACGCGCCCATTAGCAGAAAAACTGGTTCTAGCAATTCAAAGTAAGTATTTTCAGGAGTTGCCCAATTTATGTTGGTTGGTCGGTAAGTACAAAGACCAAGGTGACTAAGTTCAAGCCCTCGAAAATTCTAAATGTGGAATCTTTTTCCTTGTGATGAAAGGCATGACTTTACCTTTTACAAAATAATAACAGGCAGAATGGTAAACCCACTGCCTGTTACTATTCATGAACTCCTGATAAAATTATTTTCTATTTGCCTTTTTCATAGGGTTATCTCCCGATGATGCTCCTCTTACCCCATTGGTACTTTTGAATAGCTCAAACCTACTTGGGGTGAAAGTTCTTGGCCAATAGTTGTTAGCCTCATCAATATCTGCTGTTTCACGATATGGGTCTAGCACGATACTTTTTACTTCTTTCTTCTTTGCAAATACTTTTGATACTTGCTTCTCGTTGAGCCTCCAAATCTCTGCTGGGATACGCTCTACTTCCGAACTTCCATCAGTATAATTGAATTGGATGATCAAAGGCATCACTAAGCCACCTTCATTTCTAAACTTCATTTCATAGAAATTCAGTCCACTATTTAGTAACTCTTTCTCTTTGGAGCTTAATCTATCCATAAACTCCCTATAGGCTCTTTCATCCTCAGGAGTCACAGAGAATGGATTGTAACTGTTATAGAAATCTCTAGTAGATGGGTCACTTTCCACTATAGTTTGAGGTATATCTTTGGTATTATATGTCTTTGAGATGTAAGACTCTTCCATTTCAAAATCTCTCTTAGCTGCTTCCTTTTTCTCTGCTGGACTTCTGTTGTCTAGCTTATACCAATTGACTTGCTCAAGTGCTATATCCACAGGATCTGTACCGAAGAACCAACCTCTCCAGAACCAGTCTAAATCAACTCCAGAAGCATCTTCCATAGTTCTGAAAAAATCCTCAGGTGTAGGATGCTTGAACATCCATCTCTGCGCATATTCCTTGAATGCAAAATCAAAAAGTTCACGCCCCATCACTGTCTCCCTCAATATATTTAAAGCCGTTGCTGGCTTTGCGTATGCATTTGGTCCAAATTGGATGATGTTCTCTGAATTAGTCATAATAGGCTCTAGCAGACTAGGATCACTTGCCATGTATGGTGCAATCTTATGTGCAGGCCCCCTTCTCGAAGGGTAATCTCTGTCCCACTCTTGCTCTGCCATGAACTGCATAAAGGTATTCAAGCCCTCATCCATCCATGACCACTGTCTCTCGTCGGAATTGACTATCATAGGAAAGAAGTTGTGACCAACTTCATGTATGATTACTGAGATCATTCCATATTTCACAGCATCTGTGTAAGTTCCGTCACTATCTGGCCTTCCATAGTTGAAACAAATCATCGGATACTCCATACCGTTGCTTGCCTCCACAGATATCGCAACTGGATAAGGATAATCAAATGTCTTCTCTGAATAAGACTTGACCGTATGCGCCACCACTCGCGTTGAATATTGTTCCCACAGTGGATTACCTTCTTTGCCATAATAGGACATTGCCATCACATCCTTACCACCTTGCTTCACAGCCATAGCGTCCCAAATGAACTTTCTTGAAGAAGTCCACGCAAAATCTCGAACATTATCTGCATGAAAAACCCACGTTTTCTTATCTTTTGCCTTTCCTTTTTCTAGACGCTCAGCTTCGGCTTGAGTTCTGATTACTACTGGCTTATCATAAGATGACTTGGCTTGATCCCATCTTTGTAGTTCGGTAGAAGAAAGTACCTCTTCTGGGTTTTGCAATACCCCTGTCGAGCCCACCATATGATCTGCAGGGACTGTTATCCTGACTTTATAATCTCCAAAGGTCAAGGCGAATTCACCTCTTCCTACAAACTCTTTGTTCTGCCATCCTTCAAAATCAGAATAAACAGCCATACGAGGAAACCACTCTGCTAATGTGTATAAATAATTACCATCCTTTTCAAAAAATTCATATCCAGGACGACCACCTATAAAGCTCATTCTATCATGAATGTTGAAGTTCCAATCTACAGTAAATTCAAAAGCTTCTCCAGACGCCAAAGGCTGAGGAAGATCTACTCTCATCATGGTATTGTTAATAGTAACACGAATGTCATCTCCTTCCATCGTTTTGACATGATTAATTTTGTATCCCAGGTCTTCATCATGCCATACGATGTTTTCAAGCTGTCTTAAGTTCATCCTTGGATTGATGCTACTTTCAGCCATTTTTGGTGTTCTTGAATCAGCTGCACGCTCGTTTTGGTCAAGCTGTATCCAAAGATAGTTGAGTTGATCAGGGGAATTATTATAGTAAGTTACCTTTTGCCAGCCTTTGATAGATTGGTTCTCATCATCAAGCTCTACTTCTATTTCATGATCAGCTTTCTGTTGCCAATATTGGTGACCTGGAGCACCTGAAGCCGTTCTGTACACATTTGGAGAGCGAAGCATTGTACCAAGTTGCTCAAATCGCTCAGCATGATTACGTTGTGCAGAAGCACTCCAAACACATGCAAAACATAAGCATAGTAAAATTATTTTCTTCATAAGTCGATATTTAGACAAGTTGTAGCTCAGTGATCAAAACTGCAACTTCTTGTAAATTACTATATTTTCTATTATTTATACATTCTTTTTTCTCTAAAACACCATTATGATACTATCAGTGGGGTTTGGGAAAGATGTTCAAAAAAAATTAACAACACTTTACCAAAACTTCGTGTCAATCATCATCATAATAGCCATTCCAAGAACTATAGCTGATGTAACTAAAGTCCATTCCTTGCGATTGACACCCAAAAGACCAACTATCAGAGAAGAAGAAACCAAGAAAATAGCTACTATCAATAATTGACCTACTTCTAGACCAATATTAAAGGCTAAAAGCGGTTGAAAAATCGAAGCTTCTCTCCCAAGTAAGGACCTCAAGTAATTTGAGAAACCTAGCCCATGAATTAGTCCAAAGAAGATTGCAAAAAAATAATTTAGCTGTATACCTTTACTTGAGCTAGGTTTAGGTTTAAGGATATTAGCCAAGGCAGTAATAGCAATAGTGACAGGAATCAAGAATTCTATCCAATCAGCATTAACCCTTACAATATTTAATGTGGCCATTGCAAGCGTGATAGAATGACCTATAGTAAATGCTGTGATTAAGATAATTATCTTTTTCCAATCCCTTGCTAAATAAATTGCACACAAGGCAATTACAAACAAGATATGATCAAATCCATTGATATCAAGAATATGTTTATACCCTAACTCAAAGTAAAGTCTAAATTGACCCATATTTGGCTAATTAAATTTAAATAAATTTGAGATTCATTTTTCGCAGCGTAATTATAATGCATAATTTGCACAAAAAGTAGAAAACGAGCTTACAAATGGTTTACAATTACATTTTGATTATATGGCTTGGATGGAAGGCGATGTTTCATCCTTTTTACATCAGCTTGACTGACATTCGATACAATGAAGATCAGCAATCTCTAGAAATTGCGCAAAAGATATTCTGGGATGATTTTGAAATCAGCTTGTCGAAAACATTTGAAAGCAAAGTGGATTTTATCAACCCTGAAAATACAGATCGATTGGAGAATATGGTGAAAAAATACCTTCTCACACACAATCAAATTACCATCAATGGAAAAGCCATCAAATTAAACTATCTAGGGTTCGAAATAGAAGAAGACGCAGCTTGGTTTTATTTGGAAGGAGTGTTAACGGAAACACCTAACTCAGTTGAAATCAATAATACTATATTGATCAAAGAATTTGATGAACAACAAAACTTGGTGAATTTCTATATGGGCAGAAAGCCCAAAAGCATAATTCTGCATAAAGATAAAACAAAAGGAAGCTTAAGTTTTTAAGAACTGATTTCAGCTAAGATACTCCATCTGAAATCCACCTTCTTCAATAGAACCAATTTCCCGACCACTTTTGGTTTGTAAAATATTAATGTGGATATATAGTCCCAATACATTTCAAAGTCCTTTGCCTTTACATCTTTTAAGGCAATCGTCATATGTGGGTGATAGTTTGAATCACTCAACTCTTTTGTCATTTCAAGTTCTTTCTTACAATAATGTACCAACCTAGATTGCAATTGTATCAATGCTTCATTTCTAGATACCTTGATAAAAATTACCCTTTTGCCAAATTTACCAAATCCATTCAAACCCAATTCTAATCCCTTCTCTTGATCCATAAAACCTTGAAGATGTTGAATCAAAATTTGCTCCTTCGCTTCATTCCAGCTAAAAGGCATCTTGAGTGTGACGTGGGGAGGAGATTTGAGTGCATACTTCAATCCAAACTTAGCTTGCAAAGAAGTTTTCAATTCATTTACCTCGGCTGAAACTTCCTCTGAAGGAATCCAAGCAATAAAATATTTACCAATAATTTTTGCCATTTGACACAAATATATTGGAAAAGGTAGTGATATAGCCGAAATTAGTATACAAATCTATGCTCCTTTACTCTTGGATCTGATTTATATTAACCACAAAATGTAGATAACCAACATGACAGGATTTCAAAAAGTATTGATAGGAATGGACTTATCCGAAATGGATGCTATTCTTTTAAAAAAAATCTCAGGGCTTGTCAAACCGCTTGGCATTGAAAAAATTTATTTTGTCCATGTTTCCAAAGACCTGTCTATTCCAGAATCTATCAAAAAAAAATTTCCTGATTTGGTCGCTCCTGTGGATGAAGGTATCAAATCTGAAATCAACACTACCATAAAAGAGGCAAACTTTGACGATGCAATCGATCGAGAGATTTTGGTGATAGAAGGAAGTCCATTTGAAAGCTTCATTAGACAAGCCAAAATCAAAGATGTAGACCTTATCATCATGGGAAGAAAGGATGAACTTCCTGGAAGTGGATCTTTAGCTAAAAATATGGCTCAAAAGGCGCCATGCTCTGTTCTTTTCATAACTGAATCAGGAGAAGAACTCGCTATAGATAGGATTCTCCTTCCGATGGACTTTTCTTCACACTCTGTACTTTGTGTCAAATTAGCGGAGAAGTTAAGTCAACAAGCAGGCTCGAAGTTACTTGGTCTACACCTTTTCGATATTCCGATTGGATATTATAAAACTGGAAAAAGCCATGCAGAATTCGCCGAAATCATGTCAAAAAATGTTCAAAAAGATTTTGAACATTTTATAAAAAAACATGAATTGAAACCATTCGTATGTGAGGCGATACTCAAAGAAAATGGAAATGATGGCAGGCACATTCTAAAGATAGCAAAGGAAAAGAAAACAAACCTGATCTTACTTGGAAGTAGAGGAAGGACAAATTCAGCCGCTATACTTTTGGGAAGTACTGCTGAAAAGCTAGTTCATGTCAACAACGAAGTCCCTATGCTAATTTATAAGAAAAAAGGTGAAACCATGAGTTTTTTGGCCGCCCTTTCAAAAATCTAATTCAAATCCAAAAAAACACCTTGTTGAAAAATTCAAAAATTTCAACAAGGTGTTTCACGCATATTACATTTTTTCTTTGACCGAAGCAAAAGATAGTAACATTAAGTCCAAATTGACTCAAATCTTCTTAAATTATTACTGTTCTTTTTAAAAGCTAGAAAGCTATCGGCTAATAAGCATTGTCCCTATTCAAAGCCAACTCACCAATGGTTCGAAAGCAAATACTCAGGTCCATCCAGATAGACCAGTTTTGAATATAAAAAGAATCAAGCCTTACTCTAGACCTAATTTGTCTTAGGTTTTCGATCTCACCTCTATACCCTCTTACTTGAGCAAGCCCAGTAATTCCGGGCTTAATTTTATGCCTTGAATTATACTTTTCAACTTGAAGCTGAAAGTTACGGTTCATGGGAATAGTATGAGGTCTTGGCCCTACGATAGACATGTCTCCAAAGAGCACATTTAAAAATTGAGGCATTTCGTCCAAAGAAGTTTTTCTCAAAAAGGCTCCAATTTTGGTTACTCTTGGGTCATTCTTAATGGCCTGCTTGGTATCTGCATAGTCATTTGGAGTCATGGATCTGAATTTCAAGCATCGAAAGACTTCATTGTTCACTCCGTTTCTATCTTGAATGAAAAAAATCGGTCCTCTCGATTCCATTTTGATTAGGATACCGACCAAAGGTATCATCCAACTTAGAATAAACACTGTGACAAACAGGGAGAATACGATATCAAATGACCTTTTCAAAACCCTATTCAAGAAACTATCGAGCGGAATCTCATTTACATTAATGACAAAAAACTCTCCATATTTCGAAAATGACAGGTTCTTTTCCAATTGAAGGTTACCATGAGGGATTACTTTCACTTTAAGATACCGCTCATCAGCATAGTCCATCACCTGTTTCATGGTTTGCGATTCTAAACCTTCACTTAGATAAATAAGATCTAAATCTAGTTGATCAATTTCTTCAAAAAATTTAGAAACTTCTCCTCTAGAATTTATTTGATTTGTAGCTTCATTGTCATAAAAGCCCAAAAAGTTAATACCAAAATCTCGTCTTTGACCGAATACTCTAGCAAGCTTGATACTAGAACCTGTTCTACCTAAAATGACTGCATTCCTATAGTTTTTCCCTAAGGCCCTATAATGCTTCAATGCTAGATGTACACTTACCCTATAAACACTTAAAAAGATAACTAAGGTGATAGCTACACCTACCAAAAAGAAAACTCCTAATGGATGTTCTTGACTTGGAATCCAAAATATAGACATCAAACCAACTAGCCATACCAAAGATTCTGGAATCTGTTTTAAGGTGAAGCCTATCTCTGATGTCCTGCTTATTTTGAAGTCCTTGCGACCAATGGAAATGACCATCCAGAAAAATATAAAATAACCATACAACTTAATTGTCACTTCTGGATAACCAATAAAATAGCGAAATAAGCCTACTACCATCGTAAGCCCCACCAGAAGAACTAATAAGTCACCCATAACAAAAAGCCACGGGAAATATTTGTGAAAACGTCTCTTCATAAAAATTAATTAATCTACCTTGACATTTACGTAAACATAAGGTAGATAAGTTTTCAAACTTTTCAAGTTATTTAAATTCTTCAATCAAATAGCTAAATATCTGCGTAAAATTAAAAAAGATTTACAAAGCAATAGTACTTTTAGAATAATTAATTTACCAATAATAAAGCAAGATTAGTTTTCAACAGACCGAATATGATTTTAAGAAAAATTAAAAATTTACTTGATGCTTCAAATAATCCAGAATCTATTGGGAATAAGTTCAGGAGTAGACGTTTTTTTGCATTTGAAAAATTAATGCAGCAAAATTTCAACCTAGGGTCACCTATAAAAATCTTAGATGTGGGTGGCGCAGAATATTTTTGGAAAGACAAAAATTTTTTAAATGAATATCAGGTAGAGATTACTTTATTGAATCTGGAAGCTACAGACATTAGTCATCCAAGGCTAAAAGCTATCAAGGGTGATGCTACAGATCTATCAGAATTTGAAACAGACACGTTTGACCTTGTTTTCTCTAATTCGGTGATTGAACATTTATACACTTTTGAAAACCAGCAAAAAATGGCCAATGAATGTATGAGAGTTGGTAAGAAATTTTTTATACAAACTCCTAACAAGTTTTTCCCAGTTGAAGCCCATTATGCTTTGCCTTTCGTTCAATTTTTACCAAAGCAACTAACATACTTTTTATTGACTAAAACTAAAATCAGCAGGTTCCAACGCTGGGAGAATGCTGTAGCCAAGCAATATTTAGATGAAATCAGGCTTCTCTCTTTGAATGAGGTAAAATCTCTTTTCCCAAATGCAACTATATATAAAGAGAACTTCCTAGGGCTATCTAAATCTTATGTTGCACATAATCTATGAAATATCAATAAGGTAACTTATTGCTTTTCCCTTAACTCAAAAATATAATAGCATTGATAATCTTTCTCAAAGTCGTGAAGATCTCCTTGATCTCCGTATTGGAGGTATCGATTGTTGCCCACGTTGATCAATAGACTTCCTGGCTCCTCCCAGAGTATGGGTTTACCCACTCTCTTTCCATCTTTGATATAGTAATAATATCTCTTCTTGGACTCATCTTCCAAACGTCTCAATGCTTCATCTTCACCCTCATATTTCAAGTTTGGATTGATCCCTGTTTTGTATGCTACAAGGAATTCATCTCCTTGTCCTACTATCCCGTCAAACATTCCACCCATCTTGATATTCTCACCTCGATGCTCACGTACTGTAGCATAGGAAGCATCACTCATGGGTAAATCGATGATTTTGTCACTTCCTATCCTATCCATGAAGATTTTGTCTACGGTTTTGAAGTCTTCATTGGGATCTATTTGATATAAAATAGAGTCTCCAAAAGCAATCATAGAGATATACTTTGATTCAGGATCAGAAAAATAAACGGGTTTGTCCATGAAAGGGAAAAATCTTCCTGATCTGAACATACTGTTTTCAGTATATGAGCCACCTTTCGTAATGCTTCCAGACTGAATATCCATTAGGTGGACAAGATTCAAGGTGTCATAATAATCCTCTGGATATGGTTGTAAATAGGCGTCGTTCAGATTTACAAGTGCCTTAACAGTTCCATCTGATGATTGAAAGGTACTCAGATTATCTCTGTTATAATGTACCATTCTAATTCTTACACCTTGCTCAAAAGGATACTTTCTCAATTGTTTTAGATTAAGGTCATATACAAAAGTCTGCCCCTCACTGACCAACAAGATTTCATCTCCTACAAACCCTCCACGAACCAATACCAAACCAAAAGCATCTGGACCTTCAGAAAGCTCATTTTCGGCTAAAACACTTCCATTCTTGTCCAAAATATAATAATGCCCTTCCATACTCGGAAACTTCACCGCTAAATAAATCTCTTTCTGAGGATGATAATCTATGATTTTGACTGGGTCCATCATGTCTATCACCAGTGAGTCTACTGCTTCAAATGTAAACTCTTTGTCCAGATCAGAATTTTTACTCTTTGGGTTACATGCTATGTAAGTGAATATCAGAAAGAGCAAGTAAAGTAGATTTCTCATTAGCTTAAAGTTTGGCACAATATACCAATCAATTAGTTGGTAAAAAAATTACGAGGATAAAAGCAGTGCAAATGATTCATATCAAATCGACCGATTAGAATTAGAAGCAAAAAAACTGGGAGCTTGGGTAGAAAATTCGGATTTTAGCAAATAGAACATAAAAGCAAAAATAATGAAACGTCTTCTTAGCACTTTACTAACAATCATACTGACTGCATATATTGCAAATGCTCAAACTCAGCCAGTCCTTAATCTTGACCTTGCTAACAAAATCGCAAATGCAGCTCAAGAGAAGGCCACATCTGAAAACTGGAATGTCGTCATCACCATTTTGGATCAAGGAGGTAATCTTGTTTTACTCAAAAAAATGGACGGCACTCAGATAGGTAGTATTGAGGTAGCGCAACTCAAAGCCAAAACTGCCTTTGAGTTCAAAAGGTCTACAAAAGTATTTGAAGACATGATCAAAGGCGGTGCTGTACATTTAAATACTATGCCTATAACAGCCGTAGAGGGTGGTTTGCCAATATTTAAGGATGGGCAAATCATAGGAGCCATAGGTATCTCTGGTGTGACTTCGGCACAAGATGGGATCATTGCTGAAGCAGCTTTGAAAGCACTAGCCTTAGACTGAAGCATGAAACCATTAAGTCAACTTGATGATGATTTCTTCATGTTTAGAATGCAGGGCTAACAATACCTCTGAATCATATATACAATTCTATCACTTTGTCCACAATTCTACGAGCAGCATTGCCATCCCAAAGCGGTATACCTTGATAAGATTTCCATTCTCCTTTCATCAACTTCTGCAAGAATGGTTTCAGATTATCAGGATTGGTACCTACGAGTTCATTTGTACCTAGGGTGATTGTTTCAGGTCTTTCGGTATTGTCTCTCAAAGTTAAACAAGGTACATTCATAACCGAAGCCTCTTCAGTAATTCCTCCAGAATCAGTTATAACGGCAAAGGCATTTTCCACCAAATAGTTAAACTCTAAGTAACCCAATGGATCTACCATATGTAAGCTTGGGTAAGAAATCCCTAATTCTCTCATATTGGTAGCTGTTCTTGGGTGGACAGGAAATATTACAGGCATACTGGCTGTAACCATCATGATAGCATCAATCATTGCCTTCAGCTTTTCTTGCTGATCTACATTTGCTGGCCTGTGCATTGTCAACACGAAGTATTTTCTCTTTTCTAATCGGTCAAACACCTCTCCCTCCGGCCTAGAAAATCTGGGCTGATTGGCAATCAAAGTATCTATCATCGTATTTCCCACTAAATGAATTTTCTCTTGTGGTACTCCGCTTGAAATTAAGTTGTCATTGGCTAACTTGGAAGTTGTAAAAAAATGATCAGTGATACTATCGGTCACGATACGATTGATCTCCTCTGGCATGGTCATGTCGCCAGACCTGATACCACCTTCCACATGTGCGACATCGATGAGTAGCTTTTTAGCTGTTATGGTACATGCCAAGGTAGATGTGACATCCCCTACTACAATAACAAGAGCTGGTCGATTTGCAATAAGTTCCTTCTCGAATGCCAACATAACCGCAGCTGTCTGTTCTGCTTGCGAGCCTCCTCCAGCACCAAGATTGACATGAGGCGAGGGGATATGAAGTTGTTCAAAAAAATCACCAGACATCTTTTGATCATAGTGCTGACCTGTATGTACCAAACGATACTTCAAGTTAGGAAGCGAATCCATGCTAGCCAAAAGCTGATGAATGATAGGAGCAATTTTCATAAAATTAGGTCTTGCCCCAGCTACCAAAGTGATTAAAGCCATAATTTATCAAGGTTTGAAGGGCTAAATTAGACATAATTAATAGGCTTGCAATGTAATTTCAAGCCTTATCTAAAGGAAAATAAGACGATTTGCAGTTTTATTTCGTTTATTTGTATTCAGACTTCCCAAAGAGAACATTTTAAAATTCAGTTAGCTTAAACTAATAGAGATCGATGTCCCCAATTTTAAAAAAACTATCTTTTTCCTTAATAGGCCTTTTTTTCATTTGTATGATAAGTTCATGTGAAGACAGGTTGAGAAGTGAGCAAATGGTATATTCTAATAACTTTGGTCAGTTAGACCTGAGGAATTTCAACAACTCAAGGCTTTTTATTTTTCAAAATGATACCATAATGGGCTTTTATAACAATGAAGAAGTATGGGTAAAAATCCCAGATTTGCCTTCACACAATGCTGTCAAAGTAACCATTGAAGTGCTGGCTCATGATTCATGGGACGGAAATGTCGAAGATGGTGTCTCTGGTCCTGATTTTTGGTATTATAAATTAGATGATCAGGAAGTCTATAGAACTACTTTTTCCAATACCGTGTGTGAGTCTACTTATTGCCTTAGACAGTCCTATCCAGATGAATTTCCCAAACAAAATTTTCCTAAGCAAGGAGCCACTCAAACAAATATCCCTGGACTGTGTGCACTTGCTGGAAATCCAAACGGCACAACAAGGTATACCATCACCAAAACTTATCCACATTCCAAAAATGAACTCAAAATCACTATGGGGGATGAATTAAAACAAACCAATGCATTCGAACCACTTTGTGATGAAAGCTGGTCAATTGCCAAAATCGAAGTAAGCGTCCTAGACATACGATAACTCAAATGTGAACATGAAGAATTTAATATCTTTAAAAATTTTCTTAGTACTCGTTTTTTTTGCATTTGAAATTACTGCTCAAACGCTTCCATTTAATACCTTGGGAATGGAAGATTATTTGAGAAGAAAGCAACTGCTCGGAGAAGTTAATAGTAACAGCTCATTCAGTATAAGACCACTTTACCCTGTTCAAGCTTTTGATACATATACAGGTTTAGACCTTGACAATGACCTCCAAGATATGGATGTCTCTGAGTTCAACATGAAATTCGGAAAAAGAGATCGGGGTACTTTTATGCTGATGCCATTTACCATGATCAATCAGTACAATTCTGATTTGACATTTGGGATCAATAATGGTGCGATGATTCCTAATAATGGACTACAGACATTGTTGAGTGCCGGAGTATTTGTGAAATACGGCATGCTAAGCTTACAATTTCAACCCGAAGTCCTTGTCGCACAAAACAAAAACTTTGTCGGCTTTCCAATAGAACATCAGTCTACCATTCTATACTATTACGAATACCTAAATAGGATCGATATGCCAGAAAGATTTGGAACAGGAAGATATTTCAATTTTCTCCCTGGCCAATCTAGCATTAGGATAAATCCTGGAGATTATTCATTTGGTCTTTCAACAGAAAACTTGTGGTGGGGACCTGCCAAAAGATCATCACTACTCCTTAGTAACAATGCTCCAGGTTTTTTACATTTTACAGCCAACACGAGAAAGCCTATAGAAACTTCTTTCGGTTTTTTTGAAGGGCAGTTTATTGCAGGACATTTAAATAGTACCAACTATGACCTTCCTCATCAGGATTATATTTTTCAGAACAATAATGTGTTCATTCCCAAAAGAGAAAACGGTGACCGATACTTATCAGGATTGATCTTAACATATCAGCCAAAATGGATACCAGGTCTATCTCTTGGCTATGCATCTACCAGCCATATGTATAGAGCTGATATGAATCAATTCAAAGACCTATTGCCGATTTTCAATGGTGAGAAGAGAATGAGCAGTATTGAAAACCCGCAAAGAGATCAAAGACAACAGTTTAGTTCTGGTTTTTTCCGATGGATGAGCGCTGAGGGACATTTTGAATTCTACGGTGAATATGGTACAAACGGAAACTCTAGAAGGCTCAAAGAGTTTATCGTAACTCCAGAAAGAAATCGTGCCTTTACCTTTGGTTTTAGCAATCTTTTCAGCTTGAAGAAAGAAGATCAATACATTCAGCTTAGCGCTGAGATGACTCAAACTGGTCAAACGATCCGAGAAAGTATCCAAAACATGGATACATGGTACATTCATGATCATATCAGACATGGCTATACCCATCAAGGTCAAGTTCTCGGCATGGGCTATGGTCCTGCCGCAAATGTGAACTGGTTAGAAGTGGCTTGGGTGAAAAAATACAATAGAATTGGATTTCAATTTGAAAGAATAGTCTATAACAATGACTTTTACTACTTCAGAATGGAGGGCTCCAAAGACTGGAGAAATAAGTACATGGACTTGGTGCCAGGATTATTTGCTGACTGGAGAGTCAAGAATTTATTCATCTCTGGAAGCGTACAATACATTAATACATTCAACTACAAATGGTATTTGGTCAATGACCCTGACTATTACTTTGTACCAGGCGATGATCGTAAAAATGTGATGGCAAAAATAGGTGTATCTTACATTATCAAATAACTCAAAGCACTTCATTGAGCCCAAAATAGAAGGCTCGTTGGTCACCATAAGCTATGTCTATCCTTAGATTAAGTCCCTCTTTGTTGAGCTTATACCGTACACCAAGGCCTGCCCCATACTTCATACGATTCCATCCAAAATGATCTACTTGCTTAGCTACTTGACCTGCACTACCAAATAGTACCAAACCTAAGTTGCGATACACAGGGAGCCTATACTCTGCCTGATGTACCACTGCATGTCTATCTCTATATCTTCCCTCAAAATATCCCCTCATCAAGTCGCTTCCACCGATCAGAGACACATGCTGAAAAGGAGGGGCTCCAGTGGTGAAACTCCAATAGCTTTGTAAGACAAGCACATGTCTTTCATAGACTTCCAGGTATTTTCTAAGGTCAAGATAGTATTGGTCAAAAGTGAAGTTACTTCCTAGTGCATTTTGGAAACTCATCCAAGAGAGTCTGTTGAACCATCCCCGGGTGGGTTGGAATATATTATCCCTAGTATCAAAATTCATCACAAGCCCGATTCCAGAGAGTCGCTGCCCTTCAGAGCCAGCGACTTGACCTGTTTCCAGGATACCCCCTGGTTCCTTTCTATAAATATCATCCACCCTAAACTCATACCTAGGTCCCAAATACAGCCCAGGAACTAACTGCCTTTCATAGTTAAGGTGAAAATATGCATACCGTGTAGCATAAAACTCTTCATCTTCTGCAAGCAACTCATTCCCTATGCCATAAAACTTGAAAGGATAATCCGTCAACTCAATACGGGCGTTGATATAGTCACGGTTTTCGTTCCTCCATAGGTCAAGCTCGGTAGTAAAAATCGCTTGCTTGTTCAATGTGTAGAGAAAAGTAATAGGAAGAGATGAAGGTCTCAAATTACCTTTCAAGTCCTCTTGGGCTTTGAATATGCGTATAGCTCTTGCTCCCAGTCCGAGATTTGTCTCCGGTGAATATACTACTGCGGGTATAAAAGACCACTTTTCGCCTGAAATAAAATCGACAACTCCGTCTGCAATATCAAACAGCGGATCTATCAATCCACGACGCTGAGTGGTCGTATCTTGTTCAGAAAATTCTTGAGCTTGAGTAGCCAAGCTCAGAACAATTAATATTGCTACCAAAGTATATTTCATCGGCAACAAAGGTAATGTTTCAATCCTTCCTTTCAAGAATTAAAATTCTATAATCAAACCAATAGTAGGAAGTACTGTACCTGCATTGCTGGCAACTGACCTGATCAAATAACGACTTTGATCATTTGGATCCACTCGTATGGTACCATCTTCCAATCTGCTTGGAATCAAATCATCTGGTTGTTGTGCTTTGAAGTTGTAAGCATTCTGGACATCAAAGTACCAGTTGAGGTTCCACTTGTCGAAAAAGTATTTTTTGTCAATTCTCAAATCCAATTGGTGAAATGACTGCAGACGTAAACCATTGATATTATTGAAATCCAAAATACCACCTCCACGCAAGTCCCAATTACTTCTAAGTGTAGAGGCATTGAGATCAAAAGGAGTAAATGGGGCTCCTCCAAGATACCTCCATCGACCACCAATCTCCCAGTTTTTATCAAATCTCTTTCCTGCTGTCATCGTGACTATGAATCTATTATCCCATGAAGAAGGCACCAAACCATCGGTATTCGGATTGGTAAACTCACTCCTTACCAAGGTCACCGCAGCTATACCGTAGAAATTTTTGAATAGCCTTTGCTGTGCTAAGAACTCAATGCCATATGCTCTCCCCTCTGCATCAGAAGCTACTGGCTCATTGCCAATGACACCAAAATCAGCCCCAAGATTTGCCAAAGCTATGCCGTTTCGAACAGAAGAGGGGTAATTGTTATAATATTTATAAAATCCTTCTATGGTAAATCTTCTATTTTTATCTGGTACGACACGCTCTATTCCCATTATCAATTGACTAGATCTGATAAACCTTACATCATTCTGTTGATTTACCAAATTGCCCAAATTATCTCTATAACCTAAGACTGTATATGGTGGCTTTTGATAATAGATCCCAGCATTCGCTGTCCAAAACAAATTTGGATTTAGCTGATAGGAAATAGATAGTCGCGGGCTGATTTGATTCAATGGGTTTTGAGCAGCAATGCCAAAGTCACTTCCATCCATTCTTATACCTCCTGAGAGAAGTAGTCTCTCATCTTTTGAAGTCTTTGTGCCAGATACAAAAGCTCCATAGCTATGAAAAAAGGCTGTGTTGTTTACATTAATTTCTTGTCCAATCTGAGATAAAGTAAGTCTATCAAAATTACTGATGAAGTACCTAGCATACTCATAGTTCACTCCATATTTAATACTATAGCCCTTTCCAAAAATACTGTTTTCTGCCCTAAACTTATTCTCACTTTCTTGAGAGGTATAATCAAAAATCAAATTATCGGGTATGCTTTCATCATTGTTGAGATACTTAAAAGCTTGATTGTTGAGCATGTTTCTACTCAAAATAAAAGTCCAAAATCCATTATCTCTAAATCGCTTAAGCTTTGCACCAGTGGCATAGTTCCATTGCGAAGATATCGGCAGGTTATCTAGACGAAACAATCTTTCCTCCCGCTCATCTTCGGTTTCATTATTTGGCACGTCAAAATTCAGGGCAAACTGATCTATAGCACCCACACCGATAAAAGTCAGTTCTGTCTTATCATTGAACTTTGTGGTCGTTTTGAATTGGAAATCATTGAAAGTTGGAAGAAATGGTAGGCCGATTAGTCTAAATAGACCTTGAAGGTAAGACCTTCTAGCAGATATGAGGTAGGTTGTTTTCTCGCTCAAGGGGCCCTCATTGGAAAGTGTCAATTCACTAGCACCTACAGTAAGCTGTGTAAACATTTTATCCCTTCTACCCTCCTTTAGCTCAAACTCAAAAAAGGAACTCAGGGCATTCATACGATTGGCAGGAAAACCTCCGGTAACCACTTCTACATTTTTTATCAGATTCACATTCAAGATTCCCACTGGCCCACCAGATGATCCTTGTGTTGCAAAATGATTGATGACAGGCACTTCTATTTCATCAATAAAAAACTTGTTCTCATTTGGCGCACCTCCCCTGATGATGATATCATTTCTAAAACTCGCCGTACTGGCTACCCCTGGCAAAGATTGAATCACCCTGCTGATGTCTCTGTTACCACCAGGGTATCGTTCTATTTCATTTGCATTCAGGCGTCTTACAGAAAGTGGCGTTTCATCAGATCTAGAAAACTCAGCACTGATAACAACCTCGTTGAGGTCAGCTGCATCCTCTTGTAGCCTGAAGTCTAACTCTACAGGCCTTGCCCTTGTAACTTGAACTTCAAAATTTGTTTTAGACTTAAATCCAACAAAGCTAGCCCTGACGTTGTAGAGGCCTGGTTCAAGATTCTCAATCCTGTACTTTCCAGTCTCATCAGTTACTGTTCCGATATCATATCCTGTGATGATCACATTGGCAAAGGGTATGGGTTCATTGTTGACAGCATTAGTGACTTTTCCTTGGATTACAGCTCCTTGACCATAGGCTAGGGCATTCAAAACCAAGAAAGAAATGACAGTAAATATATACTTCATGAGAATTTGTAGGTGTCTATTGAAAGAAGAGCAATTGATGTGTTTTAATCTTGTAATTCGTTCTAGGTTTTGATTCGCCAAAGTCTCCACCAAGGAGTAGAAGGTGAATCGTGATGCTCAAAATGATACCCAAAGAAATAGCATGATAAAAAAGCCCAAATATGATTTTTACTTTGGGAAGTAGCGAAATGTGCATTTTCAGGCTTGCCCATGTGTGGCAAGAAAGTCCCAAAATAGAATAGCTGGAAAGTAGCAAGGACAGCTGGAAGCATCCAATACAAGATCAAATTGGGGGTTGGAATCCATATTTTGAGCACGTTGAAAGTAATCGCCATAAGTATGATTTGCCAAATACTTACATATTGCTTGATAAAGCTAAAGTACCAAGGAAAGAACCTGTCTGATTCATGAAAATCAGGATCATGGTCGGTAGCTACAAACTTGTGATGCTCATGATGTTTGGGGAACAATTTCCAATAGTTATTGTAAGAAAAAAGTATTGCGGAAAGCCAACCAAAAGAATGATTAACGCTTTTATTTTTTGAAACAAGACCATGCATGGCATCGTGAGCTGTGATAAAAAGCCCTGTATATAAATGCATCTGAATTAATACGGCAAAGTAAGTAAGCGGATTGAACCAGTTAATAGTTATCGATAACAAAAAAATCAACATTGCAGCCCAAAGTAGTATTATCAAACTTGCAATAATACTACCCTTTGGGTCAATTTGGGTTGAAATCAATTTCGATTGAGCCACAGCTAAAGATAAAACTTGATTTAAAATTTATCCAATTTGGACTTAACTTGTTCCATTAGCCACATTGGAGTCGATGTAGCTCCACAGATTCCAACTTTATCATTCGGTGAAAACCAAGAAGTACTTACTTGATCAGCATTGGATACAAAGTATGTATTTGGATTTTTCTCTTTGCAAACATTATAAAGAACCTTTCCATTGGAAGACTTAGTTCCACTTACAAACACAATTTTATCAAATTTTTCTGCAAATGCCCTCAACTCTTTGTCTCTGTTAGAAACTTGTCTACAAATGGTGTCATTGGTATTCACCGTAATACCATTGTCTTTCAAAATCTGATTGATTTCATAAAATTTATCTGTGCTTTTAGTAGTCTGGCTATATAAGGTCAAATTCCTAGGAAGTGTGTTTAAGTCAAGTTCATTGATGTCTTGAAATACCACTGCTTTGTTATTGGTTTGACCCAATAATCCAACCACCTCTGCATGACCATGCTTACCGTAAATGAATATGGACTCATCCTTGTCAAAAGAATTCTTGATTCTATTCTGCAACTTAAGGACTACTGGACAACTTGCATCTATCAAGGTCAAATTGTTTTTGATAGCTAACTCATAGGTAGAAGGAGGTTCACCATGGGCTCTGATAAGGATTTTTTCATCATACAAACTAACCAACTCCTCATGATTGATAATTTTCAATCCCTTCTTAGATAGTCTGTTGACTTCCTCATCATTGTGTACGATATCGCCCAAGCAATACAGGTAGCCTTGCTCATCGAGAATCTCTTCTGCCATTTCTATGGCATACACTACCCCGAAACAAAAGCCAGAGTGCTGGTCTATATGTACTTGAAGGTTCATCATATGATTATAACTTTACTGTATGCAGTTTGTTTTGTACTAAACTTTTGATACTTTTCAATAATGCTAAAATCAAGTCCAACCTAACTTAATCCCACAATAGGTACTAAAAAGAAGTGAAATTTTTCTGGCATTGGGTATTCTTATTCTGGTGCTAGTAATAGTTTCTGGGGGAAGTGATTTGATTTTTTCAAAGAGTTTCAAATAGTAGAGATAAGCAACTTTGACACCCGTCTTGGCTCCTGTGGGCAACTGATTGATCCCAATCAATGCATCATCAAAGTCTCTTTGAATATCTTTTTCGATCAGCTGCTTTGCCGTTTTGTCAAATCCCAAATAATTTACTCCTGGAAAGTAAACTCTTCCTCTCTCCTCATAGTCACTTTTGATATCTCGAAGGAAATTTACTTTTTGAAATGCAGAGCCAAGCTTGCATGCAGGATCCTCCAAAAGCTGATACTGTTCATCATTGCCTTCACAAAAAACCCTCAGGCACATCAAGCCTACCACCTCAGCTGAACCATAGATGTATTCATGGTATTTTGAGTCATTGTAAGCCTTAAAATCCAAATCCATTTCCATACTTCTCAAAAATGCTTCAATTAATTCCAATTCAATCTGATATTGATTTACCACGAGTTGAAACGCATGAAGGACAGGGTTGAGACTTATTTTTTGCTGAATGGCTTTATAGGTGTCTTTTTTGAACTCATCCAAAAGTGTCTTTTTGTCTTGATCATGAAAAGTATCTACAATCTCATCTGCATACCTTACAAATCCATATATCGCATAGATAGGCATATGATACTTATTGTCTAAGGTTTTGATCCCTAGGGTAAAGCTGGTACTATACCTCTGTGTGATCAACTTGCTACACTCTAATGTAGTCAAATCAAAAAGCTCTTTTCCGTTCATCATAGGTAATATACCATTTTATTTACAATTTGTTCTCTTTTATCACTTCTTTTGCAACCACACGACCTGAAATAAGTGAAGGAGGAACACCAGGCCCTGGTACAGTAAGCTGTCCCGTATAATATAAATTATCTATCTTTTTGCTTTTAAGTGATGGTTTAAGGATAGCTGTCTGATATAGCGTATTTGCTAAGCCATAAGCATTACCTTTGAAAGCATGATAATCTTGCTTGAAATCTTTGTGCGCATAGGATCTTTTGTAAATTACATGACTTCTGATCTCTTCTCCTGTTAGTCGTTCTAGTCTATCCAGGATAATGTGATAATACTTTTCACGCATTTCTTCTGAATCTTCCAAGTCTGGAGCCAAAGGAACCAATAAGAAAAGGTTCTCACATCCATCAGGAGCTACAGAAGCATCTGTTTTGGAAGGAACAGATGCATAAAAAAGTGGTTTTTCGGGCCATCTAGGATTTGTATAGATAGCATCGGCATGAGGACCTAGTGGCTCATCGAAAAACAAGTTATGGTGATTCAAATTAGGCAGCTTTTTATCAACACCCAAATAGAATAATAAACTTCCTGGAGCCATCACCCTGGTGTTCCAGTATTCTTGATCATAAGATCTGTATTTCGGGTCTAGTACATGCTGGTCTATATGTTGGTAGTCTGCTCCTGCCACTACTACATCAGAACCGAAGAATCTTCCATCTTTAGTCGTAACTCCAAGTACGTGACCTTCCTCCATTTTCATACTGACTACTTCAGCATCGAAGTGAAACTTCACGCCTTTTTCTTTTGCCAAGCTAACCATACCTTCGATAATCTTGTGCATCCCTCCATCTGGATACCAAGTACCCAATGCTATGTCTGCATAATTCATCAAAGAGTATAAGGCTGGAATATTCTCCGCAGTTTCGCCCAAAAACAAAACTGGAAATTCCATAAGTCTGATAATTTTGTCTTCAGAAAAGTACTTTCTGACATGCTTAGACATAGACTGGAAGACATCCATTCGGAATATGTCCTTCAATAAACTTAGGCTAGCAAATTCTAGTAGTGATCTACTTGGTCTATTTACTAGGTCTTTGATACCTACTTCATATTTGTATGCCGCTTGCTTCAGAAACTCATCAAATCTAGGACCTACACCTGGCTCAATTGACTCCAAAAGCGCCCTAAATTCATCCAAATTTGCCGGGATATCCACAAAATCATGCTCACCATAGATCACAGTATATGAAGGATCCAGTCTAATCAAATTATAATAATCAGAGGTCTTCTTGCCAAAATGAGCAAAGTAATCCTCAAATACATCGGGCATCCAATACCATGAAGGCCCCATATCAAAAACAAAACCCTCGACTTCGAACTTTCTAGCTCTTCCACCGGGGGTAGTATTTTTTTCTAATAAACTTACCTCAAAACCTTGATCAGCAAGGTGTGTAGCAACAGAGAGACCTGCAAATCCAGATCCTATGACTACCACTTTCTTTTTGGACATCTTAATTAGTTTTTGTGTCTATAGATGTGAAGGTCGTCTTTTAATAGCTTTCTTGCAATGTGAATTCGATTTTTTACTGTTCCGATTGGAATCTCTAATTTATCCGCTATTTCATGGTATTTAAAACCTCTGAAATGCATCATAAATGGAACTTTGTAAACATCCTCTAATTTGGTGATAGCGTATTGTATATCATCCATTGTAAAGTCGCCGTAAGCTCCATTTTCCACCAACACATCTCCAGAATTCAAGTAGTGCAGGTTATCCGTAGTATCCACAAAAGTACCTCTTCTCACCATTCTCTGATAATTGGTAATGAAGGTGTTTTTCATAATCGTATACAACCAAGCTTTCAAATTGGTACCTTCTGCAAATTTGTCCTTATTGGTAAATGCTTTCACCATGGTGTCTTGCATCAAATCGTTAGCATCATCCATATCTCTTGTTAATTTCAAAGCAAATGGCTTCAATGAGCTGGAGAGCTTGTTAAGCGAGTAACTGAATTCTAGAGTTGTCATGGGTGTTATTTTTTTTGTTGAATCAAATATATATATGATTAAACAAAATACAAAACACTTTGTGTAATTTTTTTTATTTTTTATTAAACAAAACTGAAGATTGGTTTTCAAAATCTTGAATTATTAACCAAAAACACACATTTAAATGTATATACATGTGTTTGTATAAAAAAAGTACTATTTTTACTGTTTAATTATTTTTTCAAAAACTTTAAATTAATTATTGGAATGGGCAAAGCTTTCAATTTCTTCGATGTAAGCTTTAATATCCCTGATGTAGTTCAATACGCGAACATTTTCTGGAAAGCGAAAATCATGCCCAAGAACCTGAATACCAGAAATAATCAGCTGAGTACTGGAAAATTTACTGGAAATATCCTTTATATACTCTTCTACCTGATCAGCACTTGGAGCTGTAGTAATTATCGTAACCAAAAAATCAGGCTGATGTACATCATAAACCATGTGAAGGTCGGATCTTGGAGTGCTCTGTCCAAGGTAAATTACTTTATGACCTTTCAACTTTATAATATACGCAGCAAAAAGAAGTGAAATTTCATGTAACTCTCCTTCTGGAAGATACAAAAGGAATTTTTTTCCTCCACTTTTGGTCACCTGACCATCTATGGCTACTATAAGCTTTTGTCTTACTAAGTTACTAATAAAATGTTCTTGTGCCGGGTTGATAGAGCCAGTCTGCCAAAGTACTCCAATTTTGGATAGAAAAGGATAAATGATGCTCAGCATGGTCTGTTCAAAACCAATCTTCAAAATATTTGTAGATATCACTTTGTCAAATCTCTCTTCATCAAGTTCAATCATAGAAATTGTCAAAGCATGAATTTGATCATCATGAGTTAATGTCCTTTCAGTAAGCTTCACAACTTCTTCCCTGACCTCATCAGGGCTCATACTCGCAATCTTACTTATTTTATATCCATTTTCATTGAGCAAAGCTACGTTTAAGATAAGCTTTAGATCATTATCATCGTAATATCTAATATTGGTATCGGTACGCTTTGGAGACAATAGACTATAGCGCTGCTCCCATATTCTAAGCGTGTGAGCCTTGATACCAGAAAGCTGCTCAAGGTCTTTTATAGAGTAGGTACTTACTGTCATTTTACTTAAAATATTTCTTGGGTACTATAAATAATCCGAAGGATACAGCGTCCTTCTTTTTGTTGGTGGCATGATGTGCTTGATGAGCTTTGAAAATACCTTTCAAAAAAGTATTCCCAGGTCTATCAAACCATTTCAGCCTTCTATGAATCAATACATCGTGTAATATGAAATAGCTCATACCATATATGCTGATTCCTAATCCTAGCCAAAATCTATAATCTAGATGTTCTACACCTAGTATTATTAAGATGATTGCTATACTTCCGAAAAGCAAGGAAAACAAATCATTCAGCTCAAAAAAAGATTTAGAAGGCTGATGATGTGTTTTATGAATACTCCACAATGGCCCATGCATGATGTATTTGTGAATAAACCAACCGGAAAATTCCATCAATCCAAATCCTAACATGGTAAATAGTATAGCATTCATCATATCAATAACTTAGTAAATCAGATTTTGTTTAAATGGTTGCTTTATCAAAGTAAAATATTGAGCAAAATAAAGAAAATTGCCAAATTGATCAATAAATACATAGAAAGCGGATTTATTTTTGTAAAAGGAAGCTTTCTATATATCAAATGTATGATCCATCCCACACCGAACCATCCCAAGTAATTGCTGATTGGAATCACATTATCCTTCCAAGACCAAAAGTCCAACTTGATTGCTACAGGCTCTATTAAGAAGTCTAATAAGACCAACAGCAATGCTCCTAAAAATGCCGCCAAGTAATCATTATTTGCATGTCTGTAAATCACTCCTCCAGATAAATACACCAAAAGCAACCAGTTGACTCCAATCATCAAGGGCGTATCAAGGAGTTTGACTCCAAGGACATCACTGTAAGCATAATTACCAAATGGAAACCCAGTGTGTACTCCCATCACTTCTGAACCAAACCCCAAGATAAAAGCCAAGATAATGAACCAGAAAAAATACATGTTCCAACTTCTATGAAACATAAACAACAACCCCGTGCACAATAACAAATGGAAGGGAGTCAGGAGTTGAAAATATGGCCTCAATATCTCAGTGCTCATTCCAATCACACCTACAGCATGAAAAATAGTGATAATCAACTTAAATAAAAGTATTCGATTGTTCTTCAATTTGAACCAAAAGGGAGTAGATTGCTTTGTATTCATGGTTTGTCGCTTCAAACAAGATCTTTGTCTTGTTTATCGCCAGATTAACTAGCCGAACCAATTATTGTTAATAAATTTGCACAAATTTAAAAATTAAAACCTGATGATACTATATAATATTACTGTCAATGTAGAAAGAGATGCTGAAAGTGAATGGTTGCAATGGATGAAATCTACGCATATCCCAGAGGTACTTTCTACAGGCATGTTTGTTGAGCATAAAATTTTTAGAATAATGCATGACTCTGAAGATACTGGCTCAAACTATTCCGTTCAGTATTTTGCAAAGGACATGAACCATGTAATGAGTTATCAGCATGAGTTTTTCGATAAACACAATGCCGTAGTTCAACAGAAATTCCCGAAAAAGCTAGCTATATTTATGACATTACTTGAAGAGGTATAAAATGAAAAAATGGCAAATTTTTCTAGTATCGATAGCAATTCCATTACTCGCGGGATTTGTAGGGTCATTATCCACAGCATCATCTGTGAACAGCTGGTATGCAACACTTGAAAAGCCACCTTTCAACCCTCCTTCTTGGCTATTTGCCCCTGTATGGACTGTGCTTTACTTGATGATTGGGGTAGTTCTTTATATTTTATGGACTAGCAAGCACCCACTCAAAAAACAAGCATTGAAACTCTTTGCTATACAAATGGTATTGAACTTTCTATGGTCTCCTGCTTTCTTCGGACTAGAATCCCCCATGCTAGGTCTCTTTGCAATCATTCCATTGTGGATTTCCATTTTGGTGTGCATTAGAGTTTTCAAACCAATTTCGGCAATCAGTTCTTATCTGATGATACCCTATTTTCTATGGGTATCATTTGCCACCATTCTCAATTTTTCGATCTGGTATCTTAACTAAACAATAATGGAAAAGGATTTAGAAAAAACACGATGTCCATGGTGCTTGGGTTTTCAGCAATACATTGATTACCATGATCAAGAATGGGGAGTACCTGTATATGAGGACCAGGTACATTTCGAGTTTTTGATTCTTGAAAGTGCACAAGCTGGACTCAGTTGGGCTACAATCCTGAAAAAGCGAGAGGGATACAGAAATGCCTTTGCTGATTTTGATTATAAAATAGTGGCAGATTTCCCAGACTCCTACCTTACCGAGTTACTTTCCAACCCAGAAATTATTAGGAATAGATTAAAAATTAATGCTGCTGTAAATAATGCAAAAAGGTTTATGGAAGTACAAGCCCAGTTTGGCAGCTTTTCGAACTACATCTGGGATTTTGTCGACGGCAAAGTGATCGATAATGGACTTATCAATATGACCAATGCTCCAGCTATAAGTGCTGCATCAGATAAATTGGCCAAAGATATGAAGCGCAGAGGTTTCAAATTCCTCGGAAGTACCACACTATATGCACACATGCAGGCAACTGGTCTAGTAAATGATCACCTTGTAAGCTGCTTTAGGTATGAAGAAGTAAAACTACTCGCAAAATAAAATGAAAAAGCCTGCTTAGTTCGCAGGCTTTTTATATCCATCACTGTATTTGGTCCATATTTCATAAATTGGATTGCCAGTAGAACTCATCCCGCTGTGATGCCACTCTCCATCGATTACTTCAAAATCAAAACTTAAGCTTGCTCCTACACGGCTATCATCTCTAGAAAAGAATTCTATCTTTTCTACATACTTACCATCTTCGGCCGAGTAAGTTCCTCCACCAGTTCCAGAAAATTGCTTTGTTTCAGAATTGAAAGCTACCCATTGGAATCTTCCGCCACTTAGTATCTTTATCGTTCTTCTGGCTCCTGGCGTAGATCTACTGATTTTATCGTCTGTTTTTCTGCCGGTGATCACCCAATTCCTCGTTAGTTCATCTTTTGAATCACTGATGTTTTCCCAGATCTCTACATGTGCCGAGCCACCTTTTTCTGTCGAAATCACAAGCTTTCCATCAACTACATCCAAAGAAAATTCCACTTGAGTTCCTATCAATTCTTCCTTTTCTGTATGAAAATCATAGGACTCTACATAATAATTGTCTCTCAGCGAAAACTCTCCTCCTCCAGCACTGATGAATTTATCAGAATCCGCTTCTTTCGCTCCAAATGAAAAATAACCGTCTTGGTAAATTTTCACCACCTCTTTGTTATCAACTTTTTTCCCATTCTGATGTGTCAATTTCCACGACCCCTCAACCTGCTGTGCAATCAAGAGATTTGCTAGAAATAGTAATGGTATTACTAATATTTTTTTCATGGTATATGTATGGTTAGTTTTATGTTTGTAATTTATCAATAAAATAACTCAAAATGAAAACTTTCACCCTAGGTAATTCAGATAATCAAGTACTTGAACTTATACCCAACAAGCAAATCAAGCTTGTGAGCGTTGGCGCTACTCAAATCTGTGTCAGTAGAATCGAGACTAAGTTTTTTGCCTTTCAAAAGCTCTGTCCTCATCGCATGGCTTCATTAAAGGAAGGATTTGTCACCGATTTTGAAGAGGTAGTATGTCCACTTCATCAGTATAGGTTTGATCTCAATACTGGGGAAGTTAGGGCTGGAAGTTGCGACTCCCTCATTACTTATCAAACAAAACTTACAGAAGAAGGTTTGACTATCCTGCTACCTTAATGTAGTTTCGAGCCGTTTGGTACTGTCATATCCACAGTAGCTAATGCCACTTTTCCTTTTTCCTGATCAAAACCTGTTACCAAAACTTCTGACATAAAATCCGCAATCTGCCTAGGCTTAAAGTTACACACACATATCACTTGCTTCCCGATCAGTTCCTCTGGCAAATAAAGTGCTGTAATTTGGGCCGAGGACTTCTTTATACCCAAATCGCCTAAGTCAATCCATAACTTATAAGAAGGGTTTCTTGCCTTTTCAAATTCCTCTATTTTTACAATTGAACCAATCCTTAGATCAATTTTTTGAAAATCTGTGATATCAACCGTTTGCATAACATTTAATAATTTTCTATTTTTACAAACCTTAGTGTCTAATTGACAGATATTTAAATCCACTGAAGAACTAACCAAGATGTCAGCTCAGAATTATATTTCCTCAACACAAGCTAAAGGCATTCTGTTCATAATTTTATTTTGCTCTTTTGGCACCTTTGATATATTTGCTCAAAGCGATAAAGAAAGGACAATGCAAGACCTTCCTAGGAACGCCGATGTGGTGTATCCTCACGAAAGTCCTGAATACACCAGTACTGAGTCTAGAAATGAACTCAATAGCAAACAAAATAATCAAATTTTGCTAAAAGAGTCAAAATCTTCAGGAATTAACCTCGTCAAAAAGGAAAACCCGATATATAAACAAGGAAGCGATAAAGAGTTGAAAAAAGAAGGCATGTCAACTTTATCTTTCAATCTTTTTCTATACATAGTAGATCGTTTCAAAGAAGATAATTAAGCAAATACCAATAAACCTAAAACAAATATGGCTAGCTCATCAGGGCTAGCCTTTATTTTTTTCCATAGTAGATAAATCCAGTTTTCACGATCGTTGCGTAATTGCTTACATCTAAAAATAAACCATTATGAAAACTATCAAATCTCTTACCCTAGCGCTATTAGCTATCATGGCAATGTTCACATCTGAATCTTTTGCACAAAAAGAAAAAACTGTAACTGTAGGTGGAGCTCCAATGTATCCTTCTAAAAACATTGTGGAAAACGCAGTAAATTCTAAAGACCACACTACACTTGTAGCGGCAGTAAAAGCTGCTGGATTGGTTGAGACACTTCAAACTCCTGGTCCTTTTACAGTATTTGCTCCTGACAATGCTGCCTTCGAAAAACTCCCTGCTGGAACTGTAGAGTCTCTAGTACAACCAGAAAACAAAGCTACTTTGACTACAATTTTGACTTACCACGTAGTATCTGGAAAAATGGGATCAAAAGAAATTGCTGAAGCTATCAAGAAAGGTAACGGTAAAGCTACACTAACTACTGTTCAAGGTGGTGAATTGACAGCCTGGATGCAAGGTAAAGACCTTTACATCACAGATGAAAACGGTAACAAATCAAAAGTTACTATTGCTGATGTGTACCAGTCTAACGGTGTAATTCACTCTATCGATACTGTAGTGATGCCAAAGTCTGAGTAATCAACCAGCGAGAAATCAATAAAAAAACCGAGATCAAAATTTTGATCTCGGTTTTTTTATTGGTCAAAAGTCCCAAACAACTTACCAACTGCGACCTCCCTGCATCATTCTCATTCCAGGGCCTCCTTGCTGAGACTGATTTCTTTCAGGTTGCTTGAAGCTGCCTATATGATATGTAAATGTCAATAAAGCATATCTGGTAAGTACACGGGTAAACGTATCTGTGATAGACACATCATTGATTGTTCTAGCAATGGCATTGTTTTGACCCAACAAATCAAATACTGTTACCTTTACCTCACCTTTATTGTTTTTCAAGAATCTATAGCCACCCTCAATATTCCATAACCATACGGATTGATCTAGTCCAGCTGATAGTCCTCTGTACAAAGCATTGTTCACGACATTGGAAACAAATAACTTCCCATTGTTTGGTGAATAGTAAAGTCTAATATTTGAGTTTTGGACGTAATAGTTATTATTTAAACTCGTTTGAAGGGAAGAATTTACAATTGTGTAAGTACCCGTAGTGGAGAGTGTAAAATCAAAATCCTTGCTGATATTCGACGTCAAGGTAACACCTTGACTCAAGTCAATGTTATCATTCAAGTTTCTTTGTCCGTTAATGATACCGGGAGTTCTGTTAAATGAAACAGAAGTGTTAGAGTTGAATTGTGACTTGATCCCTTTTATCGGTGCGCCATAGGTGGCAAACACCCTACCGTTGAATCTACCACCAAGGTTTTCTGGCCTACTCAATTGTCCCCCTGGTCTCAACAATACCTCATCATTGATCAGCGTATCTACTTGCGTCACAAAAGTCGAATTCCCTATAAAGTTCTCTGTCAATGAAGCAAAAGCAAACACAAAGAAAGTCCTTGATTTTTCCAAGTTGAGCTTTCCAACATTTACGAAAAGGTTATGATTGAACGACTGACCCAAATTTGGATTACCTACACTTAAATTTAGTGGGTTTGAATTGTTGATTACATTCTGCAACTGGTTGACTGAAGGCTCTTGTGTAGAAGTCCTATACCTCATTCTAAAGGTGGTTCCCTTTTCAGAATTTCTGTAATTAAGATTTACACCAGGTAGGAAGTTACTAAAAGTTCTATTGAAAATACCTACTTGTGGGAAAATAGCCTCGTTATCTTGCTGAGCATATTGATAATCCAAATTGGCGTTCACATTCCAGTTCTTATAGTTGTACCTGTAGCCGATACTTGGGTTTTGAACTAGGAACCTGTTGTCAAAAACGTTACTTAGCGCTGTATCCAATACCACAGCATTAAGTTCTGGTATGATATTGAATGTCTGCTGGTCTGCTGAAGATTTATTGTTCGCCACTTGATAAGAGAAGGTTAACAAGCTAGTGGTATTCAATGGCTCTGTCCACTGCATATTGGCTCTATAGTTGAAGCCTTCTGTAAGTCCCAAGGTCTCTTGATTGATCGTATCACCAATATTTCGAATAAAATCTCTGTTCACTGCATAAAGTGTAGCGTAAGAATCCCTATTGTTGATTGCTGTAAACAAAGAAGTTGACAAGGTTCTCCCTTGCTTCTCGAATTTATACCTGTAGACTAAGTTATTTGAGAAGTTGATGCTAGAAGATTCAGCGTCAGAGATTGACCTTGTACTACTCAACGGGTCAAACAGGTTGTTCACTGTAAGTGCATCCCTATCAGAAAAGGTATTATTAGTAGTGTAATTCAAACTTGGAGAAATAATCAATGCATTTTTTGGATTGATATCATATTCGATTCTAGCGTTGGCTCGGTGATTTCCAGATTCCACTGTGTTGATCAAATCTTCTGTATAAAACTGACTATTGGTTTCCGAAAGAAGGATTTCTCTGTTGGTAAAACTGCTAAGATTGTTTCTAGAACGGCTGTAAAAATAGCTACCAGTGACATTTGTTTTTGTTCCCCATTTGTCAGAATAGTTGATCCCCATGCTGTTGGTAGTGATGATACCATTATCTTGACCTCCACCAAAATTGGGAACACCACCTCTGCCTCCACCTCCTGGTCTTCCACCACCGCCTGTACCTCCACCAAGGTCCTCTTGCGAGAAATTCTGCTGATTGATATTGTTAAATAGGCCTACCAATGATACTCTCCTATCACCTTTGAAAATATTTACACTTCCACCTGCTGAGTACCTATCATCTGTACCATAGCCAGCATAGACCCTACCAAAAACCCCTTGCCTTCTATCACTCCTTGTTACAATGTTGATAGTCCTGGAGTAGTTTCCATCATCAAAACCAGTCAATCTAGACTGATCAGATCTTTGATCTAAAATCTCCACCCTATCAATAACATCCGCTGGAAGATTTCTCATGGCTAGAAATGGATCATTTCCAAAAAACTCCCTACCATCTACTAGCACCTTTTGTACCTGCTCTCCTCGTGCTTGCACCTGTCCATTTTGAATGGTTACACCTGGGAGTTTCCTGATGAGATCTTCTGCGTCTGCATTTTCTCTAGTTTTGAATGCATTCGCATTGAAGGATGTAGTATCGCCTTTTTGCTCCCCAACAATGATCTGCCCCTCTATGACTACTTCTCCGAGAAGTTTACTGTCTTCTCTGAGTGCAATTATCCCAAGGTCTAGCTCATCTCGCATCCCAAGTTCTTTGGTGAATTTCTCAAAACCTAAAAATGAAACTTCTACAATAACAGTAGGAACCCATGGCCTACTCAATTCGAAATTTCCGTCGATATCTGTTACTGTAGAAACTAAGATCGAATCTGCAACAGTTTTGATCATGACATTTGCTCCTATCATAGGAAGTTTACTAGGTCCTTCTACAACTTTCCCCTTTACCTTGAGGTCAGGCCTCTGTCCTTGCCCTCTTTGAGCAATTACCTGATCAGGTAATACCATCATTATCAATAAGAAAATAAGCGCACTGTAAATAATTTTCATTCTTTTTGGCTTTTAAATCGACACTTAGACTTACCGAGTTGATAAAAAGTTTAAAGCATATACACCAATAATTTTGAATGGAAAAATTACAGTTTGAAAGGTAAAAAATTAGGCTGAAATACGCCCTTAAAACTAACTTGCCAATAGATCATTAATCACCACGGAAGCACAGCTACAGCCAAATGCTGCTGGCAAGAATGACATTGTTCCATAGGCTGATTTTTTAAAATTAGTTCCATCAGTCATCATCAAGCTTTCTTTGTTATACAACTCAGTAGAAAACACCGCCTTGAAACCCGAAGAAATTCCCTTATTCTTTATTCTTTTTCTCACATGCTTTGCCAATTTACAATTGTATGTTTCTGAAATATCTGCTATTCTGATCTGAGTAGGGTCTACTTTTCCTCCTGCACCCATAGAACTGACTAAAGGAAACCCCCTTAAATAAGCACTTTCTATAAGGTGCAATTTGGGTGAAAAACTATCTATACAATCAACAACATAGTCAAACTCATTTTCCTGAAGTAACCTGAACATAGCCCCTGGTTTCAAAAATTGTCTGATGACATTGATTTTCAAGTGTGGATTGATCGCAAGCAAGCGCTCTTCCATCCACTCAGCCTTGGATTGTCCTACATTTTTTTGCGTAGCAGGAAGCTGCCTGTTGCAATTGCTTACATCTACTGCATCCCCATCAATGATTGTCAATTCCCCAATTCCACTTCTGCATATAAATTCAGCCGCAAAAGAACCAACTCCTCCTAGTCCCACAACCAAAACATGCTTCTTTGCTAGTTTTTCCAATCCATCTCTTCCTACTATCAGTTCTGTGCGTGAAAGCCAAGCCAAATTATCCATCTATTTTATTATTTGATATACTGTTCCAATTTTTGATAACCTGATCTGCCAAAACTTCTTCAGGAATTTGCAAAATTAATGAAGACCTCTCAAAAACTTCATCTATTTTTATGTCAACATCATCTGTCTCAAAAAAAATTCGGTTTAAAGAAATCATTTTCAAGCTCTTGAGTGCTGATGATTTTTCTTGAAATATTGCTGATCCAAAAGAAAAATAGATTGGAAACTCTTGTACAGACTTCATAATTTCAGGCTTAGAGTTATAGCCATGCCAAATGATGGCTGGGATATGCTGCAACTCCTTGAGCATACGCTGAAGTAAATGCAAGCCTTTTACTTGATGCATGATTACAGGTAAACCCCAAGAATAAGCCAGCTTCAACTGAGCTTTGAAAGCCTGAAATTGTATTTCAGGATCTTCTATTCCTCTTATCAAATCGAACCCACACTCACCTATTGCCACAAAGTTGCTATCTGAAGCAATCGCTGATATATTTTTGTATTGAATCTCCCAATTTTCAGTAACATCCCATGGATGTATTCCCATAGAATACCAACCATCCTCCTTTGGAGCCGTAAGGTCAGCTTGATATACTGACAAGGCTCGTTTCTTGAAGTGTGTATGTACGTCCAAATACTTCATGCTATAGCAAGGTATATATTGTCTGCCGAGAATCATAGCGTTTTAAGACTGGAATAGTTTTGGTTTAATCCATAGAATGAGTCGAAAACCATCCGATTTAGAATCTGCATTGTAATTCTATTCCTTTGAATATTTGCATGTTGGTTTTCAAAAACAATATTTTGAGACATATTAGCAAAAAAAATCGTCTCGACTTTGAATGTAATCAAGTAACAGATAATGAATATCATCAAGAATATATTTCTGCTGTGCATCATGAACTACATGGTGTCTTGTAATCAACTAGATAATGTGGTTGTAGAAAATTTAAGCGGTAAGTTTGAAGGAACTTTTGAGCGCGTAGAAAGTGGTATAAGTCTTGGACTATCTGAAGTGAGTCTTGAGTTTGAAGGAAATACCTACAAAGGATCACACAAGGAGCCTAGATACCCTGTGATTTGCAATGGATCCTACAGTATCGAAGACGCAAAGGTTATTTTTGCTAATGATTGCTTCTTTACGGCTGACTTTGATTGGTCTTTGATACTCAATGGAGAGTATGACGCGATGCTTTCTGGTCAGGAACTGACTTTGACAAGAAACAATGGCAATTTCGAAGATACCTATAGACTCAAAAGAGTAGAAAAGTAGATTCAAAGAATATCACCTCCACGGCTTATCTATTAGACCACGAATGAGGGTGTCAAAATAAGCGCCATTTCCAGGACCAAACCAATTCATATCTCTCACCTCATTATGATTTCTATCATAATATTGGTCAGGAGTGATATAACCTATATAAGTACCATTGAAAGCTGTAATGATCAGGTTTAAGCCCTCCTGTTTGGCAAACTCTTCCCAATCAGCCATAAAGACTCCTGAAACTTCACCACTACTACTTATCAACAAAGTATTGCCAATCAACAAGGCATCAAAATGAGGATCTACTTCACCAAATACCCACTTGAACAAAGCTGGGTTCAACCTAATGTTATCACTCAACCTGTATTGTGCTTCTCTCAATGAAACTTTTAGCTGACCAAAGCCTAGTGTTTTTGATTTTATTGGCTGCAGTCTAATTACATTTTCCTGACTCTGATCGAAGATATGATTTGCGTATGATTTGGTATCTTCTGGAGAATCACCCTGAGCTACAGGTGCATGGCTACCAACAGTGCCAGCTGCATACATCGCAAATTCATAAATACTTGATTCATAATCCTCCATCAAATAATGAGGGTAGTCTCCCGACAGACCCATAAACTTCCTATCCAAGGTAGTGGCATGAGCCGAATAGGTCAAAAAAATTCCTCGTCGCCCATTATGCTTTTGAAAAATCAATTGTCTTACATAAGGATCTACTGAATCTCCTGCTATAAAACGATTGCTTACCAAGCCCTCAGTCTTTGATATTTGATAATTGATATAGGCCGTATCTTGATCAGCAAGTGCAGACTTGATACTGGTAAGGGTTTGGTCCTTCAAAAAATCTACGATCTTTTGATCAAATCCTCCAAATGCAAAATCTCCCATCAAGCCTGGTATATACCCACCAATGCCACTATGGGTATGGGTGGCCGTGAAATAAAGGTGATCTACAGGTATCTTTTCATCCAGTACAGCATCTTGAATCAGTTTGGATAAATATGGGTGGATGATCATCAGCTCATAGCTGAGCACGGCAACATTACTTTCCCCATTTCCTATCACTAATGCCCTAACATAGCTGCTATCCTGGACAAACTCATATTGACCACGAGGCTTATACCCCACCAAAGACGCTCCTTCCTTCGGAGTAGCATTTACCTTCGACCAGCCTACCAGCCATATGTCACCATCATTCAGCTCCGGGCGAAGTTTTTCAAGGCGACTCATTGTATCCCTATAGAAATCATTTGCCTGCACCGGACTTCTATCTACTCCTGAAGTCAAAAGTACACCGATCAAAAGCACGATAAACACACCAATAAAAAATGCCGACAAAGATTTATAGATGATATTCATCTTGGATATAGGAATGCCTTGTTACTCGTATATAAAAGTGCCATGAGCACCTTTGACTGTTACTTTTTTTCCATTATGAGGAAGCACTCTGCCAATGATTTGAGCATCCACACCATAACTCTTAGATATATCGATCACTTCCTGGGCATACTGCTCATGCAAATAGACTTCCATCCTATGACCCATGTTGAACACTTTGTACATTTCTTGCCAATCTGTACCACTTTCTTCCTGAATGATTTTGAAAAGTGGTGGGGTTTCGAACAAGTTGTCTTTGACCACGTGCACATCATCTACAAAGTGAAGCACTTTTGTCTGCGCACCTCCACTACAATGGACAATGCCATTGATCTGTGACCTCAATTGCTTCAGCACTTCCACCATGATAGGGGCATAAGTACGCGTAGGAGACAAGACTAACTTGCCCACATCTACAGATGTACCTGGTGCTGGGTCTGTCAAGTTATATTTACCAGCATAGACTAGATCATCTGGTACTGCTGGATCAAAGCTTTCGGGAAACTTTGTCTTCAATACTTTGGCAAAAACATCATGTCTAGCTGAAGTAAGGCCATTGCTACCCATTCCTCCATTGTATGCATCCTCATAGTTTGCCTGCCCATAGGACGATAGCCCCACGATGACATCTCCACCTTTAATCTTATCGTTTGATATCACTTCGTCCCGCTTCATCCTGCAAGTCACCGTGCTATCCACAATTATTGTCCTTACCAAATCTCCAACATCAGCGGTCTCACCTCCAGTCAACACCACATTGACACCATTATCTCTTAACATCTGTAGTACTTCTTCTGTACCATTTATTATTGCAGAGATTACTTCTCCAGGTACCAAATGCTTGTTTCTTCCTATGGTAGAAGAGACCAAAATGTTATTTATAGCCCCAACACAAAGTAAATCATCTGTATTCATGATGATAGCATCTTGTGCTATACCTTTCCATACACTAAGGTCTCCGGTCTCCTTCCAATACATATAAGCTAAAGAAGACTTGGTGCCAGCTCCATCTGCATGCATGATATTGCAATAATCAGGGTCGTTGCCTAAAGTATCTTCTACAATCTTACAAAATGCCTTTGGAAATAGCCCTTTATCTAGCTTGGAAATCGCCTTGTGTACATCTTCTTTGGAAGCTGAAACACCTCGCTGCATATACCTTTCGTTCATGGGGGTACTGATGTTGGTTTTTATGGAAGACAAAGGTAAGGATAATATGGGTATTGGGTAAAAATTTTGTTCCAATTCATCCGAATTCCATAAAGGAGACAAAATTTAAACCTTGTATTTCATATTCAAACCAGACAGTTTTAGTTTTAAAGCACTAATTTTACCTCATGATATTTGACGTTAACTTTGACGCTCTTGAAAAAGAGCTCTCCATTACCAATAGAAAAGCGGTTACACTTTCGATACTGAGACTATTATTGTTTTTTTTGATTCTCGCAGTAGTCGTGGTAGGATTAAGTGAATGGAGACTTTTACTTATTTGCATTCCTTTTATGATTGCCGCATTTGTTTATCTCATCATCTCTTTCAATTTCCAAAAGGACAAAGAAGCATTTGTAAAGCAATTGGTGCAAATTGAAAAAGATCATACCATGCGGAACAAGAGAGATTTGAGCTCATTTGATTCTGGAGACTTGTTTCAAGAAAAAAATCACCCATTTGCTAGTGATCTCGACCTATTCGGTCAGCATTCATTGTATCAGCTTTTAAATCATACGGTAAACGAAAGTGGAAGCAAGACTTTGGCCAAATGGATGAAAAGCCCTTTTGATCCTAGTTTGGCCAAAAAAAGAAGTGAAACCATTAAAGAATTGTCCCAAAAACCGAAATTGCTTAAATCATTTGAAGGTGTGGGTAGGGCATTTTCGAGTAAAGAAAAATCAAAACATTCGTTTTATTCTTGGTTGAACCAACCACAAACGCTGATTTCTTGGTTATTAATTCCTATGATCCTTGGACCACTTGGGGGTTTGGGGATTTTGACTGGAACTTTGTTTTTTGACTTAGCTTATGGTTGGATAGGGATTTGGATCTTACTTGGGATGATTTTTTTGAGTTTGGTTTTCAAATCGCTTATGGAAGCTGCTGCAGTCCTTCCCAATAAAGGTGACATAAAAACCTATCGGGTTTGGTCTGAACTTTTGGCAAAAGAAAAGTTTGAAGCTGACTACCTACAGTCTCTCCACGCACCATTCACTAGAGAAGAGAGTTCAGCTAGAGAAGTTTTTGATGCATTGGAACAAATGACATTTCTTATTCAGAACCGAGGCAACATGGTCTACATTGTGATTAACCTACTGTTTTGGACAGATATATATTTGTACAGAAAGCTCATTTCATGGAAAAAGAAGCACGCTTTACTCCTTGCACAGTGGGAGCATGAATTTGATGAATGGCAAGCTATTACATCACTGGCCGCTTTTGAGCATTCGGAAATTCAGTCCTGCAAATTAGAGTGGATAGACCAGAAATCTATCCATGTTGTCAATATCAAGCATCCCTTGTTGTACTCAGGAAAGGCCATTGGGAACGATTTTTCAATGGACGAAAATACCAAAACTATACTACTTACAGGAGCAAACATGTCAGGAAAGACTACTTTCATGAGAACTTTGGGAATCAACATGGTTTTGGCAAATTTGGGCCTATCTCCCTTTGCAGATCATTTTGAAATGGGGCCATTCCAGTTGTTCACCAGTATGAGGAATAGTGACAACCTTGGAGAGAGTGTGAGCTCATTCTATGCAGAACTTTCTAGGATAAAGCGTGTCTTGGATGAAGCGGATAATGGTCAAAATGTGTTTTTTCTACTAGATGAAATATTAAAAGGAACAAATACGGAAGACCGAATCATGGGGTCTGAAGCACTTATAAAACAGCTCGCAGGTACCAATAGTAAAGGGATCATATCTACTCATGACATCGAACTAAGCACACTAGAAAATTCCCTTAACTACCTAACAAACAAAAGCTTCCATTCCGAAATAACTGATCAAGAGATATTTTTTGATTACAAGATCAAAAACGGACCGTGTTTGAGCTTTAATGCACATAAATTAATGGAATTGATGGGAATTCGATTCCAGTAATTAGAAATGTTGGCATAGTAGTTGTTTAATACCATATAAATCAATTATTTACTTAAACCAACTAGCTATGAATTCTTTATTGTATTTGGTCGCACTGATTTTGATTATCGGTTGGGTCCTAGGTTTCTTTATTTACAGTGTAGGTGGATTGATCCACATCTTGTTAGTATTAGCTGTTATTTCGATACTGCTTAGACTTATTGGCGGCCGTTCTGTATAGACAGCGACGGCAATCACCCTAAATATCACAAAGCTCCAGAATGGGGCTTTTTTTTTTATTCATGCCATGGCTTATCATTTTTCCTTATTTTTGCATTCAAATAAATATACAGTGCAGGAAAATTATCAAAAAAAGACCTTAGGAATACTTGGAGGTGGCCAACTGGGAAGGATGGTTATCCAATCCGCTATCAATTACAACATAGATATTCATATCCTTGACCCTGATCCTAATGCACCTTGCAAATCAATAGCACATGATTTCCAGCAAGGGTCATTGACTGACTTTGACACAGTATATGCATTTGGAAAAGCTTGCGATATAATCACAATCGAAATCGAGAATGTAAATACCGAAGCACTACAGCGATTGGTAGATGAAGGAAAAGAAGTATATCCACAGCCTCATTTGATCAAGTTGATTCAAGATAAAAGAGAGCAAAAGCAATTTTATAAAGCGAAGGGCATTCCTACTGCTGATTTCATTTTGACTGATGATCGCCATGCTGTAAAGCAACAAGTAGGATTTTTACCTGCCGTAAATAAACTGGGAAAAGATGGTTATGATGGGAGAGGAGTGCAAGTACTCAGGTCAGAAGCTGATTTGGACAAAGCCTTTGATGCGCCAGGGCTTTTAGAAAAACTCATAGATTTTGATAAAGAGCTTGCAGTAATTGTATCAAGAAACAAGAGAGGAGAATTAGTAGCCTACCCTGCGGTAGAGTGTGCTTTTCACCCAACAGCAAACCTTGTGGAGTTTCTGTTTGCACCTGCATCAGTAAGTGAGGAGATTGAGCAAAAAGCAAAAAATATAGCAATACAAGTGATCGAATCTCTTGATTTGATTGGAATTTTAGCTGTGGAGCTATTTGTCACCAAATCAGGAGAAATCTTGGTCAATGAGATTGCGCCTAGACCTCACAACTCCGGACACCACACCATAGAAGCTAACTATACTTCCCAGTTCGAGCAGCACCTCCGTGCTGTAATGAATATGCCACTAGGCAACTCAGAGCTGAGAACTCCCGCCGCCATGGTGAATTTACTTGGAGAGGAGGGATACAATGGAGAGGCATTGGTAGAAGGCTTGGATGAAGCTTTGTCAGAGCGAGGTGTTTATGTTCATCTTTATGGTAAAAAAATCACTAAACCATTTAGAAAAATGGGGCATGCTACAGTCTTGGATGAAAGTGTAGATAAGCTTAAGGAACGTGCGATGCGAATTAAAGATATTATAAAAATTAAGACAGAATCATGAGCAAGCAAGTAGGAATAATCATGGGAAGTAAATCAGATCTTCCTATCATGTCAGAAGCAGCCAAAGCACTGGAAGAACTAGGAGTAAGCTATGAGCTGACAGTAGTGTCCGCACATCGTACCCCTCATAGAATGATAGAGTATGCAGAAAATGCTCGCCAGAGGGGAATCAAAGTAATCATTGCTGGGGCTGGAGGAGCCGCACATCTACCTGGAATGGTTGCATCGCTTACCTCACTTCCAGTGATCGGAGTACCTATCTTATCTTCCAACTCTATCGATGGCTGGGATAGTATCTTATCTATATTGCAAATGCCGGGAGGTATCCCTGTGGCAACTGTTGCACTCAATGGAGCAAAAAATGCTGGTATCTTGGCTGCCTCTATCGTTGGTACATTTGATCCCAAAGTCGCAGAGCAATTAGACAATTACAAAAAAGACCTCAAGCAAAAGGTTGAAGACAGTGCAAGAGAAATAGAACTCAAAGGCTGGAAAGAAGGTCTTGATGATTAAGAAATGGACTTCAATAGAATCATAAAATTCAAAATTGGAAAAGAAAATTGGGAAATGCCCCTAGGCGTATTATTACTTCTAGGGGGTATTACCCTGATTATGGTGTTTGGAGGTCTTTATGTTGGCTTTAAGTTTGGAGAGCAGATGCAGCCCTAGTCTAAAAACAAGCCCCAACCATCGTCATAACGCTCTGAATCATCAAAACCTTTTATCCACGCTTTGAATAGTCCCCTAAACTCATCGATTGCATCACGGAGCAATTGGAGATGGTCTTCGGCATGGGTTCCTTCCATTGCAAGCTGATAAGTCAAACTGTGCAAACTTTTGGCATGCACTTTCATAATCACTGCATTTTCCATTTTGATGATATAATCGTCCACTGGATGAGCTCCAGCAAATTTTGAGGAAAGCAGAACGGCACTTTCTAGCATCAATCCACCGTATAGTTCTTTCCTTGCTTCATCCAAAGAACCGACCAAGGCTTTAGTCAACCCGAAAATATCTTTTGCTTTTTGCTTTAATGGGTGATTTTCAATCTCATCTCTTCTGCGCCGAAAATCATTTATATCATCCTCGTCAAAATCATCATTATCAAAGTCGTCCCACATCTATTTATTGTTTATCTTGAAAAGTTGCTGTCTCATTATTTTTTGACTTTAATAATGAGACAGCTTTTGATTTCTTTACTTAGAAAGGAAGAACGTCCCCTTCATCACTAGAAAATGAAGTCACATCAGGCATTGCAGCAGCATTTGCACTCGCTTGCGGCGCTGATGCACCAGAATTGCTTCCGTTTTGCTTGTCCACTTTCCATGCCTTCACATCCGTATACCACCTTCCATTGTATTCTCTACTTTCGATTTCGATACCGACATTCACCTCTTCACCCTGTTGCAAATTGAATTGATCGATTTTATCTCCCCATACAGTCAAGGCTACTTTTTTTGGATAATTACCTCCTGTTTCCAAGATATAATCCTTTTTTCTCCATGTCCCATTACGGCCATTTCCGCTTTGTTCAGGTAAAATCTGAACAATTTTTCCATTAATTTCCATATAGCTATTGATTTGATTTCTTCTGAAAAACGAAGGTAATAAAATCAGCTAAGAATCCCCATGAATCAAGTCACCCTATATAAATGTTGGTTTGATTTTTGTAACTGACAGCAAAACCTATATTTTTTTTCATTTAGCTAGAAATGGATTATTCCAAATAAAATTTCACTTAAAAAAGGTAAACATGCAAATATCTAAAGTATCATTGGGTTTTACCAAGATGAAAATCAATAAAAAAACCTATGAAGTATTGCAAGATAATTTTCGAATGAATACATTTGGAAAGATACATCAAATTGTTTCAAAATAAATATATACTATGGCATAAACCTCTACGTTAAAAATTAAGTCAAATCAGTATGAGTAAAAGGATTGGTCCTAAGGACAGCGAGCTGATCTCCCAATACAGAGGAGGTAGAGAAGCTGCGTTTGAAATGTTGGTAGAAAGATATCAATCAAGGGTATTTACCACTATTTATCTGATTGTCAAAGATCGTGGCGTAGCAGAGGATTTATTGCAAGATGTATTCGTGAAGGTTGTTCAGACATTAAGCTCTGACCGATACAATGAAGAGGGCAAATTTCAGCCTTGGCTGATGAGAATTGCTCACAATTTAGCTATAGATTATTTCAGAAAAGCAAAACGATACCCTACTATCATCATGGAAGATGGTGAGAATGTATTCAACACGCTTCAGTTTGCTGATGTAAACATTGAAGACCAAAAAATCAAGGAGGATACATTGGAAATGGTAAGGAGACTCATTGACGAGCTACCAGAAAGTCAAAAGCAAGTTCTCATCATGAGACACTACATGGATTTGAGCTTTCAGGAGATTGCTGAACAAACGGGAGTCAGCATCAACACAGCATTAGGAAGAATGAGATACGCTTTGATCAATATGAGGAAAAAATTGAAACAACTAAATGTAGCCTATGATAAAACAATTTACCCCAAATGACTTGGTAAGATATATCTACCAAGAAATGAATGAGGGTGAGCGTGAGCTTCTTATGCAGGCCTTGCATGAAGATGAGTCTTTGATGCAAGAATATGTAGAAATGCTGAGCACAATAGAGAAGTTAGACCAAGTCACACTCCAACCTTCAGAAAAAGTAGTCAAGGCCATTTTCAAAATGGCGAAATCTACAGGACTCGAAAAAGTCTAAAAATCGAATAAGAATTATGGTGGGCTCGGATATTTCCGAGCCTTTTTTTAATCTATTTGAGCCTTGATGAATTCAGCAGCTTGAGCTATCATCTCCACATATACTGCAAATGAAAAACCGTGCTGCGCACCTTGAACATACCTATGAGACATTGGTACATTGTTATTTTTGAGCGTCTGTTCTAGAAGTTGACTTTGCTGGATAGGCACCACATTGTCAGCTGTACCATGAAAAAACACAGTCGGAACGCTAGTATTTTCTATATGATTAACTGGACTTGAATCAATATATCGCTGTGCCTGATTGGTAGGACTTCCTCCATGCAATGCCTCTATAAGTAAAGTTGTTATCAAATTGAACCCATGGAATGACGGAAAATCAGTTGGAGGGAAAAATGCCAACACGGCTTTGACAGATCGATCTGTATTATTCTTGTAAGCGTGAAGCAAGGCTAAATGACCTCCTGCACTCGCTCCTGCAATTACTATCTCTGGAGCTACTCCCCACTTTGAAGCATTTGTTTTGATATACGCTATAGCTTCAAGTACATCCTCTTCTTGGTTAGGAAAGCGATTGCTCCCTGTATTGATATTGAAAAGTCGGTAATTGAGTGAAACGAAAGCATACCCCTCAAATGATTGCTCAAACCTCTCTTTGAAAGCAACAAACTCTGACTTATCACCATCCGTCCATGCACCTCCATGAATCCATACCAGTACTTTGGTATCTTCACTAGACCTGCCTGATGGAAGGTAAACGTCCATTGCTTGGCGTGGATGACTTCCATATATCTCATCCACCATCTCTACTGAGACAGAAGTATCTAATGAAGGGTCAATTTCTTCCACTTCATTGCATCCAAGAAGTATGAAACACCAGATCGACCAAACCGACAAAAGGACTAAATGTTTTTTCATAAGATTCAATTTGAATTGTTTAAGACTTGACTATGTATGCTTCTTTGATATTTTTTTGATAAGCATATGCCCACACCAATGCAACATTCTTCGTTTACAATCAAGCTGTTTTTAATAGGTTGAAGTACTGCGAGTGAATTTTCTAGAGCTAAAATTATTCCAATATTGAAAAAAATTGTAATCCCTCAACGTCAAAATTATAGAAAAAACACAACTTTTAGGAATTAATGTTTATTCCATTCAAAACAAAATCAATAGAAAGACTATTGATGATTTGTTTAAATTTGTTAGTTGCTATCTAAATTTTCAATTATCAAAGTTTGTCTAATATGCTAAAGAAAGAGAGATACGCTGCATTTATAGATCATTTTGAATCTAATATGCCAGTAGCGGAAACAGAGTTGGAGTATGAAAACCCCTTTCAGCTACTTGTAGCCGTAGTCCTCAGCGCTCAATGCACCGACAAAAGAGTGAATATTGTAACAAAGACTTTATTTGAACATTTTCCTAGTCCCGAGCATTTAGCGTCTTCCCATTTTGATGAATTATTCCCGTTTATAAAAAGCATTTCCTATCCAAACAACAAGACCAAACATCTTTTGGGTTTAGGGAAAATGCTCGTCGAAGAGTTCGGCAGTGAAGTCCCCTCGACCGTAGATGAATTGATCAAGCTTCCGGGAGTGGGTCGCAAGACAGCCAACGTGATCACCTCAGTAGTATGGAATCAGCCCAATATGGCTGTCGACACACACGTTTTTAGAGTTTCTAAAAGACTTGGACTTGTACCACAAACTGCAAAAACTCCCCTGGAGGTGGAAAAACAACTGGTCAAAAACATCCCTGAAAGATTTATTCACAAAGCGCATCATTGGCTCATATTGCACGGAAGGTACATTTGCCTTGCCAGAAAACCAAAATGTGAAGCTTGCAATATCACTCATTTCTGCCGATACTTCGAAAAAGAGAATAAGGTGAAGGCTATCATTACCGAAAAAAAATCGTAATTGACTCATGTGTGGAATATCCCTTTTGATCAATAACACACCTGAAGGCTCCTCAAGTATACAGAAAATGATGAGGGCAAATCACCACAGAGGACCAGATGCATCGGGCTTTGAGCAAGTTGCAGAACGCGTATGGCTTGCTGCCAACCGACTGAAAATTTTAGACCTCACATCTTTTGCTAATCAACCACTATGGAACGAGGAAAAAAGTTGTGTATTAGCATGGAATGGGGCAATTTATAATTACAAAACGCTTGGTGATCAGTTAAATTTTGATGATTTTTCTCAGGAAGCAAACTCGGATTCAGCTGTACTTTTGGCATGGCTGACTAAGTATGGAGGCAGTGGCATAAATGACCTCAAAGGAATGTTTGCGCTTGTTTTTATAAATCTTCACGAAGGGAAAATCATCATAGCGAGAGATATTTCTGGTGAAAAACCTCTTTATTATATCAATGAAAAGCAAAAATGGGCATTCAGTTCTGAAGCTCGAGCAGTAAGGCTCAGTCAAATTGAATCCCCCACCATAGATACCCACCAATTCACAAACTTTTTTTATACAAGACATTCTGCACCCGACCAAAGTTTTTTTCAAGGTATCAAACAACTTCTTCCTGGTCAGATCATATCCATTGACTTAAATGGAAATTTGTTAGACACTTCTGTGATCACGAAAAACACCACTCCCTCAAAGACATTTACTCAAACAAGGTTTGAATCAATCCTCAAAGATTCTATTCGAAAAACTTTTCACAGTGATAGACCAGTGGGGATGCTATTGAGTGGAGGAGCTGATAGCAGTTTGGTTTACAGTATGTATTTAGAAGAAAAACAAAGTCCTTGCCATACTTATACGGCTACATTTGACAGCAAGTATCATCAAAAATACAGTGACCCAAACTTTTCCAAGCAAATTGTCTCGAAAGATGATAGACTACATCATGAAATATATGTAGACCCCAAGATCATCAAAGATTCTTGGAATGAATACATCAAAAGTCTTGATCAACCAGTAGGGGATAGTGCAAGTATTCTAAGCTGGATCATTGCCAAAGAGGCCAAAAAACATGTCAGTGTCTTGGTGTCTGGAGCAGGTGCTGACGAACTATTTGGTGGGTATCAAAGACATGCTGCATTTCTCAAATACATGAAATATCATAGCCTTTTGCTTTGCTTTCAACCAATTTTAAAAAAAATTCCTCTACCTGATCCTATTTCAAAACTGGTACAAGGAATACAAGCATCTCCAAGAGACTCATTCTTAAATTTTGCAGCCTTATCAAAGCTACCTGAAAGTGTGATACATCAACAGCGTAAATGGTATCCTGACTCTGGAGACACTTATAAGGATGCTTTATCATTTGACCGAAATTACTACCTGGTCAATGATGTGCTCAAAATACATGATAATGCCTGTATGGCACATGGAATCGAAGGCAGGTCTCCATTTCTGTATAAGGAATTGATAGAACTAATCACGCAGCTTTCTGAAAAAGAACTCATTCAAATCAGTGGAAAAAAACCAATCAAATCAGCACTTGTTGAAAGAGGTTGGAAGTCAATTGCTCATAGAAAAAAGTTTGGTTTTGGACTGCCTCTACAAGAATGGCTTGCCGATGATGAAGTCTTCAGAAACTGGATCTTTGAAGAAATCAAAATGATGGCAAATACTTGGGGAAAGTACTTTCCACTTGAAATGAAAAATTTCTGTCAGCACCCTGACAGGGCAAGAGGTCGTGAATTTTTATTGATTTGGAATATGTTTATCTTGGCATCCTGGCTAAAAACCCACGCTTGAGGCATGAAAATTATATATATACATCAATATTTCTGCACACCAGAAGAAGGGGGGGCTATTCGTTCCTACTACCTGGCCAAAGGCATGGTCGATGCAGGTATTGACGTAGAAATGATCACTGCCCATAACAAGAATTTCTACGACTTGAAAATCATCGAAGGCATCAGGGTCCACTACCTTCCTATTGCCTACCAACAAGAGTGGGGGTTTATCAAGCGTGTTGGGGCATTTTTGAAATTCGTAATCCATGCCAAGCGAATTGTAAAAAAAATATCTCGTCCTGATTACCTATACATCACTTCTACACCCTTGACCACAGGCCTGATAGGTCTATGGGCGAAGCGTAAAATGGCCTTACCTTACATTTTTGAAGTGAGAGATCTATGGCCAGATGCACCTATCGAAGTAGGTGCTATTAGAAACCCAGTGCTGAAATCATTGCTCTATAGTCTTGAAAAAAGGATATATCAACATGCACTCAAATGCATCGCTCTATCTCCAGGAATTGCTAATAGTATGAGGAAAAAGACTGATACACCTATTACAATAGTTCCTAACATTGCAGATACAAGCTATTTTTCTCCAAATCAAAAATGTGATAATCAATTGGATAGGTATGGATTAAAGAACCAATTCACGATCATTTATTCTGGAGCAATCGGCGAAGTCAATGCAGTACATGAGTTTGTGGATTTGGCCAATCATGCACAAAAAGGTAAAAAGCCCTTTCAATTTGTAATAGTGGGAAAAGGAAGCACGTTAGAAAAAATGAAGGCTTACGCTTCAAGATTAGCTTTGAGCAACTTGGTATTCTTTGATTTTGGGGACAAAGAAAAAGTGCGTCAATTGCTTGATTTATCAGATATGGCTTTCATTTCTTTTAAACATCTACCTGTGTTGAAAACAAACTCCCCTAATAAATTCTTTGATGCCCTAGCGGCAGGAAAAGCAATACTCATCAATCATAAAGGTTGGCTTTACGAACTGTGCAAAACGCACCAAGTAGGACTTTTGTATCAACATAAGAACCCTGATAAAGTACTTTCCGAAATAGAAGCATTGATTCAAAACGAGACCATCTTGATTTATCAAAAAAATGCTAGATTTCTGGCTGAAAAATACTTCAGTAGAGACCTAGCCATAAAAAAGCTTCTCCACACGATCGACTCAACAAAATTTCCTCTAGACTCTTCTAGCGACGGGGCTTGTATCCAGATTGCCTAAATATTCGATCTGCATCTTTTTCTTGCATAAGTTCATCAAGACTCATTCCATTGTTGAAGCGGAAATCATCCACAATATTCCACCCTAACCACCTGCCTACGCGACCTGGTGCATCTGGACTGATTTCATCTGTAGCTGGTGCTTCGCCTGTATACTTCCTAATCTCAAATGGATTGGTCGTGTACAAAAGATCATTTTCTACAAAATGTGTCCAAATAAATTCTTCATTGGCATAGCAAGCTGCAATCTCTTCTGAGGAATAGCCAATGATAAACTCATCAGCAATACAAGGCATCACCGATTTGACAAAGTGATAAGCTTTTCCGTAAAAAATCATATCAGCAACAAGTGTGCTTTGTGACAAATCTACTGCATTGTATCTACTAGATATCGCAGTGGCAATCATAGGAACAATGTATTCACTTTCATATCGATCAGTTATGTATTGCGGTAGCTCTGGAGGTTGAAATTTGTGAGTTTTAGGCAAATAATAATCTAGACCTATCACAATCATCTCTTCAGAGACATACAAATCAACATTGAATCCAGTAAGGAAAGTGTAAACTTTAGGTGCTTTGAAGTCAGGAAAATGATACTTTATGTATGCAAAAGCTTGATTTAATTCCCTTTCGAGATCTTCCAAGCTTTGAAATTCTTTCTTCACTTCGGAATACAACTCTTGCATGAGTGTATCCTGATTAGTCACCCAAAGATCCTTAGCCAAAACTTCCTTTGACTCATAGGCCTCTTGCTGAAGAAATTTAGCTGCAAAAACCGAGTACTCTTCAAGTAGGTACAAAATTTCAGATTCTGAAGATGCCTCATAAAACAAACCCTCAAGCCTTTCAATATTTACATCATCACCAGCCTCCAAGATTGCATCATCAAGTTGACATGATTCATCCTTAGGCCTACAGCCCTCAATCAGGATAATGCAGAAAAAAACAAATGGTAAGATTTTAAAACTTAAGTTCATTTTGTCAAATACTTTACAGTCCAAAACTACTGCAAAGCTTGGAAAATGCTAAATCTTAAAAGAGAAATAAAAAACAAACATAAATATTTAAATATTTCTTGTACTTTTTCAATCATGTTATTTAATGTTTTGGTGTCTATTCAATAATATTTAACCACATTTTTAGGACATACATATACTAAAACACACCTTTGAATTACATTTTCTGGTTGTTGGTGATCCAATAAATAACAATAATTTAAAACACAGGGTTTGAAACAGTGAACTTTTATTACACTAAACCAACATTAAAAATGAAAAAGTACATGAAAACAAATTTAAGTTTCAAAGCATCTGCTCTTGCATTGGCTTTTGGATTCGGATTAGCATCTTGTAATGACGATGATGATAATGGGCCAATCGTCGAGACTGAAGAAAACATTGTTGAAGTAGCTTCTAGCAATGCGCAATTTTCCACTTTGGTAGCTGCAGTAGATGAAGCAGGTCTTGTTGCTACACTATCTGGCGAAGGACCATTCACAGTATTTGCTCCAAACAATGATGCTTTTGCTTCATTCCTTGCAGACAATGATATGTCTGCCGAAGAACTGTTGAGCAATCCAGAACTTGGAACAATCCTTACCTATCACGTAACAAGTGGAAGAGTAATGGCATCTGATGTTTCTACAGGAAGTGTGACTTCAGCAGCAGAACTTCCATTCTTTATAAGCGAAGATATAGAAGGAAACCTATGGATCAATGGTGAAGCTAGAATAACGGCTACAGATATTGCAGCTTCTAACGGTGTGATTCACCAATTGGATTATGTAATTACTCCTCCTACTCAAAGCATTGCAGAAATAGCTGTATCAATGGCGGAAGCTGACACTCCAGAATTCACTCACTTAGTGGCGGCACTTGTTAGAGCTGATCTTGTAGGTGCTTTGGACGGAGACTTTGAAGATAACTACACTGTATTTGCACCAACCGATGAAGCATTTGAAACTTTATTCGAAGCTTTGGGTGTAAGCAGTGTTGATGAAATTGAAGTAGGACTTCTAACTGATGTATTGCTTTACCACGTAGTAGATGCTAGAGCATTCTCTCAAGATTTAAGACAAGATGCGACTTTGCCTACGCTTTTAACTGGTGAAGAATTAACAGTTGATTTAGCCAATTTACAAATTAATACCGCTGGTTTAGTAACAAGTTTATTGAATGTACATGCAACCAATGGCGTGATCCACGTAATTGATGCTGTATTACTTCCACCAATGGAAGATTAATATTCTCTAAGTTTTTAGATATCAAAAAGAGGTTGCCATTTGGCAGCCTTTTTTTATTCTATGAATAATAATTTCATCGCTCCTAAGAAGCATAATGGATTTTTGGTTTGATTTAAATACAATCATTTCCTCCCAATCCTATGCTCATACATTGTATCTTGTTATCTTGCAAGCCAAAAATTATCAAGTCCTTCATGGTATCTTTTCCATATGATGAATAGAAGCTTCACTATATTTATTCTTTCTACAGTCTTTTATACTGGGGTATTATCTTCATGCAACATCTACGACCTTCCTGCTGAGGAAGAGCTTTTTCTCATAGAAACTCTTGAGCGCGAAGGCTACACTACTTTTGTACAGGCGATTGACAGGGTAGGACTAAGAGAAGACTTGACAGATTTGGGGCCATATACCATATTTGCTCCAGATGATGCCGCTTTTGCAGCTTCATTGAGGATATTGGGTTACAATAGTCTTGAGACAATACCTCTAGAAAATCTTTTTGCCTTGCTTTCATACCATGTGAGTCCTGGACGGAATTTGAGTACGATCCTAGAGGATGGTGAACTAGAAACTTTTCTTGAGAATGCTCCTATCAATATTCGAAAAAACAATGATGGCCTTGTCTTAAACGATTCCATACCTGTCACTAGATCAGATATCGAAGCGCGCAATGGTGTAATTCATGGCATAAGTCAAGCCCTACTTCCGCCTTCCAACAACATTATAAATGTTGCACAGCGGAATAATTTTACCACATTCTTAGCTATAGTTGATGCGGCTGAACTTACAGAATTACTTCAACTTGGGGGACCGTTTACCGCATTTGTGCCTAATAATGCCGCCTTTACGAGATATTTGAATGAATTAGAATTTACTTTAGAGGAATTCATAGCTTCGGAGGAATTGGAAATTTTTATAAACAATCACATCATCGACGGAATCATCCCTGCCAACGTAATAGAATCAGGATCACTTACCAACCTCAATGAAACACCTATATACACAAGCATCGCTCCTGACGGTTCGATTTGGATCAATGGTGCTGCAAGAGTAACGGGTTCTAACCAACAAGCTGATAACGGAATCGTTCACACAGTAGATTATATCATCAATACGCCAACTTTAAACATGATAGAAAGACTCTCCTCAGACAATCAAAATGAGGCATTCGCTTTCAATATTTTGCTGGAGGCTATAGAAGTTGCTGGATTAACTAACCTACTTAGCCGTGGATTTGAAGAGAATTTGACCTTATTTGCCCCAAGCGATGAGGCTTTTGAAGCTTATTTTGATGAACGCGGTTTAAGCAACATAACACAAATACCCTCTGACGAGCTTCTAGCTTTGCTCCAATACCACCTTGTGCCAAACCGTACGTTTAGCCAGGATTTTCGAGAAGATGGAACATTGCCTACTTTAATTGCTGGTCAGACGCTTACGATTAACTTAACTTCTCAAGAAGTCAACAATGCACCTTTCTCCCCAGAATACAGCAATGTCTTATCAATCACAGGTGTGATTCATGGAATTGGAGCTGTTTTGACACCAGAATAATCGGATGTATATAGAGATAATACAAGTCTCATCTTAAAACAAAAAACCTTAAACCTTTTCCATAATTGCTGAGTAGCTGATTCCCATGTGACTTTGATCAAAAAATGCTTTACCGCTTTTTATCAAAATCACCTGCGGACTCTCATGCTGAATTGCAAATTGTGAAGCTATTGCATTTGAAATATCGCGATTGGCAATCAAATCCAGGTAATAAGGCGTTACTTTTTTAGCATCTTCATCTTTCCAGTTTCTCTTGAACCTATCCAAAGCCATGCTACTTATTGAGCACCTTGTTGAATGCTTAAAAATCATCACAGGAGTGCTTTCACTTTCTGAAATGATCTCCTCTATTTGGGCGGGGTTGTTCAATACTTTCCAGTTCATAAGGTTTATTAACAATTAGAATGCTATTTACTACATCAATTTCAAGGAATTCTCCGTTAAAATAGTTCCTTTGTATGTTTGAATTCCAAATGCTCATGCAAGAAATCAAGTCTTCATTTATGAAAAATACGCTAAAGATCTTTATACTGTTGATCATTTTTTCGGGATGTAAAAGCATCAATCCAAGTAAGCCAAAATATGTTGGGGAGCCAGTAGTGCTACCAAAAGCAACTTCCGAAATCAATATTCCTATAGAAATACCGCTATCGCAAATTGAAAAATCAATCAACGAAGCACTTTCGACTTCACTATTTGCTGATAGAGGGATGGATTTAGGCGGAGGCTTTATGGCTGATATTGATGTGAACAAAACAGGTACAGCCAGACTACAGGCAAAAGGCTCTAATAAAGTGTCTTTAGCACTTCCGATGAACATGATAGGGAATTTAAAATTTGAAAAGCGGATTTTTGGACAAAACCTGAATACAGCTATCCCATTCAATGAAAACCTTATTCCAGAGATAAGTTTTATTCCAAAAATCGGTTCGGACTGGGATTTTTCCTTACAAAACATAAACATCGAAGGCTATGGAAGGTCAATGAAGTACAATCTGCTTGGCTTTGAAGTAGACCTAGACCCAATCATCAGAAAACACCTACAGAAAATGTTGGATAATCAACTGGATTTGAACAGCATCAGTAGGTTTGATTTCAAAGCGCTAGCCACTGATGCATGGGAAACTTTCTCGAAACCAATCGAGCTTCAGCAAGATGGTGTTTCGGCCTTTATTTATACCCAACCTACCAAGCTAAAAGTGACTGAAGAAATCACTTCAGATCAAAAACTAAAGCTTTATCTAGGCATAGAAGGTGAGGTATTTTCTCAAGTTGGAAGCGCTCCAGTGATCACAAAAAAGCCACTTCCAAACCTTCAACCTAATGAAAATAAGGAAAATAAAATAGACATCATGGTCCCATTAGCCATCAGTTATGATGAGCTAGATCAGTATCTTATCGAAAATTTTGAAGGTCAAAGATTCAGGACGGATAAAAATACCGTACTCGAAGTTTCAAATATCTCTTCTCAAAGTTATGGGGATCGAATTTTACTCCACATGGATTTCATAGCTGTTCGTAGAAATCGTAAAGAAATCAATGGAGAAATGTACCTTGTGGGCAAACCCACATTTGATAGTGAAACTGAGTCGATCCGTTTTGACGAAATAGCGTTTGATATCCAGACAAAAAATATCCTTGCTAGAAGTGCCACATGGATGAAGCAGGGTCAGGTTCTGAATCAAATAAAAAAAATGGCAAGCTACCCAATCGGTGATTACCTCAATGAAGCACGTAGGGAGCTAAGGCTTCAAAGCCAACTGCGAACTGAATTCGCTGACTTTTCCCTTATCAATCCCCAACTAGATGTGGAGGGTATTTACTGCACAGAAGAAGACATCAGGATATATTTGAGATCTACTGGCAAAATGAATGTAAAAGTAAGGGGGTTTTAACCGGTCTTAATCGCTACCTCGGTCTATATGAAATACTTGAAACACTATATACCACCTATCCATAGCTGAAAAAAATTGTCTATGCCCGATTTTTTTGGTTACTGAATTCTTTCTGGGTACTAGAATTTTTTTGCAATGAGATTTAAACATTTTCAAGTAAACAAAACTATCTTGAAACTGATTAGTTAAAGAAGCGCATGAAAAAAAAAGTAATCGTAATAGGTTCAGGTATCGCTGGAATAGCAGCATCGATAAGAATGGCAGTCGCGGGGTATGAGGTAGAAGTATTTGAAGCGAATTCCTATCCGGGGGGTAAACTGTCTGAAATCAGGCTTGGAGCCTACCGTTTTGATGCTGGACCGTCCCTATTTACCTTACCAGAGCAAGTTGAAGAGCTCTTTGCAATAGCTGGTCAGGATGCTAGTGATCATTTCAAATATAAGAAACTAGCTATCACCTGCCAGTATTTTTGGGAAAATGGTCAACGAGTTAGCGCTTTTGGGGACATTGAGAAGTTTTCGGAAGAAATGTATACCAAAATCGGTGAGCCTGTGGCCAATATCCGTAAAGCACTACAAAGCGCAGCCTACATCTATGAGCACCTCTCACCACTTTTTATGCATAGATCACTACACAAGTGGAACACTTGGATGAATCCGCATGCGCTCAGAACCTATTTCAAAATGGGAAAGCTAGGGATTTTTGACACCATGAATGCTGCGAACGAAAGATTATTCGAAAAAGAAAAAACCGTACAACTATTCAATCGCTACGCTACCTATAATGGCTCTGACCCTTATCAGACACCTGCCACATTGAACATCATTCCCCACTTGGAATTCAACATTGGGGCATTTTTCCCAGAAAAAGGAATGCACGACATCACCCAAAGCTTGTATAAATTATCAATAGGAATAGGAGTAAAGTATAGTTTCGGGCAAAAAATCACTGAAATTCTAGTCAAAGAAAAAAAGGCTTACGGCGTCGCCATCAATAAAAAAGAGCACCATGCTGACATCATTATCAACAATATGGACATGGTAAATGCCTATAAAACAATCCTCAAAAACCAATACCAGCCTACAAAATTACTCAATCAGCCCAAATCAAGCTCAGCTTTGATTTTCTATTGGGGAATAAAGAAACATTTCCCTGAATTAGAGCTTCACAATATCTTATTCAGTGATGCTTACCAGAAGGAGTTTGAACATATTTTCAATCAAAAAACCATTTACAAAGATCCTACGGTTTATATCAACATCACCTCAGTTAACAAACAAGATGATGCCCCAGAAGGGGGGATGAACTGGTTCACCATGATCAATGTACCCAATAACCAAGGTCAGCACTGGGATGTTTTGATCCAAGAAGCTAGGCAAAACATCATCCATAAAATCAATCGGGTATTGAACACTGATATCGAGCCTTTGATTGAGGTAGAAGAAGTTTTAGATCCAAGAACAATAGAGCTCAAGACATCATCAGCTCAAGGTTCCTTATATGGAAATAGCTCGAATAATAAGTATGCTGCATTTCTTAGACATGCTAACTTTTCTTCAAACATCAAAAACTTATATTTCTGTGGAGGAAGCGTACATCCTGGAGGAGGCATTCCACTTTGCTTGCTCTCTGCCAAAATCATGTCAGAGATGGTGCTCAAGGATTAATGAAAATGATATAAGAAAACCAATACACCTGAAAATGCAGGTTTTTTTTGACCTTTGATTTCAAGCTTGACATTGACTTCGGCCTTTACTGTACCTCGCAAGTTTACTACAGACTTCAGGTTGGCATTGAGCCTTACTTCATTATTTACCAATACAGGCTGCGCAAACCTAAGGCTCTCTATGCCGTAATTGATCATCATCTTTAGGTTATGGACTTCGACGATCTGTCCCCACAGATAGGGCACAAGAGATAAAGTCAGATAGCCATGGGCTATAGTATCTCCAAATGCACCTTCAGCTTTGGCTTTTTCGGGATTAGTGTGAATCCATTGATGATCTAAAGTAGCCGTGGCAAATAAGTTGATCTGCTCTTGTGTGATTTGGTGATATTCTGAAGTCCCCAAGTCTTGGCCAATAAACTTTTCAAATGCTTCGAAGCTTCCAATTTTTACTAAACTCATTCTGCTATGTTTTAAAAGGCATAAAGGTACAAAATTTCCCCTAAAATGGATTTGAATAAAACTTCTTTCATTAAAACTTATGTAATGATTCAAAAATAACGAAGTTTATATGTGTGTAAAGATTCCAATAAAGTGTCTTTACATAGAGTTTTTGAGATTCAGAACCAATAAAGCTATTTTTGCGAATGCACAGACTTACCAAGCAAAAATAATATGAGCAGCACTACTCCCAAATACATCCATGGATATCAAGACGATGAGCAAGAACGCCTTCGTTATCAAGCCAAAGTGATAGAAAAGCCGATCTATGATTTCATAGATTTTTCAAATAATCAAAAGATTTTGGAAATCGGAAGCGGTGTAGGTGCTCAGACGGAGATTTTACTGGAAAGATTTCCTCATTTGCAAATCACAGGGGTGGAGTATGAGCCCAAACAAATAGCCAAAGCTAGGCATAACATGCAGGCACTAGGCCATGATTTTCCCAAAGTCCAATTTATCCAACAAGATGCCCAACAACTTCAACTGAATGATCATTACGATGCTGCTTTTATTTGCTGGGTATTGGAGCATATTTCCGAGCCCGAAAAAGTGCTCCAAAGCATGAAGCCATATCTAAAAGAAGGGGCAAAGGTTGTAATCACAGAGGTATTCAATGCCTCATTTTATACCTACCCTCATGCTCCGACGGTTATGAAATATTGGGATATCTACAATAGTTATCAAAGAAGTATAGGTGGGGATCCAGATGTAGGGGCTAAATTGGGTCACCTTTTGGAGAAATCTGGTTACAAAGATATCTCCCTAAGGTCAGGTGGCTTTCATTTGGATAGTCGTACTCCGAGTGATCGACTAGCGGTGTTTGATTACTGGACATCATTGATGAAAAGTGGTGCACCTGCTCTTCTAGAAGAGGGATTGATTTCGCCTGATATGGTCACAACAATCAGCAAAGAAATGGAAAACTTGAAGCATCAAGAAAACGCCATATTTTATTATAACTTTATTCAAGCAACCGCATTTGTCTAGTACTATGAAAATCTTCAAGCGCATCATTCGATTTATTGCCAAGTGCTTTATGTGGTTTTTTATCATTACCATTGGGCTAACTGTGTTTTATAAATTTGTGCCAGTGCCAGTGACACCATTGATGCTAATCCGAGTAGGCGAGCAAGCGGTCGATAAAGAGAAAGAGGTAAGACTAAAAAAGGACTGGGTTTCCATGTCTAATATTTCAAGACATATGCCCCAAGCTGTATATGCAGCAGAAGATCAAAAATTCATGGATCACAGTGGGTTTGATACCGAGGCTATGAAGAAGGCCTGGGAAAACAATAAAAAAGGAAAGAGGGTCAAAGGTGCAAGTACTATTTCTCAGCAGACATCAAAGAATGTTTTCCTTTGGCCAGGTAGAAACTTGATCAGGAAAGGACTTGAAGCATATTTCACTGTATTGATTGAATTCATTTGGGGGAAGGAAAGAATCATGGAAGTATATCTCAATGTGATCGAAATGGGAGAAGGTATCTATGGAGTAGAAGCTGCATCACAACATTATTTCAAAAAATCCGCTGCCCAACTTTCTCGTCAAGAAGCAGCACTCATTGCCGCTACCTTACCAAATCCTAGAAGATGGTCTCCTGCAAAACCAACAGCTTACATTTACAGCAGGCAAGCTTGGATTTTGATACAAATGAGAAACTTAAAACAATTAGATTACGGTACAAAGTGATTCAGGGAGCTGGGTTGATCAATAAAAAGGCATTAAATCGCTTAAAGTTTGTGCCTCATTGAAATTAAACTTCTCCATAACCCCAATTTGATCCTAGCGTCAAATTGGAAATGTCACAATAAGTAATTGCATATTCAATATACTTTATAAAATTTGCTTGAGGTCTGTGAATTGAAAAGGTATAAAAATAAAAAAGCCGCAAAACAAAGTTTCACAGCTTTAGTCAATTAACAATAAACCCAAAATAACCAGCTGTAGGAGAAGGATTCGAACCTCCACGGAGCAGTTAGGCTAAACACGAGCTCGATGTTTGCTTTATGCTGGATTCTCCACCCCCGAGACAGGAGGGCATGTCTGCCAATTTCATCATCCTACAGTATTAAGTTTTTCAATTTAATCCCGACCTGATGTCAGGTATCTTGGCTGTAGGAGAAGGATTCGAACCTCCAAAGGGCAGTTGGGCAAAAACACGAGCTCGATATTTGCTTTATCCTGGACTCCCCACCCCCGAGACAGGAGGGCATGTTTGCCAATTTCATCATCCTACAATATGTGGTTTTTTCAAGTTTTTACACCTTTTGTGCTTGCTTGATATTTCAAAGGTAATAAAACATTCCTTTTATTAAAATTTCTGTAAAAAAAATGAATGATTTTTACAGATAATTTATTTTTTAATGATTTTATCTATCATTTCGTTAATTCAAGATATGTTTTTACTACTCATTTTAAAAATATGAAAATGAAAACAGAACATAAGTTACAAAATTACATTCAGCAATATATTATTTTGTTTATGTCACCTAAAAACAAATATAATTTGAAATTAAATCTTGTCCATAAAAAACACACACATCTACTTATACCTGATTACCTTGAGAAGTACTATCAGCACTCAACATTTTGGCAAAAAAAAGAGGAGGTCAACCCTCCTCTTCTAAATCTGAAAAATCAATCGTCTCATCTTCGAGGTAATGAGGATACATTTTTTTGTGCTCCTTCCTTACCTCAGCTGTGAGAACTTCTCTAAACTCCTCTACATTGGTTCCCAATTCAGCTGCCATGAAAACAGGATTGATTCCTGTCTTCTTTTTGTAGGCTTGAGCCAGTTTTTCAAAGTCCAAATAATTGCGTTCCTCAAGCTCTATCGCCGACATCTGCATTTGTTCTTCCTCAGTTGGCATTTGATCAACTAGATCAATCTTGTTGAACACAAGAAGTGTAGGCTTGTCACTGGCACCGATCTCATTCAGCGTCTGATTGACTACAGCGATATGATCCTCAAAGCCTGGGTGACTGGTATCCACCACATGGATTAATAAATCTGACTCTCTGATTTCATCTAGCGTGGACTTGAACGACTCTATCAAATGAGTAGGCAATTTGCGGATAAATCCTACCGTGTCAGAAAGAAGAAATGGTACATTCTCCAACACCACCTTCCTTACTGTAGAGTCAACTGTAGCAAATAGCTTGTTTTCTGCCAGGATGTCTGTCTTGGTAATTAGGTTCATTAAGGTACTCTTACCCACATTGGTATAGCCCACCAATGAAACCCTGACAATTCCTTTCCTACTTTTTCTTTGAGTGACGCCTTGCTTTTCTATTTCTCTAAGCTTCTCTTTGAGAAGAGAAATCCTATTTCGAATATCTCGCTTATCAGTTTCGATTTCCTTTTCACCTGATCCACCCCTGGTAGTGGTTCCTCCTCGCTGCCTTTCCAAGTGAGTCCACATCCTGGTCAATCGAGGAAGCAAATACTGAAACCTTGCTAACTCTACTTGTGTCTTTGCTTGGGCAGTTTGTGCCCTTTGTAAGAAAATGTCCAAAATAAGTAAGGAGCGATCATATACTTTTACTTTAAGTTCATTTTCCAAATTTCGCATTTGGGAAGGTGAAAGATCATCGTCAAAGATCACCATATCTACCTCAAAGTGCTCTATGTAAGCTTGAATCTCCTCTAACTTTCCTGAACCGACAAAAGTCCTTACATCTGGTTTTTCCAACCTTTGGGTAAATTTATATACCGTCTTGGCCCCCATTGTCTCCGTCAAAAACGCCAGTTCATCCAAATATTCAGCTACTTGATGGTCTGACTGACCTTGACGAATCAGTGCTACCAATACGGCTGTATCTTGCTTGGGCGCTGTATCGTGCAATTTTTGAAGTTTTCTTGAATATTTGCTCATATATAATTTAGTGATTCTAGTAAGTATAGAAGGGTTTGTGTCTATTATTAGTTCCATTATGGAATCTCATACAAAGTTATCAACCTCGGTCGAAATACTGTTATATTTGAATCTTATTCGAAGTGGTATGGTTAACTATTCATACCAACACCCAATCAAAGCACATTATTATACTATAATATGAAAATCACCGAGACTCCGATAGAAGGTTTGTTAGAATTGAAGCCCACAGTTTTTGAAGACAGTCGTGGCTATTTTTTTGAATCGTTCCGCATGGACAAGTTGGCTGATGCAGGTGTAGACAAAATCTGGGTTCAGGAAAACCAATCCTTCTCAAACAAAGGAACTGTAAGAGGCCTACATTATCAAACTGGTGCTCATGCCCAAGCAAAATTGGTGCGGGTGATCCAAGGAAAAGTCCTCGATGTGGCCGTGGATTTGAGAAAAGGCTCATCAACTTATGGGAAGAGCTATTCGGTAATACTAGATAGTAAGCTTCACAATATGTTCTATATTCCAGAAGGATTTGCGCATGGTTTTTCCGTATTGGAAGATGCCGTATTCTCATACAAATGTTCGGCATACTATCACAAAGAAAGCGAAGGTGGAATACTTTGGTCGGATCCAGGCTTAAAATTAGATTGGAAGATTGATGCACCAATCATATCTGAAAAGGATGAGAATTGGCCAACTTTTGATGAATTTGATCAAAAAACTGGAGGTTTATCATGGGAATATTAGATTTCATAGGTTTCAAAAATAAATCCAAAAATCAACAAAGCCTTGACCTATCATGGCTTCAAGCAGACATGCACTCCCACCTCATCCCAGGAATAGATGATGGTGCCAAAACTATGGAGCAAAGTATCGCTTTGATCAAAAAACTGCATAGTTATGGCCTTAGAAAGCTCATCACGACTCCTCATATCATGTTTGAGTTTTACAAAAATGATCCGAAAATAATCGGAGACGGACTTTCTAGGCTTCAAAAAGCAGTTCAAAATGAAGGTATTGACATAGAAATACAAGCCGCCGCTGAATATTACATTGATGAGATATTCTATGAAAATATAAAAAAAGGTGGATCCTTTTTGACTATCAAAGATAACCTGATCTTAGTAGAAACAAGCTTTATCAATAAACCAGCATTGCTAATCGACGCCTTGTTCGAGTTGGAAATGAAAGGATATCAACCCATACTTGCTCATCCAGAAAGGTACCAGTACCTCATGGCTGACCGTAACCTTCAAAATGAACTCATAGAGAGGGGAGTATATTTTCAATTGAACTTACTTTCACTTACTGGATTTTACTCGAAGGAAGTAAAGCAATTTGGCGAAAAGTTGATAGACGAAGGGAAAGTTAAACTCTTGGGGACAGATTGTCACAACATGCGCTATCTTGATACACTTGATACTTTATCATCAAGCAAATATTATCAAAAACTTCAGTCCTTGGACCTATTGAATGTCACCCTATGAAAATATTGATAACTGGTGCAACAGGTTTAGTTGGAAGATACCTGATCGAGAAATTTAAGGATCAAGGAGAAATCTTTGCTACAAAAAGACCTGAAAGCATAATTAGTGGACTAGATAAATACCCAATCACTTGGCTTGAAGCAGATATCAGGGACTATCAAGCCATAGAAGCTGCTTTGGAAGGAATCGATCTGGTTATACATGCAGCTGCACTGGTATCTTACGAAAGCAAAGATGCAGACCTTCTAGTAAAAACAAATGTGGAAGGCACCTCAAATCTTGTCAATGCAATGCTTGAAAAAGGGATCAAAAAACTGATTCAAATCAGTTCTGTCGCTGCCCTTGGAAGGTCTCCAGAAATAGAAATCATAGATGAAAATCACAAATGGGTAGAATCTCCGCTAAACACACCTTATGCCATTTCTAAGTATCAAGCTGACTTAGAGGTATGGAGAGCAGCACAGGAAGGTTTAGATATCTTGATGGTATACCCTTCATTGGTGCTAGGAAAAATCACCGATAAAAGAAGCAGTGCTCAAATTTATCAATACGTAATTCAAGAAAACAAATACTATCCTGAAGGCACAGTTAATTATGTTGACGTCAGAGACCTTTCTGAGGCAGTATATTTGCTTTTCAAAGCTAACAAATGGGGGGAACAATACATCGTCAGTGCTGACGCCATTTCATACAAAGACTTCTTCGAAAAAGTAGCAAATGCCACAGGTAAAAAAGCTCCATATAAAGCTATAAACCCAACTAGTCTCAAGGTTCTTCTGTTTTTCACAAAGATCTTCAAAGCATTAGGTGTCCGAAAAATTCCTCTCAATTCTCAGACGGCTATGTTGGCACAAAGAAAAGTAAAACATGTAAATCACAAATTACTCCAAGGAATACAGCTCCAATTCCGTAAATTGGAAGAAACTTTGTCTTGGTCAACTAAAGTAGAACAGTAAAATTCAACGGCAATCAAACCATTGAAAGTAACTTAAGATCATATACATCGTAAATGGATCACGTCCAGCCCAAGATTACTAATCAAACCCAAAAATCACGAATACTTATTATCCACACCTTTAGCCATACTTGATTGCAAAAAAATCATAGTCAACGGGGGTTAAGATTTATATTTTTGGTATATTATACATTGAATAAAAACTGAAGCAGATGACAGGAGATTTTGAAAACGATTGGAAAAAAAGCAAAGAGCTAGTAAAACGATTTGAAAACTCCCTGAAAGAAAATCTTAATCTTTTCTTTGACGAAGAGGAGTTAGAGGACATTATTCATTTCTACTTTGAAAATCACAAGTTTGAGAAGGCACGTAAGGCAACGGATTATGCGTTGGAAAGCTTTCCTTTTAGCCTAGAGCTCAAGCTACTCAAAGCACAGTGCATGATCATGGGCGATGAGGTAGATGAAGGCCTAGAAATGTTAGAAAATCTGAACAACATTTCTCCAAACAATGAAGATGTGATCTTGGCGCTAACCAATGCCATGATGCTAACAGGCAATGCCAAAGAAGCAATTGTGATTTTAGAAAATTTTCTTCCTTTGGCAGAGGATAAAGCCGAGGTTTATTATTGCTTAGGCACATTCCATCGCACATTGAATGACAAAGAAAATGCCTTGTACTATTTCAAAGAATGCGTCAAAAGCAGGATTACTCATGAGGATGCTCTTTTCCAACTTGCTATGCTTACCGAAGAAGAGGGCTCATTCAATGAAATCTTGGAATTCTATCAGGAGTTCATAGACCGTGATCCCTATTCAGCAGGAGCGTGGTACAACCTGGGAGTGGTGTACAATAGGCTTGAAAAATATGAAGAAGCTATCAAAGCCTATGATTACGCTTTGATCATTGACGACACTTTCGCATCTGCCTATTTCAACCTAGGCAATGCCTATATGAATACAGAGCAGTATGAGCTTGCACTTGAGGCTTATCAGAATACCATAAGTAGTGAGGGAGCTAATGCCGAAAATTGTTGTTATCTAGGAGCAGCTTATGAAAAGTTAGAACAAATAGATCAAGCTTTTAAGTATTTCAAAAAATCAGCAAAATTAGACCCCGAATATGAAGATGCTTGGTTTGGGCTCGGCATGTGTATGCTCAAAAAAGAAAAGTATTTTGAAGCAGTACATTACTTCAAAAAAGCTATCAATATCGTTAAGTCAAATCCCAATTACTGGGTTGGTCTAGCCGATGCCGAGTATCATTTGGGGAATCTACTTGCCAGCTCGGAGGCATATGAAGAAGCGATCAACCTAGAATCAGGAATCACCGATACCTATATCAACCTGTCCATTATCTACTTTGAACAAAATCGATTTGAAGAAGCTGAGGATGTGCTCAAAGAAGGTATAGAGGAAGAACCAGAAAACGCAGAGCTTTATTACAGGCTTGTAGTTTATCTGATCAAATCAGGTAAATACAAAGAAGCCTTTACATATTTAGAAAATGCATTAACTTTGGACTTTGATAAGCATATCTTATTGTATGAGTTGATGCCAGAGGTAAAGCACCAAAAGGCAATCGCAAAGATTATTTCTCAATTTAAGGAAGGCTAATAGGGCTTTTCTTTATTACCAACTATTTACCAGTAATAAAAACCCGGCAAATGAATTATGTTTTAAATAACATCCCTGTACGAACAGAAAAACCTCGTACATCAGGATTCACCATGGTCATGGACAAAGGCCTAAGCATTAGAGAAGTAGAGAATTTTTTAGATAATAATTCAGATTTTGTTGACATTGTAAAACTAGGATGGGCAACATCATATCTGACAAAAAATTTGGCAGAAAAAATAAGCCTGTACCACGACGCTGGCGTGCCTGTCTATCTTGGCGGCACTTTGTTTGAAGCATTTGTGGTTAGAGATCAGTTTGATGATTATAGAAAAGTCTTAGAAAAGTATGATCTAAGATTTGCTGAAGTATCGGATGGTTCGATCAGTATGAATCACGACAAAAAGTGTGAATTCATCGAAACCCTAGCCAAAGATGTAACTGTACTCTCAGAGGTAGGATCAAAAGATGCTGCCAAAATCATTCCTCCTTACAAGTGGATAGAGCAGATGGAAAAAGAACTGCAAGCTGGTTCTTGGAAAGTAATCGGAGAAGCTCGAGAAGGTGGGACAGTGGGGTTGTTCAGAGACTCTGGAGAAGTACGTCAAGGGCTTGTAGAAGAGATTCTTACCAAAATCCCAGAAGAGAGAATACTTTGGGAGGCACCACAAAAAGAACAGCAGGTTTGGTTTGTTAAGCTTCTTGGCGCCAATGTAAATTTAGGAAATATAGCTCCAGCCGAACTGATTCCATTGGAAACAATCAGACTTGGACTCAGAGGAGATACTTTCGATCACTTTATCGGTGAGATCAAAATTTAAATATTCTGGACTGCTAGCATATATTCTGGCAGTCCATTTCGTTTTCCCCACATGATTAGATTCAAAGATTATCTCCTTACGTACCTCAAAGGTATGGCCATGGGAGCAGCAGACATCGTCCCAGGTGTATCTGGCGGCTCTATAGCCCTTATCACAGGCATTTATGAAGAGCTTCTTGATAGCATAAAATCTTTTGATAAAACCGCACTTTCCCTGCTTACCAAATTTGATTTTAAAGGTTTGTGGAAACATGTCAATGGAGGCTTTCTTCTTGCTCTTCTCGTAGGAATTCTCACAAGTGTATTTGCACTTTCTAAAATCATCACATTCCTTATTGAAGAATATCCTATACCTGTGTGGTCTTTTTTCTGTGGGCTTATCATTATATCGGCTATTATCATCTTAAGAGACATCAAAAAATGGTCAATAGGAGTAGTAATAGCATTGCTTGCAGGAATAGTAGCCGCATATTTTTTCACCAACATGCCCGCAGTCAATTCTCCTGACGGGATTTGGTTCACTTTTCTGGCAGGAGCCATTGCCATATGTGCCATGATATTACCGGGAGTATCGGGAAGCTTTCTCCTGCTTATGCTTGGACAATATGAAAGCATTCTTGCAGCGGTATCAGAGAGAAATTTCTCAGTGATCATGATATTTGCAGCGGGCTGTATTACTGGATTATTGGCTTTTAGCAGGCTTATATCTTGGCTACTCAAGAAGCACCATGCCATAACAATTGCCGTACTGTCTGGCTTTATGCTAGGCTCTATTAACAAACTTTGGCCATGGAAAATCGTACTCAGCTATAGAGTTTCTTCTTCTGGAGTACAAAAACCTCTAATAACTGAAAACATACTTCCTCAAGAATATCTTGCTCAAACTGGCCAAGATTCGCTATTTTTGCAAGCGATACTTGCATTTGCATTCGGAATTATCCTTGTGCTAGGTATAGAAAGGATTGCAAATTACTTCAAAAAATAATGAGAAAATTTGGACTAATAGGATACCCGCTCACACATTCTTTTTCGAAAAAGTATTTCACAGAAAAATTCGCAAAAGAAGGATTAGCAGATTGCCAATTCGACCTGTATGAGATCGAGTCTATAGACCTATTTCCACAAATTCTCAATCAAAATCCTTCCTTAGAAGGACTTAGCGTTACGATTCCCTACAAGGAAAAAGTAATCACTTTTTTAGATGATTTAGATCCTGCCTGTGAGCAAATTGGTGCAGTCAATTGTATCAAAATAAATCAAGGAAAACTAACAGGATACAATACGGACTATATAGGATTCAAAGATTCTTTAGACCTCTGGCTAGGTCGATTGCGACCAAAAGCACTTGTGCTTGGCACAGGAGGTGCTTCCAAGGCTGTAGTCCAAGCGCTCAAAGATCTCCAGATTCCCTATCTTATGGTTTCTAGAAACCAAAGTAACCAAGGGGATTGGATTACTTATGAGGATTTATATCAAGACGAAAGCATTTTGAGTACGCATCACCTCATCATCAATACCACACCCCTAGGTACATACCCTAATACCGAAGCTATGGCTGATATCAATGTGGAGTTGATCACAGGAGAGCATAAAGTATACGACTTGGTATATAATCCAGAAAAAACTTTTCTCATGAGGTCTCTTGAAGCAAGAGGCGCCGTAGTAAAAAATGGACTAGAAATGCTACACCTCCAAGCAGAAGCTGCTTGGAAAATTTGGAATTGATTGGACCAATCGCTGTCAGACCACACCTTTTCAGGTTAGAACAACTGCTTTCGAACCGTCTGCATAGATGAAAGTAGAGGCTTTTATTGTCCGCGACAGGCATCATTCCAAAACACATTTTATCCATTTTAAAACATTACTATCATGTATTGGAAAAAACTGTCTCACGAAGAGATTAAAAATACTGTATTCAAAGCTTTAGGAGAAAATTTAGACTATAGAGGAGAAAGGCCGATTCTCGGAATTCCAGGAACATACCTTGACACAACAGAGTTTTATCCTGATGCTCCATTTCTCCAAGACGCACCTTATATGTCTGCCATGGTACGCAATCCCAACCACATTGGCGTACATACATTGAGTGAAAAATCAGTCCTTGAAGTGTTTGAAGGAACACAGAAAATTGAAAGAGACTTGATTAAATTGGTGGCAGAAGAGATATTTCATGGAGAGCAAGATACTCAAGATGGCTATGTGGCTACTGGAGGTACAGAAGCCAACATTCAAGCCATGTGGATTTATAGAAATTTCTTTATGAAAGACAAAGGAGCAAGATTGGGAGAAATCGGTTTGGTCTATTCTGAAGATTCACACTACTCAATGCCCAAAGGAGCAAACATCCTCAATTTGCAAAATATCATCCTCCAAGTTGATCCCGAAACAAGGCAGATACTTAAGTCTTCTTTAAATGAAAAAATCAAAGCCGCTAGGGAAGAGGGAATCAAATATTTCATTGTGATTGCCAATCTTTCCACGACGATGTTTGGCTCAGTAGATGATATTGATCTATTGGGGGACTATTTCAGTGACCAAAACGTAGACTTCAAGATTCATGTAGATGCTGCATATGGAGGGTTTATATATCCATTTACTAATCCCACTAGTCGATATACTTTCCAAAATCCCTACATGAACTCGATCACAGCTGATGGTCACAAGATGCTCCAAACACCCTATGGAACTGGTTTATTTTTGATCAGGAAAGGATTCATAGAATATGTCAAAACGGACGAAGCACAGTATATCCCAGGAAAAGATTTCACCATCAGTGGCAGTAGATCTGGTGCCAATGCTATCTCCATGTGGATGATTTTGAAGATCCATGGCTCTGAAGGATGGAAGTACAAAATGGAAACCCTCTGTGACAAAACTGAGCGGATATGTAAGAAACTGGAAAAAATGGATGTGGAATATTTTAGAAATCCCTACAACAATATCATCGCTATCAAAGCCAAATACATGTCTAGAGAACTTGCAGAAAAATACTACTTGGTGGCCAACACTTACGAATTTGAACCAGAATGGTACAAAATAGTGGTAATGCCACATGTAAAGCGCGGTACAATCGACAGCTTCCTGATAGAGCTAGCTGGAGAGCAGAAACAAGTGAAAGCATAGTACTGATTGAAAATATTTTGAACGAAAAAGAGCGAAGGATAAGACAACTTCGCTCTTTTTGATTTATTTAAAATATTGCATATTAACATCTTGTTCTGTATCCCCACAAAACATTTATAATTTTGGCATTTTAATTTACCTTTTGGCAAAAATATTTTTAGGACCATCACAAGGGCTTGTATCTACTTCAAGCCTATTATTTGATACTATTGTTACCGATTCTGTCGTAGCATTAGAATTACAGCTTTGAATTATTTCACTTGAACTTGAGAATGTTAATAATGCAAAAACTTCATCCTGAGTGGAATCAATCGTATAAGTTCCGCTTACTCTACTTTCCGTCCCATTAATGTCTCGTGTCTTTTGAAATGTACCATCTTGTCTGAATTGATAAGAAACAAAGTAATCGGCTTCACCTTCAGGAATATCCACTGGCCATGAACCAATAGTTTCAGTCAACTCCCAATTTCCAATTATTTGCTGATCAGGTGTTTCGTCCTCAGAACATGCAGAAAGGCCTAAAATTGTCCCAAGAATGATGATTGTAAAAATCTTTTTCATGATTTATAGTTTTTGGTTATGAAGTCTATACGGAGAATAACTAATAAATGTCTCAATTTATAAAGCTTTTTTAAAATAACAATTTATTAACTTGCCTTCCAATACCCGAAGGATCATCTATTTGTGAATAAATTAATCACTGCATATAGCTATTGGACACTACTCAGCTGGAGAAAAATTTCGAATTATTTCTTTTTGATTGCTTCTTTCCATTACAGCCGGTGGATCAAAAAACCAGTACTTTGGGGACGACCAACAACCCTGTCCATAGAGCCCACAACCAGCTGTAATCTCCGATGTCCTGAATGCCCAAGTGGATTAAGAAGCTTCTCCAGACCCACAGGAATGATCCAAGAAGAACTTTTCAAAAAAATCATAGACGATAATGGGCAATATCTAACCTATTTGCACCTCTACTTCCAAGGAGAACCCTACCTCCACCCAAAATTTCTTGATTTTGTGAGCTATGCAAGCCAAAGAAAAGTGTTTACCGCTACTTCTACCAATGCCCACTTCCTCACAGAGGAAATTGTGGATAAAACTTTGGATTCAGGACTCAAGCAACTGATAGTGTCCATGGATGGAATCACCCAAGAGATCTATCAAGAGTACCGTATCGGTGGAAAGCTATCCAAAGTCCATGCAGGCCTTAGCCTACTTATCCACAAAAGAACAGAGAGAAAATCGCTTTACCCGAGGATCATTTTGCAGTTTTTGGTAACAGGCAAAAACGAACATCAACTTGATGGCTTGAAAGATTGGGCAAAAATGATGAAAGTAGATGAACTTCAGTTGAAAACTGCCCAAATCTATGATTTTGAAAATGGATCAGAATTGATTCCAAAAAACATAAAATACTCAAGGTATATTCTTGGAAAAAATGGCAAATGGGAACTCAAAAAAGAAATAGAAAATAAATGCTGGAGAATGTGGCAAGGGTCAGTAATCACTTGGGATGGAAGGGTAGTGCCTTGCTGCTTTGACAAAGATGCTCAACATGTGATGGGGCAAATTCCCGTTGAAAAACTAAAAAATATATGGAAGAACACTTCCTATCAATCATTTAGAAATCAGTTACTAAGTGACAGGACACAAATCGAGATTTGTAAAAATTGTACTGAATAGTACTCGTATCGTTCAAATACAGCATTGAGCTGTTTCATAACAGCTTAGAATAACTATCTTTGCGGAAGTTCAAAGTATACTGCCATTAGTGTCCACTTTCAACATTTTGAAAGTTGGGAGTTTAAACCACTGTTTACAAATATGCATTTTCATTTTAAAGCAACGCTGAGATCCATTCTACTCGTCTTCATGATTCAAATGGTCTACTTTTCCTTGGAAAATCCAGTAGCCAATGCACAATCATTCCAAGAACTCGCAAATCTAAATGTAGATGAACTTAGTGATGATCAAATCAAGACCTTGGTGGAAAGAGCGGCTGAATCTGGCTTAAGTGAGTCAGAACTTATCCAAGCAGCAAGATTGAGAGGGGTACCCGCAAGTGAACTTGAGAAGTTAAAAGATAGAATCGATGCATTGGATCTTACCTCAAGTCCCTCTCGTCCAACTGGTCAAGTTGGAAAAAGAAACCAAAGAAATCAGGTAGATCTATCGGAAATCACAAGGGGATTGAAGCGAGCGCAACAGCCACAGGCAAGTGAAAACAACCCCACAAGCATATTTGGTGCGGATTTGTTTTACAACAATCAAAGAACATTAACTTTTGAACCAAACATCAATGCTCCAACCCCAAAAAATTACATTTTGGGTCCTGGAGACATGTTGTATGTTGATATTTATGGTCAGTCTGAGCGCTACTTAGAAATGAGCATTAATGCTGATGGAGCTGCAATTTTAGAAAACGTCGGACCTGTAAGTCTTTCAGGAAAGTCAATAGAGGAAGCCACAGCAATCATCAAAAACAGGCTATCGGCTTTCTACGGAGGTATGAATGGCTCCAATCCAAGCACTTTTGTGCAAGTGACGCTTGGCAATGTAAAATCGATCAAAGTGCACTTAGTCGGAGAATTGAGACTACCTGGTACTTTTACACTCAGTGCTTTCAGTACCGTATTCAATGCATTGTATGCAGCAGGTGGCCCTAATGAAAACGGAACTTACAGAAATATCAAGCTGGTAAGAAAAAACAAAACTGTAGCCACTATAGATATTTATGAGTTTCTCATCCATGGAACAGCCAACTTGAATCAGCAACTAGAGGATCAGGATGTTATATTGGTAGAGCCTTTTGAATCAAGGGTTACATTGGAAGGAGAGGTCAAGAGACCGAAGATTTTTGAAGTAAAAAGCGAAGAGACTTTCGCCCAGCTATTAAAATTTGCCGGAGGGTTTACAGATGAGGCTTTCAAAGATAGGATTTCTGTGTCTAGGATCAGTGGGAAAGAGAGGTCGGTTTCAGACATTTTCAAAAATCAATTCGACATCTTTACCGTAAAAGGCGGGGATAAATATCAAATCAACAAAGTACTGAATAGATATTCTAATAGAGTTCAAATAAAAGGAGCAGTCTTCAGGTCTGGCGACTATGCGCTTACAGATGGACTTACGTTGAAAAAACTCATTGAAAATGCTGATGGAGTAAGAGGAGAAGCCTACCTTGACCGCGCCAGCATTCTCAGAACTCACGACGACTTGAGCACTGAGGTGATATCTATAAACTTGAGAGAAATCCTCAATGGATCTGCCTCAGATATTCCATTGCAAAGAGAAGATGTGATAAGGATTTCGAGTATCTATGACTTACAAGAAGAGTTCTATGTACAAATCACTGGAGAAGTAAAAAAACCTGGCACCTATCCATTTTCTAAGAACATGACTGTAGAAGACTTGATCATCTTGGCAGGAGGATTGAGAGAATCCGCAAGCACACAGGATATTGAGATTTCACGAAGAGTTGGCGATCCACAGGAAGGCATGTTTTCGACTTTGATACCAGTGCAAATCAACCAAAACTTATTACCAAGTGAGTCAGTGCATACCTTAGAGGCATTCGATAATGTAATCATAAGAAGAAGACCAAACTTCACGCTAGAAAAAATGGTCTACATAGAGGGACAAGTGAATTCTCCTGGTGCTTTTGCAGTGCAATCAGCTCAGGAAAGAATATCTGATGTAGTAAGAAGGGCAGGAGGACTTACCAATTTCGCATACCCAAAGGGAGCTACTTTGATCAGAAGAACGGAATATTACAATACTGAATCTGAACAGATTAGAAGACAGATGAGACTTCTCGATCTTCAGGAAAAGTTGAGCCTTGACCCTAATAACACAGAAGCTCAAGAATTACTTTTAGAAAGGTTGTTCAAAGATTTAGGCAACAATTCACTCGAAAAAAGTGCCGCTGAAAGTTCCGCAGTATTTGATGTCAAGAAAGAAACTATAGCTGGAATCGCAGAAAGCAAAGGGGATTTTGGTCAAGTGAAAATCCGAGAAACTGAAGCTGTAGCCATAGACCTTCAGAAGATTCTTCAGCAACCTGGTTCTCAGTTTGACCTTATTTTAGAAGAGGGAGACATCATTTCTATTCCAAGACAATTGCAGACAGTGAGGCTTAGAGGAAATGTAGTGTACCCCACTACAGTGCGGTATGAGCAAATGAGGGGCTTGAAGCATTATATCGACAAGGCTGGAGGATTTGACAACAGGTCCAATAGAAAGAGAACCTATGTAGTCTATGCCAATGGGGACGTTGCGAGAACAAAAAGCTTCCTAGGTATACGAGTATATCCTCAAATGGACGCTGGAGCTGAAATCTTTGTACCTTCCAAAGGACCAAGGATCCCACTTAAGCCAGGAGAACTCGTAGGTCTTACTACTGGTCTGGCCACACTTGTACTGATTGTAACACAGATAAGGCAAAACTAAAATGGCAGAGCACCATATTTTAGACGATAAAATCACACTAAATGAACTCGTGCAGAGAACCAAGGGTTGGATGCATTATTACAAAAGTATGTGGCTATACTTATTGATTTCAGCAATCATAGGAATGGCACTGGGTGCTGCATATTCATTCCTCAAAAAACCAGTATATGCTGCTGAAACAATTTTCGTCCTCGAAGAATCCAGTGGAAGCGGATTAGGGCAAGTATCTGGATTAGCATCTTTGGTAGGTATGAACCTTGGGAATCTTGGAGGATCAAGCGGCCTTTTTCAAGGGGATAATATCATGGAGCTTTACAAGTCAAACAATATGCTTGACAAGACACTCTTAAGTCCATTTGATAGCGAGGTCCTGCTCGTAGACCGATATATAAAATTCCATAAGATTGATGAAAAATGGAGTAAAAAAGTTGATATCAAAAGCATGAATTTTGGAATCGACAGGAGTGAATTCTCTGTGACTCAAGACTCTGTTTTGAAAGAAATCTCTCAAATCATCAGGGAAAAACACCTCTCTGTAGCTAAACCAGACAGGAAACTTACCATCATAAAAGTAGATATTACCTCAAAAGATGAAGCTTTCGCAAAAGTCTTCAATGAGACCTTAGTAGAAAACGTCAATAACTTCTATTTCGAAACCAAGACGAAGAAAACTTCTGAAAACTTAGAAATTCTTCAATCTCAAGCTGATTCAGTTAGAAAGATCCTTGATACAAGTTTAGAAGACTTTGCGACCCTCACCGATAAGACTCCCAACCCTAATCCATTACTACAAGCAGCAATTGTCGGTGTGAGAAAAAAACAAGTTGATGTACAGGCTACTACAGCAATCTACTCTGAGATCGTAAAAAACCTTGAAGTTGCAAAAGTTAATCAAAGAAATACATCCCCTCTTATTCAAATAATAGATGGGCCTAGGTTTCCACTTGACAGGTATGAGGTCAAGCTTTTCAAAGGTTTGGTTCTTGGAGGAATGATTGCTCTTGTATTTTGTTTTTTAGCACTTTATCTCAAAGAGCTGAACAGGAAATACCTCAGAGAAAACTAAGATATAATCAATAAATACCCAACGCAGAAACTTTTCTCTAATTCAGAATAGAAAGCGAGTGCTCATGTAAATTTGACCAATAAACTACTTCATATATTTTTTCTCTTGACCCCAGTGCTCTTTTAAGCCATCCATAGTGGCTTTAAAACAAAGTCTCAAGGAAGAAAAGTCACCTTTTGGAACAAAATAAATGAGGTACTTCATGAAAGTCGTCAAAATAGATTTCGGAAAGTGCATTTTGTGAATGTATGCAGTATTTCTCACATTGCAGTAATCCTTGAAAGGGATGCCTGACCAAGCTATAAAATAGCCCCCAAAAGGTAAATTTAAAATCTTGGTAGCCGCTTTAGGGTGATAATGAATTGCCGAGGTCACTGTAACTATACCTAATCCAGAATTTGAGGCCCTAAATTGATAGTCTACTTCATCTCCCCAGATAAACATTTCTTTCTTTGGATATCCAATTTTCTCTATTAAAACTCTTGAAACCAAAGTACCATTGAATGGATTTGCTTGTCCAATAATAATCCCATCTTCTGAATTTTCAACTACTTCCTTTCTATCTCTAAACTCCCCCTGACCATTAGGATTTTTCAGTTCAAAGCTCAGTTTTTCTGGATTTTCTATGTCTACCACCAAAGCATTCAAAAAATTGGCTTTGGAAGTATAAAGTAAAAGCTCCTGCAAAGCAATAGTATCAGCCATGCCATCATCATCCATAAGCCAAAGCCAATCATACCCTGCCTCATACCCAAATTTCACACCTTCATAGAAACCTCCAGCACCTCCAGAGTTGACTGGTAAGCCAATAAAGATAATTTTAACCAAATCTCCAGAAGAATTTTTAGCAGTGACCAGCTTTTCCAAAACGACTTTTTCAACATTTCCGCCATACCCAACCTCGTCTAAAAAACCACTTGATTGAAGTAACGTTTGCGTGCCATCAGTCGAGCAGTTGTCTACTACTACTATTGCGTCTAAAGTCCTTTCTTGTTTAAGCAATGCTTCCAAACAAGAAAGTAGTTGATATTTTCTGTTGTAGGTTACAACTACAGCAGCAACTTTCAATTTATTCATTTGGGTATATACTTATTTGAGTTTCGAAGATAATAGACTTTTTGTTCAACTATTGCCAATTGAAGCCCTTAGTTCTCTTTTGAAATAATAAATTGAGAAAATAGTACCCAAAACCTCTGTAACCACAACACCTATCGCTGCTCCTACAATTCCAAAAAAGGGAATGAGTAGACAGATTAAAAATACATGAACGATACCAATCAAACTCAAATACTTACTGACCAAATCTGCCTTCCCCATATTATACAAACCCTGAACCGCACAGAGATTACTTATAGCTATGATTAATGGCAAAAAGGACATGATTCTCAATAAAACTATGGAAGGTTTGTATTGATCTCCCAATAATAGGTCGCTAATAGGCTCAGCAAAGATTAATAGCACCAGAGAAATGAAAAATGAAAAAAGAATAATAACCTTACCGATTTTGTAAATAAAAGATGCTCCTGTACGCAAGTTTGTATGAATTTTTTTGCTTATCAGAGGATATATGGCTTGTGAAACTGGCCCATTGAGCCCTTTTACAGCGTGTACGATTTTTTCGGCAGCAGCATAATACCCTACAAGAGTATTGTTGGTAAACAGGCCAAGAATGAATGTAGTTGAAGTTGTGAATAAACTGATGGCTAGTGTGGATGTAAATATATACCAGCCATCTTTGAAGTGATTTTTAAGGATAAACCACGAGGGAAGATAAAAGAAAACTCTGAATTTCCGCTTGGCAAATATCATAGAAAGAGTCCCTGAAACAATAAAGCCAGCTGAGGTAAGCCCCTGCACTAAAAGATAATCATCTTGTTCCCTGATTAGAGTAAAAATGCTAAGAGTAAAAAGGACTTTTGTACTCACATTGATGAAGGTAATATATTTCATCTTTTCCATACCTTGAAAAAGCCATATTGGAAACAAAAACTGTCCAATTACCATCCCAAATGTGATCATATAAAGCTCCCAATGATTTCTGAATTTTTCAATAAAGTATACCAAAAAACACATAATCAAAAAGCTGATAAGCATTAGAAGAAATTTGATGATCATTGTGGCATTAAATATCTCATTTACCTTTTTCGAATCGTCCCTATGAATAGAAACCTGCCTTGTTGCAGAAAGATTAAACCCATAATCAGTGATCAATGCAAAATAAGTAATCGTCGCAGTAGCGAAAGCCAGCAATCCAAAAAAATCTGGCTCAAGTATTCTCACCAAATAAGGGACTGTCAATAGCGGTAATATATAGTTGACAATTTGTATTGTCCCTAATGAGAAAACATTTGTTAACAATCTCCTATGATCCTCATGCTTTAAATACCTTCTTATGCTCATGTCGGATCTATAAAAAATGAAGGAATTTGCTTTCCAGATCGGATACAAGACAATACTGCTTTGCTTGCTTCAAGAGCTTCTTTGACAGTGACGTCCATGTCTAAGTATCTGTAAGTCCCTAACCTACCCAAAAAACTAACTCCATCTTGCTTTTTTGCCAAAACCAAATACTCATGGAGCATTTTCTTTTCATCCAGTAATCGAATTGGATAATATGGAATATCTCCTGGTTCACAAGCTTTGCTATATTCTTTAAATACTATTGTCTTTTCATGAGATTCCCAAGGAGCGAAATGCTTGTGTTCCGATATTCGTGTGAAAGGAACATCCGAGTCACTATAATTCATTACCGCACAACCTTGATAATCCCCGCTATGAATTTCCTTTTTGAAATCTAATGTCCTATAACCCAATCTACCAAAAGCATAGCCAAACCATGCATCAATTGGACCAGTATAAAAAATATGATCGAAATGTGTATGTCCTTCTTGGTCAAACTTTGTATTTAGCTTAATTTCTATCAATTGATGATCAAGCAGTTTCTCAAATATGGGTGTATATCCATCTTTCGGTATTCCCTGATACTTATGATTGAAATAGTTATCGTTATAATTGAACCTAAGCGGTAGTCGCTTTAATATACTCGCAGGTAATGACTTAGGACTTATGCCCCATTGTTTCTCTGTATACCCCTTGAAGAAAGCCTCATATAGCTCTCTACCTACAAACTTGAGTGCTTGCTCTTCAAAAGATTGAGGTAAATCAATCGTTTGGTCAGCGAGCTCATGGATATGACTTTCTGCTTCCTTAGGACCATATGCTTTGCCAAAAAACTGATTGATTGTATGTAAATTGATAGGCAATGAGTATACATTTTGCTTGAATGTCGCCTTTACTCTATTGACATAGGGCATAAAATCTACAAAACGATTGACATACTCCCAAACCTTCTCATCGTCAGTATGAAAAATATGTGGACCATAACGATGAACCATAACTCCTGTTTCTGCATCCCTTTCAGTATAGCAGTTGCCTCCCAAATGATCCCTGCTTTCGAATACAGTAACCTGATGCCCATCCATTGCCAACTCTCTAGCCAAAACTGCTCCTGAAAAACCCGCTCCTGCGATAGCAAAATTCATATTCTTATGTTTTCTCCAAAGTATAGTTCAAATGTAGACAAGATTTATTTATAAACCCTCCAAAACTGCCTCCACATTATGACATAGAAAAGAAATTTTCAAAACCCAAATTAGTATTTACTATTTGAAAAAACATGTTTTTACGTCAATTCTTGAACAGAACAAAATAATAAATTTAAGTAAAATGAAATCCTAACTTAAATATTCAAAAGATGTTATCTTCATTAAAACTTGGTAAGATTTCTCATCAAATTTTCTACTTTTGTAGAGAATAATTTTCAACTAAAGCGCTACTCCTTCTATACACATGGCTTATTCTTCTGTTGCCATTATCCTTGTCAATTGGAACACCTATGATTTTTCAAAAAGTTGTTTGAACCAACTCAAATCTATTTCCTACCCCAATCACAAAATCTTCTTAGTCGACAATGGCTCAACCGATAGAAGTGGTCAAAAACTGAGGGAAGAATTTCCTGAAGTCACATTTCATCAAAACCAAACAAACCTAGGTTTTACTGGCGGCAACAATGTAGGCATTAAAATGGCTCAGCAAGAGCTTTTTGATTACATCTTATTATTAAATAATGACACCTACTTTGATTCTTTGTTTTTAGACCCATTAGTAAACTATCTAGATCGGAATCAAGGAGTGGGAGCAGTACAGCCATTAATTTTTGAAAAAGAAGACTCCTCCAAAATATGGCATGCAGGTGGAGTTATCCACAAGTTCAAGGGAAAGGTAGAAAGTATAACTCAAGCATTGTCGTCTGAAAAACCGTACGAAACAGATTGGTTAACTGGTTGTGCTTTTATGGTTCGGAGAAAGCTAGTTGATGAAATCGGACCATTAAAAACGACATACTTTGCCTATTTTGAAGACGTTGATTGGTCTTTGAGGATTAGGGAAAATGGTGCAATGCTCTATATTATTCCGGCGTCTGTCCTTTACCATGAAGTCAGTGGATCTACCAAAGCAAAGAAAAAACATAGGGAAGGATTCTTAAGTCCAATCAATCACTACCTAAATATCCGAAACCAATTGCTATTACTCAAGTCTCATCCCAATCAGTTTGTTGGGATTAGTGCTTGGCCATTTCAAACCTTTAAGATAATAGCATACTTAAGTTATTTTGTGATAAGGTTTAGATTCAAGAAACTTCGAGCTGGATATCACGGGTTGCTAGATGGTATTCGCCATGATCCGAGCTCCAGAAAGCTTCCAGATATCAGGGCATATTTATAGTCAATTGGTTAAATTCAGGTATATTTCGAATTCAAAAGTAACAACAGTTTCCTATAATAATGCACATTGTGATATTCCTTCTTTTAGCTATAATTTTCTCTCTGACCTTGAGTTGGACAGTGAAAAACATGGTTATCAAAGGAAAATGGGAATATGTGATCTATTTTTTATTGATATATTTTCCAGTATATACCGTGTTTTTGAGTGTAGCATATGCTACGACTAACTCTGAATTGATGGTTAAAGGATTTCAATTCCTAAAAGACCTAGTCGTAATCATTTCCTTTTTGTTTTTTATCTTATTCCAAAAAAACCTGTTCGCGTACCCTTTGAGGTTGACACCTGTTGATAAGCTGTTTTTAGCCTTTATCGGTATGGCTACATTTTTCCTTTTCGCTCCGATTGGAGATGCTTCATTTGTTGCCAAGATCTTTTACTATAAAGGTATGATTGTTCCAGCATTGATATACTTCATTGGACGCAATACAAAGTTCGATGATTTTGAATCTGGGTTGATTTTCAAAATCATTTTTGCTGTAGTTATTATTGGTTTTGGTGTGAATATGCTAGAATTATTATCTGATACCCATTTGCAAAGCAAGACTGGCTATGCTGCATTCAACTGGGCACTAAATGATGTAGAACCTACAGGTAACTTTGGCTTGTCTTGGACCTTCGAGACACAGGCCATTACCAAAAGATTTGCATCAATCTATTCTGACCCTCTTGAACTGTCTAGTTCGGTATTGATGGGGTTTGCGGCAGGATTGATATTCTTTTTGACAAGCAAAAGGGATGAAGCAAACTATTACCTATTGATAATGGCATTTGCCTTTATCAGTTTGATGTTAGCCTCCTCAAGAGCTTCCTTTGCAGCATTCTTTGTAATGTTGTTTTTTGTCGCAATCACCTTTAGGTTATATACCTTAATCATGGTAGGTGTTTCTTTGGTACTCTCTTTCGTGATTTTTGTAGTATTCTTTGCTTCTGAAGATTTCTATTACTTTGTAATTGATACACTTACCTTCCAGAACCTATCCAGTGTGGGACACTTGGTGGAGTGGGCTATAGCCTTAGATGGAATGATCGCTCAGCCTCTAGGGGTAGGACTGGCTATGAGTGGGAGTGTTGGCAGTGTGGATGAAGAATTGAAAATAGGAGGTGAAAATCAATTCCTAATATATGGCGTCCAACTAGGCTGGATAGGAATGCTTATCTACATTTTACTTCTTGGATACTCGATAGTACACAGTGTAAAAGTCTTCAAAACGAATAATAACCTGATGACCTCAAGAATCGCATTCACAGGTGCTGCCGCCAAATGTGCCTTGATTTTGCCGCTTTTCACAGCAAATGCTGAACTTTACCTTTATGTCAGTTGGACTTCTTGGTGGATGGTTGGATATGCGATGAACAATTACCCAAGAACGCCGCATCATGAAGCATAAAAAAAGAGTTTTGATTGATGTTTATTATTTGTATGTAGCCCAAACAGGAATCAAAACCTACATCCAATCAGTCTGTGAGGAAGTTTCTTCAAGAAAAGATACTGATCTCACTTACATCATAAGTCCTGATTTCAATAAAGTAAGTGATTCGAATTTTTTCAAAGGAAAAACTCCAAAGTGGAAAAACCTCCTTTTTCAACTCCTCTATTTTGTGAGAAAACAGATTACTTTGCCCATTTTATCATTTTGGTACAAAGCTGATCTGGTCTTTAGCCCTGATATCTTAAGTCCAGTTTGGAGTAGAGGCAAGAAAATATCTGTTTTGCACGATACCTTCTTTTGGGACAATCCAGAGCATTATCAGCGCCAATGGCTCCGATACTACACCTTCTTCCTTGAAAAAGGTCTCAAAAAAAATGCCTCTATCATTACGATTACTGATTACTCTAAGCAGAAAATTAAAAGTTTACCTCAATTCGAGCACTTGCAAGTCGATGTAGTATATCCTTCATCGGGCCTTACAAAAAATGTGGATAACGCAAAAAATTCAGCCATTAGAGCTCTCCATCGATATTTTCTTCATGTGGGTGTAATGGAAAAAAGGAAAAACCTGAGGCTTCTAATAGAAGCATTTTCTCAACTTATCCACATTCCTGACTATGCAGATATCAAGCTCTACCTTGTGGGTCAACGAGGGCCAAGGGTAGATTTGGATGATTATGATGACCTTGTGTCTTTAGTAGAAAAGAAAAAACTAGAAAATAGCATAGTTTTCCCTGGCTACGTTTCATCCAGTAAGCTAAAGGAACTATTTCAAAATGCTACGGCTTATGTTTTTCCATCGTCCAATGAAGGATTTGGACTACCCATTTTAGAGGCATTTTCATATGGCTTACCTGTTATCATCTCCAACCAGGGTGCTCTCAAAGAGGTTGCGGGAGATGCGGCCATCGTATTAGGTGAAAATTCAGCTGAAGAACTTCGAGCAAAAATGAGCTTGATTCTTGAAAATGAATCTTTGAGAAATGAAATGAAAGAAAAAGGGATAAACCGACTAAAGAAATTCACAACGGAGAAGTTTTTTATATCTTTGGAACAAACTTTCAAAGCTATTCTAAATGAGTAATTTTCTTGGGACGAGTATTTCTAAAATTACTGGAGTAGATTTCAGTGATCGATTTGGTCCAGATTGGGATAGTTTATCCACAATGGGTGTAATGACACGCATGTTAGGAAACATGATCAGAGGATTGTGGTATCGTTGGAGATTTAAAAGTACCAAAGGATTGTTTCTGATCGGAAAAGGAGTTACGATTAGACAGGCAAAGTACATTGAAGTTGGTAAAAACTTCATCGCACAAGATCATTGCGAGATCAATGGACTCGCAGAAAAGGGCTTGATTTTTGGAGATAAGGTCACCGTCGGTAGCTACGCAATCATAAGACCTACAAACCTTTATGGTGGGGAAGCAGGTGTCGGACTAAAGGTGGGAAACAACAGTAGCATCGGACCATACAGCTATATCGGGTGCTCGGGTTATATAGAAATTGGGGACAATGTGATGATGTCACCTAGGGTAAGTATATATGCTGAAAACCACAATTTCAATGATGTGGATAAGCCAATGATAGATCAAGGAGTCACTAGATCATTTGTAAAAATAGAGGATGATTGTTGGATTGCTGCAAACAGTGTGATATTAGCTGGTGTCACGATCGGCAAAGGCTCTATCGTAGCCGCTGGTTCTGTGGTAACCAAAGATGTACCAGCATACAGCATTGTAGGTGGAAACCCTGCAAAAATTATCAAATCAAGGAAAAGTAATGCATGATTCTTTAAGCAATTGGAAAACATTCGGAAAGCATGACCCATATTATGGGGTACTTTCTGATGAGAAGTACAAAACAGAAAACCTCACTGGCGAGAGTATCAGAGAGTTTTTTCAAACGGGAGAGGAATATGTTCAGGAGACATCAAAGAGGATCGAAGAAAATTTTTCTTTTCAGATTTCTAGTGCTTCAATTTTGGATTTTGGTTGTGGGGTAGGTAGACTTGCCATACCTTTTGCTAGACAGACACAGCAGGTAGTGATAGGACTTGATATATCTACTGATATCATAGCCAAAGCGAAAGAACATGCTCAAGCACTTGATTCCAAAAATCTTGAGTTTATCGTTTATGACGGAAAAAAACTCCCCAAGCTTCCCTCTTTTGACTTGGTAAACTCCTACATAGTACTTCAACATATAGAGAAACAAAGAGGTCTGGCAATCATTGAAGAGTTAATCCAAAAAATCAAAATAGGAGGTATTGCCCATATTCAGATTACACACGGGCATAAGTTACCAGCACATACTTACCTCAACTTTTATCTAAGAACAAAAGTATCTTGGTACAATTTTCTATACTCTTCATTGAAGCATAGAAAACTTATGAGTGAACCTGTAATGCAAATGAATCTGTACGATAAAAAATCCCTTCACAAACTATTCTCAAAATACAGTAGTGATATAGTAGAAGTACAAACAGACCATGGGGGATTTATCGGTAGTTTTTTTATGTTTAGGAGAGAAAAATAAAAATGAGTTTGCAAAGTTATCCACATAAAAGAATACTGATGCTTCATAGCTCTTCGGACCTTTATGGAGCCAGCAAAATTTTTCTGATTTCCATACAAGCCTTAAAAAAACATGGCTTCGAGATCGATGTGGTGCTCTCCGAAGACGGACCATTGGTCACAGAGATCAAAAAGGAAGCTATAAATGTTCATATCCAAAAGCTAGGAATTCTCAGAAGGAAATATTTCAACATAAAAGGACTTATCAACAGGGCGAGCACACTCTATGAGGCTCATTCATTCTTAGGCAAAATAATCGAATCAAGAAAGATTGATATCATATACTCAAATACCTCAGCTGTACTTGTAGGAGGATGGGTTGCCAAAAAGCACAACTTGCCTCATGTAACACATTTACACGAAATCATAGCTTCTCCATCCTGGCTGAAAGGTTTTCTTGGAAAAGTTATCAACAAACATTCAAATTTGGTTATTGCAGTTTCAAAAGCTGTCAAAGATAGCTGGTCAGATAAGATTGAGCCCAAGAAAATAAATTTATTATACAACGGGATCCCTCATCAACCTTACCATGAAATCACTTCGAAGATAAATCAAGATCTTCCTAAGGAAAGTGAAGGTAAGATACTCATTGGTATGATTGCTAGAGTAAATCACTGGAAAGGTCAACACTACTTTATAGAAATTGCCGAACAACTCAGCAAAACAAAAAGCGGATTACATTTCATCATCGTAGGTGATGCCTTTCCTGGTACAGAACATTTTGTGGATAGCTTGCTCAGAAAGATTTCGAGGTCAGGGATTAAAGAAAAGATTTCTTACCTAGGATATCGCACAGACATTCCTGAGATATTGAATACCCTAGATATATTTATATTGCCATCGATACTACCAGACCCATTGCCGACTACAGTACTAGAGGCCATGGCAGCGGGAAAGCCCGTAATCGCTACCAATATTGGAGGAGCTAGAGAAATGGTAATAGATGGTGACACTGGTCTACTTATCCCTTTCGATAATGCAGAGGTCGCAGCAAAAGCAATGCTTCAACTGATCGAAAACCCTGAACTCATTCAAACAATGGGAAAGAATGGTCAAGAAAGACAAAAAATAGCGTTTTCAGAAGATGCTTATGTGGATAACTTTGCAAAAGTTATTCAAAAAGCCTGTAAACCATGAAATTGAAAATTGAACCAACAGAATGAAAATCACCCACATTGACCCCAGCCCATTCTTGCAACCAGAACAAGATGCAAGATACTATCTGCAACTGCCCATGGATAAATGGGTAATTTGTATCACTGTACCACTCGATAACACACTCTGTACTGAATACTTTAGTGTATTGATGAAAAAGCTTTTTGATGTTTTAGCAGATATACACCTCATCGTTTTGTTTGATCTAGATGATGCTACCTTACAAGAAAAATTCGAAAATAAGTTGAAAAGCTTAGGAAAACAGTCCAATATCACAATAATCAAACAAACAAGGTATCTTGCTGATGCACTGAAAGCTTCTGACGTTTTTATTTCGCCAACGTTCGTTTATGAGAATCATGACAACAGAATACTTAAAGCAATGGCATGTGGCCTTCCAGTAATTACTTTGGAAAACGAGCATACATCAGAGATGATCATTGATGAAAAAACAGGCTATTTGATTGATTTTAACAATATTGATAACCTTATAGAAAAGTTATCGACATTGAAAAGTAACCAAGAATTGGCAAATTCATTAGGAAAAATGGCTCAAAAAAGAATTCTTGAAAACTTCAGCATCTAATTTAACCTAAACCCATGAAATCCCGACCAAAAACGCCAAACCTAAAAGTTGCCATTCTAGGTGCCAAAGGATACCCGTATGTATATGGTGGCTATGATACCATGGTAAAGGAACTTGGTGAAAGATTACAAAAACGTGGGGTCGAGGTCACCGTGTACTGTCACAGGGCACTTTTCAAAGATAAGCCAGCCTATGTCAATGGAATCAGGCTCGTGTACACTCCAGCCATTGAAAAGAAGAGCCTGACCCAGCTTACTCATTCTTTTGTCTCTATGCTTCATGCTTGCTTTACAGATGTCGATGTGATATTTGTTGTCAACTCTGGAAATGGCCCATTTGGCATTATCTCTAGGATATTCAGGAAACCTACCGCCATCAATGTGGACGGACTAGAGTGGTTGAGGCCCAAATGGAAAGGCTTAGGTGCAAAATATTTTCTGTGGGCATCCAAAATGGCAACTAAATTCTACGACCAAGTGATCAATGACTCCGACGAGATGCAAAGAATCTATCGAGAACTATTCCATGTCGATTCTCAAGTGATCGCCTATGGTGCCAACCCATCACTAAGTGCCGATGCTTCCAGAATCTCAAAATGGAACTTGGAAAAAGAAAGCTACTTCCTCATCGTTGGAAGATTAGTACCAGACAACAATGCCGATATCATCATCCAGGGATTTGTCAGGTCAAATTCCAAGCGTAAGCTTGTGATCGTAGGAGACGTTCCTTTCAAAGACAGCTATGTGGATAACTTGAAATCTATAAAAGACGACAGACTACTTTTCACTGGCTATGTCACAGATCCTGAGGAGCTAAAGTCCTTGTATCACAACTGCTACGCATACTTTCATGGTCACGAATATGGAGGAACTAACCCAGCCATGCTCAAGGCGCTTGGATATGGATGTGCGATCTTAGCGCTGAACACTGCCTTCAATCAAGAAATGCTTCAGAATGGAAAACATGGGAAGTATTTTGAGAAAAACCCCGAAGCGGTAAAGACACTTATCCACATTGCTGAATCCGAACCAGACACCATGCAAGCACTCCGAGATACCGCTCGCGCAGGCCTCACACAAAAGTACAATTGGGATCATGTCACAGACCAATATCTCCAAGTTTTCAAGTCCCTAAGTAATAAACATGGATAGCATTTGGTCAGTTGGATAAATGGAGTAGGTAATATCTATCAAAAACCAAACGCTTCAAATACATCCCCTCATCTTTCTCCCTGATCAAAAAAGAAACTGTGTCTCCCTTAACTTGAGGGATTAGATCTGGATATTCTATCAAATACAAAGAATCTGCAATCTCTACTTCACAAATAATCATTTCATCCAAATCAATTTTCATCAACATCCATCTGTAAATATCTAAACCAGTTTCCCTTTCTCTAGTATCAAATGAGTGATAGGAAGCATAAAACACTCTTTCAGATGAATGTTGATCAGAAACTAAACCATTAAACTGATCTGTGAATGGGGCAGTAAATGGACTATCCGTATAGTAACCAATGACGGGATCAAAATGATCTGATTCTAGCTTATATACACCATCCAAATCCCCGTTTGTTAAGTACTACTTTAATATTGGTACTCCTGCTACATTAAGGATATAAACACTTTCATCCTTGAGGATAATATTTTCATTTCCACTCAACACCAATTTCCCTTCAGTATATGGTTTTGGATAATTTCCAAAGCTTAAAATGAAGTTACCTTCTAAATCAAATACTGTCACCAAATGGGATTTTTTGAAATTATCACTTAATGTTCCACCAGAATATTCTGTAATAATAAAAATTTCATCTTCTTTGACTTCAAATAAAACATCATAATATGGCTTAAGAAGTTCATTTTCAAACTTTAAGTCTATTGTTCTCAAATATTTCTTATTCAGGTCAAATACATAAATCTTACTTAGAAGATGATTTAATAAGTAAAACCTTTCTCCATCAACAGCAAAATCAGAGTAGCGCTTTTTGGGGATGATAAACGAATCAATACTATCCATCTCAAAATTCATCAAAAAATCACCCTTCTTGGTATGAAACAGGTTGATACTGGCAAAAGTACCATCACCAAACCCTAGAATGCTATCATTATATACTTTGGTATTCTTCTTATATGATATGCTAAACTTACTATCATCAATCAAGACGGAATCTACAATTATATAAGACCCTGGGATGATTTCAAACTGCTTATCTTCAGATCTGCTGCATGAAGTAAATAAAGCAATCAGTGAAAAAAGAATAAAGGGAAGTTTCAGTTTGGACATTTACTTTTAGTAGTTAATAGACAACTAAAATACACCACTTTAAGACTAAAGTTCAACTTAAATCCTGCGCGATTATACGCAAAAAGCAAGCTGGTCAATATAAAGATACCTGAATTAAGCAATTCATTGAGAAAATCGATGGAAAGTGATATAAGACTTTTCAAATTTCACTCCAAGGTTGGTAATCAATAAATACCTAATATCGGCAGACCCTTCAGGTTTTTATTGGCTACCAAATAGGAATAAGAAATAATCAAGTGAAACCTATAAGGTCTATAGTTACTATAAATCAATCGAATACAACATTCTTCTGCGGATTTTAGGATAAAGCTTAAATAGTAGCATTCATTATGAAAAGCCATGGAATAATCAGAAACTTATTGAAATTTGCACACATGCTGAAATCAGCGCTATCTTTGAAAATATAAACTACATCCAAATGGAAAAAGAAATCATCTATTCTCAAGAAGCTCCTGCTCCTATTGGCCCATATAGCCAAGCAGTCAAAGCAGGCAATACACTATACATATCTGGTCAGATCGCTCTTGATGCAGATACTGGTGAGCTGATCAACGAAAACATTACCGAAGAAACTCATGCCGTGATGAAAAATCTCGAGGCAGTGCTTAGAAAAGCAGGGTTTGGGTTCGCCGACGTAGTGAAATGCACTATTTTTATCAAAGATATGGGACAGTTTTCGACCATCAATGAAGCATATGGTCAATATTTCAAATCTAGCCCTCCTGCAAGAGAGACTGTAGAAGTCAGCAGATTACCTAAAGATGTACAAGTAGAAATTTCCTGCATTGCTGTTAAGCTTTGAGCCAAATAAGCAAAGACAAACCTATTCAAAACATCAACTTCATGCTGAAGAAGTCCCCTTTTTTGAAAATGGGGTTGGCCAAATCATAATCAAAGCGGATAATATGAAAATTGCATTGGCAATTTGCTTCGAAAGTTTACTGGGCATTTATTCATAATACGCTTTCAACCTTGGTGCAAATGTTTATTTGGCAAGTGTAGCAAATTCAGCGAAAGGCATTGAAAAAGCATTAATACATTTCCCAATAATTGCAAAAAAATTTGCAATGCCAGTCCTAATGTCAAACTGCGTAGGATTTTGTGATAATTTTTTAAGTGTTAGCAAAAGTCCCATTTGGACAAAAGACGGTAACTTGTTTGGGCAACTTGATGATAAAAGTGAAGCCCTCTTAATTTTTGACACGGAAAAAGAAGAAGTATTTGCAAAATCTTTTGATTTTATATAGAAAAATTTTTTTCAAGGATTTTTTTTGAAATAATATGGGGTCATTTTGACAATTTACCTCCTCTTAATATTAAGTATTCTAAGAAATACCAACCCAAAATGACCAACAGCACTAAAAACCAAAATAATCAGACAGTCATATTGATTGAGCACGCTGAAGCTGTGAAGCAATATGAAAAAAAACCTGAAATAGAGATTTGGGCAGCTTTTAACAGAGGTGATGAGAAAGCATTTAATTACATCTACCGCTTCCATGCCACAGCTATGTTTGAGTTTGGAATTCAGATCACCAATGATATTGGGGTAGTTCAAGACTGCATTCAGAATATTTTTATCTACCTGAGAAGAAAAAGGGGAGAATTGAAAGAAGTTCACAGCATCAAAGCCTACCTCTTTAAGTCTCTCCAGAGAGAAATCATCAGAAAACTCAAGAAAATCAAATCTAATGAATCTAAGAATATAGATTCTTTTGAAGATTCATTTCAGATTGAATTATCCCATGAGACAAAACTTATCCAGCTGGAAATAGAGACTGAAAAAACCCTACTCATCGAAGATGCTTTGAACAAACTGACAACCAGGCAGAGACAAGCAATTCTATTACTTTATAAAGAAGGAATGTCTTACAAAGAAATAGCAGAAGTGCTCGAGTTCAGTGAAGTAAAATCAGCTCGCAAGTTGATCTATAGGGCATTGGATAGCATCAAATCAATAATTGAAACCAAAATGTTTGGGAGTAACAAGTAATTATTGGCTCAATCCATTAGAAAATGAAATACAACGAATATAAAATACAGCACTTCCTAAGTGACGAATTCTTCATACAATGGGTAGTAAGCCCAGATGATGACAATAAGCATTTTTGGGAAAAATGGCTTTCTGAACATCCTGAAAAGAGGAAAACAGTCCAAAGCGCTGCGGCTATCATTAAGGCTATTCAGTATAAGAAAAATCTTGAACTAAGCGACAAAACTTACATTGATACCTTTGAGAATATCATCAAACATGATCATTCAGAAACAGATCGCTTACAAAAGAAAAGCTCTTCCAGCTGGTACATTTTTTTTTCGTTGAGAAAAATAGCAGCTTCCATTTTCATTGGGTTCATCTGTTGGTTGGGTTACAGTGTAATTTCTAAATCACCCGAAGAACCAGCTCTCACTAGCGAAATATCCTATACCACTAAAAAGAATCCTTTTGGAAAAAAATCAATGATTACCCTCTCAGAAGGAACCATAATCTACCTAAATGCTGGGAGCGAAATTAAATATCCTCGTGAATTTTCAGATTCCTCTAGGAACATAACCCTAACAGGAGAGGCATTTTTTGAGGTCAAAAAAGATGGACGACCATTTATTGTAAAAACTGAAAACAAAATCATACATGTATTGGGTACCAGTTTCAATGTCAACCAAAGCTATACAGGCGATGTATCAGTGGCATTGGTTTCAGGGAAAGTAAGAATTAATGATGAGCTGGGAAATCAAGTTTTATTGGATCCCAAGGAAATGCTCGTCATGAAAGCAGATGGTGGATTTTACAAAACAGAATTTGACCCTTTGGAAACCATAGGCTGGAAAGACAAGCATTTGATATTCAATCGAAACACCTTTGAAGAGGTGAAGATGAAGATCGAAAAATGGTACGGTGTAGAAGTCAAACTAAAAGGAAAAATCAAACCAGGCTGGACATACACCGGTGCCTATGAAAATGAGACCCTTGAAAATGTTTTGGAAGGGATCAAGCTTACCTCTGGTTTCAACTATAAGATCAACAATAAAACCATAACCATTTCAACCTACTAGACTATGAAAAGTATCGCAGAAAATTCCTCATAAAAAATGAAGGCAGGATAAGTTCTGGGGGGAACTACATGCTGCCTTCTGATTTGCCTCTTCTACACTTTAGTTACATCTAAGAGGCAATAGTTCAAGATTTCAACACTTAAACCAGTCAATTTTATGAAAAAAAATATACTTAGACAACTTATTATGCTGTCAAAAAGGATGTTATATGGTTTTTTGATACAACTGTTCTTCTGTTCAGTGTTACTCGCTAATACTAGCAATGCCCAGAGAAAAACCATTGATGAAGTGAGAGTGTCTCTTAACCTTAAAGATCAACCAATCAAAAAGGTGTTCAAGGTAATAGAAGACCAAACAGAATTCAGGTTTACTTTCGAAGATAACCTCCTTTCTCAAAACCAAAAGTTAACCATTGCCGAATATGATAAAACAGTTTATGAGGTACTGGAAAATTTGACCCGACAAACAGAGCTGAGCTTTGTTCAGGTAAACAATAACATACATGTTAAACCCACCACCAAAAAGTCAAAAAACGATCTCGTCACTATCATGCAACAGGCAGATGTGACTGTATCAGGTGTCGTTGTGGATGATTTGGGAGATCCTTTACCAGGAGTGACTATCTTACTAGAAGGAAGTACATTGGGTACTGTGACAGACATTGATGGAAAGTTTACTATAGAAGCACCAGAAAATGGTGTCCTTGTTTTTTCTTTTATTGGATTTATTTCACAAAGGGTGCAATTAGCAGGGCAGTCAACCTTGAACATTACCTTGGCTACTGATTTTCAATCCCTAAGCGAAATCATAGTTGTAGGCTATGGCGAACAAAAGAAAGAAACCATCACGGGATCGGTCGCCACTGTCAAAGGCTCTGAGCTAGTCAAATCACCAGCTTTGAACCTGACAAACTCTATCGCTGGACGAATGTCTGGTGTAGTGGCAGTCAATAGGAGTGGAGAGCCTGGCTATGATGGCTCTGGAATCAGGATCAGAGGTTCAAATACCCTAGGTAACAATGATGCATTGATAGTCATAGATGGGATTCCTGCAAGGGCTGGAGGTATAGAAAGACTGAATCCCAATGATATAGAATCTATCTCTGTACTGAAAGATGCTTCTGCTGCGATCTATGGGGCAAGGGCTGCCAATGGGGTAATCTTAGTCACTACCAAAAGGGGAAAAAGTGGAAAGCCTGAACTTTCCTACCAATTCAACCAAGGTTTTGCTCAACCTACTGTCGTTCCTAGACTTGCCAACGCTGCCCAATATGGACAAATGCTCAATGACTTGAGTGTTTACGAACTGCCTGTTTCTGAGTGGCAGGCTGCTACTACAGGATTTGCCACTTCTGGCACCTATACCAGACCTAATGGACAAATCAGAAATGCTCCATTCAGTCCAGAAGCATTGGCTTTGCATAGAGCAGGCACTGATCCATGGAACTATCCAGATACAGATTGGTATGCCGCCACCCTGAAGACCTGGTCACCACAATCCAGACACAATGTCCAGCTAAACGGTGGCAGTGAGAACATCAATTATATGGCTTCCATTGGTTATCAAAATCAAGATGCATATTATAAAAACTCAGCAACTGGATACAAGCAGTACGATATGCGCCTCAACCTTGATGCAAAGATCAACGACCACATCGACATGCAAATAGGTGTAATGGGAAGAAGAGAACAAAGATTCTTCCCTACAAGACCTGCATCGGCAATTTTCCGAATGCAGATGCGCGGCAAGCCCAATGAACCAGCTTTTTGGCCTGATGGAAGACCTGGTCCCGATATAGAGAATGGAGAAAACCCAGTAGTAATCACTACCAATGCTACTGGTTATGACCGAGAAATAAGAGACTATTTCCAAACAAATGGAGCATTAAATATAAAAATACCTGGAGTAGAAGGACTGAAATTCACAGGTACTGCTGCGGTGGATAACCTGAGTCAGTTTAACAAAAGGTGGGAAACCCCTTGGATTCTGTACCAAAGAGGTAGTGGCTTCGAAGCTGACGGAACTACACCTATACTCGTTCCTACAGAAAGAGGTCCTGCAGAACCAAGATTGAGACAATCCAACTACAACCAATTGAACATCTTGCTAGGCGGTGTATTCACTTATGAGAAGCAATTCGGTGACCACGGATTCCAAACTTTAGCAGGTACCAATAAAGAAACCGTGAATGCAGACGATTTCTTTGCATATAGAAGATTCTTTATTTCTACAGCAATAGATCAGATGTTTGCAGGAGGTGATGAAGAAAAAGACAACGGAGGTGGAGCCTTCGAGCGCGCTAGGCTGAACTACTTCGGTAGGGTAGCTTACAACTTTAAGGAAAAGTACCTGATGGAGTTTCTTTGGAGGTATGATGCTTCTTACATTTTCCCAAGAGATACGAGATATGGGTTCTTTCCTGGTGTGATGGCAGGCTGGGTAGTTTCCGAAGAGAACTTCTGGAAAAACTCACTCCCTGCATTTGACTTTTTCAAAATAAGAGGTTCTTGGGGACAAATGGGGAATGACCAGATTTTCTATGAAGATGCACTTCAGGAATATCAATTCCTGTCCACTTACGGATTTAGGAGTCATATACTCGAAGGGCAAGAAACAAAAACCTTATATGAAACCAGAGTACCTAACAATATGATTACCTGGGAAGTAGCCAACAACAGCAATATTGGAATTGAAGGCCAATTGCTACAAGGTCGTATATTCTTCGAATTTGATGTTTTTTATAACAAAAGAACAAACATCCTATGGAGAAGAAACGCATCGATCCCACAAAGCACAGGACTGTCCTCATTGTTACCAGCAGAAAACATCGGCGAAATCGAGAACAAGGGCTTTGATATCAACTTAGGATATCGTGGTTCCAAGGGAGAATTGAAGTACAGTATAAGTGTCAATGGCGGATATGCCAAAAACAAAATCCTATTCTGGGACGAACCTCCAGGAGCTGAGGAATGGCAGAGAAGTACTGGTAGGCCTATGAATGCGCCAGGGCCTATATATATATATGATGGTGTATTCAGAGATCAGGAAGATATTGCACGCAATACACTAGACTATTCTGCAATTACCAATGAACTGCGCCCAGGAGACATGAAGTTCAAAGATGTAAATGGAGATGGTATCATTTCACCTTTGGATAGGGTAAGGTTAGACAAAAATGACATCCCAAGATTCCAAGGAGGTATGATACTCAATGGAAGTTACAAGAATTTTGATTTATCTGTACTTTTCCAAGGTGCCACTGGTGCAATCACTCTTGTGAGTGCTGGAGAATCTGGAAATATCGGAAACTACCTTTTGGATTTCTATGAAAACAGATGGACTGTAGAAAACCCAAGCAGCGTACACCCAAGAATAGCCAATCGAGGAGATCAATATTATTCTGATGGGGATAACAACAATACCTATTGGTATAGAGAAACTGACTACATCAGACTGAAAAACATTGAGTTTGGCTATACACTACCTATACAGCTTGGTTCCAAGATAGGAGTAAACAACCTCCGGTTTTACTTAAATGGACTCAATCTGATAACATGGGACAAGCTGAAGGTATTTGATCCTGAATCTAATAATTCCACAGGACAATATTATCCACAAGCTAGAGTAATCAATGGTGGCTTTTCAGTCACATTCTAAAATTTGAGCTTTGTTATGAAATCGAGCTTGTCTGATACAAGTGGGCTTTTCTGAAGCAGACGTTTATGATTAGAGCGTCACATAGGGAGATGATTATACCTATGCGAAGATTCCATGTGACCATTAAATAACAAAATATAAACACATGAAAAAATATAATAGAATATACCTACTCACTTTCTTGCTAACAGGATGGTTGGTAAGCTGTAATGATGATTTTCTTGACACCTCTCCTCTTGGGGAAGTAGCAGAATCTGCAGTTTGGAGCGATGCCGGTTTGGCAGAAGCTTTTGTTACGGATATTTATGGTGGATTAGTTTGGGGTGGATTCAATGAACAAGCTCTTGCATCCTTGACTGATGAAGCCATATTTACCCATCCTGGTAGAGGTATCACAGTGGTGACAGAAGCCCGGTCCAATCCCGAAAACCCTGGATGGATCGATGACTCTAGAGTATGGTCAAATATGTACGCAAGACTGCGCTCCACCAATATTGCCATCGAAAAATTATCTGATCCGCAATTTGAAAATACTGGAGGTATTGTAGACCGGCTGTTGGGTGAGGCAACATTTATGCGAGCATATTTCTCTCATCAATTGCTGAGAAATTATGCTGCATTTCCTATTGCTGACAGAACTTATAAGCTAGGTGAAGAAACTTATGAGATTCCTAGAAACACTTTCGAAGAATGCGTCAATTTCATCATTGCAGATCTTGATAAAGCTGCTCAACTCCTTGATGGGCATAACCTGATAAGAGGAAGAGCAAACAGAGTAGCCGCCCTGGCACTCAAAGCAAGAGTCTTGCTATATGCAGCAAGTGATCTCCACGACATCCCTACCGCATCTGCCAATTCCCCTATTATTTCCAGCTACTCCAACAAAGAATTATTAGGCTACATTAGTGGAAATAGAATAGAAAGATGGCAACGTGCAAAGGACGCAGCAAAAGCAGCCATGGATCTTATGCCAGGAAACCAGCTGCAATTGACCACCCCTCTCAGCGCAGAACAAGCCGCTACTGTATACAACAACAACTCCTTATCAAGAAATGGTGGAGAAAATGAAATGATCTTTGGCAGGTATTATCTCAATTCCAAACCAGAGTGGGGAGGAAGACAAGGTCTTTTCAATGGCCCAAATGGTTACAACAACTGGGCAGGTAATACGCCAATACAATTGATGATCGATGATTATGAAATGATGGATGGCAGTGATTTCGATTGGAGCAATCCTGAACATGCCAGTGCTCCATATGACAACAGAGACCCAAGGTTGTATGCCACATTCCTTTATGATGGTGCACAGTGGAAGCCAAGATCACCCGCCAATCAGTCCCGAGATCCCCTCGGGCAAATCCAGACTGGTAGCTATGAAGTGACCAACGCTTCAGGTGCCAAAGTTACCCACTGGGGTCTAGATACCAGAAGTAGCCCTATAGAAGATTGGAACGGAAGTTATACTGGCTATTATGTCAGAAAATTCATAGAACCAGACCCTGCACATGTTGATCAAAATACCTGGCAAGAAATCCCTTGGCCAGCGATTCGGGTAACGGAAGTCGTCATGAATTATATCGAAGCATGTATTGAACTTGGTCAAGAGGATGAAGCAAGATCATGGTTGAACAAGATCAGGTTTAGGGCAGGTATGCCTGCAATTACTGCTTCTGGACAAGAACTGAGAGAGAAATACATCAATGAAAGACGAGTGGAGCTTGCTTTTGAAGAGCAGCGATACTACGATACCCGAAGATGGATGATTGCTCCACAGACTTTGGGACGCCAAGCCAATGGAATACAAATCCGTGGAACGCTAAAGCCAGGCCAATCCAATACGCTATACAGATACGACCCAGAAATCTATGACTATAATTATCAGGTGTTTGATATTGATCCTGGCAAAGAAAATAGATTATGGTTGGACAAAATGTACTGGATGCCTATACATTTTGATGAAATCAACAGAAATTCAGAACTGATGCAAAATCCAGGATACTAATAACCTATTAACCCTCAAGTAAGCAACTTAAACAAGAAACATAGGTTTTTTGGTTAAGTTGCTTTTTTATTTGTGATGTTTTGATAAATTGCCTTATGCCAAAATTCCACCGTTTTATTATACAAATCTGTGCTTTGCTTTTATTAAACGCATGTTCTGAATCTATTGACTCTGCTGAAAACAATAATTCCGATGATCCTGCACAACCTTTGTTTGAATTGCTAAGTACTGAGTATACGGGCATAGATTTCAACAATGAACTGACCGAAGGGCTGAATACAAACGTACTGATGTACGAATATTTTTACAATGGTGGTGGCGTAGCTGTAGGAGATCTCAACGGCGACGGTCTCGATGATATATATTTCACGGGAAATATGGTTCCCAACAGGCTTTACCTCAACAAAGGAAAACTTAAGTTTGAAGACATTACTACATCCTCAGGGGTAGCGGGCAGGCCAGGCCCTTGGACCACGGGAGTCACTATGGTCGACATCAATGGAGACGGACTTTTGGATATTTATATATGCTACTCTGGTAGTGTCGCAGCAGAAAAAAGAAAAAACCAACTGTTTATCCATCAGGGAATAAATGATTCAGGCATTCCAATATTCAAAGACGAGGCGGAAAATTATGGTTTGGCCATTGACTCTTATTCCACTCAAGCTGTGTTTTTCGATTATGATAAAGATGGAGATTTGGACCTGTTTTTATTAAACCACAATCCCAAGTCACTACCCGTCCTAGATGAAGCAAGTACAGCGGAATTATTGAAACATCAAGATCCGGCAGGTTCTCAACTATTCAGAAATGATAATGGGAAATTTAAAGAAGTTACCCAAAAAGCAGGAATCCAAAACTCTGCACTTTCCTATGGTTTAGGAGTAGGTATTGCGGACCTCAATGGAGACGGATGGCCGGATATATATGTCAGTAATGATTACATGGCACCTGACTACTTATACATCAATAATCGAGATGGAACTTTCAAAGACATGATCAAAGAATCTTTGGGACACATCAGTCAGTTTTCTATGGGAAATGAAGTGGTTGATATCAATAATGATGGGCTCTTGGACATTTTTACTATAGACATGCTTCCGGAAGGTAATAAAAGGCAAAAACTCCTGATGGCTCCTGATAATTATGAAAAATTTGACTTCATGGTAGGTGCTGGTTTTCACCACCAATACATGAGAAACATGCTGCATCTCAACCACGGAAATGGGTACTTTAGTGAAATAGGTCAGCTAGCAGGTATATCCAATACGGATTGGAGCTGGGCGGCATTGTTTGCCGATTTTGATAACGATGGTTGGAAAGACCTTTTCATCACCAATGGATATTTGAGGGACTATACAAATTTAGATTTCCTCAAATACATGGGGGATTATGTACAAACACATGAGGGAAACCTCAAAAGGCAAAATGTATTGGAGCTGGTCAATAAAATCCCTGCCTCTGACATTGTCAATTATATTTTCAAAAACCAATCTGGGATATCTTTCGAAAATACAACCAAAAATTGGGGGATAAATCATGTCTCTAATAGCAATGGGGCTGCTTATGCTGATTTAGACAATGATGGAGATCTTGAACTCATAGTCAATAATGTCAATCTTCCAGCCTCGATATTCAAAAATACATCCGAGATTCACTTAGGTAACAGATACTTGAAAGTTGTTTTAGAGGGTGAAGGCAAAAACAGGTTTGGACTAGGCTCAAAGGTAAGTGTCTATCATGACGGTAAATTTCAGGTCATCGAACAGATGCCTACCAGAGGTTACCAATCAAGTGTATCTCCTGTCATTCACTTTGGACTTGGAGATTCAGAAAAAGTAGATTCTTTGGTCATCGAGTGGCTCAATGGCAATACCCAAACACTAAAGGCTATAGCTTCTAACCAAAAACTGACTATCTACGAAAAAGAAGCTAAAAAGCCTGTCTTATCGAAAAAAAACAACCTCAAAAAACTTTTCAACCTTATCAATTCACCATTCCCTGACCAACAAGTAAGGGTGACCAATGATTTTAAGAGACAGGCATTGCTGGTCAATCCACTCTCAGCATCAAAAACGGCCATGGGAATGGCTGATATCAATGGTGACGGGCTTGATGATGTATTTATTGGTGGATTGGCTGGATATTCCGCCAAGATATATCTACAAAAAAAATCAGGAGGATACACGCTACATCCTCAAACAGACATATTTGATCAGCAAAAAAACGCTGAGGATACTGATGTATTGTTTTTCGATGCCAATGGCAATGGACACTTGGATATTTATGTTGCACGAGGTGGCTACGGGAATTTTTCCCCAGAAGATCCCGATCTTCAAGACATGCTTTACCTCAATGATGGACTCGGCCATCTGACACCTTCTCCATCTCACCTACCAAAAATGCTCAGCAGCACAAGTTGCGTTAGGGTTTCTGATATCGATGGTGACGGTCATCCCGATTTGTTTGTCGGTGGTCGGGTTATCCCAGGAAAATACCCTGAATTACCTAGGAGCTATATCCTGATTAATGATGGTAGTGGAAAATTCCAAGATCAGACTGAGCAATACAATGCTGCACTTAAGCAAATCGGCTTGGTAACAGATGCTGCTTGGAAAGATTTGGATGGAGATGGTAAAGAGGATTTGGTGCTGGTGGGAGAATGGATGCCTATCACTGTGTTTTTGAACAAAGGAAACAAACTTGTATTTGCTACAGAAGACTACTTTGACCAAGAGTATAAAGGTTGGTGGAACACATTGACCATTCAGGATATAGATGAAAATGGAAACCAAGAGATTATCGTGGGAAATTATGGGTCAAACAGTCAAGTAAAAGCTAACCCAAGTGAGCCGGTTGAGCTATTTTACAAAGATTTTGACCAAAATGGATCAGTCGATCCCATACTTACGTTTTATATACAGGGAGAATCATACCCCTTCTTGACAAGAGATGAATTATTGGAACAGTTTACGAACAAAAGAGCTAAATTCCCCAGTTATGAAAGTTTTTCCTCTGCCAAGATTGAAGATATATTTGATAAGGAAGAAATGAAAGGAGCTGGGCACCTGATGGCAAATTACCTAAAAACTGCTGTGTTCAAATTGGGCACTGATGGCAAATTTAGACCTCAAGAAATCCCAATAGAGGCTCAGTTTGCACCAGTTCATGCTATTCACCATTTTCAAAGCCCTGATACAGGAATAAAATATCTATTGATGGCTGGAAATACAGAAACTGGTAGATTGAGAATCGGAAAAATAGATGCCAATCATGGGTTATTGTTTCAAATAGATCAAAATGGAGATTTGAAATATATTCCCCAAAACATATCAGGGCTACAATTGATAGGAGATACGAGAAATATCGTCAAAAAGAATGAAAATACATTCTTGTTCAATATAATTGGACGAGGAATTGTCCGCTATGAATTTAAAGATTGAGTTATGGATTTCCCAAGTTGGGATGCAAAAGAATAGAAGTTGGAATTGGCTTGCCTAGACATTTATGATCTCAACAAAAAAATATTTGAAGCTACGAGCTACTATCAAAAGGAACAGAAATAACCAAAACGAAGTATGCTTTATAAATTACTAAAAACAGCATTCAATATTAACCTCGCAGGATTGATACTGCTTGCCCAGTTATCTTGCCAATCTTCTTCTAATGAGCCCGTAAGTATTTCTCCTTATGAAATCTCTCAGGTCATAGGCCAAGTAACTGAAGTCATGGTACATGATGTCACCAACCCTCCATTGGCGGCGAGGTTTTTTGCCTATATAAGTCTTTCTGGATTAGTGGCATTGAATGATTCTACTACAAATATTCTTCTATCCAAAATCAATGATTACCCAGTAATATCTGTGGAAAACACCAGCTATCCCCATATTCATCCTCAGATAAGTGCTGTTTTGGCAATGCTGCATACTGCATCTTCTATTCAGCCATCTGGATTCCAACATGCAGAACATATAGAAATTTTCAAAGCCAAACACATCGATTTGGGGTTTTCTCCACAGACAATCCTTGATTCGGAAAATTATGCCATATCGATTAGCAAAGAGATTTTGACATTTGCACTTTCTGATAAATATAACCAAACCAGCAACCTACCACGCTATACCCCTATAAAAACAGAGGGAAGCTGGTATCCAACACCTCCAGGATATTTCCCTCCTGTAGAACCCTATTTTCACACTATTCGCCCATTTTTTCTAGATTCAGCAAGCCAATTCGCCCCAATACCCCCTATTGCATTTTCAGATCAGAGAGATTCTGAATTCTTAAAGTTGGCAGAAGAAGTTTACTCTCAGGATCTTACAGAAGAAAAAAAGATAATCGCATCATTTTGGGACTGTAATCCCTTTGCTTTGGAAGATAGGGGGCACCTGATGATAGGTTTAAAAAAAATCTCACCCGGAGCCCATTGGATGGGAATTGCCAATATTGCCTGCAAAGATGCCAAATTAGAGTTCAATAAAGTGATGGAAATCAACACCATCCTAGCAATAACGCTACAAGATGCATTTATGGCCTGCTGGGATGAAAAATACAGAAGTAATAGAATAAGGCCTGAGACAGCCATCCGTAAACACATTGATCCAAAATATGTTCCATTGCTACAGACCCCTCCTTTTCCTGAGTATCTCAGCGGGCACTCTGTGGCTTCTACCGCTTCTGCTGTTATCCTGACAAACTATTTTGGAGATGGTTTTGCCTATACAGATACCGTGGAAATGAAATATGGACTTCCAGCCAGAAGCTTCAGTTCCTTTACTCAAGCTGCCGAAGAAGCTGCTATTTCAAGGTTTTATGGTGGAATTCACTATATGGATGGTATAGTAGAAGGGCAAAAACAAGGGAATCTAGTTGGCAAAAAAATCTTGGAAAAAATCTTTTACACGGAATCTTCTTCCATGTGATCCTAATTTCGAAAGCAACTATAGTTTTATAGCGCCTGAGGGCGTTAATCAAGAGTATTCAATAGCATGGAACAAATAGCGCTTTTAAAAGTTTTTGGATAGGTGGGGAAGCACACTTGCCTAGAACTTCTCTCTTCTGGGTAGCTGCAATAGGAAAGTATAGATATCATTTAAACTTATCTCTTGAGGAAATCCAAACAAACGCTATGGATTATCCCAACGAGATAGTAATTTAGCAACTCCATGTTTTCCACATCCCTTGAAGAGAAAGGACTAATGAATCTACTGATCAAGACAGAAAACATAGAACTTTTAATTTACCGTCTTTTGTTGAATCAGAAGTAATTGAAATCAAACTAAAAATTTTAAAAACATCATGAGTATTAGGATAGAAAAAGACACCATGGGTGCTGTAGAGGTCCCTGCTGACAAGTACTGGGGAGCACAAACACAGAGATCTATCAATAATTTCAAAATCGGAGGTGAGCGAAACCGCATGCCTATCGAAATCATTCGTGCTTTTGCTATTTTGAAAAAATCAGCAGCTCTTACCAACGCAGAGCTTGGTGTATTGGCACAAGATAAAGCCGAGATCATCGCTAAAGTATGTGATGAAATTTTAGAAGGAAAACTGGATGATCAGTTTCCATTGGTAATCTGGCAAACAGGCTCTGGTACACAGTCCAATATGAATTCCAACGAAGTGATCGCTTACAGGGCTCACGTGCTTTTGGGAGGTTCACTAGAAGATGAAAAGAAAAAAATCCACCCAAATGATGATGTGAACAAGTCTCAATCATCAAATGATACTTTCCCTACAGCCATGCATATCGCAGGCTACAAAATGGTCGTGGAGACCACCATTCCGGGTATTGAAAAACTCAGAGATACCTTGCAGGCCAAATCGGAAGAATTCATGAATGTGGTCAAAATCGGTAGAACTCACTTTATGGATGCCACTCCACTTACACTTGGTCAGGAGTTCTCTGGATATGTAGCACAACTAAATCATGGATTACGAGCATTGAAAAATACCCTGCCGCACTTGTCCGAACTTGCACTCGGAGGAACCGCAGTAGGTACTGGACTCAATACTCCAAAGGGATATGCAGAGCTGGTAGCGAAAAAAATAGCTGAATTCTCTGGACAACCGCTTGTCACTGCTCCAAACAAGTTTGAAGCACTAGCAGCTCATGATGCAATCGTAGAAGCTCATGGTGCATTGAAGCAAATCGCAGTAAGTCTCATGAAAATCGCCAATGATATCAGAATGCTTTCATCTGGTCCAAGGTCTGGAATAGGCGAAATTCTAATACCAGAGAATGAGCCTGGATCATCTATCATGCCTGGAAAAGTTAACCCAACTCAAGTGGAAGCCATGACCATGGTCGCTGCTCAAGTAATGGGTAATGATGTTGCTATCTCTGTCGGTGGGTCCAATGGACATTTTGAACTGAACGTATTTAAGCCAATGATGATTGCTAATTTCCTACAATCTGCTAGACTTATAGGTGATGCAGCCGTATCTTTCAATGACAACTGTGCGATAGGAATTGAGCCAAACACACCTTTTATCAAGCAACACTTAGAAAACTCATTGATGCTCGTAACGGCTCTTAATCCACATATTGGCTATGAAAATGCAGCAGCCATTGCTAAGAAAGCACATAGAGAAGGAACTAGCTTGAGGGAAGCTGCCATCGCGCTTGGACTCTTAACCAATGAGCAGTTTGACGAATGGGTGAAACCTGAAGATATGATTGGGAGTTTGAAGTGATAGTTCAAACTTTGTATTAATGAAATAGCCATGCAAGCACGCTGGGCAAATCCCGATGAAATTGACATGGCTATTTTATATCATCTTTAAAAACAAATTATTTACATATGAATAGAATACTAAAAATCGCATTCGTTACGCTACTTTTCTTGGGTTTGAACACCAGCGTCTCTTTAGCCAAAGAAAAATCTGCCATCAAAACAGAAGAAATATCCGCTGAAGACAAAATCAGATTAGAGGAGATCGAATCTAGGGTAAATGAAATTAAAGCAATGGATTTTACAGAGTTGACTAAAGAAGAAAGAAAAGAAGTACGATCAGAATTGAGAGAATTGAAAAAAGAAGCTCAAAACAGAGGTAATGGTCTTTACATCTCGACAGGAGCTTTGATTGTGGTTTTGATCCTATTGATCATCTTGCTTTAAACTTTGAAAACTTGTAATAAGCTGTTCATACAGGCATCTGTGAATCCAATTGCCTTCAATTGGACAGCTTTATTACAATTAATATTATCCGAAAATACCATAAATTATTTTGTAAAATTAGTTTAACCCAGAAATTCCAATCCCGGTTTCTGGATTTATATTATTTTACATTATTTTTCGAACTCGAAAATAATCCATCATGAATCGCGCAACGCTTATCATTCAATGCTCCGACCAAAAAGGCATCGTAGCAGCCGTATCTGAATTTTTATATTCTAACAAAGGAAACATCCTAGAAATAGATCAACATGTAGATCAAGAACTGGGCATGTTCTTCATGCGTGCATCTTGGGAGCTAGATACTTTTGCTTTGAAAAAAGAGCTAATCCACGAAACTTTTGAAAAAGAAATAGCCTCAAAATTTGCTATGGACTTTCAACTCTACTTCAATGACAGAAAACCCAAAATGGCACTTTTTGTCTCCAAGCTTTCTCATTGTCTCTTTGATATTCTGAGCAGGTACCATGCTGGTCAGTTTGATGTAGAGATTCCTTTGGTAATCTCAAATCACAAAGATCTTCAGGCTATAGTAGAAGCTTTTGACATTCCTTTTGTACACTTACCTGTGGATAAGTCAAAAAAGAAGGAAGTTGAAAAAAAACAATTACAACTCCTCAAAACACACGATGTGGACTTTGTGGTCTTGGCCAGATACATGCAAATTCTGAGCGAAGACTTCATAAAAGCCTACCCGAACAAAGTTATCAACATTCACCACTCCTTTTTGCCAGCGTTTGTAGGCGCTAAGCCTTACCATGCGGCCTATGCTAGAGGTGTGAAAATCATCGGTGCTACAGCGCATTATGTCACAGAAGAGTTGGATGCAGGGCCTATTATTGAGCAGGATGTGGCAAGGGTACGTCACCACAACACCATTTCGGACCTGGTCCAAATGGGTCAAGATATCGAAAAAGTCGTTCTTTCAAAAGCTATAAAATATCACTTAGAACACAAAGTGCTCGCATTTGGAAATAAAACCGTGATCTTCTATTAAGTCTAATTTCCTGAAACCTGCACCACTGCTTTTCCTACGATATGCCTATTCATCATGTCTTCCATGGCTTGAGGAGCTTCTGTTAACTTATAAGTCTTATAGACATGATGCTTGATTTTACCTTCCTGAAGAAGCTTAGTAAGTGCTTTGATATTTTGTCGATGAGCTTCAGGTTCTTCCTTGGAGAACCTACCCCAAAACACCCCAAGAACTGCACAACCTTTGAGTAAGGGTAGGTTGAAGGGAATCTTTGGAATGTCTCCCGAGGTAAATCCTACAATGAGATACCGACCTTTCCAAGCCATTCCCCTCATGGCTGGGTCAGCATATTTTCCTCCTACTACATCCAATACCACATCCACACCTTTTCCTTTCGTAGCTTCTTTTATCCTTTCCTTGAAATCATCCTTGTTGTAATCTATCAATACCTCTGCACCATAGGTTTGGCATATTTCGAGTTTTTCCAGAGAAGACCCAGCTGCCATCACATGCGCTCCCATCAACTTGCCCAATACAACTGCTGCCAATCCAACACCACCCGAAGCACCCAAAACCAGCATCTTCTCTCCAGCTTTTAACATTGCCCTATCTTTCAACGCATGATATGCTGTAGCAAAAGTGTACAAAGAAGCTGCTGCTGATACAGCATCCATCTCTTCTGTTATTTCGAAAACCCTTTCGGCAGTTACCTTCACTTTTTCTGCAAATCCTCCCCATCCACAAAGTGCCAATACACGCTGTCCTACATAAAGATGAGTAACTTCTGAACCCACCTTTTCCACAATCCCGCAAACTTCTCCACCTGGAGAAAATGGCAAATCTGGCTTGACTTGATACTTATCTTGGATCATCAAGATATCTGGGTAGTTCAAAGCGCATGCCTCCACACGGATCAATACTTCGTGATCATCAATCTGAGGTTCAGGAATTTCATCATAGATTAGGGTACTGGGTAATCCATGGGCTTGACAAATGATAGCTTTCATGATAAAAGTTTTGACTAAAATAGGCAAATCCTGATATATCACGTAATTTTGAAGGCAATTAGTCAATCATTGAATCATACATCCATGCGGAGATCTTTGGTTCATGAGACCAAATATCATAAGACGATCAGACTTATGATGTTTTGAAATAAACTAAAACAAACCCAAGTATGTCAGTAAAAAAGTACATCCAAGACAATCAAGAGAAGTTTTTAAATGAACTCATAGACTTATTGAAAATACCTTCTGTAAGTGCAGACCCAAAGTTCAAAGACGATGTCTTTGCAGCAGCGGAATTTGTGAGAGTAAGTTTGGAAAAAGCTGGTGCAGACCAAGTGGAACTTTGTCAAACCGCTGGATACCCTATTGTCTATGGAGAAAAAATAATCAATCCTGAGCTACCTACTGTCTTGGTCTATGGTCACTATGATGTACAGCCAGCTGATCCCTATGAGCTATGGGATTCTCCTCCTTTCGAACCAGTGATCAAGAAAACTGAAAGACATCCAGAAGGAGCTATTTTTGCTAGAGGATCTGCCGACGACAAAGGACAATTCTACATGCATGTGAAAGCATTCGAAGCCATGATGTCAAATAATGAGCTTCCTTGCAACATCAAGTTTATGATAGAGGGTGAAGAAGAAGTAGGCTCTGAGCATTTGGATATTTTTGTCAAAGAAAATAAAGAAAAACTCAAAGCAGATGTGGTATTGGTGTCAGACACCCACATGATTTCTTTGGAAAACCCTTCTGTAACAGTAGGTCTAAGAGGGTTGGCTTACATGCAAGTTGAAGTCACAGGCCCAAATAGGGACCTCCACTCTGGAACATACGGCGGAGCAGTAGCTAATCCGATCAATATCTTGTGCAAAATGATCGCTTCTCTGCAAGATGAAAACAATCATATCACCATTCCAGGGTTCTATGATAAAGTAGAGACCTATGCTGATGATTACAGAAAAGCACTAAATGACGCCCCATTTGACCTAGAAGCTTACAAAAAAGAACTAGATATCAATGATGTGCATGGTGAAGCGGGATATTCTACCATCGAAAGGGTAGGTATCAGACCTACGCTCGATGTCAATGGTATCTGGGGTGGATACACAGGAGAAGGTGCCAAAACAGTGCTACCTTCCAAAGCCTACGCAAAAATCTCCATGAGACTTGTCCCGAATCAAGACCATAAAGAAATCTCTAAGCTATTTGAAGAACATTTCAAGGCCATAGCCCCAGCTTCAGTAAAAGTGAAAGTCACTCCTCATCACGGAGGTCAAGCTGCAGTAGTATCTACGGAGACCCCCGGATACAGAGCGGCTGATTTGGCCATTCAAGAGGCATTTGGAAAAAAAGCCATTCCTACAAGAGAAGGCGGATCCATACCTATCTGTTCACTGTTCCAAAAAGAACTTGGGCTAGATCCTATTCTTCTTGGGTTTGGACTGGATACTGATGCACTACATTCACCAAACGAACATTATGGTGTAAAAAACTATTACATGGGAATAGAAACCATTGCTTTGTTTTTCAAATATTTCAAAGACGAGGCGAGCAAATAATCCTGAAAATCCTCCATGTTACACATGAAAATCATGGAGGATTTTTCAAATTTTACCACCTATATCATTAAACACTGAACTTTCTTGTCAATTTTCTTATTTTTAGATTCAGTTTAGCATTTCATCTATTATCATGTCAAAAAGCTTTAAATCATCTCTGATCTTATCATTTCTTCTGATGATAAGCACTTTATCTTTTGCACAAATGATATCTCCACCTAGCTGGTCGATACAGTTGAATGAAAAGGAACTCAAAGTAGGAGATGAAGTCAAAATCGTATTCAAAGCCCAGATTCCAAGAGATTGGTACATTTACTCCAATGATTTTGATCCAGACTTAGGCCCTATGCTCACAGAACTAGACATCGATGAGCAGAAGTCAAAGGGGTTTACTTTGGTCAATAAACTCAAAGCAATCAATCCTAAGAAAAAGTATGATGAAATTTGGGAAGGTGATGTCACCTACTTTGAAGTAAACGGTACTTTCGAACAAATCATCAAAATCACAGGCGAAGAAATCAACATAATCGGAGCTCTGAGCTATCAAATGTGTACAGATGTCACAGGTCAGTGTGTACCGTTTGATGAAGATTTTTCCATTCGCTCCAAAGCTACTACCATTTCAGTAGCTTCTACTTCTGAATCAGAGGAACAAGCACCTAATTTAACCAAAACCGACACTACGGAGGTCGATGAAAAGGCTGACACCACCTCCACAGTTGGTAATGAGGTGCAGCAAGATAAGGTTGAGGAAAGAAGCTTTATAGACCTAGCAGCCGATGAGGATCAAGAAAGCTTAATTGGCTTTATGATTTTGGCGTTTCTTGCTGGTCTAGCGGCATTACTGACACCTTGCGTATTTCCAATGATCCCCATGACAGTGACTTTCTTTACAGGAAGATCAAAGTCAAGAGCTGCAGGAATCAAAAACGCCTTTGTGTATGGACTATCGATCATTGCGATATACACCATTGCTGGGACTGCCGTGGCAGCGATACAAGGTCCCGAGTTTGCCAATTGGCTTTCTACACATTGGGTGCCGAATATTTTCTTTTTCTTGGTATTCATCTTCTTTGCCTTCGCGTTCTTAGGGATGTTCGAGCTTACATTACCAAGTAACTTGGTTAATAAAGTAGACGCCAAAGCAGACAAAGGTGGTCTTTCGGGCATCTTTTTTATGGCATTTACACTTGTGCTAGTTTCATTCTCTTGTACAGGACCTATCGTTGGTTCGATTTTGATAAGCTCTGCGGGTGGTGCATTGCTCAAGCCTATTTTGGGCATGTTTGCATTTTCTTTGGCATTTGCCATACCATTTACACTATTTGCCATCTTTCCAGAATGGCTGAACTCCTTACCAAAATCAGGGGGCTGGTTGAATTCTGTAAAAGTGGTATTGGGATTCTTAGAGCTAGCGCTTGCCTTCAAATTCCTTTCTGTAGCAGATCAAGTATATCATTGGGGACTTTTGGACAGAGACATCTATCTGGCCATCTGGATCGTGATATTTGCACTTCTTGGATTCTATCTATTGGGAAAAATCAGGCTACCACATGACTCACCTATGGATCATATTGGTGTACCAAGGCTGATGCTCGCCATAAGTACGTTTGTATTTGTGGTGTACCTTATCCCAGGATTATGGGGCGCTCCGCTCAAAGGACTAAGCGGATATCTTCCGCCCATGGCCACTCACGATTTCGACATCACAGCGACCAAAGGACTAACGGTATCTGAAGCTGTTACCTTGGACGAGGTTCCTAAATATGCAGAGCTTCTGCACCTACCTCACGGAATACAAGGTTACTTTGACTATGAGCAAGCCTTAGTAGCAGCAAGACGAGCGGACAAGCCGCTTTTTATAGATTTTACTGGTCACGGCTGTGTGAACTGTAGAGAAATGGAAGCCCGTGTATGGTCTGACCCACAGGTTTTGAAAAGATTAAATGAAGATTTCGTAGTGGTAGCGCTATATATTGACGAACGTTTTGAGCTACCTGAGTCTGAGTGGTACACTTCTGAATATGACGGTAAGGAAAAAAAGACCATTGGCAAACAAAATGCTGACTTCCAAATCACACGCTTCAACAACAACGCCCAGCCATACTATGTGATCCTGGATCATAATGAGGAGCTTCTAGTAAGACCAAAAGCATACGATACCAACATCCAAAACTTCGTCAACTTCCTAGATGAAGCAAATGCTGAATTTGGTAGGAGGTAATTTGAATGGAATAGTAGCACAATGATTATTGAATATTGTTGACTTAAAAAGAAGTGAGCTCTTCTTGATAAAGCCTTAGATGTTTATAGAATGTCTAAGGTTTTTTTTGTTATTTTAAGTGATTGATAAATGGTTTTCAGAAAGCTTAAGGGATTCATATCTAAGGTTTTATAGAAGAAGACATAATAATAGGAGATCTCATTTACTCCGCAAAAACAAGATTTTTTTCTAGTAAATCATTGTTGTAAAAAATGTGACCTGAAACCAAATTTTGTTTGTAAAGAATCTTTGACAGTCAAAAAACATTTGGAACATGAGTGAAATAGTTATATATCAAACAATTGATACAGATACTTAAATTGAGATTCAATTTGAACAGGAAACGTTTTGGCTTTCACAACAGAAAATAGCCGATTTATTCGGTACTCGGCGACCCGCTATAACAAAACATAATGGAAACATTTTTAAGTCAGGGGAGCTTGAGGAAAAAGTGGTTAGTTCCATTTTGGAACATACCACAAAACATGGCACTATAAAGGTAAAAACACAAAAAGAATCAAATAAAGATTATCCGCAATTTGCTTCAAGCTATAGCAGCCCGAAGTATAATTGCAGATAATCATTTTTTCATCACACGATTAATTTAACCGCCTCAAATACCTGAAGAACTCAGAGTCTGTGGAAAGCACTAAGCTGGTGTTTTCGTCCATAGATTTTTCGAAACTTTCCATCGAGCGGACAAATTTATATAGCTCAACTGATTGTCTGTTTTTGTTATAAGCCCTGGCGTAGATCTCGGTAGCTTCTGCATCTGCACGACCCTTGATCTCCTCTGCCTCTTTGAATGCTTCTGATTGTATTTGTGCCAAATCTCTCTCCTTATTCCCTTCTATGACTCTGGCACGGCCTTGACCTTCTGATTTGAACTGATCTGCGATTCTATTTCTTTCTGAAATCATTCGATCATAAACCCTATCTCTTACTTCATCCACATAGTTCATTCTTTTGAACCTGAAATCCAGTATCCTCACGCCCAAATCTGTGGTTCGCTGATTGGCTTTTTCTAGGATGATCTTTTCAATCTTGTCCCTTCCCACAGAGATATCCTCTAGCACTTCTATCTCCTCCATAAAATCCTCTGTGATCTCCGGATCTCTATTCGAAGAACGTACGATGTCAAGAAGATCGTGACTAGCGATAGCATTCCTAGTCTCACCATCCAAGATATCATCTAGCCTTGATTGCGCAGATCTTTCGTCTCTAAGCCTGATAAAAAACTGTAGTGGATTGGTAATTTCCCACCTGGCATAAGTATCAACAAAGATGAATTTTTTATCCTTGGTTGGAACCTGATTCTTGTCACCATCCCACTCAAGGTAGCGCTTGTCAAAGTATTGTACTTTGTGAAGGAACGGTGTCTTCAGGTTAATTCCAGGGCTAGTTCTTGGCTCACCTACTGGCTTACCAAATTGTGTTACGATAGCTTGCTGTGTCTCATCAAGGATAAAATAGCTATTGAAAAGCAGCAAAGCCACAATAGCTCCTAGTACTATATATCCAATTCTATTCTTTCTCATTTTGTTGGGGCTTTTACTTTGTCAATGTTCAATAGTGGCAATACATTATTACCTTTTTCATCTACGATGATCTTGTTTCCAATCTTTGGAAGCACACGTTCCATAGTTTCCAGGTAAATCCTTTGCTTGGTCACCTCTGGGGCTTTTACATATGCATCATAAAGTGCATTGAATCTCTCAGCTTCACCAATAGCTCGGTTGACCCGATTCAGGGCAAAAGCTTCTGCCAGCTGTATAGTCTCCTCTGCTTCACCGCGGGCACGTGGGATTACCCGATTGTATTCTGCCTCTGCTTGGTTGATCAGTGTCTCTCTTTCCTGCTGTGCTTGATTGACAGCATTGAAAGAAGGTTTTACTGGCTCTGGTGGATTTACGTCTTGTAGGACTACTTGATCTATGCGTATGCCATTTTCATACTCATCACACATCTGCTGTAGTAGTACCTCTACACTGGAAGCTACTTCTTGTCTACCTACTGTCAAGACTTCATTGACCGTTCTATCCCCTACGATCTTTCTCATGGCAGATTCGGACATGTCTCTAAGTGTCTTTTCAGCATTGCGTACCCTAAACAAGAACTTATAAGAATCTGTGATCCTATACTGTACCACCCATTCTACATCAGTTAAATTAAGGTCTCCTGTAAGCATCATGCTTTCATCCCCATATGCTGATTTGGCATAGTCAGAGCGTTGACTCGAATTGGTCGTCCTGAATCCAAATTCCTGCTTAAGTTGCCGTTGTACAGGAATCTTATACATTCGCTCTATCCCAAAAGGCATGATAAAATTTAACCCTGGTTGTACTGTCCTATTATACTCTCCAAGCTGTATAACCACCCCCTCCTCTTCTGGACCTACGGTGCGTAAGCTTGTAGCAAATAGCACCAGCAAAGCGATCCCTAAAATGATCTTCTTGAGATACTTCCTGATCCAGTCTGGGTTAATGTTGATTTCGTAGTTTTTGTTCTCCATAATATATACTCCACTGTTTAGTCCATATCGAAACTGTACGTTTTCGGATAGAAATTCGGTTTATTTTCTTAAGAATAAGGCTAAATTACCTAAAAAGAAACTGAAATGATCAAAATGACAATACAAAAACCAAGAAGAGTATCAACCATATCAAGTCCATAAAATGCCAATAAGTCGCAAATAAGGAAATGCGCATTTTCTCAAAAGGATTGGTCAGTGTGATCAACTGACCTACTTGGTCCTTTTCTCTGCGACTATACTGCAGCACCATGATCAACCCAAAAATCATCGCTCCTACTAAGTGAAAGACATGAATACCACTCAAAACATATAAAAAGCTACCGCTAGGAAGCCCTCTAAAGTCTACCCCCATTTGCTTCAGCTCTAGCCAACCCACAAACTGCAATACGGTAAATATCACTCCGAGCAAAAAAGTAGTGAATAAATTATTTTTTAATTTCCTCAATCGCTCTTCTCTAAAATACAAAGAAACATTTGATACGGTATACCCTGAAAGCATAATCACAAAAGTACTGATCACAAACGACTTAGGAAGCTTGATTCCCATAGAAGGAAACCCTCCATATCCTGAAGCCAAAAAAGCAACAGTAAGAAATAGAAAAATTAATCCACTGCCTATCATTCCCAAATATACCATCGTCTGATAGGGATGCAAATTCTCAAGTTTCTGGAACCAGGTTTGTTGATTATCTTTCATGACAAAATTGATCTTACTCCATAAACATTTTAACTCAACTTAGGTTCAGGATATTTGTATCCTATCGTATCAAAAATATCCTGTGGCAAGAAACGATTCAATTTCCTAACTTGCCAAAGAATTGAACATCGAAACCCACAATCGTTTTGGATAAATCTGCTTTCCTTTCGCTTTACAACAATGACCCTTTTGTAAAGCACTTTTCTGAAAAATTAAAATACCGAAGAAACCGAAGATTCCAAATCAAAGGTCTGGCGGGTAGTCTTGACATGATCTTGTTTACCACCATTTTCAAGCAGCTTGGGGGGTTTCATTTAATCATCGCACACGACAAAGAAGAGGCGGCCTATCTCAACTCTGACCTTCAAGAACTCCTTGGACGAAACAACACCTTACTTTTTCCCTCGAGTTACAAGCGGCCTTATCATTTTGAAGAAGTAGAAAATGCAAACATCCTCATGCGAGCAGAGATTCTTAATAAAATCTCTGAGAAACAAGATAAAAATGAGGTGGTAATCACTTATGCGGAAGCATTATACGAAAAAGTAATCAATAAGCGCTCACTCAAAGAGCACACTTTCACTGCAAGTGTAGGTGAAAATGTAGACATGGAATTTATCTCTGAACTTTTGTCCACCTATGATTTCGAAAAAACTGATTTCGTCTATGAGCCGGGGCAATTTTCGATCAGGGGAGGTATCCTCGATGTCTATTCCTATGCCAACGACCTTCCTTACAGGATAGAACTTTTTGGAAGAGAGATTGAAAGTATCAGGACTTTTGACCCAGAGACTCAGCTTTCTGTAGATCCCATTGATGCCATTAGCATCATCCCAAATGTACAAACTAGACTTCTCCAAGAAGTAAGGCAATCTTTTTTGGAATTTCTGCCAAACGACACCACTGTATGGTTCAAAGATACTCAACTTACATTTGACCTGATTGATGAAAACTTTGAAAAGGCCAAAAAGCTATATGAACAAGAAACAGCAAAATCGGACAGACTTCTTCCCAAGCCTGATGATTTGTTTGATCACGCTGACAGCTTTGAGAAGATCTGCCAGTCCTTTGTACAAGTAGAGTTTGGGCACAAGTTTTATAATAAAGATGCCGAAGTATTCACCTTTGAGGCTCAGCCACAGCCTTCTTTCAATAAGAACTTCGACCTACTCGTCCAAAACCTAGTAGAAAATGAAAAACTAGGCTGGATCAATATCATTTGTTCTGAAAATGAAAAGCAGATCAACAGGCTAAATAATATTTTTCAAGAACTTGACCCCACATTACAAACCCAATCTCTGATGATTGGTCTTAGAGAAGGCTTTGTGGACAAATCTCTTCAACTCGCTTGTTATACTGATCATCAGCTATTTGAGCGATTTCACAGGTACAAAACCAAACCAAGGTCTAGCAAATCCAAAGCTTTGACCTTGAAAGAAATCAAAGCCTTACATCCTGGCGATTATATCGTACACATAGATTATGGGGTGGGAAGATTTGCAGGACTAGAAAAAGTCAATGTCAATGGAAAATCTCAAGAAGCCGTGAGGCTGGTCTTTCGAGATGATGATTTGCTTTATGTGAACATTCACGCTTTACATAAAATTTCCAAATACTCTGGACAAGAGGGCACTGCGCCATCCATGTCTAAGCTAGGCTCTCCAGAGTGGGATAACAAAAAGAAAAAAGTAAAAAGCAAGGTCAAAGACATTGCCAAAGACCTGATTGCCCTATATGCCAAACGAAGGAATGCACCGGGATTCCAATTTTCTCTAGACTCTGTCTTACAAGTAGAGCTAGAGAGCTCATTTGTATTCGAAGATACTCCAGACCAAGCATCAGCTACAGCAGATATCAAAGTCGACATGGAAAAACCATACCCAATGGACCGATTGGTCTGTGGAGATGTGGGCTTTGGAAAGACCGAAGTAGCTATACGGGCAGCATTCAAGGCTATAAACGATAGAAAACAAGTAGCAGTATTAGTACCAACGACTATCTTGGCCATGCAGCATTTCCAGACATTCATGGAAAGACTGGCTGCATTTCCAGTAAAAGTCGATTACATCAATCGTTTCAGAACTGCCAAAGAAATCAAGGAGATAACTAAGCAAGTCACTTCTGGAGAGATAGACATCCTGGTCGGTACTCACCGAATTGTGAACAAGGACATAAAGTTCAAAAACCTCGGACTTTTGATCATAGATGAAGAGCAAAAGTTTGGCGTAAAAGTCAAGGATCAACTCAAAGAAATGAAACTTAATGTCGATGTGCTTACCCTTACAGCTACGCCAATTCCAAGGACATTACACTTTTCACTTATGGGAGCCAGGGACCTCTCTGTGATCGCTACTCCTCCACCCAATAGGCAGCCAGTGACCACGGAGATTCACAGCTTTGAAGAAGAAGTGATCAGAGATGCAGTAGCTTTTGAGTTGAGAAGGGGTGGTCAAGTATTTTTTGTACATAATAGAGTCGGTGAGATTGACACTATTGCCAATATGATCATGAGGCTAGTTCCAGATGCTCGGGTAGCTGGTGCACATGGTCAAATGGACGGCAAAGCTTTGGAAAAAATTATGGTCAAATTCATCGAAGGAGAATACGATGTATTGGTGTCTACCAACATCATCGAGTCAGGTCTTGATATTCCCAATGCCAACACCATCATCATCAATCGAGCACATATGTTTGGGTTGAGTGATCTTCATCAGATGCGAGGTAGGGTAGGTAGAAGCAATAAAAAGGCATTCTGCTACCTGCTTACTACTGCCACTTCAGGACTAACCTCTGAAGCAAGAAAAAGACTGCAGACGCTAGAAGAGTTCTCTGACCTAGGTGATGGTTTCAAAGTGGCCATGAGGGATTTGGACATCCGTGGAGCTGGTAACCTGCTGGGAGCTGAACAAAGTGGCTTTATCACTGACCTAGGCTTTGACATGTATCATAAGATATTAGATGAAGCTGTACAAGAGCTGAAGGAAAATGAGTTTGCGGCACTCTTTGAGGTAGATTTGGCAGAAAAAGTTGAAATCCTCGTACAAGATTGCGTGATAGAAACAGACATGGAAATATTGATTCCTGAGGAATATGTAAGCAACATTTCAGAAAGGTTAAGCTTATATTCTAAGCTTGACAATATCAAAAAAGAAACAGAACTAGAAAAGCATATCCAATCTATCCAAGACAGATTTGGGCCTATACCTGAGGTGGTCAATGATCTATTTGAGACAGTCAGGTTACGATGGCATGCTGAAGCACTGGGTTTTGAAAAGCTTACGCTAAAAAACGGTATCATGAAATGTTATTTCTTACCGTCCCACAAAGAAAAATACTTCAAGTCAGAAATATTTGGTAATATTTTAAGATACGTAAGCACACAGCCCAAGTATTGTAAAATGAAAGAGCACAAAAACCGATTGATCCTCACTATCAATGGAGTAACCACCATCAAAAAGGCCAAACAATGGCTGAGTGAGATGAAAATTGAAAAAAAATGAAAATATTTTAATAGAACTAATTTTGTTACTTCGAATTGAAATTTTGCATCATATGGTCAAAAAAGGGGATATTCGGCTCAAACTAATCGTTTGATAAAAAAAATAATATTGTGATAAGATATTATACATTATATATTAGCGTTCTATTTGTGCACAAAAAACACGATCAAGTTTATGGTTTTTGGAAAAAATAAATTCGGGTTAATTGCTACCGCTCTGCTTTTTGTAGCAGTTTGCATCCTGTCTTCTTGTAATAAAACACCTGGATATGGCAGAAGGACTGCCGCCAAACCAGGAAAAACAAGTGCCACTACAGGTGCACAGTTTAGCTTTGATGCAAACGACAGTACCAACTTTGTAGTCACTAGAATGGCAAAACAAGTAGTAGGACCCAACTTGAAATACATTCAAGGTGGAAGGGCTGTGATCGGTTCTCAAGAGCAAGACATCATGGCATTTAGAGATAACATAGAACGTACAGTTACCATCGCCTCTTTTTATATGGATGAAACAGAGATCACTAACAATGATTACAAAGAATTCATCTTCAACATGAGAAAAAATGTTAGTGCAGATTCAATAAGCAAGCTTGAGCCATCTGATAGGGTATGGGAAGGTGCAATGTCTTACAATGATGTTTATGACACTTATTACTACAGGTTTCCAGGGTTTAATTTCTACCCAGTAGCAGGTGTTACATGGAGTCAAGCCAATGCCTACACCAAGTGGAGAACAGAATATGTCAATGAATTGATGCGTCAAAAACAAGGCATAGATAGTACATTAAACAAAAATCAACTGATCGAAAGAGGTGTAGCTATGCCTGAATACAGACTTCCAAACGAAGCAGAATGGGAATATGCAGCCAAAGCAATGATCGGAACCCAATACATGGATGAAAACCAAGAATATGGAAGAATTTATCCTTGGGATGGGAGAGGAGTAAGAAACCCATACAATATCAAAAGAAGAGGAAAACAAGGTGAAATGCTTGCCAACTTCAAAAGAGGAAGAGGTGACTACGCTGGTATAGCAGGTGGGGTGTCAAATGATGGAGATATCATTCCAGCAAATGTTTACGATTATCCACCAAATGATTTTGGTCTTTACAATATGGCAGGCAATATGAATGAGTGGGTTCAAGATGTATATAGACCACTATCTTTCACTGATTTTGATGATCTCAACCCATTGAGAAAAGATGGAATCTATGATGAAGCTAAAGATTACGGCACCACACTCATAGATGATAACTACAGAGTATACAAAGGTGGTTCTTGGAGAGATGTAGCGTATTGGCTTTCACCAGGCACGAGAAGATTCATGCACCAAGATTCGGCAACGAATCACATCGGTTTTAGATGTGCGATGATTTCGGTAGGGGCTACAGGAAAATAATGTAAAATCAATGTTTAAAGAAAATGGGGTTCAGAAATGATCCCCATTTTTATTTTTAGCCATATATATGACCGCTTATGGGCTTCATCGATCTCAAAATCAAAAAGAATAGCGAAACTGTGGATTAAGTAGTAAATTTCTTAAATAAAGAATTCACGATATGCTATATTCATTACGAAAAACTATTTGTTCATCATTGATTGTATGTTTTGGTCTATGGATCAATGCCCCACAATCATTGGCTCAAAATGCCCAAACTTACCAGACACCTCCAAAGGAAATCGCTGATTTGGTAAAGGCACCATCCACTCCATCGGTAAGTTTTAGCCGTACGGGAGACTTCATGCTTCTGCTCGAAAGATCTGGAAACCCTTCCATAGAAGACTTGGCGCAACCCGAACTTCGTATCGCCGGCATGCGAATCAATCCTGCAACTAATGGTCCGAGTAGAACTGGAGCAATTGAGAATGTAAAAGTCAAAATCACCAAGTCTGGTGATGAGTTTGCAATCAAAGGCCTTCCAGAAAATGCTAGGCTTGGAGGATTTGCGATAAGTAAAGACGAAAAGTTTGCCGCTGTGACCAATACCACAAATACTGGAATTAGCTTATGGTTAGTTGATTTGACAAGCTATGAGGCAAAAAAATTAACTGATGAGATTGTTAATGATGTAATGGGTGGCACTATCAGCTGGACTCCTGATAACAAAATTTTACTTAAAGCTGTCAACCCTAAAAGAGGGGAGGTGCCAAAAGCACCATTAGCACCAGTAGGTCCTACCATTCAAGAAACTTCAGGTAATGCTGCTCCTTCAAGAACTTACCAAGATTTACTAACGAATGCACATGACGAGCGTTTATTCGAATACTTTGCTGATTCGCAGCTTATGCTAATTGATATCAATGGACAAGCGACACCATATGGTACACCTGGGCTATTCAAATCTGTAAGCGTATCACCTGACGGTAAATATATAATGGTAGATATCATCAAAAAACCATTCTCTTACTTAGTTCCCGCTTCTAGATTTCCTTACAATGTTGAAGTCTGGGACATGGCTGGCAAAAACGTAAAAACTATTGCTGAATTGCCACTTGATGAAGTTAGACCTACAGGATTTGATGCTACAGTAACTGGCCCGAGGTCTATCAACTGGAGAGCAGACAAGCCAGCTATGCTGTATTGGGTAGAAACTCAAGATGGTGGAGATGGTCGAGTAGAAATGGAAGAGAGAGATATAGTATATACACTCAATGCTCCTTTTACAGCCTCAAAGACCAAACTTATCAGTACACCTTATCGATATGGTGGAATCTACTGGTCAGATGACAGCTTTGCCATATTCAATGAAAGATGGTCAGCCACTAGAAAGCAAATTGTCAATGTAATCAACCCATCCAAACCCGGTGAAAAGCGTGCAATCATCGAAAGATCATCTGACGATATTTATAATGATCCAGGAAGTCCACTTTTCGTAACCAACGATTATGGCAGGTCTGTAATTATGAGAAAAGGTGACGATATCTTTATGACAAGCGAAGGTGGGTCTCCAGAAGGCAGCATGCCATACTTATCTATTTTCAACGCCAAAACTAAAACTGAGAAGATTTTATGGAGATCTCAGGCTCCTTACTATGAGAGAGTTGCTAAAGTCTTGAATGCAGATGCGACAGAATTCATTACCGTAAAAGAGAGTACTGATATTCAGCCGAACTATTGGCTTGTGAATACCAAGAAAAGAATAGCCCCTATTCAAATCACCAATTTTGATCACCCATATGAATCCATCAAGGGTATCACCAAGCAATTGGTGAAATACAAAAGAAATGATGGACTTGATCTATCCGCTATTGTATATACACCAGAAGGTTACGATTCAGCTACTGATGGGCCACTACCAGTAGTAATGTGGGCATATCCACGTGAATACAAATCAGCCGAAGTTGCCGCTCAAGTGAGAGGCTCTCAGTACAGGTTCACAAGACTAAGCTGGGGATCACCAATCTATTGGGTGACTCAGGGCTATGCAATCATGGATCAGACAGAAATGCCGATTGTCGGCGAAGGCGATCTTGAGCCAAATGACTTCTTCCTAGATCAGCTAGTAGCAAATGCAGAAGCTGCCATAGACTTCATCTCAGAATCTGGAATCGGAGATAGAAATAGAATAGGTGTAGGCGGTCACTCGTATGGAGCATTTATGACTGCTAACTTACTATCACATAGCAATCTTTTCGCAGCGGGGATTGCAAGATCTGGAGCTTATAACAGAACATTGACACCTTTTGGCTTCCAATATGAACAAAGAACTTTCTGGGAAGCTCCAGAAGTATATTTCAACATGGCTCCTTTCATGCACGCTGATAAAGTAAAAACTCCTATCCTATTGATCCATGGTGAAGCCGATAACAATTCTGGTACTTTCCCTATTCAGTCAGAAAGGTACTACAATGCACTCAAAGGACATGGTGCAACTACCAGACTTGTATTCCTTCCACATGAGTCACATGGCTATGCCGCTGAAGAATCTATCCTTCACACCTTATGGGAGCAACATCAGTGGTTGGAAAAATATGTAAAAAACAAAAAATAATCTGTAATAAAGCAGAACCTTTATCAAAGCCTCATCAGTAAATTGATGAGGCTTTTTTTATCCATTAATATTCAAACATTTCACTTGAATTTAGATTTATAATTGCATGAAGCATATCCGTATTTCTACAAAAGTAGATCAATCCTATTTGACCGTAAAAGAAGGCTTCAACCAAAGTCTTTTCAAAAAATTGAGCCCTCCTTTTCCTCCCGTCAAGCTGATAAGATTCGATGGTTCTGTGGAAGGAGATATAGTCTCAATGGAGTTGAATTTTATATTTTTCAAGCAAGTATGGACTTCAGAAATCACAAAAGATCATACAGATAGCAAGGAGTTTTATTTTATAGATCAAGGAATTAAACTGCCATTTTTCTTAAAAAAATGGAAACATAAGCATCGGATAATCAAGGCTAAAAATGGGAGTATCATCCTTGATGAAATATCATACCAAGCGCCTTATGCATGGCTGACTCTCCTCCTTTATCCAGCCCTATACCTACAGTTTTTGTATAGAAAACCCATTTACAAAAAGGTATTCAAAAAAGAATCAAAACTGTAAGTTATCGCAATCTTGAATCTGACAGTCCCCATATAGTACCAATGAGTGGCTTGAAATAGCAGACTCAAACTCCCTACCCATTGCCTCTTTGATAAGGTTCAGCCGCTCATCTGAAAACTCTCGGATTTTTCTACACTGATTGCAGACGTGATGATCATGATGTTTATAGGTAAGCGCCTGCTCATACAAGGCTACCTTATCTTTGAATTGATGCTTAACAGCAAGTCCGCATTCGACTAGCAAGTCCAGTGTGTTGTATATTGTAGCACGGCTGATAGAATATCCCTTATTTCTCATCAATAGAAAAAGACCCTCCACATCTATATGTTCGTCTTGTGGTAAAGCATACAATTCGTCCATAACAGAGTACCTTTCTGGTGTCTTTCTACTGCCTTGCCTCAACAAGAAATTCTCAAAAATCTTCTTTGCTTTTTCTACTACCGTCTTTTCTGCCATGCTTTTTTGAATCTAAAGAACTAAGATGCATGATTTTTTAGATTTTTTCAACTTTATAGATTCTATCTATGATAATTTAGATTGATTTCAATCCACCTTTACACTATTCTTTAACTTTATCGGTATTTTCCCTAAAACTTAATCATTAGCCATATATTCTAAATTAAGACATCGCAATAAAACTATCCAGAAGGTATTAATTGAAAAGCAGAAGGTCAGTAAATGGAAAAGATAGAATCATAACTATAAAAATCTGTCGTAAACAATTAAGTCAAATTATTATTCTTATCTTAAAAGAGAATAAGAACTTCGAAATAAACCCATGACCAAATACTTAAAACATATCGTAACGATCTGCTACCTTATGATAAGTGCAGTTGCTTCAGCACAACTGCCTGGTTTTTTTATGAAAGAAGATAAGAAAAAAGTCACAGTTAAATTTTTAAGTGATAATAACCTAATCATTATTCCTATATCAATCAATGGCAGCGAGCCCTTGAATTTTATCTTGGACACAGGAATCAGAAGTAATATCCTATTCAGTAAGAAAATTGGTGATGAGCTTGGCCTACAATACAGTAGGAAACTCAATCTGGTAGGTGCTGATGGCAAAACAGTACTGACGGCATCTGTGTCCATAAGCAACAGCTTAGATATGGAAAATATACTCGGCCAATATCAAACAGTATTAGTGCTGGATGAAGACTTCTTTGAACTTGAGAAACTTACAGGTGTGCCTATCTATGGGGTAGTAGGATATGAGTTCTTCAAAAATAATCCCATAAAGGTCAATTACGATCAAAGTCAATTAACCTTTTACAAGCAGAATAGGCTAAAATGGCGTCCGATTGGTTTTCGAAAAACACCGCTAAAAATTGAAAATAGCAAACCATATATCCAAAGTGACATAACACAAGTATTAGGAGAAAAACTAGATGCAAAGCTCCTTATCGATACTGGCGCCAATCACGGACTATTGCTCAACTCCGAAACTTCAAGCATTATAAGGATTCCTCCAAATCATTTGGAATCAGATCTTGGGCGATCTTTGGGCGGTGATCTATATGGGCTTGTCGGAAGGTCAAAACGACTCAATATCAATGGTTTAAAGTTCCATAACTTGATTACTTCATTTCCGGAAGAAAGTGATTTCAGTTATATTATCAAAGAATCTGGTAGACAAGGAAGTCTTGGGTCAGAAATTCTCTGCAGAATGGAAATGATCTTTGATTATCAAAGGGAACGACTTTTGTACAGAAGGTCAGCATCGTTCTCTAATTCTTTTGAGTTTGACATGAGTGGTATCACCCCCAAGCAATTGTCTCTTGAAAGTGGAAGAATCTATATAGCCAAAATCAGGGATTCTTCTCCAGCCAGTAGTGCAGGTCTCCAAGAGTTTGATGAAATTATTAAAATAAATAATGTCCCAATCGATTTCTGGAAATTGTCAGAAATCATAAAATATTTCAAATCTGAAGCTGGTAGAGAAATCAAAATTACAATTTTAAGACCTGATTCAAATGATAATTCAAATGTAAAAGAGCTAAATTTCACATTTAAATTAAGACGGATGATTTAAGTAAGTGAAAACCATGAACTCTTCAAAAAATAAATATTGTAGATAAGTTTGTTTATTTTTACATTCACCCAATTCCAATCCAAATTTATCCTATTTTATGTTGCAGCAATGAAAAATAACTCAACTAAAAATAGCTTTGACAATATACTCTTTACCTTGAAAAGGTATAAAGAAGGAGACTTTGAGCTACTTTATATTTCTTCTGAAGTTAGAGAATTGATCAATGGCGACGAAAAATTTTATCAGGAAAGCTTCTTTAGAAGTCTTTTTCCAACGCTGCCATGCTCAATTTTTGAGTTTTTATTTGAGGCTTTGGGTACTGGTGAAAAGATTTTATGCCCCATAATCATCAAAAACAGGAGCTTTCAATTTGTACAAATTGAAGGTTATATCATCAATCAAGAAGATGATACCTATCTTATTACAGCTTTGATTTCTCCTCAAGCGAACCCAAACCATATACCTTATGCTTGGTTGATCACTGCAGACAATGTATTTCACCTTTCTAAAAACAAAAATCAAGAAACTGATTGGAAAAAATTTATCCTAAATAGATTTCCATTCATAGCCGAAAATTCACTTCAAGAGCTTATCCAAGATTCAGCTTCAAAAAGTATTTGTATTTTTCCAGACAGACTTTACCTAACCAAAGAAATATTGGCAAACAAAGTGAGCCTGTTTCAATTGGAGTATCATGATCCTGTCTCATCACGTCACGCTGGACTGCCAAAACCTTCCCGAAGCAATCTTATATACTATGAGATTGATACCAAAACGGGCCAAATGGAACTTAGTGGTGCTATTGAGAAAGTGTTAGGTTATAAAGCTTCAAAATTTGAAAATTTTACTCATTCAAATTGGAAAAAACTTATACACCCTGAAGACAAAAAAGCTTACAATCACGGCTTCAAACAGACTAACCTACTTATTTACAAGTTTTTACATGCAGATGGACATTATGTATTTTTGCAAGATGAAGTAGAAAAAATTCAAAAAGAAGAAAGCCAAGACGAAATCATCATTGGTGTTCTCGGCGACATTTCTGAACTAAAAGAGATAGAAAAGAACTTGTTAGATCACAAGTCTGTCTTAGATGAGCTCACCGCTGTAGTTCCAGGGATAGTATACATGCTCAAAGCTTATCCAGGTGGAAAGCATAAATATATTTTTGTCAGTGAAGGCAGTAAAGAGCTCGCTGGAATTGAGCCCTCCGAGATACTCTTAGATGAAAAGGCTTTAGAAAACCTTATTCATGCAGATGATTTAGATAAGGTTATTCAAGCTGACAAAAATGCTTACCTAAATAATCAAAAATTTGAATCTCAATTCAGAATCCAAACCAAAGATGGTCAGATCAAATGGATACATGGAGCCTCAAATAAGTTGGAAAAATATAAAAATGAATCTATTTGGGCTGGCCTATTTATCGATATCACACAAAGTAAACTTAATGAAGAAAAAGCTTTCCAACAACAAGCAAAATACAAATTACTTTTCAACGAAAACCCAGTTTCCATATTTCACTATGATATAGAGGGAAATATCCTTTCAGCAAATAAAGCATTTCTCTCCAATTTAGGGTTAGAAGACGAATCTAGGCTGATCGGCGAAAATATATTTGAACTTGTAGATGGTCAGAGAATTCAAAAAGCATTAATCGATAGTATAGCTCAAGGTTTTGCTAATTTTGAAGGCGTCTACTATAGCTATTTTAATCAGAAGGTTTTTCAAATCAGATTTAGTTCTAAATCTATAGACGCTAATAGTTTCCAAGCAATTGTAGAAAATATACCTGACCAAGAGTTTGTTCATAATATCTTAGCAGAACTTACTGAAAAAACCTCAAAATATAATGGTCAAGATTTCTTTGATATTTTAACTAACTTTTTATCAAAGAAGTTAGGTACGGAGTATTGTTTCATTGCCGAAATAGATAGCGACAATGATCAAGCTAATGTTATTTCATTTCATAGCAATGGGGAAAAGCAAACAAACTTCTCCTATAAATTGACACATAGTCCCTGTGAAGTTTGTATCGATTCATCGGAACCACTAATTATTTTGACTAACGCCTCAAAAAAATTTCCAAATGATCTTGAGTTAAAAAATTTAAACATCAATACATACATGGGAGTTACCATTTCCGATATCAACGGTCAAAATCTTGGTATGCTAGTATTGATGGACTCCCAACCGATGCACTATAGTCCAGTCTATGAATCTGTTTTGAAAATACTAGCTGACCGAATTGGGGCAGAGTTGGGCAGACTTAGCTATGAGAAAAAACTCTTGACTTCAGAGCTATTGTATAGAAGTATAGCTATCAACTTTCCAAATGGAACGATTGAAGTTTTAGACACTGATTTTACATGTGTATACACAGATGGAAAAGAATATATGCAACAAGGTATTGATCCTGTTGATCTCTTAGAAAAATCTATTCTTGACAGGTATTCTACAGACATAGCACACAAAATCGAAGATCAATTGTCACCAACATTAGAAGGCACTTCGGTGACTTTTGAAATAAGTATAGAAAATCAACATTACCTTAAAAATGCAGTACCATTACGAAACGAACTAGAAGAAATAGATAGAATTTTGCTTGTGACACAAAACATAACAGAATCAAAAAAATCCGAGGAAGAACGCAGTCAGCTGATAAAAGACCTGAAATCACAAAATGAGGAACTTCAAAGATTTGCATATATCATATCTCATAACTTACGAGCACCGATAGTCAACATCACTGCATTACTTGATCTGTACAATGGAACTGAACCAGAAGATCCAGAAAATAGGGAAATCATCGACAACCTGAAAATTGCCACCAATATCCTTAACAACACCCTTCAAGACCTTATAGATGTAGTAGCAATCAAAAAGAATAAACTGCCCAAAATCGATAGAATTGACTTTCGCCTTTTGAGTAACAATATCGAAACTAGTCTAAGCAAGCAAATCGAAGAATCAGGGGCCTTGATTACCAAAGATTTTTCTAATACAGATAGCATTAACTATATCTATTCGCATCTGGAAAACTTCCTTACAAATCTTACAACAAATGCCATCAAATACAGAGACCCAAATAGACAACTTCAGATTGAAATCAAAACCTATGAAAACAATGAGTTTACAGTCATAGAATTCAAAGACAACGGCATAGGGATAGATTTGAAAAGGTATGGAGATAGGATGTTTGGATTGTACCAAAGATTCCATTCTCATGTAGAAGGAAAAGGGCTAGGACTTTACCTCATCAGGGAGCAGATACGAGCACATGATGGAAATCTTTTCGTAGAAAGCGAAGTAGGCAAAGGAACTACTTTTTATATCTACCTAAAAAACCTCATTATCAACACCGAAGGGATTATTTATTGACAATATTGCAAATTAAAAGCAACATCCTTAGTAAATTTACGTCAATATCCTGCAATGTTTGATAAAACAACTATGAAAAAAGCATTAATTCCTATTATTATCATTGCCCTGATTGGGCTATTTGTGTACACAAAATCAGTAGGCGTATACAATACTTTTGTGCAAACCGAAGAAACCATCAATGGGCAATGGGCTGAAGTAGAAACTCAGTATCAACGAAGAGCTGACCTAATCCCAAATTTGGTAAATACCGTGAAAGGTTATGCTGACTTTGAACAGCAAACTTTGACTGGAGTGATAGAAGCAAGAGCGAAAGCCACTTCGATCAACTTACAAGCTGATGATTTGACTCCAGAAAATATTGCTAAATTTCAGCAAGCTCAAGATCAATTGAGTGGTTCATTAAGCAGGTTACTGGTTGCAGTAGAGCGATATCCAGAGCTCAAAGCCAATCAAAACTTCCTAGAACTTCAAGCTCAACTAGAAGGCACAGAGAATAGGATAGCTGTAGCAAGAAGAAACTTCAACCAATCTGTGCAGAGCTATAACTCAAACCTGAGACAGTTTCCAAATAACTTGTTTGCTGGATGGTACGGGTTTGAGCGAAAAGGTTATTTCGAAGCTTCCGCTGGGGCTGAAAATGCTCCTGCTGTAGAATTCTAAAAAAATAAACATGGCCGAAAAACTATTCAGTCAAGCTGACCGATCCAAAATCATCGATGCAATCAAAGCAGCAGAACAAAAAACTTCTGGAGAAATTCAAGTCCATATAGAAAATCACTGTAAAGATGTCCTAGATCGTGCAGCAGAAGTATTTGAAACACTCAAGATGCACCAAACAGAGCACCGCAACGCGGTGCTTTTCTATCTTGCTGTAGCAGATCACAAATTTGCCATCCTAGGAGATGCAGGCATCAATAGTGTGGTGCCCGATGATTTCTGGGAAAACATTAAAAAGAACATGACCATACATTTCAAAGCATCAAATTATACAGACGGGCTTTGTATGGGAATAGAAATGGCTGGCAAACAGCTTCAGCATCATTTCCCTTTTGATCAAAAGGGAGACATCAACGAACTACCTGATGAAATATCCTTTGGATAAAAACATGAATAAAAACCTTATTTTAATCATCTTAACCTTGATTTGCTTAACTTTCAACAGTTACGCTCAAGATGATTTTCCAAAAAAACCCAATCCACCTCGACTAGTAAATGATTTTTCAAATACTTTGAGCACTGCCGAAGTTCAGCGACTTGAAAATAAACTTGTGGCTTACAATGACAGTACCTCATCTCAAGTGAGTATCGTATTAATCAATTCAGTGGGTCCTTATGATATAAGTGACTATGCATTCCAGCTTGGAGATAAATGGGGTATAGGAAGAAAAGACAAGGACAATGGTGTGCTGATCTTAGCCGCTATAAAAGATAGAAAGGTATTCATTGCCACAGGATATGGAATGGAAGGTGTAGTTCCAGATGTACTAGCCAAGCGAATCGTAGAACAGCTCATTGTACCCAATTTCCGAATGGAAGAATATTATACAGGCTTTGATAAGGCAACAGATATGATATTCAAACTGGCTTCAGGTGAATATGAAGCTAATAAAGTAGCTTCATCAGGTAATTCTGGAGGTGCATTGATCATGTTTATGTTTTTTATCTTTCTATTTGTGATCCTTCCATTGATCCGAAACAGAAAAGATAATGACAATCACATGGGAGGTAAAGGTGGAGGAGTTGATCTTTTCACAACCATATTATTGGCAAATATGCTCAAAGGAGGAAGTAAAGGAAAATTTGGAGATTTCTCATCAGGAAGAGGTGGATTTGGCGGCGGTGGCGGATTCGGAGGATTTGGTGGAGGAAGTTTTGGTGGTGGTGGAGCTGGTGGAAGTTGGTAAAAGCGAATTAAAAATCTTTACAATGTCTGGCTAGTATCTACCCGCAGCTATCACAGCCATATCAACGACTAGAGCTTGAGCATCTAGCAACACATTAGCACAGGCTGTCAATGTAGCACCAGTCGTCATCACATCATCTACTAGCAGGATTCTTTTATCCTTTACATTCTCAGATTTTTTGGCACCAAAAACTGATGCTACATTGTCAAGTCTCTTTACTCTTGATTTGCTCGTATGTGTCTGCGTATAAGTGTGCCTTTCAATCAAAGTCACGTATGGTTTCACTAGAGATTTGGATAAGCCTACACCAAATTATTCGCTTTGATTATACTGCCTTCTTCTTAGCTTAGTTTGATGAAGTGGTACTGCAGTGATCACATCCCATTGTAAATCTAAGCCAGCATCTTTCAACAAAAAACCATAAAATACACTCAATTCAATCCCAATCTCGGGCTTGTTTTTATACTTCAGTTGATACAAAAGTCTTTGACTCATATCTTCTTTAGAAAATCTAAGAAAAGACATTACCAGATTAGGCTTTGTCAAACCCATCACCTTGACTACCAAATCATTGTTTTTGGCTGAAGATGATAATTTGTTTTTGGCAAAGTCGCAATACATGAATTGCACAGTGTATTTTCAAAGTCAAATAGACTCTGATTGCAACTTGCACAGGTTTTTGGAAAAACCAATGCTAAAAAATCTTCCCAAAATGTGAAACGCATATCCAAAAAGGCTTGTTAGATCATCATGGCAGCAAAATACCTGTTATATTTGCTAGTTAAATAAAACCCAAGGGAATATAATGAATTTAATAGAGGAATTCAATGATTACAGAAGCCGCATGAATGAAAAAATCATGTCAGCTGACAATAAAGTAATCAAGCGCTTTTTCAACCTAGATACCAATGCTTATGCAGAAGGTACTGTTGATATCAAAACCAAAGAAATGATAGGCTTAGCCTGCTCTATGGTATTGAGATGCGATGATTGTATCAAATATCATTTAGGAAAGTCATTTGAAGCTGGCCTGAAGAAAGAAGAAGTATTTGAAGTATTCTCTATAGCTACTTTGATAGGTGGATCTATAGTAATTCCTCATTTAAGAAGAGCAGTAGAATACTGGGAAGAATTAGAAAAACAACACAAGAATGTTTAAAAAAGAACTGGATTTAGAAAAACGGTGGAACAAACTACTTCAGGGTATACATGAATTGATAGGTAAAAAACCCGCTGATCTAAATGGAGTACTTTTCTTGATAGGAGTACAAGAACTAGGTCAAGGAAATAAAACCTTTACAAAAGAGCAAAAACAAGATCTAATGCACATTGCAATATGTAAAGTATTAAGTCTTGCAGGTTTTTATGAGTTAGAATATATAGACCAAGAAGGTTGGCCTCATTGGAAGTTACTAAAGAAATTACCGCACTTGAATGCTATAGACCAAGAAAAATTTCTAAAAATCCAAGTAATAGAATACTTTGAACAAGAATTTGAAATCGAAATAACCTAATAAGCTTCTTTATTAGCACAAAATTAAACATCTTAAACCCATGAAAATCGTATCCTACAATGTAAACGGGATCAGAGCAGCTCTCAATAAAGGATTTGCTGAATGGTTAACAGCTACTGATCCAGATATTATTGGTCTTCAAGAAGTAAAAGCTTTAGAAAATCAAATTGACAAAAGCATATTCGAAGACATGGGATATCATATATACTGGAATCCAGCAGTAAAAAAAGGATATAGTGGTACAGCAATATTAAGTAAAATCAAACCGAAGCACATAGAACATGGACTTTCTATTCCAGTCTATGATGATGAAGGAAGGATCATCAGAGCTGATTTTGAAGATTTTTCCTTTATGAGCGCATATTTCCCATCCGGTACGACTGGAGATATCAGACAAGACTTCAAGTACAAATTCTTAGATGATATATATGGCTATACTCAAGATTTGAAAAAAAAGATACCAAATCTGATCATCAGTGGTGATTACAACATTTGTCACAAACCTATAGACATCCATAATCCAGTATCAAATAAAAATTCATCAGGCTTTCTACCAGAGGAAAGAGCATGGATGGATAAGTTTACTGAAAATGGATTCCACGATAGTTTCAGGCAACATAACGATTCACCACATCAATATACATGGTGGAGTTATAGAGCAGGGGCAAGAGCAAAAAATCTAGGTTGGAGAATAGACTACCATATGGTCACAGATCCAATCAAAGATAAAGTGATGCAAGCATTGATATTACCAGAGGCAATGCACTCGGATCATTGTCCGATAATGATAGAATTACAAAAATGAAATAATCAAAAAAAATATTCATTCATCAACAAAAGCTTAATGAAATCTATTAAAATTTCAATCCCATCTCTGATTGAGAACATAAAAATCATAGAGAGCTTCATCGACAATGCCCGAGAAAGGTTCCATATCGATGACGATATCTATGGAAATATTATGATTTCAGTCACCGAATGTGTCAGTAATGCAATATTGCATGGCAATGAAAGCAATTCGAGCAAGGCAGTCGATCTGGAACTTCATTTTGAAGATGATCAAGTTAAGTTTATCATAACAGATGAAGGTAAAGGATTTGATTACAATGAATTACAAGATCCGACAGAACCTGAAAACTTAGAAAAAGCAGGAGGAAGAGGCATTTTCATCATGAAGCATTTATCAGATGATGTTACTTTCGAAGATGAGGGAAGAAAAACCATTTTAACATTTTATATGTAAGTATGGCTATTTCTTTTTTTAATGAGGACAGAAAATTCAGGCTAACTCAAAAGCTTAAACATAAAAGTTGGCTAAAAAAAATAGCAATTTCAGAAGGCTATAAAATCTTAGATTTGAATTATATCTTTTGTTCAGATGAATATTTACATAAGATTAATGTAGAATATCTCGATCACGACACATATACAGATATCATTACATTTGATAATTCTGAGAAAGAAAATACTATAGAAGGAGATATTTTCATAAGTCTGGACAGAGTCGAAGACAACGCCAAAGACGAGAAAACTCCTTTCGAAATAGAATTACTAAGAGTACTAAGCCACGGATTACTTCACCTTATGGGATATAAAGATAAAACCAAAAGTGAAGCCAAAGAAATGAGATTAAAAGAAGATCAATCTATATCTATCTTTCAAGAGATATAAAGTGTTCCACGTGGAACACTTATAGTAAAATAAAAATTAAAAATACAGTGTTCCACGTGGAACACTTCAATAAATATAATATGTTTCCAGAATATGATGTCATAGTAGTAGGAGCGGGGCATGCAGGCTGTGAAGCTGCACATGCCGCGGCAAAGATGGGTTCTAAGGTATTACTGTGTACTATGAATATGAATACCATAGCGCAAATGTCATGCAATCCAGCAATGGGAGGTGTCGCTAAAGGACAAATTGTAAGGGAAATTGATGCCTTAGGAGGGATGTCAGGTATAATTTCTGACAAATCTATGATACAATTTAGAATGTTAAACCGTTCGAAAGGTCCTGCCATGTGGTCTCCAAGAACGCAAAATGATAGGATGAGATTTGCAGAAGAATGGCGTTTAGCATTGGAACAGACGCCAAACGTAGAATTTTGGCAAGAGATGATTACTGGACTAATTACCAAAGACAAAAGAGTAATAGGAGTAAGGACAAGTATTGGACTTGAAGTAAAAGGAAAGTCAGTTGTACTAACAAATGGTACTTTCTTGAATGGACTTATTCATATAGGTGAAAAGCAATTTGGAGGAGGGAGGACAGGTGAAGGAGCAGCAAAGGGAATAACAGAACAACTGGTACAATTGGGTTTTGAAGCGGGTAGAATGAAGACTGGTACACCTCCAAGAGTGGATGGTAGATCACTTGATTATTCAAAAATGGAGATTCAATATGGAGATGAAAAACCCGAAAAATTTTCATACTCTGATGAAACACAACCCTTAAAAAATCAACATACTTGCTGGATTACCTATACCAATAAAAATGTACACCAAACACTAGAAACAGGATTCGATAGGTCTCCAATGTTCAATGGAAGAATTCAAGGTTTGGGGCCTAGATACTGTCCTTCTATTGAAGACAAAATCAATAGATTTGCTGAAAGAGAAAGACACCAGATCTTTGTAGAACCAGAGGGGTGGAATACTGTAGAAATGTATATCAATGGATTTTCGACTTCACTTCCAGAAGATGTGCAATACGAAGCAATGAGGAAAATCCCTGGTTTTGAAAATGCAAAAATGTTCAGACCAGGATATGCAATAGAGTATGATTTCTTTCCACCTACACAATTGAAATTGACACTAGAAACTCAATTGATTGAGAACTTGTATTTTGCTGGTCAGATAAACGGAACTACAGGATATGAAGAAGCTGCATCACAAGGCTTAGTAGCAGGAATCAATGCTTCTTTGAAAGTACAAGAAAAAGATCCATTTCTGCTAAAAAGATCAGATGCCTATATTGGCGTACTTATAGATGATCTAATCAATAAGGGGACTGAAGAACCATATAGAATGTTTACTTCTAGAGCGGAATTCAGACTTCTACTGAGGCAAGATAATGCAGATCTTAGATTAACTCAAATAGGGCATGATATAGGACTTGCTGATGATGTAAGATTAGAAAAAGTGTTGTCAAAAAAACAAAATACAGCAAAATTAATCAACGATCTCAAACAAAAAAGATTGAGTCCAGACCTCATCAATGATGGCTTAGAAAACTTAGAAACAGCTACAATCAAAGAAAAAGTAACTGTCGATAAGCTAATCAAAAGACCACAACTTGGTATTAGAGATATTGCAACTCTCGATGAAGAGCTGAAATCATACGTAGCCAAATATGAGGAAGATGTAATAGACCAAGCTGAGATACAAATCAAGTATGAAAGCTACATCGACAAAGAACAACAAATGGTGGAAAAATTGAACAACATGGAGAACTATAGAATTCCATTGAGCTTTGATTACTTAACTGTATCAGCATTATCCGCAGAAGGAAGACAAAAACTCCATAAAATCAGGCCAGAAACACTCGGTCAAGCTTCAAGAATCTCTGGAGTATCTCCAGCTGACCTATCTATATTGACTGTTTACTTAGGAAGATAAAATGTATCAAAAATTAACCAAATGCCCACTTTGCTTGAGTGGGCATTTTCATGTTTTTAAAACTATCAAAGATCACGCTGTATCTGAGGAAACATTCACTTTATGCAAATGTGAAGATTGTAAACTTATTTTTACCAATCCAAGACCAAGCGAAAATGATATAGGGAAGTACTATCAATTCGATAATTACGTTTCACACAAAGACAAAGGAAACAACCTCATCAACCTTATATACAAACAGGTTCGAAAAATTACACTCAAAACAAAGATTGGATGGATCAAAGAGTACACACCTTCAAAAGGAAGTCTCTTAGACTATGGATGTGGTACTGGTTATTTCTTGAAAGAAGCTAAAGTCAATGGTTGGAACGTATCCGGTATTGAACCCAATCAAGATGCCAGAGCGATAGCCAATAAATTTGATATCAATGTCTTTGATTCGATAGAAAAGCTTGATGATAATAACAGGTATGATACCATTACATTATTTCATGTCCTAGAACATATACACAATCTCAATTCGACTATTGAGAATCTCATTCAAAAACTGAATTATAATGGTCTTTTATTCATAGCAGTACCCAATCATCAATCACATGATGCTAATGCATATCAAGAAAATTGGGCAGCATGGGATGTCCCGAGACACTTGTACCACTTTGATCAAGTAAGCATGCAGAACTTCGCATCAATTCATCAGCTAGAAATAATAGCACAAAAACCAATGCTATTTGATAGCTATTATGTATCACTTCTATCAGCGTCTTACGATTCAAAAAATAAGATACTAGCACCACTTAACGCATTCATGAATGGCTGGAAATCTAATGCAACAGCCAAAAGCGATAATAATTACTCTAGCATAATGTTTATTTTAAAGAAAAAATGAAATTCATAAAATATATATTGGCAATTATCATCATAATTTGCATAAAATCTTGTGCAAAGGTAAGTACACCCATGGGAGGGGAAAAAGATGAAGATCCACCCATTCTTATAAGTATGAAGCCTTCTAATGAGTCCATAAATATAAAGCCAACAACTATAGAGCTTGAATTCAATGAGTACATAAAACTGGAAAATGCCAATAAACAAATCATAGTCACACCTAGAATCAATAAGGACGAAATGGTAGCGACAGCTATTAAAAATAAAGTCAATATCAAACTAAATCAAGAACTAGAAGATAGCACGACTTATGTGTTCAATTTTCAAAAATCCATACAAGACATTACTGAAGGAAATCCAGCAGAAAACTTAAAATTGGTATTCTCCACAGGAAATGAAATAGATAGTCTAAAGTTCACTGGAAGGGTATCCTATGTATTTCCTCAAAAGGATAAATTCATCAAAGATGTACTCATAGGACTATATGAAAAAAATGATACCACAGACGTACTTCTAGCACCACCATACTACATAGCAGCTGCAGACACAGCAGGTAGATTCGAGATCACCAATATCAAAGCAGGAGAATACAGGGCATATGCATGGCATGATTCAAACAATACATTGAAGGCCGAAGACAAATCAGAGGCTTATGCATTTTTTGGGGACACTATCACTATCAATGATGATATCAACGATGTACAATTCCTCTTATCAAAAGCAGACTTAAGCGATCTAAGAATTAATAGGGCATCTACTACAGGGGAAAATTATGATGTAGTATTAAGTAAAGACCCAGTATCTATACAGGTGGATCATAAAGATTTTGGAAACGAGCTATTCTACAGAAAAAATGAAAAGAACTTAAGATTCTATCATACTTCACTTAGGAACGACAGCATTCAGATAGCATTAAATCTAAGAGATTCTGTCGGCTTCAAAGTAGATACTTTGATATACCTGAAATTTGAAGAAAGTGATAGAAGAAAAGAAGCACTCGAAACCACTACTAATACTGGCACATCTTTTCTCAAAAAAATTCAAGCAGAATTTAGCTTCAACAAACCAATCAAAGAGATCAAATATGATTCACTGTTTGTCAAGTATGATTCAGCATCTATAATTCCCATTGAACCCAAATGGGTATATCTTCCAGATAGTAGTCTATTCACAAAGATCAAAATAGATATTCCTATACCAGATAGCATCAGCAATAGTACATTTCAAATCTTTGCAGCTGACTCTACATTCTTTGACATAGAGAATATGTTCAATGAAAAGAAAATAGAGGCAAATTATAAGAAACTAAATCCAGAGACATTAGTAACAGAGCTATTGGTTACTATAGATTCTGAAAAAAGACCTCTAATACTTGAATTATTAGATAAATCAGGTAAAATATACAAAACTGTATATTTAACTGAAACAAACAAACACTCTTTCCTAAACTTAGAACCAGCTACTTATCAACTTAGAGTAATAGTAGATGAAAATAAAAACAGAAAGTGGGATCCTTCAAACATGAGAGAAAATAGACAAGCAGAACAAGTATGGTACTATACCAATCCTGATGATCCAAAATCCTACGATATACCATTGAAAGCAGGATGGACAAATGAAATAACAGTAATACCAAGAACCAAGAGACCAGTCATCTCCGAGCCAATCATAACAGATGATGAAAACGAATCAGCTACAGAAATTGATGTTAAAGAACCTGTAGAAGAAGAGGAAACAAGTATGTAGATAAGCATGTAAAAACGTGTGGATAAGTGTAGATAACATGAGCATATCTACCTACTTATCCCAAAAGCTAAAACGAACTATCCCACTTTTAGAGAAATATGAGGATAACTGATAAATCATAAACAGTAATCCACAATTCTAAACACAAAAAGTTACAGACAATTATCTCAAATAAGATTATACACACCAATTTGAAAAGTAAAATCGAATAGATACATAATCAGTAAGTTAAGATCAAAAAGACTGTGTATAAAAAGTGGATAAACAGTTAAAATTATCAATTAGCCCTGTGCGTAAAATATCTCCACATATTTGTCCACAAATCCACACTATAATAACCTTAACTTGATCTTTTAAAAAATTAACCTGTTAATTAAAATAGGAAGTGGATAACTCTTCACTTCCTTTTCTTTTGTCCTCTATTTTTCAAAAGCATTCTATTGAGTTCAAAATCTTTAATTGGATTACTCATACATTTTTGATAATTTGATAACCTAGATCAAAAACCAAAATAATCATGCAAATCAACAGACTCTTTGATATCATTCCTTTTCAGATCGCTACTTATGATAGCGAAGTTGCTTTAGCAGAAAAGGTCAATGAAAAATGGAAAACTTATTCATCAAAAAATTTCAAAGAAATTGTCGATAATTTGAGTTTGGGATTGATAGCAGAAGGGATTTTACCTGGTAATAAAGTTGCCATTATATCTGAGAATAGACCTCAATGGAATTTTGTTGATCTTGCTTTGCAACAGATAGGAGCCATATCAGTACCCATGTATCCGACAATATCTGCGGAAGATTATCGCTATATTTTTGATCACGCTTCTGTGAAAATGGCATTTGTAGGAAGTGAAGAGATTTTTGAAAAGGCTAAAGAAGCAGCTGCAGGAACTTCCATAGAACTTCTATCTTTTGACCAACTTGAAGGATGTAGATACTGGGAAGAAATATCGAAACAAGGAATATCTGGAAATCTAGCTGACTTAGAAAGCTTAAAAGATAATGTGAAAATCGATGATATGTTTACCATTATCTATACTTCTGGAACCACAGGAAGGCCAAAAGGAGTCATGCTTACTCATCGAAATGTAATTCACAACCTTCTCGCAGTGGAAGATAGGATGATGGTACCAAGAGGTAAATCTAAAGCTCTGAGTTTCTTACCACTTTGCCATATTTATGAGCGTACGGGTTCTTTTTGCTTTATGTATATGGGCGTATCTATCTACTATGCAGAAAGTATGGAGAAGCTAGGAGACAACTTAAAAGAGATTCAGCCGCAAGTTTTCAATACGGTACCTAGATTATTGGAAAAAGTATATGATAAGATTGTAGCCAAAGGCTATGAGCTCCAAGGTTTAAAAAAATCGTTGTTCTTTTGGGCTTTGAACTTAGGATTAAAATTTGAACCTAGTAAATCACAAGGTTTCTGGTATGATCTACAGCTAAGCATAGCCAATAAGTTGATTTTTAGCAAATGGAGGGAAGCTTTGGGAGGAAATATCTTGCAAATTAATTCAGGAGCATCAGCACTTCAGCCAAGACTAGCCAGGGTATTTTGGGGTGCAAGAATTCCCGTTTGTGAAGGATATGGCTTGACAGAAACTTCTCCTGTGGTATCTACTTCTATTTGTACCTTGAATGAAATCAAAATTGGATATGTCGGTAGGCTAGTCAAGGAGGTACAAGTGAAGATTGCTGAAGATGGGGAAATCCTTGTAAAAGGACCAAATGTCATGCTAGGCTACTATACGCAGCCTGAACTGACGCAGGAAGTGATCATTGATGGCTGGTTTCATACAGGAGATATTGGCGAATTAAGTGAAGGGAATTACCTGAAGATCACAGATAGGAAAAAGGAGATGTTCAAAACTTCTGGAGGGAAATACATAGCTCCTCAACCTATGGAAAACAAGTTCAAAGAATCCACACTTATCGAGCAAATCATCATCGTAGGTGAAGGAAAAAACTATCCAGCAGCTTTGATAGTACCAAGTTTTGATGGATTACGGGAATACTGTAAGCACAAAGACATACCATACACTTCGGATCATGAAATGGTTGGTAAATCTGAGATAATTGAAAAATATCAAAGGGAAATTGAAACTTTGAACAAGTATTTTGGAAAATGGGAACAGATCAAGCGATTTGAATTGCTAGACACACCTTGGGGGGTTGAATCTGGAGAACTTACACCCACCATGAAATTGAAACGAAAAGTCATCCACAGCAAATTTGCCAAAGAGATTGAAAGGCTCTACATATGAAGCTTTAGGAAAAATGAAAGGATTGTGCCTGATCGATCTATCGAATTAAGAAGTGATCCCGTAGTTTTATTAATAACTTTCATTCTCATGAACTGAATTGTTTTAATTAACTTAGGGCTTACATGTTTCGCCGCAGGCATACTTCTACTTTATTTCGCTCTTCCTCATTCATTGTCTCTCGATTCTAAACGCTCATCTATTTACTACTCATTAATCTTCCAATCCTTTTATGCTGCATGCATAACTTTTTTCCGAAAATAGTATGTATGCATAACAAATTTTTGTAAATTAGGCATGAAAAATAAAGTGATTGCCTATGAAACGTGAAGAAACGGTAGATTTTCATATTAAAAGTTCTTGGCATGCCATATCTAGAATGTACAACCAAAAAGCAGCTCAGGAAGATTTTACAGCAGCTATTGGCTATGTTTTGATTAATATCAACTCCAAAGAAGGCACACCAGCAACGAAGATAGCACCTATGATGGGATTGGAAGCAAGAAGCCTCACCCGCATGCTCAAAACCATGGAAGAAAAAAATCTTATCTATAGAAAGCCAGATGCTGTGGACAAAAGGTCTGTCAGAATATATTTGACCGAAGAAGGTAAACGTAAAAAGGAAATTTCCGTTGGCACTATAAAGGCATTCAACCAGCAAGTAAGAGAGCAAGTCAGCGATGAAGAATTGCAGACATTTTTTAAAGTCTTTGAAAAATTAAATCTAATAATAGAGTACAACCAATCGGAGTCAATTAGCCCTGATTCACAGCAGGAAAATGTGTATGAACATTGATAAGTTCGTTCACTTTGGAGCTGTCGATAAGCTGAGAAGTGAAGTCAACAATCTTTCGTTAAGGGGAGTTTGTTTTCTATAGGAGTTGTGAAAAAGTAAAACCATTAAAATAATCAAACATAAAATGATGAAAAGAAGCATTCAGAAAGTAGCGATTTTGGGTTCGGGTGTGATGGGATCTAGGATAGCATGCCATTTTGCAAATATTGGCGTGAAAGTTCTCCTCCTAGACATTGTTCCCAAGGAACTCTCAGAAGAGGAAGCTAAAAAGGGACTTTCGATAGAAAGTAAGGAAGTAAGAAATAGAATCGTAAACAATGCACTGCAACAAACGCTAAAAACGAAGCCCGCATCATTGTATGATTCAAAAAATGTCGATTTGATCACTACAGGTAATTTTGATGATGATCTTGCCAAGATCAAAGATTACGATTGGATCATGGAAGTAGTTGTTGAGCGACTTGATATCAAGCAGTCTCTTTTCGAAAAGTTAGAGAAACACCGCAAGCCTGGTACACTCATCACTTCAAATACTTCAGGAATTCCTATGCAAATGATGTGTGAAGGAAGGTCGGAAGATTTTCAGAAACATTTCGCAGGGACACACTTTTTCAACCCACCAAGATACCTTAGACTTCTTGAGATTATCCCTGGACCAAAGACTGACCCTGCACTGATCGACTTTTTGATGGATTATGGCGATAGATTTTTAGGCAAAGAGACTGTATTGTGTAAAGATACTCCAGCATTCATAGCCAACAGAATCGGTGTATATGCTATTATATCAGGTATGCACACGATAGAGAAAATGGGCTTAGGTGTATCAGAAGTAGATAAATTGACTGGAACAGTGATAGGTAGGGCTAAGTCCGCAACTTTTCGTACCATGGATGTAGTGGGGCTTGATACCACAGTGAATGTGGCCAATAATCTCTACAAAGCTTTAGATCATGATGAATCAAAGGACAAATTCCAGCTTCCCAACATTGTCAAAGTTCTCTATGAGAACAAATGGTGGGGTGACAAAACAGGTCAAGGTTACTTTAAAATGATTCGTCACAAAGACGGAAGCAAAGAGCTTAAGGAACTAGATCTAAAAACCTTTGAGTACAAAGATGCCGAAAAACCCAAGTTCAAGGCGCTTGAAGCTTCTAAGGAAATAGAAGACCTCAAGAAGAGAATCAAATTTCTGCTCAACTTTGATGATAAAGCAGGTGAATTCTACAGGGCTTCATTCTATGATTTGTTCAAATACTGTTCACATAGAATTCCAGAGATTTCAGATGAGACCTATCGCATAGATCAAGCTGTATGTGCAGGATTTGGTTGGGAGCTTGGGCCATTTGAGACTTGGGATGTACTTGGTGTAAAAGATACAGTAGACAAAATGGAAGCAGCTGGTGAAAAAGCAGCTTCATGGGTACATGAAATGCTAGAAGCTGGTCACAGCACATTCTATAAGGTAGAAGGAGGTCAGAAAAAATACTATGATATCAGTACCAAATCTTACAAAGCCATACCAGGAATTGAGGATTTTATCATCCTTGATACCCTCAAATCAGCAGATAAGAAGATCTGGGGCAATGCAGGTTCTTCAATCTACGACCTTGGTGATGATGTGATCGGATTAGAATTCCATACCAAAATGAATTCACTGGGCCAAGAAGTAATAGAAGGAATCAATACGGCCATATCTATGGCAGAGAAATCTTACAAAGGTCTGGTAATAGGCAATGAAGGACCTAATTTCTCCGCAGGAGCAAATCTTGCCATGCTATTCATGTATGCTGGAGATCAAGAATATGATGAGATCAATTTGATGATTGCGGGTTTCCAAAACACCATGATGAGGGCACGCTATTCTTCTGTACCAGTAGTAGTAGCTCCACACAACATGGCTTTGGGAGGTGGATGTGAGCTGTCTCTTCATGCAGATGTAGTTCAGGCCCACGCAGAATTGTATATGGGACTCGTAGAGTTTGGCGTGGGATTGATTCCAGCTGGTGGAGGTACCAAGGAGATGACCTTAAGGTTCTCGAATGAGATCAAAGAAGGAGATGTAGAATTGAATAGGCTACAGGAATATTTCATGAACATAGCCACTGCCAAAGTTTCTACCTCAGCAGAAGAAGCGAGAGGACTGGGTTACTTACAGGCTAAGGATGGCATCACACTGAATAGAAAGCGCCAACTCGCTGAAGCCAAATCAAAGGTGCTCCTACTAGCAGAAGCTGGATACTCGCAAGCAGCTCAGCGCACGGATATCAAAGTACTTGGAAAAACATCACTCGCACTCTTCGAAGCTGGTATCACAGGCATGCAGTATGGAAGCTATATCTCAGATCATGATGCCAAGATTGCTAGAAAGCTTGCCTGGGTAATGTCTGGAGGAGATCTTTCCTCACCGACCCTAGTCAGTGAGCAATACTTACTCGATCTAGAGCGCGAAGCTTTCCTAAGCCTCACCGGTGAGAAAAAAACCCTAGAAAGGATCCACAGTATCTTGTTCAAAGGTAAGCCGTTGAGGAATTAGAGACGATAGGCGAGAATTTGGATAGTGACGAGTAGATGGAATAGGTATAAATTTTAAACTGATATTTCATGAAATTGTGGCATAATTTTAAAAACCTGCATGTTTGGAATAAGTCTGTTGATTTGGCTGTGAAAGTCTATGAGACTACAGCACTATTTCCTAGAGAAGAGAAACTTGGTATGTCTTCTCAGATGAGAAGATCTAGTGTTTCAATTCCTTCTAATATTGCTGAAGGTGTAGCAAGAAATTCTTCGAAGGCTTTTACAAATTGTCTCGATATTATTCTTGGTGAAAGTTTTGAACTAGAAACTCAAACTATCATTGCTAGAATAGTAGGGCTGTTGAATCAAGATAAATTTGACTCTATCAATCAAAATCTTGACGAAATTCAAAAAATGCTTATTGGCCTTAAATCTAACGTGAAATCAAATCCCTATAAGAAAAAAATCTAATCTCTAGTATCTCGATTCTTACGAATCAAAGAGCGCAATACTATCAATTAAAGAACATCTTTTAAATTAAACAAAATGGAAGCATACATCATAAATGGATATAGATCGGCTGTAGGAAAGGCCAAAAAGGGTGGTTTTAGATTTTATCGCCCAGATGATTTGGCAGCAGACGTGATCAAACAATTAGTAGCCAATACTCCTGGACTTGAGTCCAAGATGGTAGATGACCTGATCGTCGGAAACGCTATCCCCGAAGGAGAGCAAGGCATGCAAATGGGAAGAATGATCTCCCTTTTGGCACTGGGTGTAGAGAACCCTGGATTTATCATCAACAGGTACTGTGGATCAGGATTAGAAGCAATTGCTTTGGCTGTGGGGAAAATTAAAGCTGGTATGGCTGATTGTATCATCGCTGGGGGTACTGAATCCATGTCACTTCTACCAATGATGGGATACAAGACTGCCTTGAACTGGAAGATTGCCTCACAGACTCCTGATTATTATCTCAGTATGGGTTTGACTGCAGAGGAGCTTGCCAAAGATTACGATATCACCAGAGAGCAGTCAGATGAGTTTTCAGTAAGGTCACACGACAGGGCACTTGCTGCTATCGCAGAAGGTCGGTTCAAAGATGAAATCGTGCCCGTGGAAGTAGAAGAGACTTTTTTGGACAATGGCAAAAGAAAAACCAGAAAGTACACAGTAGATACAGACGAAGGCCCACGTAAGGGAACCTCGATGGAAGCTTTGTCCAATTTGAGACCAGCTTTCAAGCAAGGTGGGATTGTGACAGCCGGAAACTCTTCTCAGACATCTGATGGAGCGGCATTCGTGGTAGTGATGTCAGAGCGAATGGTCAAGGAACTCAACTTAGAGCCTATAGCCAGGATGATGTCCTATGCTGTGGCAGGCGTAGAGCCTCGTATCATGGGAATAGGACCAAAAGAAGCCGTGCCAAAAGCGCTAAAACAGGCTGGCTTGACCTTGGACAAGATCGACTTGATAGAGCTCAATGAGGCCTTTGCAGCTCAAGGCCTAGCAGTGATGAAATCTCTAGATATGAATCCTGACATCGTCAATGTGAATGGGGGAGCCATTGCCCTTGGTCACCCACTAGGGTGTACTGGAGCCAAGCTTTCGGTTACGCTTTTCAATGAGCTAAGACGTCAAAACAAAAAGTACGGCATGGTCACAGCTTGCGTCGGTGGTGGCCAAGGAGTAGCAGGAGTGTTTGAATTATTGAAATGAGATATGAGAAGTGACGCCGTTTTGGTCTATATAAGATTTAATAGTAATGTAAAATTATGGATTAGGGATAATTAATTTTCAAACTTTAACCTCTAGAATTATGAATAATCATAAAGAATTGAAAATTTGGAAGAGATTCATCAAACTAGCTTTAAGTGTATATAAAGCAACAAAATTTTTTCCTTCAGAGGGAATGTTTGGTTTGACTTCTCAAATTAGAAGATGTTCTGTTTCAGTACCTTCAAACATTGCTGAGGGAGCAGGAAGAAGAGGAAATAAGAAGTTTCTTCAATTTCTTGGAATTGCATACGGATCTTTATGTGAATTAGAAACTCAATTAATTATCTCATTGGAATAAGAGTTTTTGAGTCTAAGTGATTTTGATGAATTCAATGTAGAAATTAATGGATTACAAAAAATGACCTATTCTCTTATAACTAAAATTTCAAACTAGCTCACAACTCATATCTCACATCTCATATCTAAAAAAAATAATGACTTATCTGTAGGGCTATGGCTTGTCTTATGTCTTACGTATTGAATCTAAAGTCTCTAATTATGAATACAATAACCAAAAAATCAATTAATGGCGGCGAGTTTCTGATAAAGGAAACTGAGGCCGACGATATCTTCATCTTTGAAGAGTTTAGTGAAGAACAGCGGATGATGGCACAAGCTTGCCAAGATTTTATCGATACGGAGATCACCCCGAATATCGAAGAGATCGACAGTATGAAGAATCCAGACCTGGTACCTTCGATTTTCAAGAAGGCAGGAGAGCTTGGACTACTTGGTATTTCTGTTCCTGAAAATTATGGTGGCATGGGTATGAGTTTCAATACCTCATTGCTGATAGCGGATATCATTGGTTCGGCGGGTTCATTCTCTACCACTTATGGTGCTCACACAGGAATTGGAACATTACCTATCCTTTTCTACGGAAATGATGCGCAGAAATCTAAATACCTTCCAAAGCTAGCTACAGGAGAATGGGCGGCATGCTATTGCCTTACCGAACCAGACGCTGGATCGGATGCTAACAGTGGCAAGACCAAAGCCACACTTACAGCTGATGGGAATCACTACTTAATCAATGGACAGAAGATGTGGATTTCCAATGCAGGATTTGCAGATGTTTTCATTGTCTTTGCCAAAATCGAAGATGACAAGAATCTCACGGCATTTATCGTAGAGAAATCCTTCGGAGGGATCACGATGAATGAGGAGGAGAAAAAGATGGGTATCAAAGGATCCTCAACCAGACAGGTGTTCTTCAATGATTGTAAAGTACCCGTAGAAAACATGCTCTCTGCGAGAGGAAATGGATTCAAAATCGCCGTAAACATCCTCAATGTAGGCAGGGTAAAGCTTGGATCTGGTATCCTCAATGGTGGCAGGTATATCATCAGCAATTGTATCAAGTATTCCACAGAGAGAAAGCAGTTTGGTGTCAGCATCAATACTTTCGGAGCCATCAAGTCCAAGCTTGCAGAGATGGCTATCCGCACATTTGTATCAGAATCTCTGACCTATCGTGTGGGTCAGGACATTGAGGATAAGATCAATGCACTGGTAGCAGCTGGAATGGATGAAAACGAAGCCAAACTCAAAGGTGTGGAGGAATTTGCGATAGAATGTGCCATCTCCAAGGTACACGGATCAGAAGTGCTAGATTATGCAGCAGATCAAGGAGTCCAAGTATATGGGGGAATGGGCTACTCAGCAGATGCACCGATGGAGCGAGCTTATAGAGATGCCAGGATTGTGAGGATCTATGAAGGTACCAATGAGATCAACCGCATGCTGATGGTAGGAATGGTCTTGAAGCGAGCCATGAAAGGCGAGATCAACCTCTTCGAACCTGCCATGGCTGTATCACAAGAATTGACCTCAGTGCCGAGTTTTGAGACCATTGATACTTCAGAGCTTTTTGCTGCGGAGAAAGATGTACTGAAGCGATTGAAAAAAGTCTTCTTGATGGTCGGTGGCAAAGCGGCCATGGCCCTACAAGACAAAATAGAATCCGAGCAAGAGATCATGATGAATCTGGCGGATGTGATGATAGAGATCTACGCAGTAGAGTCTGCCATCCTCAGAGCAGAGAAGCTTGCCAAAAGCAAAGGAGAAGAAGCTGCTAAGCATCAGATTGCTATGGCACAAGTCTATCTAGCAGGTGCTGTAGATAAGATCAATGCCGCAGCCAAAGAAGCTATAGGTTCATTTACCAAAGGAGATGAGCAGAAAGTCATGCTGATGGGTTTGAAGCGCTTTACCAAGATGGATTTGGTAGATACTAAGACCTTGAGAAGGCAGATAGCAGATTACATGATCGAGAAAGGGAAGTATCCTTTTTCATAGGTAACTGAATTTGCCACTAAGGCACGAAGACACGAAGATTGTAGACTAAAAAAGCCCCTGATCTTTCAGAGGCTTTTTTTTCGTAAAGGAACTAGAGATACAAGTCTTTTGGGGTTTCCAAGAACCCCGAAGGTCTTTACCTATTGGACAATCGATTATTTATATAAGATGAAAAGCCTCAAGTCAACCCGAGGATTTTTGATAAATGATACACCTTTTGGGCCAAATTTCTTAAATTGAGGTAGTTTATTATTATGAAACAGCTGGTTTTAAAAAATGACTGTTTGGAAAAAAATCCAATGATTAAGATTGAGTTTTCTTATGATTATTTCGATTTGACAAAACTGATAAACAATCACTTTATCAATTGAAAGAAAAATTGACAAAAACATTGGGTGGCCTTAATAATCTTGTACTAGACGAATAGAATGTAATATCATTAGGTTATTGTGCATATTGTGCTCATTCTAATGATGTTCAAACTCAAAATTCCAATCTAATAAATAAAGAAGAAATGGATAAAGAAGAAATTATAAAACCTGTAAAAGCACTTATCGAAGCAATGGAAGTGGAAGGTGCAGAATTAATTAGGTCCCAGTTTTCTCCAAAATTTACACAAGCCTACGGTACATTTGGCCAAATGAAAAGTCCAGATGCAGCCTCAAAATGGCTGGAGTCCGACATTATCAGTAGAAAAGGAAAATTTCAAAACCCAGTGTATACAGTAGAAAGTGAAAATCAAGTGGTGGTCAAAGGTCAATATGCTAGTATCGGATATTCAAACAAGGCTAACTTTTTATTCACTGTAAGAGAAGGCTTAATTACCAGCTGGAGAATGAGGTATTAGAGAGGCTTAATCCTTGATAGACTCAGCGTACTGGCCTATCATCATAAAGATCACAAAATCAACCCGTGGCCCACTTTACTAAACTTTTGGTAGATAAGATTCTATCAAGATGATTATTGAGAGGGTAATCATCAGATGAAGCATGCTTTGCTGTTTTCAGCATTCAATCAATAAGGTAAAATAATGTATATGAACATCGAAAAACTAAAGTATCCTATTGGTAAGTTTGGTAAACCAACAATAATTACAGTAGACCATTTACAAGCTTGGATTGCAGATATTGCTACTTTCCCAGCGAGGATGTCAAGTGAGGTTCTTCACCTAACAGATACACAAATTGATACCCAATACAGACCTAATGGGTGGACACTTAGACAAGTGGTTCATCATTGTGCTGATAGCCATATGAATAGTCTGATTCGGTTGAAATTGGCTTTGACAGAAGACAAACCAGTAATAAAACCTTACTTTGAGGAACTTTGGGCAGAATTAACTGACACGAAAAAAATGCCGATACATCCTTCCTTAAAAATGCTAGAAGGAATCCACGAAAGGTGGACCGCTATACTTAAAAGCTTAACCAACGATCAATTTGAGAGGGTATTTATTCATCCTGAACAAGGCAAAACGTTTAGAGTAGATGAGAATATCGGTATATATGCTTGGCATTGTAACCATCATCTTGCTCACATTACGGAAACAAAAAAGCGAAATAATTGGAGTTAAAAATAAATATATTCAGACTGATTTACCAAAGGGCTATTCTGCTTCACAGCTTCGGTCAAAATATCTATATGATTTTTCAGGAGAACAGTTTTATCATCATTTTATTGAGAACTTTCCAGAATTTACACAAAGAGTACCGCAACACCTGTTAACATCATATCTAAATATGACTCCCGAATATTTAAGTAAAAAATGGAACAAATTCGAAAATATTTTGAAAGTACAATTAAGTTAACTGACCAAGACTGGAAGGTTTTTTCTTCAAAGCTTGTAAGAAAGGAATTTCCTAAAAAACACGTCCTATTAAATGCCGGACATGTTGAGAATTACCTATCATTTATTGAGACAGGCATGGTTCGTTTTTATATTCCCAAGATGGAGAACAGCTTAACGTTTGCTTTTGTATTTGAAAATAACTTTGTAAGTGGTTATGACTCATTTTTGACTAGAAAAGTGTCAGATTATCAGATAGAAACCTTGTCAAAAACTACACTCTGGCGGTTGACATATAATGACCTACAAGAGATTTACAGCGAAACAGGAATCGGAAATACAATTGGACGATATGCAAGTGAAGACCTGTTCCTGAAAAAATCCAAAAGAGAACTTTCACTTTTGAATGAAACAGCAGAACAACGATATCGGAATTTGTTTGTCGAACAACCGCACCTATTGCAACACATACCTTTAAAATACATCGCCTCTTATATAGGAGTTACACCTCAGGCTTTGAGCAGAATACGGAAACGAATTTATTAACTCAAGTTCATGGTTTTTTCTCTCAATTAACCAGATTTTTGTTAAAAAAAGACGGATGAAACCTTTAATAGTTTTATTAAGTGTATTTCTTATTTCATTATTGGCTACGAAAATTTTTCGTGGCAATTTAGAGGTCGCTTTATCTGGCCGAATTGCCATGTCGACAATGCTTGTGTTTACAGCAATTGCACATTTTGTATTTACAAAAGGAATGACAATGATGCTTCCCGACTTTATTCCTTACAAAACAGAGGTTGTTTATCTTACAGGAATTATAGAAATAATTGCCGCCATAGGACTTTTTATTCCAAGTTTCAGGGTAATCACTGCGTGGCTGTTAATCATATTTTTTATTATGATCCTTCCGTCAAATATATATGCAGCAGTCAAACAAATTGATTATCAAAAAGGGACTTTTGAAGGAAATGGATTGACTTATTTGTGGTTCAGAGTACCTTTACAAATCCTTTTTATCATTTGGGTATATTTGTCGTCTATTAAGGACTGATTGTGAAAATTTTGGGAGGTGGATTTGAACTGAATTTGTAAGACAGACTTTGAAGTGTATGGAGAAAACGCACCAACTCCTTCAATCGCAGAAGTAGTTTTTATGTAGCCACAGAGGAATAGAAAAATGGATCTAGAAGAAGTTTTAAATGCCGTAGGAGAAAATTATTCACCACTATCTTATGAATGCAGACAAGAATTTATTGGAAATGCTAAAGTAAGCAATTACAAAAGGGGTGAAGTTGTCGTACGAGAAGGGCAATTTTCTAAAAAAGCGTATTTGATTGTTCAAGGATGCTCCAGAGCTTATTACTTGAAAGATGGAAAAGAAATATCAGATTGGTTTTCTTTCGAAAATCAATTTATGGCACCTATAGTTAGTTTCTTCAGTCAAAACCCAAGCCCTCATTATGTCGAATTCGTTGAAGACGCTATAGTTCTTGAATATTCCAAAGAGATAATAGATGAATTATCAGATAAATATCATGATTTTGAGCGCTTTATTAGCAAAGTAGTAACAGAAACGATGTTGGGGCTCTGTGCAAGATTGTACACCATTCAGTTTAACAAAGCAGACGATAGATACAGACAACTACTAAGCATATACCCAGACATCACAAACCGCATACCTCTCACCCACATTGCATCTTACTTGGGAATTACCTTAGAAACTTTAAGTAGAATAAGAAACCCCAAAAACCGAATTTGATATAGATCAAATAGCAGGTCTTCCTTTTGCATTAATTTTGCCCAAAAGATTAAAAAATGAAAGGTGGCAACAAGCAACTTAAATCGATTTTTGGAAAGTGGTGGCAGCCTGTTAGGAAATGGTTTTACCCAAGTTGGCTACTCTATGAGCTTTCGATTCGCTTTTACGATTATGCAATTGCTGTTTACTTTTATTTTATAGACATGCAAGGTAACTTTACTTCATACATTGGTGATATTGGTCTTCATACTTCAGCTATATTTTTTAGCCTCGCGACTTTCATTATTTGCTCAATCTTTTTAACTGTCCCTGCTTGTTTTGTTCTCTATCGATTCTTCAATACTGGAGGTTTGACAAGTACTCAGTTTGAATCGAAAATAAAACCATTGTTCTAAATCAGATGAAAAAAATACTAATCATAAACGGTCACCCAGATAAAGAAAGTTTCAATTTTGCACTATCCGATGCCTACAGAAGAGGTGCAAGTACATCAGGTGCCGAAATAGAAGTAATTAACATCAGAGACCTGGAATTCAATCCAAACCTTGAATTTGGATACAGGAAAAGGACAGCTTTAGAGCCAGACTTATTAGAAGCTCAAGAAAAGCTAAAATGGGCAGAGCATCTGGTTTGGATATATCCTGTGTGGTGGAGCTCAGTACCAGCAATGATGAAAGGTTTTTTAGACCGAGTGTTGCTACCTGGATTTGCCTTTAAGAAAAAGGAAAAGTCCTTATTTAGTGACAAATTATTAAGTGGAAAAACAGCACGGATCATTTGCACCTTGGATCAACCTGCCTGGTACTATAAGTGGATTTATGGTAACCCAAGCCACAATGCTATAAAAAAGGGCACACTTAATTTTATCGGTGTAAAAAAAGTTCGTATCACGTCCATTGGTCCTATTAGACTTTCGAAACAAGAATTTAGAGTAAAATGGCTGGAGAAAGTTGAGAAATTAGGCAAAATGAACAAGTGAGGTACGGAGTATCAAAAGAAAGATATGAATTGACATTTATGGCTTAACTGACACGAAAAAAGTGCCGATACACCCTTCCTTAAAAATATTTCAAAAACATTGATTCTTTTGGTCTGACTATCAGATGGTAAGTTTGGATTGGATGTAAAAATCACTATCTTTAAAGTCTTAGTAGTGAGTGAGTCCAAATGATTTTCTTTTTCGAGGAAGTTGGCACCTAAGAAAAAAAATTCAAAAATATGTTCCTCACAAACATTAATAAGATAAACCTAAAATGCAATTTCGATGATAAATGTCAGATTGGTTATAATTTTAGCATTACTATTCTCCTCTTTTTCTAATAAAAAGGAAGTCCCAGCGGAGATACATCTATTTTCCCAAGATGCGATCAAAGCATCTATAAATACTTTCCCATTGGAGGATTTTTATCAGGCATATTTTGATCACACCGTACCACAAGAATACATTGATAAGATTAAAGAGAATGCAATAGTATGGAACGGAATGGAACATGACATAGTGCTCCGTGAGGCCAACTTAATAAGAAACTTGCAGGGAAACTCTGAATATCTTCTAAAATATTGGGTGACATTTGAGAATGAAATGAAGTTCTCTTATGCTGTTAACGTGTTGGAGAAAAATGGAAATTTAACTTTGAATCGCTTTGAGCCAATTGATGTAAACATTTTGAGTAGCTTTTATGCTCCAGACACAAATTTTGCAGCACCTCTTTATAGCGCTAACATTTCAAAAATTGCATTCTTTTTTATATCCATTTTTGGTTCAATTCTTCTCATTATCTTTTTGACAATCAGGAAAAAGAATTATTTACTTTTGCTAACTATACCATTACTATTTATCTACAAACAAGGGTTGATCATTTTCAATTTTAAAGGGTTTGAAATTTTATCGTCTAAATTTCATTTTGGGCTACCTTTCTTTAAAAATATTGACCTTCATTTTTCATCAATTTCGCTGACAATGATTGGGGTATTTTGCGTTTGGGCTATCATTGCAGTTTATTTGTATTTTTCTGCAAGAAGAAACAATAAAATGAATTACGGTACAGCATAAGAGAAAGGTCTTGCTTATTGGAAGGCTAAAAAATTACGCATTAAATTAAGTTTTGTAATCAACCCTGTGTATTGCCAGCGGTCGGAAGCTGGTAGTTTATTTTAACAATATAATCGAAGTGTTATGAGTAGTATTTCAGAGAAATCGAATACCCTTGGAAGAGTATTCTTATTTTTAATATCATATATTTCGGTTTTGAAGGCTCCATTTTGGCTATAGTAGCTGAAGTAATAATTGGGCTTGGAATTTTCTACAATCGCAAAAAACTTAATAAAGAGAGATTAACCGATCATTTGACTGTTTAACATACCCCAGCTTTCAGCATGAAAAAAGGTATTGCTATTTACCATACAAAGCCATAATAATTGTCCTTAATTTTGAAAATTATTAATGTTTTTTTTATACTTTAGACTGCTAATCAACATTTTATAATGCATGAGAAATGAAGTCTTGAAAAACAGGAGTCATGATCCAAGGATAAGTTATCGCGGCCAAAATGCTTCAAGACTAGAGAACTTGACGGATGCAGTTTTTGGCATTGCAATCACCTTACTTATTTTCAATCTCACTAACCCCAACTCATTTGAGGATTTATTGACTTTTACGAAAACATTGCCGGCATTTTTGATAAGTATTTCATTTATCATTTTGATATGGAACGAACACCTTTACTTCTCTGAAATTTACACCCTGAACGATTCCATACTTGCCTTATTGAACACGATTTTTATTGCTTTGATTATTTTTTACGTATATCCACTGAGATTTTTAACCTTATACCTTACCAATTATTTTTTTTATACTGATATTGATGTAAGTATTGAAGGTTATCAAGTTCCGTATTTGATGATCTATTATGGTTTTATAGCTTTTGCACTATACTTTATCTTGTTTTGGTTTTATCAAAGGGCATTTAAGTTACAAGATCAGTTAGGCCTGAATACTTTTGAGGTGTTTTATACTGCATCTCAGAAGTGGAGGTTGTTCATAATGTTCTCGATTCCTTTGCTATCGATTCTGGTTACGATAGTGATTAATCAGTATTCATTTATTTGGGCATCTTTAACGGGTGGGCTTGTGTATTTGCTCTATACACCATTGATAATTTGGTGGCAGGTTAAATTCAAATCGAGGGCTAAAACATTCGATTATGTATGATTTTGTAAATACCTGTTTAGGATGGTTTCATTTTTCAAGTGCGCTGATGGCTATGCTTGCAGGATGGTTTGTTCTTTCCAAACCAAAAGGAACAAAACTTCATAAGCGTGCAGGTTATTTTTATGTGATTTTCATGGTGTTGGTTTGTGGTTCTGCATTTTTCATTTACAATTTGACAGGAAAGTTTGGCGTCTTTCATATATTGGCCATTGTGGGCTTTGTTACGCTTTTGGCAGGAATGATACCTATTTGGATCAAGATCATTCAGAAGAAGTATCAAGTTTTCCACCTTTGGTTCATGTATTATTCTGTTTTGGGCCTTTATGCTGCATTTGCTTCCGAACTCATAGTACGAATTCCTGACAGGCCTTTTTACACCATGGTTGCCATAGCTACTGGATTAATATTTTTCTTGGGATCTTTATTTATTTTTTGGAAAGAGAAAAAATGGAGTAACTATTTCCTCTGAAGGAACTGGATTAAAGCAGACTTAACCTTGCCATAAGCCTTCTCTTTGAATCTTTATTTAGATGAAAGCTAGTGATCAATTTCCACAATATGATAGACAAACACTTTGTGGGCAGAATTGGTTAAGATCTTAGTAATTACCAATCATCATCAGACTACTTGAATGAGTTTATTTTGTCAACTCCAAGGGTAGAGAGTGAATTCGAAACTACTTATAATAGATACTTATGAAAATCTTACTCACTGGAGTTACTGGATATATTGCACAGCGTTTACTTCCAGAGTTGATCGAAAATGGCCATACCGTGGTGTGTTGCGTGAGAGATAGCAGTAGATTCAATCTCAAGAAATATGATTCTCCAAACATTACAGTAATCGAGGTGGACTTTTTGAAGCAAGATAGCCTAAAGTATATCCCCAATGATATAGATTTGGCGTACTACCTGATACATTCCATGTCTACTCAAAGTGGGAATTTTGGAGACCTGGAAGAAACCTGTGCCAAGAATTTCAAAGAGCGTATCGAAACAACAAATGCCAAGCAGGTTATTTATCTCAGTGGAATCAGTAACTCGGAGGAATTGTCAAAGCACCTTTCTTCCAGAAAAAAAGTAGAGACCATACTTACTAGCGAAAAGTATGCGCTTACTACACTCAAGGCGGGTATTATCGTGGGTTCAGGGAGCGCATCTTTCGAGATCATCAGAGACTTGGTAGAAAAGCTACCCGTTATGATTGCGCCACGCTGGCTCAAGACCAAATGCCAGCCTATTGCTATCAGAAATGTTATTGAGTTTTTGGTAGGTGTGATCGACAAAAGTGAAACGTTCAACAAGGATTATGATATCGGTGGACCTGATATCTTGACTTACAAAGAGATGCTTCTACGTTTTGCTAAAGTTAGAGGACTAAAAAGACGTATCGGTATAGTGCCAGTAATGAGTCCTACGATTTCCTCCTATTGGTTGTATTTCATTACGTCTACTTCTTATTCTCTGGCCAAGAATCTGGTGAACAGTATGAAAGTAGAGGTGGTCTGTGAGCCAAACGACCTCGCATCTACGCTTGAAATCAAGCTTCTGGGTTATGATAAAGCGATCCAATTGGCATTTGACAAAATCGAACAGAATCAAGTCACTTCAAGTTGGAAAGATGCTCAGACCAGTGAACTTTTCAAAAGTGGCTTTTCTAAATTTGTCGAAGTTCCTACCAATGGTTGCTTCAAAGATACCCGGTCGCTTCCTTTAGAGGATAGCTTGACATCTCTTGACAAAATCTGGAAAATTGGAGGTAAGACGGGTTGGTATTACGGTACGGCACTTTGGAAGCTTCGTGGATTTATAGATCAAATATTCGGAGGTGTTGGAATGAGAAGAGGTAGAAGAAGTGACACCGAGATATTTACTGGCGATGCCTTAGACTTTTGGAGAGTAATGATAGCGGATAGAGAAGAGCAAAGACTTCTTCTTTATGCCGAGATGAAGCTTCCGGGAGAAGCATGGCTTGAGTTTAAAATTGACAAAGACAACATACTTACTCAGACTGCCACTTTCCGACCCATTGGCTTGTATGGAAGGTTGTATTGGTATGCTGTATTACCCTTTCATGGTTTTATTTTTAGAGGAATGATCAATCAGCTTGCAGCACCAATGACTAGTAAAGCTGTAAAAAAGGCTCAAAAATGAATGTGAATGCAACAATATAGGAAATATAAACTATATTTGATTGTTATCCATATTAGAATTTGATTGCGAAACATAGCTTTTATTGATACCGAAATAGAGCCAAAAAGTGGCAAAATCCTAGACATCGGTTGTGTCAAGGATGATATTGCTTTTTTTCATAGAAACGCTTTACCAGATCTTATAGAGTTTCTCAAGGGAACAATGTTTGTTTGTGGTCATAATTTTTTTAGACATGATCTCAAGTACCTCAATAATACCCTCCTTAAAGCTTCCATCAAGCAGGAAAATATCATCGATACTTTATTTTTATCTCCTTTGCTTTTCCCCAAAAACCCCTACCATGCATTACTTAAAGATGATAAGCTTCAAACAGATGAATTGAACAATCCGCTTAATGATGCTCAAAAGACTAAAGATTTATTTCACGATGAGATTGCAGCATTTGCTCAATTGGACGATTTGCTCAAACAGATTTTTTATTTGCTGCTTTGTGACCAAGTAGAGTTTCAAGGGTTTTTTCGCTTTTTTTCCTTAAAATGGGAAAATTCCGATGTTGAAAGTTTAATTCGACGAAGGTTCAAGGGTGAATTTTGTATGGATGCAGATTTGGGTAGCATGATTATCAATAGTCCTATTGAGCTTGCCTATTGCTTATCTTTAATTAATGCTTTCTTACAAGATGCTAACATAGTCTCTATTACTCCACCATGGGTCTTGAAAAACTATCCACAAGTAGAGCAGCACTTGTTTCGGCTGAGAAGCAAGCCTTGCGTAAGTGGGTGTTCCTATTGTGACAGTGTGCTAGACCCGCAAAAAGGGTTGAAGAGGTTTTTTGGTTTTGATAACTATAGAACTTATGGCGGTGAACCATTGCAAGAAATGGCTGTGAAATCAGCCATAGATCATAAGTCTATCTTAGCCATATTTCCGACAGGTGGCGGCAAATCTATTACATTTCAAGTTCCAGCATTGATGAGTGGCGAAGTCTCAAAGGCATTGACGATAGTGATATCGCCCCTTCAATCACTGATGAAAGATCAAGTTGATAACCTAGAAAAACTAGGGATTACTCAAGCTGTCACAATCAATGGATTGCTAGACCCGATCGAAAGGGCGCAGTCTTTCGAAAGGGTTGAAAAAGGTTCCGCATCAATACTATACATATCTCCAGAATCTCTTCGCTCCAAAACGATTGAGCGATTGATATTGGGGAGAATAGTGGCTCGATTCGTTATAGATGAGGCTCATTGTTTTTCTTCTTGGGGGCAAGATTTCAGAGTAGATTATTTGTATATAGGTGATTTTATCAAGGCCATACAAGACAAGAAAAACCTAGCAGATGGGATACCAGTTTCATGTTTTACAGCGACAGCTAAGCAAAAAGTAATAGAGGATATTAGACAATACTTTAAAGAAAAGTTAGATTTAGACCTTGAAGTATTCACCTCGAAAGTTGCTAGAACGAACCTTCACTATAAAGTTTTTCAAAAAGTCACTGAAGAAGAAAAGTATCAAGCCCTACGCGATTTGATCGATGATAAAAATCGACCTGCAATAGTCTACGTATCGCGTACGAGAAAAGCGTATTTATTGGCAGAGAGGTTAAGCAAAGATGGCTTTAATGCTAGGCCGTACCACGGCAAAATGGATAAACATGAAAAGTCTGAAAACCAAAATGCTTTTATCAATGGGGATATTCAAATCATGGTGGCGACTTCAGCCTTCGGTATGGGTGTGGATAAGAAGGATGTGGGTATGGTCGTACATTATGAGATTTCTGATTCACTTGAAAATTATGTGCAAGAAGCTGGTCGGGCAGGAAGAGATGAAAGAATTGAAGCGGAATGTTTTGTGCTATTCAATGAAGAAGACCTTAGTAAACATTTTATCTTGCTGAATCAGACAAAGCTTTCTATCAAAGAGATACAACAAGTCTGGAAGGCGATAAAGGATATCACGAAGTTTCGTTCTTCAGTATCAAATTCAGCCTTGGAAATAGCAAGAAAGGCAGGATGGGATGATAGTGTAATGGAGATAGAAACAAGAGTAACTACAGCAATAGCAGCACTCGAAGAGGCAGGTTATTTGAAAAGAGGGCAGAACATGCCGCGTGTTTTTGCAAATAGTATACTCTCCAAAAATGCGCAAGAAGCGATTGAAAAGATTAATGGCTCTGAAAGGTTCTTGGGAAATCAAAAGGAAAAAGCGACAAGGATTATCAAGAAGCTTTTCTCAAGTAAAAGTAGAAAGCAATCTAATGAAGAGGAGCCCGAGACGAGGATAGACTATATCAGCGATCACCTAGGTATAGTCAAAGAAGAAGTGATTAATATCATCAACCTACTCAGGGAAGAGGAAATTCTTGCTGATGCAAAAGATTTGACAGCCTTCATTCGTAGGGGTGATCAAAAAAATAAGTCACTAAGTGTTTTAGAGACATATTGTAAAATAGAGAAATTTTTATTACCCTTTTTGGAGCTGCAAGAAAAAGTATTTCATATCAAAGCACTCAATGAAAGTGCCGAAGAATACGGGATACATGATGTCTCACCCAACAAAATCAAAACCATTGTTAACTTTTGGGCAATCAAAAATGCTATCAAAAGCAAAGGCTTGGATTCAAAAAATCATGTAGCAATTTGCGCATTGTTTCCTCAAAGCGTATTGAAAGAAAAGGTAGAAAGAAGGCATCTTTTGGCTAAATTTATTGTTGATTTTCTTTTTGAGAAAAGTTCGTTTTCTGTTTCGAATCAGGAAATTGACAGGGAGCAGGTTTTGGTGGAATTTTCAGTACATGAACTCAAAAATGCTTATGATAGGAGTATGGATATGTTTAAGGTTTTCATTTCGTTGGACGATGTGGAGGATGCATTATTCTTCCTTTCGAGAATTGAAGCACTAAAAATTGAAGGTGGATTTCTTGTAGTATACAACAGACTGACCATAGAAAGGACAGAGCAAAATAATAAAAAGCAATACACCAAAGACGACTATCAAAAGCTCTTTCAATTCTACGAAAACAAAGTACAACAGATTCATATCGTTGGTGAATATGCCAATAGGATGATCAAGGATTATAAAAATGCGTTGCAGTTTGTGGAAGATTATTTCCAGCTTAATTTCTATTCTTTTCTCAACAAGTACTTCAAAGGAAGCCGCCAGCATGAGATCAAAAGAAATATAACTCCAGCTAAGTTCAAGCAGCTTTTTGGTGGGCTATCACCTACACAATTGAAAATAATAAATGATAAAGAGACTAAACATATTGTAGTGGCTGCTGGTCCAGGAAGTGGAAAGACCAGGGTCCTGGTTCATAAGCTTGCTTCTTTATTATTGATGGAAGATGTGAAGCACGAGCAGCTTCTTATGATTACATTTTCTAGAGCCGCAGCGAGTGAGTTCAAACGTCGCTTGTTAAAGTTGATTGGAAATGCTGCCAACTTTATCGAGATCAAGACCTTTCATGCTTATTGTTTTGACCTGTTGGGAAGAGTGGGTAGCCTAGACAAGTCTGGTGATATCATAAAGAGAACTATTCAAAAAATAAGATCAAGTGAAGTGGAGGCTAGCCGAATTACAAAGACAGTGTTGGTAATCGATGAAGCGCAAGACATGGATCCAGATGAATATGATCTGGTCACTGCATTGATGGAGCAAAATGAAGAGATGAGGGTAATTGCAGTGGGTGATGATGATCAGAATATCTTTGAGTTCAGAGGCGCTAGTTCTAAAAATCTTGAGAATTTCATACATATCAATGGAGCTGTCAAACATGAGCTGGTAGAAAATTACAGGAGCAAAGCCAATATTGTAGATTACACAAATCAATTTGTTCAGGGAATTTCTCAAAGGCTGAAAAGCACTCCAATTATAGCGACGCAGAGAGAGAATGGTAAGATCAAAATAGTACAGCACCAGGAAGGTTGCTTGATTTCTCCACTTGTGCAAGATATAATGGAGACAGGACTTACTGGTACTACTTGCGTGCTCACCAGAACCAATGATGAAGCTCTTCAAGTGACTGGTTTGTTATTGAAGCATGATATCCAAGCAAAGCTTATCCAAAGCAATGAAGGTTTCAATTTATACAATCTTTATGAAGTCAGGTTTTTTCTAGAACAATTGCACCTGAATGATGAGTTGTATATTATCAGTGATCAAGTTTGGTTACAAGCAAAACGAGCTTCTGTAAAAAGATTTCGTCAAAGCAATAAATTGGATATTTTAGGGAATATCATAAAAACATTTGAAGCTAGCAATCCAAAAATCAGGTATAAATCAGATCTTGAAGTATTCATTAGAGAGTCAAACTTAGAAGATTTTTATAGCGAAAATGGAGAAGTGATATTCGTATCTACCATACATAAATCCAAAGGGAAGGAGTTTGACAACGTTTTTTTGATGTTGCAGAATCACAATCCCGCTACGAATGAAGCAAAAAGGCTTCTATACGTAGCTATGACACGAGCAAAAAATAGCCTGACAATTCACACAAATACAAATTTCCTAGAAAATATTGCTACCGAAAATTTAGAATTAGTACATTATTTTGAAAAGCACTTGCCTCCAAAAGAAATAACCATACACCTTTCCTTTAAAGATATTTGGTTGAGCTATTTTATAGGAAGGCAAGACCTGATTGCTTTGTTGACGAGTGGTGAAAAGTTAAGGATTGGAAAAGATGGATGTATGGATCATAAGGGTAATTCTATACTTAAATTTTCAAAGAGGTTTTCTCAAAAATTAGTTGAAATGAAATCCAAGGGTTATGATTTAAGAAGAGCAAAGGTCAATTTTATAGTTTATTGGAAAAATGAAGAACAGAATGAGTTGAAAGTTATTCTCCCAGAATTGTATTTTGAGAGGGTATAATTAATCCATTTTAGAAAATTCCGAAATCAGGCTATAAAGTCTGATATTGTCGAACCCTTACTTTCAAATACTTACTCTTATAGCCATTCAGGTATTCAAATTCTCATGTATTCTTGTAAAAGGCTTGATGTAAAATAGCATAATTAGAATCACCCTTAACAAACTAAAATAATGACTGATATTTACATAGCAGATAAGACGATTGGCAGAAATAGTAATTTACCCAAAGGGGAGTATGAAAACTGTACTTTCAATCAATGTGACTTTTCCGAAATGGATCTTTCTGGCTATATTTTCTCAGACTGTGTTTTTCAGCATTGTAACTTTACTATGGTTAAGCTACACAAAACAGCCCTTCGTGATGTGGTTTTCAAGGAGTCGAAGCTTTTAGGGGTGAGGTTTGACACCTGTGATCCTTTTGGAATAGGTTTTCAATTTGAGAATTGCCAATTGAACCACGCTTCTTTTTACAGGATCAAACTGAAGAATACCCAATTCAATAACTCTTCCTTGGTTGAAGTCGATTTTGTTGAAGCTGACCTGACAGGATCCAAATTTGATAATTGTAACCTTTCTCAGGCGGTTTTTGACCGTACGATTCTGGAGCAAGTAGATTTGCGTACCTCATCAGGTTTTTCCATTGATCCAGAAAATAACCGAATTAAAAAAGCCAAATTCTCACTATCCAATATCGCTGGTCTTCTAGACAAATATGATATTCATATTGAAAATTCATAGCGATTAAAGCCTTGAGCAACTGGCTTTTCACAAATGACCAGACATGTGAAGAACAAGTGAGGATTTTACTTTTAAGTGAAGGAAAAAATAGCCAATTTAGTGTTCTAAAGCATGTTATTCACTTTTTCAGTACGCTTACCTAAAGGGAAATTTGAAAGATTTCTATTGTCTTGAGGTCGATTTTGGTGCATTGTAAGTAAATTGTATCTGATTGTTTTTCTCAAACACCTTACACCCAAACCTACAAATAACCATGAAACCACACTTTGGCTTATTATGCTCAATCATGCTACTTTCTCATTTTATTTTGGGCTGTGGCCCTAGAGAGAGGGATGATCAAGATTCAATTGTAAGAACCAATTCTGGCCAGGTTTCTGGTCTTCTTCATGAAGATGTTTATGCCTTCAAGGGTATTCCGTATGCAAAAGCAGATCGATTTATGCCACCTCAAGATCCAGATTCATGGGATGAGGTTCTTGAGTGCCACGATTTCGGCCCTGTGGCTAAGCAAATTGTAGCTTGGATTCCAGATTCAACGCAAAGTGAGAAAGAACTTTTCAGCCTAAATGTATGGACTCAAGGAATCAATGATGGTAAGAAGCGCCCAGTAATGCTGTGGCTACATGGTGGTGGGTTTTTTGTAGGGAGTAGCAATGATCCCATGACTTACGGTGAAGCCCTGGCCAAAAAAGGAGACATAGTAGTCGTGTCAGTCAATCACAGATTGAATATTTTAGGATTTTTGGACCTTTCAGCTTGTGGGGATAAATATGCCCAATCAGCCAATGTAGGTATGCTTGATATAGTCAAGGCACTAAATTGGATTCAAGATAATATTGAAGGGTTCGGAGGCAACCCTGCAGATGTGACCATAGTGGGAGAGTCTGGAGGTGGAGGAAAAGTAGGTACGATTATGAATATGCCTTCTGCTAAGGGTACTTTCCACAAAGCTATCATACAAAGTGGAACCTTGATCAATACCATGACCAAGGAAAAGTCACAAACGTTAGGCTTAGCAGTACTTGAAGAATTGGGACTGACACCTGAAGATGTAGAAAAGATACAGACTGTACCTTATACCGATTTGGTAAAGGCGGGAAATGATGCCGTGGCAAAGATTTCAGGTCCACGAGTTCCTGGATCGCCTACTATGTTTGGTTTTGCTCCTTCAGCGGATGGGGAAATTTTACTCCAACAACCTTTTAGCCCTGGTTTTGCAAGTATTTCAAAAGAAATTCCTGTAATGATTGGCTCTACGCTGAACGAACTTAAGCCGACAGCCTATGGAGAAAAGAACCTTACTCTGGAAGAGGCTAAAGAGCGATTACAAAAAACTTATGGTGATAAAACAGACGAATATATAACACGGTTTGCAGAAGCATATCCTGATTATACTCCGCAAGACCTATTATCTGTAGATGATGTATTCAGACCATATACGATCCGTACTGCGGATGCCAGGGCAGCAGAGTCCAGTGCACCATTGTACGTATATTTTTTAGCTTGGAAAAGTGGTGTAGAAGATTCATCCAAAGGCTCATTTCATGGCTTAGATATTCCATTGGCATTCAATACGGTCGATTTAAGAGCTGATTGGACGGGAGATACCCCAGAGGCTTGGGATCTTGCAGACAAAATGAGTTCTGCTTGGATCAATTTTGTGAAATCTGTAAACCCAAATGTCGATGGCATTTTGCCAAAGTGGGATGTTTATACTCAAGAAAATGGTGTCACGATGTATTTTGACAACGAATCCAAAATCGTCAATCATCATGATAGGGCATTGATGACGCTAATTAAACCTAAAGAAACTATCTTCGTGAAGTCAGAGGATTAGTCTTTAGGTAAAGTTAAATGAAAAATAAATTTGCATTCGTCTATACATGTTGCTTGTTTATAAGCATTGGTCTTTCACATGCCCAAGTAGCATACAACTTAGAAAATGAAATTCCCTACTACAGCCAAGAGCAAGTAGAGGGAGATGCGTACAAGGAGTCTATGTGTGTTTTGGACTTTTATTATCCTACCAATGTAGAGAATTTTCCTACCATAGTTTGGTTTCATGGTGGAGGATTAACGAGCGGCTATCGAGAGATTCCAGAATATTTGAAAGACAAAGGAGTGGCTGTGGTAGGAGTAGGTTATCGCCTTTCTCCAAATGTAAAAGCAGAAGAAGCTATAAAAGATGCAGCTACAGCTACTGCATGGGTATTTGAGAATATAGAGCGGTATGGAGGCAATTCCTCATTGATCTTTGTGTCAGGGATGTCGGCAGGAGGATATCTTAGCTATATGATCGGTTTGGACAAAAAGTACCTTGCTACCCATCAAATTGATGCAAACAAAATTGCTGGATTGATACCATTTTCTGGTCAAGCGATTACTCATTTTGCTATTCGCGAAGAATCAGGGATTCCAGAAGCTCAACCAATCATTGATGAGTTGGCACCTTTGTACCATGTAAGAGCAGATGCACCACCACTTTTGATTCTCACGGGAGACAGGGAGTTAGAACTTCTAGGAAGATACGAAGAAAATGCTTACCTGATGAGAATGATGAAAGTGGTAGGGCACAATCAAGTTCGCTTATATGAATTAGATGGATCCGACCATGGTCAGATGATGTACCCTGGCCTTCCACTTCTCCTTCGAGAGGTTAAATCTCTGACCAAAGAAATATTGAAAAAGTAATTTGACAATAATTTTTGATTTTTTGATTGAGATCAATTCAATTTTGTGAATTTCATTTTTTCAACAAAATTTTTGTAAAAATGAGCATATTTTCGATCAAATACACTAGTCAAATCAAGCTACTACAGCTTGCTGACATTACTTTTAATAGCATGACAATAGCTGATATACCCGAGCATTTCTATAGTAATGAAGGATGCGATAGGTTTGACAAATCGGCTTTCAGAAATATACTATTGGAAAAATTATCCTTACAATTTGAGAGTAATGTGCTAAAGCTGATGATTTTTACGCCAAAAGACCAACAGTCTCCATCTGATAGTTTTGCCTTTCTGGCAAATCAAAAAATTGTAGCAATGCATATACCCAATTCCAGGAATTTCAAGCTATGGATGGATGACATTTTTAAAAGAAGCTACAAAGAGCTTGAAGAAGACCGTGCAGATGGCATTTTTGAACGCCAGCCGGAACTTAACCCCAATCCGCAATTTTTATTAGAATTAGGCAGGGGCAATTTTTCTATAAAAAGGGCTAATTCAGGAATGTTATTTGACGAAAAACCTTATGAAAACACCGGAGCTTATCTTCACAAAAAAGCACCTGCCAAATATAACCAAGCCGCATTGCGCAATCAGAAAGACCAATTCATCAAGCCTTACACTAAACCCAATAGAGAAGTAGTAAATGCTGAAACCTTGAGCCTGTTGTTTCATCAGCTTGTTCAAGCTAAAAACCTACTTCCAAATGCACCTGAAGGCAACCAAAAATTGTATGACGACCCCAACTGGAAGCTGGAAGACTTAACAGGTAACAACCAAGCCAATGGCTACAAAAGCGTTGGTGTATATACCAACCCTTCTTGGGTACCGTTTTACAGTACTGGTGGCGGTAATTTTTATGCAATAGATTATGCTCCGGGTGTTCAAGGAAAATCGGGACAAATCATTGCTTTTGGTTCCGATGAGGTTAGAATTCGCTTTATCGCAGACTCGATGGAAGTATTCTTACAACAACTCACTTTATAAAATAGTAACATATAGCATTCGTATTTCAACGTTAAAGTTCAAAACATGTACCGATACATAGCTATACTAATTATAGCCATTCAGACCTCAATAAGCATTTCTTGTATGGTTCAAAAGCAACTGCAAGAGCCATTTTACATCGAAAATGAAAAAGGTCAAGCAATATTAAAACTTCATCGAGATGGAAAAGTCTTCGCAGAGGACAGGGAAGTAGCCGTTTTGAAGTCAAATGATGAATTATATGATTTGAATGATCAAATGATATATACGCTCAATGAAAATGGGAAAGTGATAGACTCTGATGGTATTCAAATTATGGAGATTTTACCAGATGGAACAGCTACAAACAATAAGGGACAAATTTTCAAATGGTCGAAGTCAGGTAAAATCACTATATACACTGATAAAGCCTATAGTTTGAACCCAAATAACCCCAAATCTTATCAAGCGGCTAGCTTGCTTTTAACCTTAAACAATAATTTTTCAGAAAATCATACAATCCAAAATCTATTTCCTATGACACGTTTTATAAAATCAATGGCAAAGGCCTATGTGAAGTCTGGTAATTACGGAGGCTCTACTCAACACGAAATTTTTCCTACGGTATATAATTATTCTTTTTTTGATGGCGAAACCTCGTCTAAAAATGAAGAATTTCAATCCATTCTCAACCTTTATCTTCAACATACAAAAGTAAACAATAGTGTAACCTTACAAGAATACTTAACACATTTATATAACAACAACACCGAAAAACTACAGGAAATCCACAGTCTAAACCAAGACCAAGATAAGGTAGAAATGGGAAACAGTCACCAAACACTTGCCTCACTATTTTTTGTAGATGATGAGGCTGGAACAGTTTTAAAAATTAATCATTACTTGGCAAAGCTAAGTTGGGACGAACACACCACAAATCTCAATAAATTTTTACAAGAGAATGCAAAGCATTTCAGTAGCCAAATACCTGACGAATTTTATACTAAATACTATGGAAGATGAAGCAATTAACTTGTCTGTTGGCTGCCTTAGTTTTTATTTCCATTGGTGGATTCAGCGGATGTGCACCACAAACAGAAACAACTAAAAACACAACAATGGACTGCAAAAAGACCAAGTAATTTTAGAAGTAGCATTAACACCGTGCAAACCTGGAAGCAACGCCTATGCCTACACCGTTTATACCGATGGGCGTATTGCCCTGCTCGGCCAAATCTATAGCATAGCCGGTTATCAACTTTCAGTCGAACAATTAGAAGAAATTCATTCTAAATTGGCAACCATAAATTTCAACAAATTAAATGATGAAAAAAATAGTGTTCCACCACCACCAGAAGTACACGATGGACGATCAAAAATATTAAATGCATATCAAAATGGAAAGTTCTACCGGCTGATTTACCAATTAGGTGACGAACCTGTTCCCAGTGAAATAAATGATTTTCATAGCTATTTTTAGCATTGATAACAACTGCGGATAGCCAAAAAAATATCAAATCAACAACATCAGCTTTACCAATGAATAAGCAGTTAAAATCTCTTCAAATTTCACATATAGAATTAGAACATACCAACCCTACGATGGGTCCTTACCAGAGAATAAATACAATCAGACTTAGCAATACTGCTGAAACAGCAGGTGAAATCAATCAGTTTTTAAATGAAGCTATCGTCAACAATTCCATTCCTCTTTCAGAATTTATAGCTGATTATCGATCAAAAGACTTAGATAAATTAAAGAAGGTCTTTGAAAGTTTTAAAACAAAAAAAGAGTTGAATGACGGAGAACAAATTTCAAACTTGACCTTCTATTTTTTTGACACTACAAAACCACTGATTCTCAATGATGTGTATAGAAAGCACTTCATGACCGATTTTTATGGAAAATTTACACAATATTTGGTTGAAAATGGCACCATAACAGAATCGGGAACTTCTATTGAAAGCCTGAAACCTATTAATACAGATGAGGATGATGAAAAGACTAACTAAGAACACTCATTTTAATTTTGTATGGCTTCTTTTATTGCCGGCAATGGTAATCAGTTGTAGCAATCCTGATCCTGTTCCAATTGATTTTTACTATTGGAAAAGTGAATTTAGTATCAATTCAACTGAGAAGGAGACCTTTGAAGCACTTCAATCCAATAAACTCTACATTCGGCTCTTTGACGTGGATAAATTAAATGCAACACCCGAGCCCAAAGGAATAATTCGTTCTTTCGATTCAGATGTGCTACAGGCAGAATATGTCCCTGTAGTTTTCATTACAAACAAGGTGTTTCAGGGTGTTTCCCATGATGATAATAAAAAATTGGCGGCTGATATATGGGCTTTGGTCAATGATATTCTTTCCAAAAACAAACACGTAAGTTTTGATGAATTACAGATAGACTGTGATTGGACACAAAGTACCAAAAGGGCATTTTTTAACTTTTTGGAACAGTTAAAAGGGGTTTCTCAAAAGAAAATTACCAGCACGTTGCGATTGCATCAAGCGAAGGACAAAGAATTGATGGGCATCCCACCTGTAGACAAGGTCTACTTGATGGCTTATGCTACTTCCAGTCCAGTGGAAGATTCAGACTTGAACTCTATTTTAGATAGTAATTTACTTCAAAATTATTTACAGACCATCAATGATTATCCATTGGAATTTGATATTGCACTACCTCTTTATTCTTGGGGAATTATCACCAATCATTTGGGAAAGAAAAAGCTGATCAACGGTGTAAGCCATCAGGATTTGGAAGGGAAAGAATATCGAAAGTTAGGTGCGGGCATCTATGAAATTCAAAAAGATGTATTTTTGCGAGGAATCTGGCTCAACAAAGGATTTGTCGTCAAAGTGGAAATGATATCCCCGGAATTGCTTGGAGAAACTAAATCATACCTGAGAAAAACAATAAAACGCCCGTATGGCATCGTTTACTACCACTTAGACAGCTTGTTTACACATAGGTTTTCTGTGGATGAATTGAAGTGATAAAAAAGAGATTAGTATGAAAAAAGTATTTTTGTTTACGATGTGCTTTTCTACAATGTTTTTAGTAGAGGCAGCCCACCCTCTAAAGTCGTTTTCTTTTTGTGCAGGAGGCTGGGATGAAGATTACAATTACTATAACCTCTTTGTACAGGAAACCATTGATGAACCACAGTACTATCCTTTTTTGCTGAGTTATGAATCTACCTATTACCACAGCAATTCAGAAAATAATCTACCTGTTTTGAACGAAAATATTGAGGACTGGCAAAAGTACTTTAGCATAAGCTATGATCAGGCATTTTACCTGGTTTTCTCTTCTTCTCGTGAAGAGCTAAAAGCCAAGATAGATGGCAAACGGGTTGAAAATGAAAAGTTAGATTTTGTAGATAATCGCTTTGTTACTAAGTACAGGCAAGCTTTACTTTACCTTGCTTATTCCAAATATTTGGAACCTTATATGGCTGTCAAAAGTAGTGGTCATTATTATTGGGGAGCTAGACCTGAGCATACTGTTGAAAAACTCGATTATCAGACTGTGATCAATGTGCTGGAGCGTAGCTGGAAAGCGGAAACTGACAAAGACCTAAAGCTTCGATATGGCTATCAGTTGGTACGTTTTGCGCATTACAACCTGAAAGCGATTGAGGCTATCGATTATTTCAACAAGTATGTTGAAAGCCTCAATTATCGGCCAATTATGTATTACTATGCCTTGGATCAAAAAGGAGGGGCTGAGCGAAGTTTAGGTAATTACATGCAAGCTATAAATGATTTTTTTCAATTCTTCACACATACTAAAAACAGGAAAGACCAAGCATATACATCGATAAAAGTAACTGCTGACCTTGATTTTGAAAATATGCTCAAAGCTGCAAAAAATACACATGAGCAAAACGAACTTTATTTATTATTAGGCTTCAAAGACTTTAACAATCCCATAGCTGCTTTTGAAAAGATAGTCAAAAACGACCCCAATGCACCTCAAGCGAAGGTTTTAATGGCTAGAGCTATCAATCAACTGGAGCGTGATTTTATGCCTACAACCTATTACTGTCCTTATGACAACGCAAATTGCTGGGAAGGAGTAGAGGATCTTCGCATCCCATTGGGAGTCAGCGCTAATTCCGTTGCTTTTTTGAACCTAACACTTGAAGCTTCACTGCGTCAGACAAAACAAACCGATGTAGCAGACACTGATTTTTGGAATCTTACTACAGCCTGGCTCTATTTTATAAAGAAAAATGACATGGCTTCAAAAGAACATTTGAGTTTGGTAAAAAACGAAAAGTATCTCACCCAAAAAAGTAAGCTTGAAATGTTATTACAGCTTATTGAGCAACCTTCGATTTCACCTGAGTTTGAAGAAATATTGGTAAATAAATTTAAGATTTTTGATCCTGATAAAGTCAAGAAGGGCTTCTTTTATTCGCCTTCTACAAATGATTTTATCATAGACGTGTTGGCTAATCGCTACTACTTGCAAGAAGATTTTGCTAAAGCTTTTTTGTTGCAAAATTCGATCCGGAGCATTGAATACAACCCCGATTTGAAACTTCTAGAAGCTATTGAAAACTTATATTACAAAAAAGACAAAAACTCACTCGAAAAACATTTGATTGACTACATTGTACCAAACGTCTACAATCAAAACACGCAGAAGTATGAAGTGGATGAATATTTTGACTTTCCCATCTACGTAGCCTATGTGAAAGGGAATACTTTACTACGTAGGGGTGAAATCCAAAAAGCCAAAGATCAATTTGACAATGTCCCTGATGATTACACACAGTTTAGGGAATATTACAACTATCAATCTCACAAGTATGAAGCACTTCACAGTACTGTGTATAATGGCTATGCAAATGTTCCAGCAAGTCTGTTTGGTTACAACCGGATAGAATGCTTTGAATGTCAGGAAGATATGGGTCTGGGTAATAATCACAGAATGATCGAAACCGATTATTTAGAAGATTTTCCTTTTATCAAGCCCCTGATGAACAAAAGAGAACTTACTGAAGTGGTATTGCAATTAGAAAAAATAGCTGGCAAAAAAGGAGAAACTGCCGCAAAAGCGAATTATCTCTTGGGTAATTTTTTCTACAACATCTCTACTTTGGGTTATTATCGACATATTTTGGCTTTTGACTGGTCTAATGGCAATAGTCCAAAATACCACAACTACTATAGTTGGGGAGGTCATTATAAGGAACGAGTGCCCAACTATCCTTTTTACTTTAAAAATTATTCTTTTAGTGTATGGTATCCTGATGATTTCAATTTACCATTGACCTATTTAAAGAAAGCACTGAAACTCACCAAAAATGAGGAAACACAAGCACGTATTCTCTTTGCTGCTTCCAAGTGTGAGCAGGGCATTTTTTACAGTACTCAGGATGACGAAGAACTCAATGGTCTAGATAAGTTGGATTATAAAGCCCGAAATGATAAGCTGCTTGATGTAAAAATAAGCCGCTACAGAACCTATTTCAAAAAACTTAAGGAAATGGAACAAACCCAGTTTTACGAAGAAGTAATGTCCCATTGCAAATATTTTGAGCACTATAGTATGATGTTTGGAGGGTAACGCTGAGAAACTAAAATATGAGATTGGTTAATTGCATTATCTATAAACTTCTCCATCAAAGGTGTTGAACTTATGAATGTTATTTCTGATTTTCTTTCTTTGGATTTATTTTCAGAATTTTCTTTGACAAACTCATCTTTTGTTTTTTGACCGTATGATGCATTTTTACTATCTGCCAAATACATAGATAGTGTTTTCCCATGGTAATAGTTCTCTAAATTCTTTCCAGATAGATGATTCTCCAACTCCGGAATCAAATATGCCAATGGGATAGTTTCTCAGGTATAAAAATAAAAACTGCCCGAATAATTTTGAGCAGTTTTATAACTTTTTTGTTTAGGAGAAAATGGGATTTCTCTATTTATTGAATAGACTTTAGTGCATTGTGCAGAGATGTATACAACACTCTAATCTTTCTGGTTGATCTTAACCTCAAATCATCTTTTCGGATATGCGTTGCTTTTGGGGAATTGTTTATTTTTGAAAGTAAAATTTGACATATGAAAAACATCAATTTTTTATACCTAATCATTTCGAATATCGAGTCAAAAAATATAACAAAAATGAAGTATGTCTTAACAATCGTCGCATTATTTTTAATAAAAGTAGCTTTCGCTCAATCGGAATCTCCAGACTTTCTACAAGGTACTTGGAAAATGGAAGGCAAAGAGAGTTATGAACATTGGGACAAGCTCAATGGCAACACCCTAAAGGGGTTCTCATATAAGCTAAAGGATGGACAAATTGTCATTGCAGAGTATCTCGATATTAGCAAAGAAGCTAATAAGATCACTTATACAGCAACTGTACTTGATCAAAACCATGGTGTAGGGGTTGACTTTTTAGGTACAAAAACAGACAGTGTTTTTATATTTGAAAACCCCCAGCATGACTTTCCTAAAATAATCATGTATCAAAAACTCAATGATAATGAGATTTTTGTTCAGGTTTCTGATGGTCAGCAAAAAGGATTTTCTTATAAAATGCGAAAACAACGTCCTCAAGTAGCTCATAAAGATACTACTGTATCAAATCCTAATTTTGACCCAATTTTGGCTCAAAAATTAGGTGGGGATGATTTTGGAATGAAGAACTATTTTTTGGTGATTTTGAAGACGGGGCCAAATAAAACAACGGATAAAGACTTTATTAATCAAAGCTTCAGAGCGCATTTGGATAACATAAATTTGTTGGCTCAAAATGGGAAGCTTATAGTAGCTGGTCCATTAGGAATGAATGTGTACAATTACCGAGGAATTTTTATCTTGGACAATATCCCATCCATAGAAGAAGCTAAGGAAATACTACAAACTGATCTTGCCATAAAAAATGAACTTTTGGATTATGAGATTTTTAATTGGTATGGTTCAGCTGCACTACTGGAATATTTACCCTTCTCTGATAAAATATGGAAATCAAAACCTTAAAACCTTTTTGCTATTTATTTCACCTTTAATACTGAGTCGTTTAAGTAAAAATAGGTGTTGAAGATTTTTCTCTAAAATTAAACCATTAAATGCAACTATGTTGCGTTAATGGCTGTTCATCTTTTAAGCCTTGAAATTGGGTTTTATTTAATCATATTGAGTTAATTGTATAAAAATGGAGGAAACAAATTTTGAAGTTATCATCATAGGAGGAAGTTATTCTGGGCTTTCTGCGGCTTTGGCATTAGGTAGGTCATTGCGGAAAGTATTGATCATAGATAGTGGTAATCCGTGTAACAAACAAACGCCTCATTCCCGGAATTTTTTGACCCAAGATGGTGAAGAGCCTGCTGTCATAGCTTTGAAAGCGAAGCGACAAGTTGAAAAATATCCAAGTATTAACTATTTGAATGATAGGGTGCTTGAAGTCGCAAAACAGGATATGCAGTTTGAAGTTACCACTGAAAATGAGGAGACCTTTGTAGCCAAAAAAATACTTTTTGCAACTGGAGTAAGAGACATAATGCCTGACATTGAAGGGTTTGCCGCTTGTTGGGGAATTTCAGCTATCCATTGTCCATATTGTCATGGCTACGAGGTTCGTGGAAAGAAAACAGCCATACTTGCTAATGGTAACTTTGCTTATCACTATGCTCAATTAGTCTCAAATTTGACTGATGATTTGGTAATTATCACACAAGGTATTCCTGAGTTTACGCCAGAGCAGATGCAAAAATTTGCTACAAAAAACATTAGCATCATTCCAGCAAAGGTACAGAAGATACAACATCATGATGGACACATAGAAAGCTTAATGTTGGAGGATGGTTCAGAGATGAAAGTGGATGCAATCTATCATAGACCTATCTTTGAGCAACACACTGATATACTAGTCAAATTGGGTTGCGAAATCAATGAGCAAGGTTTGATTACTGTAGATCAAATGCAAAGAACAACCATAGATGGTGTCTTTGCTAGTGGAGACTGTACTAGCCCAATGCGGTCGGTAGCAAATGCAGTAGCTTCAGGAAACATGGCAGGTGCGGCGATCAACTATGCATTGGTTGATGCTTCATTCTAATTTTAAAATTTGATTGTTCAATATCAATAAAAAAAAGACCGCAGTTTTAACATTCTGCGGTCTTTTCAATTGAATCTCATAGAATCGTGAGATTCATGTTTTATCAAATCATTTCATTTATATGCAACAACTTCTTGCTTAGCTGTACCTAAACCTTCTATACCAAGTTCTACTATATCACCTTCCTTGAGATATTGTGGAGGGTTGAGCCCAAGCCCTACACCTGATGGTGTTCCAGTAGAGATCACGTCTCCAGGGAGTAGGGTCATATATTGGCTGATATAGCTTACTAGGAATGGAATTTTGAATATCAGATCAGATGTATTACTGTCTTGCATCATTTTCCCGTTAAGCTTGAGCCATAGTCTTAAGTTTTCGGGATTTTTCGCCTCATCTGGAGTAACTAGGTAAGGGCCTAATGGCGCAAAATTATCTGCACTTTTTCCTTTTACCCATTGTCCGCCATGGTTGAGTTGAAAATCTCTTTCACTCACATCATTATGCAAGACATATCCTGCGATGTGCTTGTGAGCGTCAACTTCATCCACATAAGTTGCTTTTTTGCCAATTACCACTGCTAGCTCTACTTCCCAATCTGTTTTGACGGAATTTTTAGGAATGATGATAGGATCAAATGGGCCACAATAGGATGAGGAGGCTTTCATGAACAAAATAGGAGATTCAGGAATAGCCATGCCACTCTCTTTGGCATGAAGGGAGTAATTCAAGCCAACACATACAATTTTTGAAGGTCTTGAAATTGGGCTACCTAGTCGGGTGCTTTTATCTACTTTTGGTAAGTTCGCTTGATTTTCTTTTAACCATAATTCAAGTTTTTGAGTACCATTATCACCTAAAAAAGCCTCGTTCCAATCCGATCCAAATGCGGAGCAATCCAGCCATACACCATTTTCATCCTCTATCCCGGGTCTTTCCTGACCTTCATTTCCAAATCTTATTAACTTCATATTTTTAGTTTTTTATACTTACAAATCCACCATCTACAGGGAAATTGGTTCCTGTTATAAATTTTGCTTGATCAGAACAGATAAAATAGGCGGCTTCTGCTACTTCATCAGGGGTACCCATTCGGCCAATAGGTTGAGTTTTGGCAAGTTTGTCAAACACTTCTTTTTCTTGACCAGGATAGTTTTTTGCCAAAAAATCATCTACAAAAGGTGTATGAATCCGAGCTGGAGATAGACAATTGCAGCGGATTCCTTCATTGACATAATCACAAGCTATAGAATAGGTCATGGAAAGTACAGCTCCTTTGGTCATAGAGTATGCAAATCTATCTGGAATCCCAACAGAAGAAACTATAGACGCCATGTTCAAAATAGCTCCACCTTTACCTTTCATCTTCATGATGGCAGCTTGGGTGCAGTTGAATATTCCTTTCACATTGATATTGAAAAGTCTCGTGAAATCTTCTTCTGTGGTGTTCTCTATATTCCCTACATGTGATACGCCTGCATTGTTGATGAGTATATCAATGGATGGGATATTCTCAAACACCTCTTTTATTTGCTTTTGATTGCTGACATCGCAAGCTACAAAGTTGATCTGATTGTAGTCTTTTTTTAATTCTTCCACTACGCTTTGACCAAGTTTTGTGTTGAAATCGAGCATGTATACACTGGCTCCTTGAGATAGGAATTTCTTAGAGATGGCAAGACCTATGCCACTTGCACCACCAGTTACTATTACAGTTTTGTTTTCCATCTGTATTCTTGTTTTCTGATCTAGTATTTTCAAGTCAGTAAAATCGCTATTTTCATTGAAATCTCTAAGTTATAAAAATGAAAAGTTAATATTACACTTATTACTATGTTTTAACTTCTATTTGAAATGCTAATTGATTACTATTCAATTTTTTTGATGATAATAAAATAATATTCTCCATATGAACCTAATGCACCAACAGTACCTATATGATAATTAAAGATCAAGTGCCATATTTTGTATTTGTCGAGAGTGGTTATAGGTTTATAATTTCTAATTGGAAATTTTAATTATAGCTAAAAATCACGTATTTTGCGAAATATTTCTAATTCCAATGATTCAAAAGCTGTTTCCTTTAGACAAAAACTATATCCTAAGACAAGCCCAAACGTCTTTGGAAGATAAGGCATTGGACTTGATGGTTTTTGAACTGAAGAAATCTTATACTGCTTTATATAATCCATTGATGATAATGGATACTACTTTCAATCAGATCATTGATAGTTACGAGTTTCCAGCAGAGAGAATTAGATTAATTTATCACCAGCTATGTGGTATATACAGGTATAAGTTTGGTGATAATCAGCTTGAATTACTTTTTGATGGTAGAAGTCATTTTGAAAAATTTCAGGAAGATTGGTTTTTACAACTTACAATGTGGCTTAGGCAGCTTGGTCAGTTCGAGCCTTATGTAAAAACGATGCTTCGAATGACTGTGCTATATGATACAGAATCGAGAGCAGCGTGGTCAGAAAATCAGTGTAAAGCTTTCATTAATCATTATTTTGATTTGAAGATTGTCAAAAGAAATGGAGAGTTAAAATTGAAAACAGGTTGATTTTAGCTTAAACTATATAAAGAAAACCCGCTATCACTAGCGGGTTTTTTTTATTCTACCGTTACACTTTTTGCCAAATTCCTTGGTTGATCAACATTACAGCCTCTCATTACCGCAATATGATACGAAAGTATCTGTAGAGGAATTACAGAAAGTAATGGTACAAATGCCTCAGCGGTGTCTGGGATTTCAAGAACATGATCGGCCATACTTTTCACTGTTGTGTCGCCTTCAGTGACCACAGCTATGATTTTTCCTTTTCTTGCTTTCACCTCCTGAATATTGGAGACTACCTTTTCATAAGAGTTGTCTTTGGTAGCGATGAATACCACTGGCATTTCTTCATCTATCAAGGCAATTGGACCATGCTTCATTTCTGCAGCTGGGTAACCTTCCGCATGGATATAAGAAATTTCTTTGAGCTTCAATGCACCCTCTAGGGCAACTGGGAAATTATAACCTCTTCCTAAATACAAGAAATTCCTTGCATCCTTATATTCTGCAGAGATTTCTTCGATGTGAGGGTTCATCTGAAGAGTTTCCTCTACCTTACTAGGAATTTTTTCTAGTTCATTGAGCAGCTGTACATACTTGCTTTCAGTAAGCGTACCTCTTTGATAACCTAACATCAAAGCCATCATAGTAAGTACAGATATCTGCGCTGTAAAAGCCTTGGTTGAAGCTACTCCGATCTCTGGTCCAGCGTGTGTATAGCTACCAGCATGAGTTGCTCTTGCGATAGAGGATCCTACTACATTACACACACCAAATATTGTTGCTCCTTTAGATTTTGCCAGCTCAATAGCCGCTAAAGTGTCAGCTGTCTCTCCTGATTGAGAAATAGCAATAACAAAGTCTTTTTCATTGACTACTGGATTTCTGTATCTAAATTCTGATGCATATTCCACTTCCACAGGAATTCTTGCGAACTCTTCAAACAAATATTCTGCAACGAGTCCAGCATGCCATGAAGTCCCGCAAGCTGTGATGATGATCCTGTCTGCGTTTTGGAACTTGTTCATATAATCCCGTAGACCTCCTAAGACCAAGCGACCGTTTTTCGCATCTAATCTCCCTCTCATACAGTCAGCAATAGACCTTGGCTGCTCGTAGATCTCTTTAAGCATGAAGTGCTCATACCCACCTTTTTCTATTGCTTCAAGCTCCATTTCAAGCTTGTTGATATATGGGTTAGTTTCTACATTTTCGATGGTTTTGATTTGTAGAGACCCATTTCTGATCACTGCGATTTCATAGTCATCAAGGTAGATTACCTGATTGGTATATTCGATGATAGGGGTTGCGTCGGAGGCAAGGAAATACTCCCCTTTTCCAACTCCTATCACTAAAGGAGAACCTTTTCTGGCAGCAATTAATGTGTCTGGCTCTTCGATATTCATGATTACAATAGCATATGCGCCTACGACTTTGTGCAAAGCAAGTCTCACAGCTTCTTCAAGGCTACAATCATTGTTTTTATGAATATCTTCAATGAATTTCATAAATACCTCAGAATCCGTATCACTTTGGAATACATAACCTTTATTCTTTAAATCTGTCTTCAACACATCATAATTCTCTATGATGCCATTATGAATCATAGCAAATTTTTCATTTGAAGAATAATGTGGGTGAGCATTCACATCATTGGGTTCTCCATGTGTAGCCCATCGGGTATGACCTATTCCAATTGTGGAGCTGAGGGTTCCCTTATCTGTCAGGTGATTTTCCAATTCAGATACTTTGCCTTTCTTCTTATAGACATTGAGCCCTTCTTGGTCGATAAGTGCTACTCCTGCACTGTCATAGCCTCTGTATTCTAATCTTTTGAGACCTTTGATGATAATTGGCAGCGCCTCTTTCTGCCCTACATAAGCAACTATTCCACACATGTTATTTAAAAATTATTAGATCCTAAAGGTAATTCATTTGATTGGATATAAACAAAAACCCAACCCAAAATCATGATATAATTGATTAAATCTTGATTAGCGGATTGGGTTTGTTTATCTTTTGATAGTTATATTCCTTGTTAGAATGCTCTAATTTTAGAGTAATATATTTTTAACTTAATTTCATTCTCATCTACTACGAACTCCCTAAAAGATCTTTTGAAGATATCCGGACTTCCTAGGCCTACTGATGGATAGAGTAGAAAATCTCTTCTTTCCAACCCTAATCTGTATAGGGCATTCATATGTGAAGTGATTTTTGCCCGATAAAGGTTAGTTGCAGAGCTATAAGATAAGATAGCTTCACTATTGGAACCAAATGCTGGGACCATGCTTCCATTGTCATTAATCACCTGTGCAGCCCCTTCTCTTTGTACGGCTAAACTACTATTATTAGCATTTCTTTCAATTGTATTTTGATCGTTGGTAAAGTACATTAACAATCCTTGAGGAGGTCTGTTAGTACTAACATTACTGCCTAATGGACCTATTGAAAGCTCAATATCGTTGAATGTAACATTCTCTAGCGTATCCAAGAAACTGTCTATAGGACTTGTGTCAAGTTTCATCACTATACCGACATTGGAAATGGATCCTACCCTATTTCCAACGCTATAAGCTACTCTTGGCTCAGTAATCTCTGCAGTTGGAGTACCTGTGCGGTCATTATTCACATAATTAAAATGCCTTGATTGAGCCGTGGAGATGGTGTATCCTCGTGAAATAGTATCGCCTTCATTTTTATAATAAACAGTGATGGCTGTGGTACTTCCAACCGCTATTGCTGCAGAAGTTTCTTCTGAAGGATCTCCCTGAAATGCAATTCCTGGAATCAAGCTTCTAAATGTGAAAATGTCTCTGAAAGCATCGCCTTTTTTCAGTTCCTCAAAGATGAATTCTGAAAAGCCACTTTCCATATGAACATTCACTGCTGTATCTTGTCTTGAAGAGAAATTGAAACTTCCCTGCGCTATAGGTTGGGGGTCAAACTCTAGTCGATCAGTGTTATAGTAGGTTGTATCAAGAATAGATTCAGTTAGCAAATGAACAGATAGAGATTTAGGAGTACTCAAGTCATTGCCAATCACCGATTCTATCTGGAAATTGAACTTTACAGAGTCAAGTACAGCACTCTGCTGTGGGCGAGCGACAGTAGGGCTAATTGCCAATCTAGAAAAACCGATACCTTCGGTCGTGCCGAAGAAATCACTAGTCAATCCACCCACTACCATTACTCCAGCATTGGTAGTATTGAATGAATCTAGCAAAACCATAGAAGCAGAAAGGGGTATTTCTGCATAGAAAACCCCTATCTGGTTGTTGTTGGGATCCAAGTCTAGACCAATGCTAGACGGATCACTGCAAGAACTTGCTATGGATAATGTAACGAATAGCCCAGCGACAGCTTTAGCCGGCCAGGTCATTATAGATGTTATAGTAACTTTCAAAAAGTTCTTCGTCTTCTTCGTTGTTAATCTCACACTTTTTATCTTTAGAGCACTCTTCAATTAATTGCGTCAACTTATCTGAAATTTCTTCACTCTTGATGACCATGTCGGCATATTCCATTCCTATTTTGAGGAATCCTTCATAATCTTTAGACTTCAGTGGCGCCAAAATATTGTCGTCTATATCGACCATTTTGACTTTATCAAACAAATCGTCGCCAAATTTATGGCTAAATCCTGTATTATAAATAGCAAATACGGATTTTGTATCTTTGAACAAAGGTTCGTTTTTGTAAGTAGTCTTCAAATACAGCGGTATCAAGCTAGTCATCCAGTCGTTACAATGTACTACATCAGGAGCCCAGCCAAGCTTTTTTACTGTTTCTATGACGCCTTTACAGAAGAAAATGGCTCTTTCGTCATTATCTTCATAAAACTTTTCCTGCTTATCATGGAAAACGCTTTTCCTTTGGAAATAATCTTCATTGTCTATAAAATAAACCTGAAGCTTTGCATTTGGAATTGATGCTACTTTTATAATCAATGGTTTTTCTTCCTCACCAACAGCGATGTTGATTCCAGAAAGTCTCACTACCTCGTGCAACCTGTTCTTTCTTTCATTGATCAAGCCAAATCTAGGAACAAGAATGCGAATTTCCATACCTTTTTCTTGCATCGCCTGAGGCAATGCTCTTACGAAGTTGGCAACTTCTGATGTTTGGAGGAATGGATTGATTTCACTTGCAACGTAAAGGATACGAAGTTTAGACATATCTTGTAATTTTTGTTGAGGGTATAATACGGGACTACAAAGTTACAAAAAAAATCCCGAAAATCCATTGTTTTTCTGGAGAATAACATAGCTTTGCGCCTATTTTACATTTGATAAACCAGCCCAAAAGTGGAGATCCTCAGAACCAAAGTGGAAGTAAGATCCAAACTAAGCCAAGTAAGAAATTCTCAAAAAAACATTGGTTTTATTCCAACAATGGGCGCATTGCACGAAGGACATTTGATGCTGGTAGAAAACGCCAAATTAAATTCCGATGTTGTTGTGGCGTCTATTTTCGTTAATCCAACACAATTCAATAATGTTGAGGATTTCGAAAAGTATCCTATTACGGTAGATAAAGACCTCGAATTATTAAAACAAAAGCAGGTTGATTTCGTTTTTATTCCAACTGTTGAGGAGCTATATAGCAGTAAATCTATCTTGAAATTTGATTTTGGATACTTAGACAATACCCTCGAAGGAGCCTTTAGACCGGGCCATTTTAGTGGGGTGGGATTGGTCGTTTCCAAACTGTTAAATATTGTTAAACCTCATAAATCATACTTTGGTCAGAAGGATTTGCAGCAAGTTGCAGTCATCAAACGGCTTGTTGAGGAGCTTGAGTTTGATGTGCAGGTGGTCACTGTACCGACAATTAGAGAACATGACGGACTCGCCATGTCTTCGCGAAATATCCGACTAAGTCCAGAAGGAAGAACAAAATCAACTATCCTTTTTCAGAGTTTGACATATGCTAAAGATGAACTAAAGTCAGGTAAAGATTGGTTTAAGATCAAAGAACAAGTTGTCAATAGATTTCTGCATTCTGCCATGTGCTCACTAGAATATTTCGAACTTGTGGATACGCATACTTTGGAAATAAAAAATAGCATAAGTGATGTTTCACAAGCTTCTATTTGTATCGCAGCATATGTTGAAGACGTAAGGTTGATAGACAACCTAGAGATAATTTGATTAGTTTTGCGCAAAATTTGAATCATGCATATCCAAGTATTAAAATCTAAAATCCATAGAGTAAAGATCACCCAAGCAGAACTTCACTATGTAGGAAGTATCACCGTAGATGAAGACCTAATGGATGCTGCAAATCTTATAGAAAATGAAAAGGTACAAATAGTCAACATCAATAATGGTGAAAGACTTGAGACCTATGTGATCAAAGGAGAAAGAGGCAGTGGAATGATTTGCCTAAATGGCCCCGCTGCTAGGAAAGCTCAAGTTGGAGATATTGTCATCATTATTTCATATGCCTCAATGGATTTTGAAGAAGCCAAGAAGCATCAACCTATCGTCATCTTTCCCGATGACCATAACAAAGTCATATAAATTTTGAAAATCACTCTCAAGCAAGGGATTCAGGTAGTTGTATCATTAATTGTAGCTGTTGGAATCTTTTGGTTTTTGTATAAAGATATCAGTTTTGAAGAACTTTCAGAGGCAGTCGCTGAACTCTCATGGTATTGGTTGGCTGCCTCAATTTTAGTGGCATTGGTTGGTTTTTGGCTAAGAGCGTGGAGGTGGAAGCTGCTTATCGATGCTAGTGCAGAGACCAAAGTGAAGACTTCCAGGACATTTTGGGCATTGATGATTGGGTATCTAGCTAATCTTATCGTGCCCAGAGCTGGAGAAGTGGCAAGATGTGGTGTTCTCAAGCGTACAGATGGATTAGATATGGGTAAGCTAGTAGGTACGGTGATCGTAGAAAGATCCATTGATTTGCTAATGATGCTCATTTGCATATTTCTAGCTTTTGTTATTGAGCGTAACTTATTCATAAGTATCTTCGAAGAACTTGTAGCTACTGATGATATTTCAGATAGTTTGATGAGCATATTACCTATAGTAATAGGGGCGATCTTCGTTATAGCTTTGGTTATATTCTTTGTGTTCAAAAAATATAAAGAAAACAGACTAGTCAAAAAGGTGCGCAACTTTGGAAAGGATCTTTATAAAGGAATGCTTTCGATCAAAGATGTAGAGAATCAATTTGGATTTTGGATGTCCTCCATAGGTGTTTGGCTAAGTTACTATTTCACAATGTACGCTGTAGCACTGGGGATACCTTCGACTGCCAGTTTGACAGCTAATGCGATCTTAATGGTCATGGTGATGGGCAGTATAGGCATGACTGCGCCAGTTCAAGGAGGTATTGGTACCTTTCATGCACTTGTGGCCTTTATTTTGATCAAGTATGATTTGAGTGAAGATCAAGGCAAAATATTTGCGGCTATCATTCATGGCTCTCAGGTGTTGACCATTATTGCTGTAGGTCTTTTGGCTTTGGGAATTTTCTTCAGAATCTCCACAAACAAAAAACCTAAAACATCTTAAATTCGTATTGAACAAGCAGTTAAAATAAATCGAAACTATGATTATTCTTATCGTCGTTGTATTCGGAATCTTGGGGTTCGTTGTAAGCAACAGGTTAAAAAGTAAATTCAAAAAATATTCACAAATACCTCTTCAAGCAAATTTGTCTGGTAAGGAGGTAGCCGAATTGATGCTAGCTGATAACAATATCAGTGGCGTATCGGTAAATTGTGTGGAAGGACAGCTATCTGATCACTATAACCCAGGTAATAGGACAGTCAACTTGAGCCCAGATGTATATTACGGAAGAAATGCCGCGGCTACTGCGGTAGCAGCCCACGAATGTGGTCACGCAATACAGCATGCTACAGCTTATACTTGGCTTCAGTTGAGGTCTGCCATGGTTCCTATCCAAAATGCTAGTGGTAAAATCTTAAACATTGTTCTTATTGCGTCATTATTAGGAGGATTCTTGATAGGTTTACCATATGAAATCATCGGCGCAATCGTAGTAGGTGCTTATGGTATCATGACTTTATTCACCCTGGTCACTTTACCAGTGGAATTTGACGCAAGCAACAGAGCTCTGGCATGGGTCAACCAAAGAAATATCGTCACAAGATCAGAGTACGGTATGGCTAAAGATGCTTTAAAATGGGCTGCCATGACTTATGTAGTCGCTGCATTGGCTTCACTAGCTACCTTAGCGTACTATATTTTTATTTTCTTCGGAAATAGAGATTAGAAAAACAGGAAACCAAAAAACTCTTTTTGAGTTTACATAAGAGGTGCAATTCGTTGTACCTCTTATTTTTTTGAATTATATTTCTAACATTAAACAAATAACCCAAATATATGAACTTCGAATATACTGAAGAACAATTAGCCGTGAGAGATGCAGCCAGAGAGTTTGCACAGTCAGAATTATTTCCGGGCGTCATAGAAAGAGATACTGAGGCCAAGTTTCCCAAAGATCAAATCAAGAAAATGGGAGAGTTGGGGTTCATGGGTATGATGGTGGATCCGGCATACAATGGTGGAGGTATGGATACTGTATCGTATGTTTTGGCAATGGAAGAATTATCAAAAATTGATGCTTCTGCCTCCGTAGCGATGTCAGTCAATAACTCATTGGTATGTTGGGGTTTGGAAAAATATGGTTCAGAAGCGCAGAAGGAAAAATATTTGAAACCACTAGCAACAGGTGAAATATTGGGTGCTTTTTGCTTGTCTGAACCAGAGGCTGGATCTGACGCGACTTCACAGAAGACAGAGGCGCATAGGGAAGGCGATTTTTATATATTGAATGGAACAAAAAACTGGATCACCAACGGAAATACGGCGAGCGTCTATTTGGTGATTGCACAGACAGATGTGGCCAAAGGACATAAAGGAATATCTGCTTTCATAGTGGAAAAAGGATGGGAAGGTTTCGTTGTGGGGAAAAAAGAAGATAAGTTAGGAATAAGAGGATCAGATACCCACTCTTTGATGTTCACAGATGTAAAGGTGCCTGTGGAAAACCGAATCGGAGAAGAAGGTTTTGGGTTTAACTTTGCTATGGAAACCCTGAATGGTGGAAGAATAGGTATCGCAGCCCAAGCTTTGGGTATAGCCTCAGGTGCTTATGAACTTGCCTTGGCTTATTCTAAAGAAAGAAAGGCATTTGGAAAGCCCATCAGTCAGCATCAAGCTATACAATTCAAACTTGCTGACATGGCCACAAGTATAGAAGCTGCAAGATTGCTTGTACTCAAGTCAGCATGGCTTAAGGATCAAGGGAAGGATTATGCTCATGCTTCAGCCATGGCCAAGCTTTATGCCTCACAAGTAGCTATGGATGTGACAGTAGAAGCGGTTCAAGTGCATGGTGGATATGGCTTTGTCAAAGAGTATCATGTCGAAAGACTGATGCGAGATGCGAAGATTACGCAGATATATGAAGGGACAAGTGAAATTCAAAAAATAGTAATATCGCGAGGTATATTGAGATAGTACAATATTTCAATCTAAAAAAGGGCAAAAAATACAATTTATTTGCCCTTTTTCTTGGCTACATGAAATTTTTATGAGATAAATACATTGTGATTTAAAAATTTGTCCTAGTTTTACAAGAAAACAACCAAGTTTGTATTCATGGAATTTTACAATAAAGTCATAGAATCAGTAGGAGTACGCTTCTTAAAAGGCAATAACTATAAGATCACTAAGCCAGCAAACATTGCAGACTATAGTGATACCGAGAATACAGTAATTCTATTACATCAAGGAGTCTTAAAGTATTCAGATGAAAGTGAAGGAGTCAATGAAGGTGAAATGCTCTTTATTCCAGCTGGAAGAAGAACAAATGTCACATTTGGGTCCATTACAAAGAAATCTGAAATGTCGAATGAAGAGTTTTTAGATAATAAGAGGAAATTTCTTCAAACGATAAGTTTTAGAGAGATCAAAGCAGCAGAGGAAGATTGCATTACCGTGATTAATTTTGACGCAAAGGTGTTTGATGTCGTTAATTTTTTTAATTCACTTGGTATTCCTCCATTTGCAATCAAGTTCAATGATAGAATAGCTTCAATTATCGAAGATATCGTAAAGGAAAATGAGCAAAATACTCCGGGTAAAGAGCGTGTGATCAAACTTCATACGGAACTTTTGGTTATTGAGATTGTGCGTCATATTCTAAAGAATAGACTGTTTGTTGAAGAACTTTCTACCAATAGTACTTATTTCAAAGACCCAAGATTGATCGAAATGTTCAATTTTATAAAGAAGAATATTGGAGGAGACCTTTCCAATAAGGTATTGGCAAAAGTAGCCAATGTATCGGAAGATTATGTGGGTCAGTATTTTAAAATGCTCACTGGAATCAACCCTCAAGATTATATAGAATACCAAAGAATGGAGGCTGCTGTAGAGCTTCTCCGTACTTCCAAGAAGAGTATCAGAGACATAGGCAAAGAGGTGGGTTATAAAGACACCGCTTATTTCTGTCGCCGATTCAAGATGATGTACGGTTTGCCAGCTGGAAAAATGAGAAGAAGAGAGTCTCTAATTAATGTTCAAGGATAAGTTTAATACATTTACATACTCAAGAACCTCGGCCAATAGGTCGGGGTTTTTTTCTGCTCCATTTCCGATTACCACCACGTCTGCTCCATTATCAAAAACAGCCCGGACTTTTTCTAAATTATCTAATCCACCACCAACGATTAGTGGAGCTTCAATGTTTTTTTTGACTGCAAGTATCATTTCCACTGGCACAGGAAGATTTGCACCACTCCCAGCGTCCAAATAAAAGTACCTTAAGCCCAGATATGATCCTGCCAAAGCCGTAGCTACAGCAAGGTCAGGTTTGTCTCTAGGTAATGGGATCGTCTGTGAAATGTAATGAACACTTGTGGATTTTCCTCCATCTACGAGCATGTAGCCAGTAGGTAGCACCTCTACGCTTGAGCGAGCCAATATTGGAGCTATCATCACATGCTGTCCAATAAGCAACTCTGCATTTCGTCCAGAGATCAAAGAAATAAAAAGCAAACCATCTGCTAGGGGAGAAAACTGACCTATACTTCCGGGAAACAATATGATTGGAATCTTTGGGTATAGAGACTTAATTTCACTAATCAAGCTATCCTGTTTGGGTTGCGAAACTAAGCTACCACCAAAAAAAATAAAATCAAGTCCTAGTGAAACAGCATGATTTAGTTGCTTGTTTACCTCTCTTAAAGACTTGATTTTATCTGGGTCAATGAGCCACGCTACAGCTTTTCGACCTGTAGTTGCATGACTATTAATCTTACTTGCTAATAAATTACGCTTCTTCAACCTCACTACTGTTGTTCATATAGTTGTTGAGAAACTTATTTCGGCCATAAGCTATGGCCATTGGTAGCAATATGGCTGCCATGCGAGCCATGAAACCAGCTTGCTTTTTTGCAGTCAATTTTGAGCTAATGTCTTTGTCTAATAGACCTTCTCGCTCAAGGACGGCCATGATTTGTTTTGTCTTTTTGTTTTTTTTCCCCTTGAGCAATCTAACCAAGCCAAAAGCTACTATGCCACCAGCCACTACCCCGGATCCTACTCTGATCCAATCACCAGAGTCTCCTTTGAGTGCATTAATTTGTGCTTGTAGCGTTTGCTCCAATTCCTGTGCTTTTTTATCTAGTTCTAGCATAGTTTTTTACTTTTTGATTCTGAAAAGAAAACTTCTAAAAAACTTCCTGAAGGATGAAATAATGCCATCAGACTCCCTGACAATGAACAAAACTACAAACAAGAGTAGGTAAATCAGACTGACATATAGAAATCCAAGATAGTTTGAATATAAGATTTCTCCCAAATAAAATGCCAAAGAAATGCTTGCAAAAAGCAAAATCATCAAGGATGCTAAGCCCATCAAAACTAAGATGAAAACTCTAGAAATAATCTCCGAAAAACGGTCTTCAACTTGGTTTTTCACCATTTGAATCCTGACTTCGATCAGTTGCTTGATCGTTTGAACGATTTCTGATACATTGAGCATAAATGTAGATTTATTTAAAATTCCTAAAACAAAATTGTCTACAATATACAATCAAAAACCGTGCATTAAAAATTTTCTAGACTTTCTGGTTCGTTATTTTCTATGTAAAACATGTAAGTCAAAACCACCTCTAGTGCATTTTTAATAGCAATATTGATAGGGAACTGTTGATTGGCTAACTGAAAATCTATGTTGTACAGTTGGGAATAGAAACCTCCACTTGAAGGGACCGCAAGCCCTTCCTTGATAGCCAAAGCAGTGCTTTGATAGGCATCTGATTTTTGTTCCTTGATGATTTTGCATGTAATCAGCTCTTTTTTGCCTTCCTTGTTTCTTCTTGCGGCGCTACCAAAAAGCCTGCATATCATACCTCTATTGCTATAATCTGAACAAAACCCTGATTTCGCATCTTCAGAGAGCGATTTGTACACAATGCAGTTAGCGTCTTCACCAGATTCATCAAGTATTTCCAGCGCCTTCTCAGCTTTTCCTTTTTCATAAAGGTCAAAAGCCAGCGGCAAAAATTCTAATACCGATGCGTGTACATTTGGATTGGCACAACAAGCACCACATCCAGCTACACAGGATAATTGAGAAGATTGCATGAAGGACTTGATTTCAATATCTAATTCATCAAATACCTTCCTGACTTCCAGTGACTTTTCTCTCAAATTCATAGATTCACATATAAAAGCCTGCGAAAGTAATACACCTTATAATCATAAACAACATTTATTTTTGGGGCAACTTTTTTTTCTCTTTCATGTTTTAATAAATGGATTTCTTTTCAAGGAGAAAAGAAAAAATCTACCTTTAAGAGCTTAAACATCTTTTTAAGCCATTATTAAAAGTGTTTTTTGATAAAAGATTGTAAGTTATGAGTGAAAACAATGGTCCAATAGACCCAAAACAAGAAGAAAGAATCCGTCGGGCATTCAAAGAAAGAGACTGGAATGAAATAAAGAGTGCAGACTCTTGGGCGATTTTCAAAGTCATGTCAGAGTTTGTAGAGGGATTTGAAAAATTAGCAAAGATAGGCCCATGTGTATCTGTATTTGGTTCAGCAAGAACACCTCGAGATCACAAGTACTATAAAATGGCAGAAGAAATTGCTGCCAAACTTGTAAGGCATGGGTATGGGGTAATCACTGGTGGTGGCCCGGGTATCATGGAAGCTGGAAACAAGGGAGCTCATTCTGAGAACGGAAAGTCAGTTGGTCTGAACATTGTACTCCCTTTTGAACAATTCAATAATGTGTATATCGATCCTGACAAATTGATTACCTTCAATTACTTCTTTGTCAGAAAAGTGATGTTTACCAAATATGCACAAGGTTTTATTGCTTTACCGGGCGGTTATGGTACTTTAGATGAATTGTTTGAAGCTTTGACATTGATCCAAACGAATAAGATCGGAAGATTCCCAATAGTGCTTGTTGGCAAAGAGTATTGGGCAGGGTTGGTAGACTGGCTGAAGGAGACCATGCTGGCAGAGCGTAATATCAATGTAGAAGATTTAGATCTATTTTCTATCGTAGACAATCCGACAGATGCTGTCAAAGTCATTGATGATTTTTATAGCAAATATCTTTTGTCACCAAACTATTAATAGTGAAACATTACCACGCATACATTATCTACGGCTTGATAGTCATTTTATTAGGGCTGTTTTTGATCCTTCATATGGATCAAAAGCAGCCTGAAGTCATTTATGAAGAAGTGCTAGTTACCCCAGAAAGTGGGGAGCAATTTGTCATGAAGATTCCAGATGACAGGGCCAAGCTTTTTGATTTACCCGAATCCATTAGTTTTGCTGACGAGCCTGTACCGTTAGAATTGGAAGATGTCAAAGAAAGGCTTGAGAGAGAGATTTATGTAAATGCCTATTGGCAGTCGAACATGATCTTGTTGATAAAAAGAGCGGGTAAGTACATTCCTACAATTGAAAAGATTTTAGCCGAAAATGGCATTCCAGCAGATTTCAAATACCTGGCAATGGCAGAGTCTGGTCTGATGAATGTTACTTCACCAGCAGGAGCAAGAGGGTTTTGGCAGTTTATGCCTGCCACTGCCAAAGAATACAATTTGGAGGTCTCAAACGACGTGGACGAAAGGTATCATTTAGAAAAATCAACAATTGCAGCCTGTCTGTACTTGAAAAAAGCTTACGCAAGGTATGGTAACTGGACGTCTGTAGCGGCAAGCTACAACATGGGGATGGGAGGTCTTTCTAAGAGAAAATCAGAACAAAAGCAAAACAACTATTACGACCTATTACTCAATGATGAGACGAGTCGTTATGTGTTTCGCTTACTTGCCTTCAAGGAGATCTTTGAAAATGCAGAAAAATATGGCTTCAACTTAGCCCCAAAAGACTTATACACCATGCCTAAGTTGAGAGAAGTGGCTACAAGTACAGATATCTCAAATCTAGCCGATTGGGCAATCAAACATAATACAAATTACAAAATACTGAAGTTATACAATCCATGGCTTCGATCAGATAGACTTCGCACAAGTAAGGGCAAAGTGTATGAAATCAAAATTCCAGTGCAATAAACAATTGAAGTAGTAGATAGTTTATATTTTATCAGATAAATTTTATATCTTAATCAAGTGTTTATTTCTACCCCAGCCCAATTTTTATGAAAAAATGGCCAGTTGTCCTTTTGATACTTCTTTTTGTCGCTATCATGGCATTAAGAGGTGTCCCATATTTGATCAATGTCTATCTCAATCAAAATGCAGATAGAATTGTCAGTGACATGATCACACGAACCAGTGGATTTGATAATCATGAAGTTAGCTTCGGTAATATCACCCTTGATTACAACTACACAGGGACATTTTTAAATATAGAAGATGTGATCATCAAACCAACTGATGATATTAATCTTACGCAATCCCAAATAGAATTGAGGCTAGAGCTTGCTAGAATTACAGGGTTCAGGTGGAGAAGTTTTTTGTTCAATAATTCTATAAAAATAGATTCTGCCAAGTTGGAAAACTTGGATATACGCACAGTCACTCCGCCTATTGATTCGCTTAACATAGAGACCAATGGAAAGAATGGAGAAAAGAAAGATTATGATATGATTTCCGCCAATACGATCTTGCTTAGCCATTTTAACTTGGAAAATAGAGACCTTAAATCTGATTCTGTTCGGATGAAAATTACTGATTTGAGGCTTGACGCATCGGATTTTAGGCTATCAAAGGAGGATATTGCTGATTCAGACGCCTTGTTTGATGTAGGTATGGTTCATGGTGAGATAGCGGGGGTGTCTGTACATTTTGACGATTATAAACAACATGCTAATATTCAAGATTTGGTTTTTGATACCAGAGATGAAACGGTCACAGTAGCTGATTTTTCATTGAATCATAAGCTTGGAAAATTTGAGTACACAGAGTCATTCAAGCTAAGGACTCCTTGGCTTGAGCTTACAAATGGAGCTATGGATGTCAAAGGTGTAAACTTTGACTCTTTCTTGAGAAAGGGTGTCCTTGATGTTGATAGCTTAAGTATAAGTGAACTTCAGATAGAAGCTTTCAACAATAAAAATAGACCGGAGGACTATGATAGACGTCCTTCAATGGTCCATGATCTCTTTCAGACTATAGAGTTTCCTATGGTTTTGAGAAATATCAACCTTATCAATGCGCATATTAAAATAGAGGAGCAGCCAGATAATGGCGCACCCACCACGGGAAAATTATTCTTTTCCGAAGTCAATGCTCAAATCAGTCGATTAAGTAACCTAGATGATGATTCGGAAACTGCCAAAAACTTCGAGATAGTAGCGAATGCTTTACTAATGGGCAAGGGTAAGGTCAACCTTGAAGCTTCTTATGACCTCAAAGATCCAGATGGGAAGTTTCAACTTAGAGGCTCTCTTGGGAAAATGGACTTGACTGCAGTAAACCCTATGATAGAACCAGAGGCAAAAGTTAGCCTCAAGTCAGGTATGATCAATAGGTTAGACTTCAATATTTACGCCAATGATCATGATGGGCATGGTGAAGTGATAGTGAGGTATGAAGATTTGCAAGTTGAAATTCTTAATAAAGATTTTGAAAAAGATAAAAACATCTTCAGAAAAATAGGTTCTTTCTTAGCAAGTAAAGTCGTTATCAAATCTCAAAATCCACGTAAAAATGGTGATTTACAAAAAGGAGTGGTTTATGCGAAAAGGGTAAAACACAAATCTATGTTCCACTTTTGGTGGCAACTGATATTTTCAGGCTTGAAATCTACAGTGACAGGGGAAGATCTTGAAGACTTAAAATCCAAAGCAAATGATAATGACTCATAGTGATTTGTAACTTCTAGACTTTTCCTTTCAAAATATAGCCTTCACTTTCAGATCACTTTGGGATGAGTAGATTTAAATCCCTATTTTTGCAAGCTTGATACATAAAGGATTACCTTTCCATGACTGACAAAATCGCTGAAAAACAAGAATTCATAGAAATATATGGTGCTAGAGAGCACAATCTGAAAAATGTAGACATTCAGATTCCAAGAAATAAGCTTGTAGTGATCACAGGTCTTAGCGGAAGTGGAAAAAGCTCCTTGGCATTCGACACCATTTATGCCGAAGGTCAAAGGAGGTACATGGAGAGTTTTTCAGCCTATGCCAGGTCTTTTTTGGGAGGAATGGAGAGGCCAGATGTTGACAAAATCAATGGGCTATCACCAGTGATTTCTATTGAGCAAAAGACTACATCTAAGAATCCGCGATCCACTGTAGGCACAGTAACCGAAATTTATGATTTTATGAGGTTGCTCTATGCACGAGCTGGGGAGGCATTCTCGTATTTGTCAGGTCACAAAATGATCCGTCAGACAGAGGATCAAATCATAGAGCAATTATTCAGCAATTTTCAAGGCAAAAAACTTTTTATCCTTGCTCCTGTTGTGAAAGGAAGAAAAGGGCATTATCGTGAGCTTTTTGAGCAAATCCGAAAAATGGGATTCTCAAAGGTGCGAATAGATGGTGTGGTGATGGATATGGTGCCTAAAATGCAAGTAGACAGGTACAAAATTCACGACATAGAAATCGTAATTGACAGGATAGTAGCAGAGGAGTCTGATAGATACCGAATTACTCAATCCCTCAAAACTGCGCTTCAGCATGGGAAAGGTGTACTCATGCTAAGAGATGAAGCTGGAGAGATACATCACTTTTCAAAATATTTGATGGATCCTACAACAGGTCTTTCCTATGATGAGCCAGCGCCGAACACTTTTTCATTCAATAGTCCTTATGGAGCATGTCCTTCGTGTAATGGACTTGGTATAATTGAGGAGATCACCAAAGAAAACATCATTCCTGACCCGAGTCTAAGCATAAGCCGAGGAGGTATAGCTCCTCTGGGCGAATTTAGAGATATTTGGATATTCAAGAAGATTGATGCGATCCTCAAGGCATACAAATGCAGCATCACCACTCCTATAAAAAAGCTTCCTGAAGAAGTGGTCAATGTACTTTTGTATGGCGATAAGCAAGAAGTTGAAGTAGACTCTGTAAAGTACCCAGGCACTAAGTGGACGACAACTTTTGAAGGAATTATTAATTTCTTGACAAAACAGCAAGAAGGTAGTTCAGATAAAATACAACAGTGGGTGAGTGAATTTACAAGCACCAAGGTATGCCCAGACTGTGATGGTTATAGGTTGAAAAAGGAAGCGCTTCATTTCAGGATTGCTGATAAACATATTGGAGAATTGGCGATCATGGATATTGCTACCCTTGGAGCATGGTTTGATGGTGTAGAGTCAAACATGTCCGAGAGACAGCTACTGATTGGCAAAGAAGTACTGAAAGAAATCAGAAAAAGAATAGGCTTTTTATTAGATATTGGGCTTGACTACTTATCGCTTAATAGACCACTTCGGTCACTTTCTGGAGGAGAAGCGCAGCGAATCAGGCTAGCTACGCAAATAGGCACACAGTTGGTCGGTGTCCTTTATATTTTAGATGAACCGAGCATTGGTCTTCATCAAAGAGATAATGTCAAATTGATCAAAGCACTTCAAGATTTGAGAGATTTGGGTAACTCTGTGATTGTGGTAGAGCACGACAAAGACATGATGCTAGAAGCAGACTTTGTAGTAGATATAGGCCCAGGAGCAGGAAGGCATGGAGGTCAGATAGTAGCCGCAGGAAACCCGCAAGAATTTCTCAATCAAAAAAGCATCACGGCCAAATACCTGGCAAACGAGCTTAAGATTCAAATTCCTAAGAAAAGAAGAACAGGCAATGGACACACTTTAAGTTTATTAGGTGCAAAAGGACATAATCTCAAAAATGTGGACCTTCATCTTCCTTTAGGTAAGATGATTAGTGTTACTGGTGTATCTGGTTCGGGGAAAAGCTCTCTGATTCATGAGACACTTTTTCCACTCCTCAATACTCACTTCTATAATTCCAAAAGAGAGCCTTTGGAGCACAAGCTTATCGAAGGACTAGAGCATCTGGACAAGGTAATAGAAGTAGATCAATCCCCAATCGGAAGGACTCCACGGTCAAATCCTGCAACATATACTGGTGTCTTTACCGATATTAGGGCGCTTTTTACAGAGTTGCCAGAAGCTAAGATCAGAGGGTATAAGCCTGGAAGATTTAGTTTCAATGTCAAAGGAGGACGATGTGAGGACTGCGAGGGTGCTGGTATGAAGCTAGTAGAAATGGATTTCTTGCCAGATGTCCACGTTCCTTGTGAAACCTGCAAAGGGAAAAGGTACAATAGAGAGACATTAGAAGTAAGGTTCAAAGGTAAATCCATTTCTGATGTGTTGGACATGACAGTGGAGCAAGCAGTAGAGTTCTTTGAGTTCCAACCAAAAATCTTAAGAAAGATCCAAACGCTGAACGAAGTTGGGCTTGGGTATATTACTTTGGGTCAGCATGCCACGACACTTTCAGGAGGTGAAGCCCAACGTGTGAAATTGGCCACTGAACTGTCTAAGAAAGACACTGGCAAAACTTTTTACATCCTAGATGAGCCAAGCACTGGACTTCACTTTCAGGATATTGACCTTTTGCTTCAGGTACTTCAAAAGCTTGTAGATAAGGGAAATACAGTATTAATCATTGAGCACAATTTGGACATTATCAAAGTAGCTGATCACATCATAGACCTTGGTCCTGAAGGAGGAGAAAAGGGAGGGCAAATCATTGCTGAAGGTACTCCGGAGCAGGTAGCCAAAAGTAAACGAAGCTTTACTGCCAAGTTCTTGAAAGAAGAACTAAAATAAACATGAAGCTTTTGACACAAGCTATATGCCTTTTGGCACAATAGCCAAAGTTGCTTTTAGTGAGATGATTATCTTTGAGCTATACAATGAATAGGATCAAGTTATATTGGATTTTACAATTATTAGGTTGGATGGGCTTTGCGCTGATCAACCTTTTCTTTGTATCCTTAGGCAGGGGAATTTCCTCTGTACAAGTTGGCGCCTATTTTTCTTTAGCCTTGTACTATTTGATTTCTACACATGTATTGAGGTATGTGATCAAGAAGTACCATTGGTTCAATAAAAGTTTCAATCAGCTACTTTGGAATACATTCATTGCTTTGCTCATCTTGGGCCTGTCGAATACGATAGCGCAGATTCTTATCAACCTTGCCTACGACATTCTCATTTTAAATGAGGATTTGAGTCCATTGGTATTGGCTGCAAATGTCTTCGTCAGTTTTTTATTCTATGCATTATGGGCCATGTTGTATTTCATTTTTCACTTTTTGGACAATTATAATCAATCTTTGAAGTATGAAGCCAAAATCAATGAAATACAACTTAATCACTTAAAATCGCAACTTAATCCTCATTTTATTTTCAATGCGCTCAATAGTGTGAGGGCTTTGGTAGACGAGGATCCAAATAAGGCAAAGTCAGCAATCACGCAGCTTTCTAATATCTTACGATTTTCGTTAATGATGGACAAAAAGCGGGTGATTGATTTTGAAAAAGAAATCAATACAGTCAAGGATTACCTTAACTTAGAGATGATTCGCTTTGAGGAAAGACTAACTGTACAATATGATATTGAGCCAGAGGCTTTCAGCTATAGAATTCCACCCATGATGCTACAGACCATAGTCGAGAATGCTATCAAGCATGGTATTTCCAATCGAGTACAAGGTGGACTGATCGTAGTCAAGTGTTATGAAGGCTTGACGGATGATTTGTATATTCAAGTGAAAAATAGTGGACAACTCAAATCTCAGTCGTTTACCAAAAAGCGCAATGGTGAGGGAAATGGTATTTCCAATACAATTCAAAGATTAAAATTGATCTATGGGAGCAGGTCTTCCTTCAAAATATTCAATTCAGGAGATGATTTTGTTATCACCGAAATAAAAATTCCAAAACAAAGCCTTACATTAGGTTAAAATTTCAAAGTAATGCGAGCACTTGTTATAGATGATGAAAGATTAGCAAGAAAGGAGCTGATCAATTTGCTATCCCAATACGATCACGTAGAAATCGTGGGAGAAGCAAATAATGTAGATGATGCTAAAGAAAAAATTGACACCCTTCTCCCGGATGTGGTGTTTTTGGATATTCAAATGCCAGAAAAGACAGGGTTTGATTTGTTAGAAGAATTGGACAATGTACCCCATGTAATATTCACGACAGCTTATGATGAATATGCCCTCAAGGCATTTCAAGTCAATGCATTGGATTACTTGCTAAAGCCAATAGAACCAAAAAGATTGGGAGAAGCGGTAGAGAGATTACAGAAAAAAATACAAGAGCAAGAGAAAAAATCTGGAACTGATAATAGTGATTTAGGTGAGAAGAAATTGACTCTGAACGATCAAGTATTTGTCAAAGACGGAGACAGGTGCTGGTTTGTCAAATTGGAAAATGTCAGGCTATTTGAATCAGACGGAAATTATATCAAGGTATATTTTGATTCTAATAAGCCGATGATTCACAAATCTCTCAATGCCCTAGATGAGAAATTGGATGAAAAATCATTCTTCAGAGCGAGCCGAAAACATATCATTAACCTTGGCTGGGTAGAAGCTATTGAGCCTTGGTTCAATGGTGGCTTGGTTGTGACTTTGAAAGGAGGAGATAGAATTGAGGTAAGTAGGCGTCAAGCGGCAAGATTTAAGGATATGATGAGTCTTTAGGCTCAAAATTCCCCAAATGTGGTAGAAAAAAAGGAAAACTATTGATTATCAAATCTAGATTTTGTATATAGAAATTAATTAATTTTGCATACAGAAAAATTGATTTGTTCACAGTAATCACTCCAAGTTTGCCTTAGACTTATATGAAAGAGGAAAGAATACTAGTCGTCGAAGACGATGTTAATATTGCAGAGAATATAGAAGAAATACTTGAGCTGCTCGGCTACGTCAATATCGATATAGCAAATTCAGCTAACCAAGCCATTAAGATCATCAAGAAATACAGACCTGATATGATCTTCATGGATATCAAACTTAAGGGAGATAAAGACGGAATAGAGCTAGGGGAAATCCTTAAACAAATGGTCGATGCACCACTCGTATTTGTAACGTCATACTCTGATCCTACAATCATTGAAAGAGCTAAAAGAATAAATCCAGCAGGATTCATTGTGAAGCCTTTCAACACCAATGATATTCACGCTATAGTAGAGATAGTTCTTTACAATAAAAGAGTCAATCCAATATCTGATGCAGCTACTACCAAATCCAAAGATGAAAGTCCTTACTTGGTAGCTGATGCTGTTTATATCAAGGCTGACAATTCTTATGAAAAAGTACCTTATACCGATATCTTCTATGTAGAAGCCAACGGTAATATGGTGACGATATACACCAAGCATAGAAACTATACAATCAGAAAGTCTATGAAAGATATGGAAGAGAAGCTTCCAGCGCATCTTTTCTTGAGAGTTCAGAAATCCTTCATCGTCCAGCTCGGCCAAATCGAAAGTTTCAATACCAAAGAGATTTCTTTAGAAACTGGTGCTGTAGTACAAGTCGGTAGACAGTATTACAACAGTTTTTTGGCAAAGTTGAATACCATTACAGAAAGTTAATCGTCCTTTGTAGTACGATTAAATATAAAAAAAAAAGGTGAGCAACGCTCACCTTCTTTTTTATCGTTAAACCAAACAATTCTTTTATTTCTTAGCGCTTCAGGTAGAACGATTGCTTACCAGAGGAAGTGATATAATCACACTTTTCAAATAGACCACTGAATTTTACTTTGATCTCTTCCATATCACCGTAGAATTCTGCCACTACATCTCCATATTTGTTGATCAACACAGCTGTAGGCTCCGTTTTTAGCGAAGGTAAATCAAGCACGAGATTCAGAGACTCTGAAGCATTTGACTTTGGTGTCAAAACAGTTTTTTCTGTAGCTGCATCATCTTTCAATGGTGAGGCTTGAACGTTAGCAGTCCATACGATCATGATAGCCATAACTAAGCCTAAGAAGGCACAAACATTTTTCTGTGTTAAGATTGAAGTCTTCATATTTTTTTGTTTTTCGTTTTAAATCCTGTGTCCTTGTGTCGTTTGGACAATAGGTATATGCCAAAACCTGAACCAAAAATGTAATCGGCTGTAAATCAATAAATAACAGATTGTGTCATTTGAAGGGGTGTGCGGTATCGAACAAATATATTTTCAATTTGATACATTTTTCGATAGAATATTTCGAAGAAGTAAGTTGCGTCATTATCAAAAAAAAGCCCAGCGATTTTTTCACTGGGCCAAAAAAGGTCAACTGATATAAGTGCACTTCAATGATTAGAGTAACTCATTGGCTAGGTTTGCTAGTTCGGATCGCTCTCCTTTTTCCAGTTTGATGTGAGCATATAGCGGATGATCTTTTACCCTGTCTATGAGGTAAGAGAGTCCATTACTTTGTGAATCTAGATAGGGAGTATCTATTTGATATACATCTCCTGTAAATATGATCTTGGTGTTTTCCCCTGCCCTAGTGATGATAGTTTTTACTTCATGTGGTGTAAGGTTCTGGGCTTCATCTACGATGAAGAAGATATTTGAAAGAGACCTACCCCTTATATAGGCAAGAGGCTGAATTACAAGTTTTTCTTGATTGACTAGTTCTGTGATTTTTTGGTATTCTTTATCTGTTTCTTTGAATTGATTTTGGATAAATTTCAAATTGTCCCATAGAGGTTCCATGTAAGGATTCAGCTTTGACTTGATGTCACCTGGCAAGTAACCAATATCTTTATTGCTCAAAGGTACAATAGGTCTAGCCAGATAGACCTGCTTGAAATCTCTACGCTGCTCTAGCGCTCCTGCTAGGGCTAGAAGTGTCTTTCCTGTACCTGCTACTCCCTGTATTGTCACGAGCTTGACCCTAGGATTGAGAATTGCATGCATAGCGAAAGTCTGTTCCGCATTTTTTGGTTTGATATTATAAAATAGCTGCTTGTCTACCCGCTCAATGGTATTCTCTTCGGCACTGAAGTAGGCTAAAACAGAATTTTTTTCACTTTTCAGAATGTAGTAGCCATTAGATTTCACCTTTTTTCTACCAAAGATTTTCTTAGCATCCATGGTTCTATTCTCGTAGAAATCATTGATGATCTCTGGAGCGATATCATCAATGATAAATTTCCCCGTATTTTCTAGCTCATCAATATTTTTGATCTTCCCTGTTTCATAATCTTCTGCGAATATGTCTAGAGATTTGGCTTTCAATCTGAGATTAATATCCTTGCTGACCAAGATGACCTTTCTTCCCTTTTCGGTTTGCTTGAGGTAAAGTGCGGCATTGAGGATTTTATGATCATTCTTTTCTTCACCAAATATTTCGTTGGCGTTTAGGCTATTGTCAGGATTCATCAATACCCGGAAATTACCCTTCGTTTTCCCATTCAAAGGTGTCCAGTTATGGATCATATTGTCTTTGGAGAGATTGTCTAGAATGCGGATAAATTCCCTTGCTTCGAAGTTCTTGGTATCATTTCCTTTTTTGAACTGATCGAGCTCTTCCAATACGGTAATCGGGATGACGACATCATGTTCAGCAAAGTTCATGATGCTGTTGTGTGCATAGATGATTACAGATGTATCCAGCACAAAGATTTTACGTTCTTTATTGGATTTGGCTCTTGGCATAGGTAGATATTTAAGTGGTTGTTAGCTCCCAATAAGGTAGAAAATTAATAGAAGGATTACCATGCATTGGAAGAAAAAATACTGACCAATCTGAAAAAATTACGCTATCGTTTTGATATTCAAAAGAATAAAGTGTGCTTCTTTTGTTTTATTTGATCAAGTGCTTGATTCCTGATGTGAAAAATGGCCAAAATGGTACACTATTTCGAATTTTGAATTCTTCCCAGAAGCCACTTTCATTTGCCAAGAAAGCTAAAATTCGCTCTGGATCATTTTTTTTGAATAAGCTGCTGAAAAGAAACTCTCCATTTACTTTGTCTTGCAACAGCACATCGACTAGTACCCTATCGTACCATTCGAACATTTTCTCTCTCATTGTGAGTTTGATAAGTGGTGATCTACCTTGTGCAAGTTGGGTTATGATACGCTCAATTTTTGACTGTACAAACTGAAAGGTATATCCAGAGCTAGCTTTGGTGTGGCCACCAGCTGTCCCTATATTGATAATGCGTTGCGCCCTTCCTATTGTTTTGGGAAAATTTGCAAGTGACATTGGAATCACTCCATACTCTCTGTGGATAATTTCGTAGGATTTCAAGGCAATATTATCTTTGATATATGCATCTAGTGCTACCTGATAATCTTGCTTGTTGAGCTCCTTTTTTGAAAACAAGGTATACTCTACAAGTGCTTCTCTATCTGAAGTAGGAAGCACATACATAAAAGTAGTGCCATGATGCTGAGAAAGTGTGAAGTCCATCAATGTGCCTACTTCACTATCAAATACTGGCTTATCAGTACGTATAAACCATCCCATGAAATGCTGCAATAGGGTGTTTTCTTCCGACATCGGTGGATAAAACATACCCGTTGAGTTAAAGATATAGGCTGCATGAAATGTACCATGTACTGTTTCTACTAATGGGGTACCTGATTGTTCTGTTATCGTCCGGATATTTGTGTCTAGAAATGTCACATTCTCAAAAGTGGAAGCTATCTGGAGAACATAATTATAAAAATCTCCTGATTGAATCATTTTGTAGCTGTAATCCTTCATCTGAAAAGTCTTATCTACAGAAGGTGAGAAGAATTGAAGTTTTTTCCAGGATTTGGTTACCAGATGTTCAAAAGGTCCTGGTTGCATTTCCCAAAAACACCAAGTGCGATCATTTTGAGTTTTGGCTGTTTTGTCCAAGACTAAAATCCTTTTGTTTCTCAACTTTTCATTTCTCAAAAGGCCATGTAACAAGCTTAAGCCTGCAAGCCCCGAGCCTGCGATGATGTAATCATATCGCTTTTCCATCGATGTGTTTTATGTGCAAGTTCAAACTTCTATATTAATGCAGAAGTTTGCAAAATGTTTAAGTAAAAATAAGAAAAGGTGTAATCTGAAGTATCTATTTAAACCTTTGGCAAAGCTACAATGAAGGTGGTGCCTTCTCCTGGAATACTTTCTACTGCTATAGTTCCTCCCATACTTTCTACTTGGTTTTTGGTAATAAATAATCCAACTCCCCTAGAGTCTTCATGATGATGAAATGTCTTATACATTCCAAATAGGCTGTCTTTATATTTGTCTAAATCAATGCCTAGTCCATTGTCTTTGAAATGAAGGAATACACGCTGATCATTTGATGTTGTAAATATTTCGATTATAGGAGACCTTTCTGATGACCTGTACTTGATTGCATTGGTGATAAAATTCAAGATTATGCTGTCTATATAGGCTGGGATTCCACTGATTGTCAATTTATCAGGAACTTGATTGATTACTTTACATTTGGATAAGCTTAAGTGTGCAGCTAGGCTGTCTAGGTTTTTTTGAGTCACCCTTTTAAGGTAGATTTCGGATTTGGTTTTGTTACTTAAGTTTACCTGAACCACTTCAGTGAGGTCTTCTATGGTCTCCATCAGGTTTTTTGCTGCTTGATCCACGAGTTTTAATAGTTCATTATTGTGGAGATTAGGATTTTCATCACTGAAAATTTCTAGTAATCCGGATATACCAGACCCATGAGAACGGAGGTTGTGAGATACAATATGTGCAAAGTTTCTTAATCTTTTATTTTGGTCTTGTGTGATATCTAGAACTGCTTGTAAGTTTCCAACTGCTTCTTGAAGTTTATTTTTATTTTCTTTTTCCAATGTGATATCTCGAATAAATGACCAGATTAGTTTTTTTCCATTTACATCAGTTATCAAAATACCTTGTAAGTCTACAGGATATCTAGATCCATCTTTTCTGATGTACTCTTTTTCAAAAAGCTCATAATATCCTCTATCATTTAGTTGATCAAGGGCAATTTCTTCGAATTCTTTATATTCAATTGGCGTAACGTCCCAGTAGCTCAGATTAAGAAATTCTTCTTTTGAGTAGCCTGTTGGTTCTATAAGTTTGTGATTGATATCTATAAATTTACCAGTTTCGAAATCATTTAAAGCGATGCCTATTGGAGAAAGGCTGTACAAGGCCTCTAAAATATTTTTATTGTATAGTAACTCCTCTTCAGCTTTTTTCCTTTTAGAGATTTCTATAAAAGTACCATACATTTTAAGCGCTGTACCTGCTTCATTCCATTCTGATATTTTCCCCCTAGTATTAAGCCAAATCCATTTGCCTGATTTATGTTTTAATCGAATCTCGAGTTCGAAAAAATTAAGCTCTTTTTTGAAACACTTGATGATCATTTCCTGTGCAATGGGAAAATCTTGATTATGAATAATAGTGGACCATTTTCTTAAAGAAGTGTTTTGAAATTCTTTGAGTGAATAGCCTAGTAGATTGGCCAGTTTATCATTGATTATAACATGGCCTGATTGGATGTTCCATTCAAAAGTTCCAGCTTGAGTTCCTTCTATTACAGCTTTGTATCTATTACGAACTTCTATGATATCTTGAATAGGTCTTCCCTCTGGAATTACATACACGACGTTTCTGTATTCATCAAATATGGGTTTCAAAGAAAAGAGAATGGTAATTGGTGTTTTTCCAGCCACCCAAACATCAACTTCATACTCAACAGGCTGACCTGATAGGGCCAGTTTGAATTTGTTTTGAAGTTCTTTCTTTGTTTCTTCAGAAATTTGCCACCAATAGCAATCCCAAAAATGTTTTCCAATCACATCTTCATGTGCAACACCAGCCATCTTTACTGCGGTATCATTGGCTTCTAGCAAAATACCATCAGTATTCAAAAACCCAATGAATGCAAAAGTAGAGTTAAAAATCCCTTTGAATTTGAGCTCTTTCTCCTTGATATCAGTGATATCTTGAAAGCTTCCTATAAGTTTATTGCCTACTTTACTTCCTGTGGATTTTACCCACTTTAAGTTCTTTTTCGCAGTGATTAGTAAACATTCAAGGTTGAAAGAGATGCCTTCATTGATACAGTTTTCCACGGCTTTGGAAATAATTGACCTGTAGTCTTGATGATAGAATTCAATCCCATTATACATGTTGTGATCAAAACCTCTAGGTATCTCGTGTATAGCATATACGGTTTCACTCCAAATAGTCCTGCCAGTAGCAATATCCAATTCCCAAACACCAGTATTGGTGTCCTGAAGTATTAGTTTGCTTTTTAGTTCTTGCTCTTTTTGTTCTGTGATATCACTAAAAATACCAATAGCTTTTAGTTTGTTTCCATTGGGTTCGGTTATAACTTTACCTTGACACCTGTACCATAATGTGTGGCCACTGTTATTCTTGAATCTCACTGTTTGATCAAACAGGGCGTTTTCATTTTTTAGATGATAGGCGAAGCCAAGATTAGAAACTTCGAGATCCTGCAAGTTGATTATCTTATTCCAGTCACTCTTTTTTAAAGGTTCTTGATAGCCTAAAATTGACCTGATGTTATCGTTTATCCAAGCACTTTCGGGTGATTCTATTTCCCAAAACCAAATGTTTTGCAAGCAAACCTTTCTCAAAAAAATCATGATTTGATCATTGCTTTTGATCAAATTACATAGTTCGTCTATTTCATCTAGGCTTTTTTCCATAGAAAATTTAAAGTTTTTGGTGATTTTCCACTATCGTGATACGTTGTGTTTAGCCAGGTGAAAATATAGAGAATATTCACCTATAATTCATATACATAGTTCAATGGAACAACTCAAAGAACTTTTTAATTTGATGAATAGTGGTTTTTACTGTTTGAACTCAAACAAAATTCTAATTAGCATTTAAGAGAAATTTTGTAAAATTACAGGTTGTTCTGTAAGTTGATTTTTAACAAAACTAAAACCAATTTATTGACTTGGTTTAGAAATATCATCCAATTTAGTATCAAATTCTAACTATATCAAGCAACTAATTTTTGTCTAGTTTAAGAATTTTATGATTTCATTATGTTTTTCAAAGAAGAGTTTCTTGAAATCAAATACAGGAATGGCATACGTTCCAACCTATATTTTTCCTAGATTTGAGAGAGGACATTATAATTTATGAAAAAAACTATACTATTCAGCGCATTAATAGGGCTGCTTTTTGCCTGTAATTCAAAGGAAGAAGCAGACAAATTGTTCTACAATGGGAAGATTTATACCGTAGAAGAAGATCAGCCTATGGTAGAAGCAGTAGCCATCAAGGATGGTGTGATCATCGCAATAGGACCTTTAAGCGAGGTAGAAAAGTCCATCGGTGTAAAAACAGAGAAAATAGATTTAGCGGGAAAAACAATGACTCCAGGTCTTATTGAATCTCATGCCCACCTGATGGGTATAGGTTACAACAAATTGGAGATTGACTTGATGTATGTTAAGACTTATGATGAACTGGTAGAAAAAGTAGCTGAAGCGGCCAAAAATGTGGAGCCAGGGGAATGGATTACAGGAAGAGGTTGGCATCAAGATAAGTGGATAGAAATGCCAGACAGAACTGTAGCAGGGTTTCAAACACATGAAGCATTGAGTAAAGTCACTCCTGATAATCCTGTATACTTGGCACATGCCTCAGGCCATGCTTCATTTGTCAATCAAAAGGCTATGGAGATGGCCGGTATCACTACTCTAGGCAATGAGAAACCTGTTCGTGTCATAGAAGGTGGCGAGATCATACTCGATGAAGTGGGGAATCCCACAGGTGTATTGGTAGAGCGAGCTTCTGGTTTGGTGAGTAGCTTAGTTCCAAAAGATACTCCAGAGCGTGCAGAAAAAGCACTAGAATTGGCATTGGAAGAATTGGCATCAAAAGGTATCACTTCTTTCCATGATGCAGGAAGTGGTCAAGAAGTAATCGATCTATTAGAAAAGTTCAAGCGTGAAGGAAGGTTGACCGCAAGGATGTATGTGATGCTATCAAGTAGATTGCCAGATTTGCTCGAAGAGTGGTATCAAAGAGGACCAATGATAGATTCAGACCACATGGTCACAGTAAGATCGATCAAATTGAACATGGATGGAGCATTGGGGCCATGGGGAGCCTGGCTATTGGAGGATTATGAAGATAAGCCTGGGCATAAGGGGCATGAGACCATGCCGATCAATCTAGTAAGTCAAGTTGCTGAAAAAGGATTAGAGCTTGGATTTCAAGTAAATGCGCATGCCATTGGAGACCGTACAAACAGAGAAGTCTTGGATAGGTTTGAGGCAGCTTTTGCAAAGTTTCCAGAGGAGAAAAATCACCGTTTCCGTATCGAGCATGCACAACATCTTCATCCAGACGATATCAGTAGGTTTGGTGACCTAAGTGTAATTGCAGCTATACAGGCGATTCATTTGAGCTCCGATAGGCCATGGGCCATAGGAAGACTTGGAGCCAAAAGGATCAAAGATGGAGCTTATGTATGGCAAAAACTCCTAGGGTCAGGAGCAGTGCTATCTAATGGTACTGATGCACCAGTAGAGCCTTTGGATCCCATTCCATCTTTTTACGCATCCGTGAGTAGAAAAACACTCAAAATGACTCCTGAAGGAGGCTATGAGCCAGATCAGAAGTTGACCAGAGAGCAAGCTTTGAAATCTTACACTCTAGCAGGGGCTTTTGCGGAATTTGAAGAGGATTTTAAAGGATCAATTAAAGTTGGTAAAGCTGCTGATTTTACGGTTTTCGATCAAAATATTATGGAGATTCCTGAAAATGAGCTACTCAATGTGAAGGTGGTAATGACTGTAGTAGGAGGTAATATGGTGTATCAGAGAGAGTAATGGATGGAAGTTAGAAGCTAGAGGCGAGATTGACACAAGTGTCATGTGTTCAGGAACCAAACACATTCCTTCTAAAGTCTCTCCTCTTTTATCTTACATATTCAAAACTTAGTGTTTTCGTGATCCTTTTGGCAACCAGGCAGGTTTAGGACTGCAAAATGAGGAAGTTGGGAAAAATAAGAAAAGTGAGTGATTTGAAATTGGTATGTAATCTGAATCTTGTTACTATGTGCATGGTTCAAGCTTGCTAATTCAGAATTTTGGTTATTCATCTAAATGAATTTTTGTAATTGATTGAAAATATTGTTTTAAATTTCCTCATATGAATAGATTCAAATCTTTATTTGAGCAGTCGGAAAAAGTGTGGATTTCTTATCCTCTCACACTTTTGTGTGCACTGCTGGCTACTACTGCGGCAATTTTTGCCTTCGAACTGCAAGAGTTTAGGAGAGGGAGTAACATTATCCAAGGTTATCCTTTTTTAGCTTCAATTCCATTTGTTAAGTTATATTTGATTTTTGCATTGGGTATTTCTTTATTTTTTGTTCTGGAAGTTATCAAGCAAATCAAAAGCAGGATGTGGTTGCCTTTTGTTGGCCTGTTGCTGATGGCAGTTTATTATTTGATTTTCCCAAATGATGTAAAGAACTGGTCAAGTGTGGAGGTGACAAGTTTTTTGGTGATATTTCTACTTCACCATTTGGCAGTTTCATTTTTGCCTTTTCTTCTACAAAAAAGAGATGATATTTCTTTTTGGAGTTATAATAAGACACTTTTTGGCAATTTGGCTCAAACAATATTGTTCGTTGGTGTACTGACTGGTGGACTTTTGCTTGCAATAGCAGCTATTGAGAACCTGTTTAATATCAAAAATTACTTAGACAGGTATTACCTATACGTAGGCATTGTTTCGAGTGTATTAGGATCTGCTTTTGTCTTCCTTTTGTTTTGCAAAGATGGCTTTGCAAGCATGATTCAGGATTCTAAAGTACCTCCAGTCCAGCGTTTTTTTGTTCAGTATATTCTGATACCTCTTATCTTTATCTACGGGTTGATTTTGTATGCCTACATGGCAAAGATAGTATTGCTTTGGTCACTTCCTCAAGGCTGGGTGAGCTATATGGTAATTGCATATGCCGTGTTGGGCTTTGTAGCTATTTTACTTATATATCCCTTGTTTGGAGAGACTAGCAAGCCTTGGGTTCGAATCTTTGACAGGACATTTTTCTACACGATGATACCAGTTTTGGTGTTGTTATTTGTTGCTATATTGTTCAGGATTTTTGAATATGGAATCACACCGAATAGGTATTTTGTCTTTATATTGGCCTTGTGGATTGCAGGAGTGAGTCTGTATTTTATTTTCTTCAAAAACTCCAAAATTTTCACTATTCCAGTTACTTTATTTGTGTTGGGCTTGTTCAGTATTTCACTTCCATATTTCAATGCCTACAGCGTCTCCAAAAGAAATCAAAAGCAGCAGTTTATGATGCTTTTAGATGAATTTGGACTATATAAAAATGGTTTTATAGAAGTGGATCAACCCATCAAGCGTACAGATTTGAGGCGCTTAGGAGACATTGCAACATTCTTGGCTAAGCACCAAGAGATGGACTTTGTCAAGAACCTGTTAGAATCTCCTGACTCTCTTGCTTTCAAAGATCCACAGTATTTTTATGATTGGAATTTCACCAAGCATTTTACGAATATTGACGAAGACAACTATAGTAGTGATTCTTATGAGTTTTTGATCACTAAGGTAGATGTTGAGCAGAACGCTTTTCATGATGTCAGAGGTGTAGACTTTTATCTTGCGTCAGATATGCTTTATGCAGGAAATAGAGTAAAACTCAATGATATAATTCTTACCGTAGATCAGAACCTTTGGGATAAGAATGATAAGAAAAAGATGATTCTTAAGCTTGAGAGTGAAAACCAGGAGCAAATAGCTAATTATGATTTGATACCATTTCTTAAAGGAAAATTTAAGCTAAGAAATGAAGCTAATCATGAAATCAGAAAACCAACATCAGAACTACGAGCTACATTTGAGCTGGGAGAATATGGGTTTACATTGGAATTTGAAGAAATCCGATTTACAAAGTATTACCAAGATCGTGAAAAGGAGGGGGAATGGAGTTTTGAGAATGTATCCATATTTTTGAGATACAAAATATTGGTAAGGGAGAATGCTAACTAAAATGAAACTATGAGAAAGATGATATTTATTTTGACTTTTATAGCATCTATCTTATTTATAGTTACATATCCAGGTATTTTGAATTATTTTGGAGATCAAAAGTGGTACAAAAAATATAAATATCTTCATGAGATTGAGCAAATAGAAGGTTATAAAATCATTCGAATGACAGACAAAAGATTGGAGGAGTTTTTAGAATCTTACTTTTATTCACAAGAAGAAAATGATACATTTTTAAATGATACAGGTGTATATCGAAGTGACTTGAGAAGTGAAGTATTGTATCATGCGACCAAGGGTACTTTTTGGATCAAAATACTTGATGAAGTAGATGATATGGAATATCCAGTAGATCAAACTAGTGAGGATGCCTATACCTCAATGAAGAAAACTGTCTATGAATGGATTGAATTTGATTACTCGGGGAGCATTGTCAGCAAGGATAGCATAAATTTTAATCTTCAAGAAAGTGATTTTCAAATTATCAAGCCTCCGTATCCATTTTTTGACATCAGAGATTTATCTCCTGATTTATATTTGAAACATTTTGCCAAAGAGAAATTTATTTGGAGTTGGTTCCTTCCAAATTTTAACCCAACAGGATATGGACCACCAAAGTGGAAAGGAAAGGCTTACCTCACTATTGAGTTAGAAAAGGGGGCTTTGACTTACAAAAAAAATGCAAATGACTATGGAGATAATAATTTTAAGTTTGAAATTAGTTACTATAAAATTCCTCGAGAATTAACAGGAGGTAAAGAGGTTGTACTCGTTTATCAAGGGGAAGGATTTGCTAGAAATAATAAAGAGAGTCAGGGGTTTTATGTAATAGTAGAAAAATAATAATGTTATATGTATATCCGTTTTTATTCAAGAAGAAGTATTTCATTCAAATAATAGGTTACTTCGAAATTAGTATCAACTAGCTAACTTGTCCACCTAGGAGGATCTAGCCCACTATATCGGACAGGTATCAATTTATATCTGGATCTTGAAAACCCCAAATATGGTTTGGTTCCTGGTATCTTTGCGGATATACATTTAATTTTACCTTGGTAAGTCTAGAACAAAATCAAATAGATAATGATCCCTACTCCAGAGCACAACGAAAGAATGGCAAAAATGACCTTTGCATCGGTCTATCCACACTATGTCACTAAGGTGGAGAAAAAAGACAGAACGAAAGAAGAGCTTCATGAGGTAATCACTTGGCTGACTGGGTTTGACGATAAGAAGATTCAGGCTCTGATAGATGAGAAGGTAACTTTTGAGGAGTTTTTTGAGCAAGCCAAGCTTCACCCGAATGTAGAAATGATCACTGGTACCATCTGTGGCTACAAAATCCAAGAGATCGATAACCCCCTCACCAAGCAAGTCCGCTTTCTCGACAAACTAGTCGATGAGCTGGCCAAAGGGAAGAAGATGGAGAAGATATTGAGGAGATGAAATGGATGTGATATTTTTTGATTAACATAGATGTTGGGATACTTTTTAAGAAATTGATAGACATGGAAATATTGTAGAAATAAAATTTAACTATAGACTAATGTTCATGGGTTGGAGTAGGGGTGATTTTTTTAAAGTTTAAATGAGGGTTGTTCTGCTTAAGGTGTTTTTTGCAGAAAATGAGTGAGTATCTTAATAAGCTATTTTATGTTTTATATATTTACATAATTAGTTCATTTAGCATACCTTTTCAGATTTATGGCTCTATTGTTATGAAAGGAAACGATTTACTTGCCAGTATTCTTATTTCGATTACTATCTTGGGTTGTTCGAAGAATCTTGAAAACCCTTATTTTGACAAATACGTGATTTTTGATGACAAAGGGATTGAGCAGATAGATTTGGTTTCGACCAAAAGATTGCTTCCAGAATTGATAAATCCGTTTAATATAGCAGGAAAGGAAGGGAAGTATCTTATCGTCATTGAAAGTAGTAAAATACCAGAGGAAAATAGGTTTATGCACTTATATGACCCAGCTACTTTGGAGCATATTAGCGAAAAAGGAGTAATGGGGTTTGGTCCAAATGAAATACCCTATGTGTCAAATATAGATACTGGGTTTGAAGAGAATTTTTTCTGGGCCTATAGCTCTGTAGATAAGAAAATCTCAAAGTTTAGCTATGAAGATAAATCTCCTTATGCTGTTTCACAATACAAGCAACCAGAGAGTTTCTTCAAAATGATACGGATGCTACATGCTTCTGATTCTACATATTTAGGCAGGTCCGTAGATGAGCCTAATAGACTAGTAGAATATCATGCCAATGGGGAGAGAATAGCTGGGTATGGTAATTGGGAACCTGTAGACTCGTCAGAACCTCTTGATAATTATTTATTTGGTTCGTTGAATTCAGGTTGGTTTATAGGAGACGAATCGAAAAGGTATTATGTATTTGCTTGCAATCACAGGGATAGATTAGAGATATTTGATTACCATACCAAGAAGTATGTAGTCATAGATGGCCCTGATTTAGCAATTCCACCATATGAATTAGTGGGCTCGGAAAATAATCTTCAATTGATGTATGATATCAATACTAATCCATACCGATACCGAGATGTGAGTATTACAAAGAACTACGTATATGCGCTTTATGGAGGATTTAGTGAGAAAGATTATAGAAACACAGGTGATCTAGCCAAAACAATATTTGTATTTGACTTTAACGGGAAACCGATTACTATTCTAAACTTAGATTGTTCACTGTATGCTATTTCTGTTGATGAAACTGTGGGTAAAATATTCGGTATTACAACAGATGCAGATCCAAATGTGGTAGAATTCGAAATCCCTAATTTGTTGAAAAAGTGATGAAGGGTATAAGTTGAAAGATAATTTCTTAAGACATGTTTAAAACCCCAATCGACAGAATCATTTTGTCGATTGGGGGTTTTTTGGTGGTTTACTGACTGATTTTCTCTAGGTACTTTGACCTTAGAATTTTCTTTTCATCCTCACCGATGCCGAGTTCTTGGGATAGCAAGTTGTCCATCGTTCCATATTTCTGGACAGCTTTGTCCCAAGCACTTTCCAAGTAGCTAGGTTTTACTCCCATGAGCATATCAAGCCTATCTTGTGGAATGCCATAAGCATTTGGCTTTGATTTGTCCAGTTTAGCTACAGCATCATTTGATCTCATAAAATCCACCATGATGGTATCCCAGTCAGCTCCCAAAGCATGAAGCAAAAGAGAGGAAGCCAAACCCGTTCTGTCTTTTCCAGCCGAGCAATGGAACAACAAAGGGTTTTCAGTTTCCAACAATTCATCAAATAGGGGCTTGAAGTCTGAAGCGTTTTCGATAAAGCCTACGTTGATGTCTATCATCAGTTGCTCTACGGCCTTTTCATCAAAGTCAGGACTCATCAGGACTTGAGTGAATTTTCCCAACATTGCTGGATTAAGGTTGCCTATTGGGGCATTGATCCACGTGATGTCAAGTTCTTCAGGTAAATAGTCTGGTTCTTTGTCGATTTCAAAAGAAGACCTAAAATCTACGATTGTTTTGATACCTGTGGCTTTGAAAGTTTGAGCGTCAGAATTTTCTAGTTCAGAAAAACTTCCTGACCTGTAGATAATACCTTCTTTTATTTTTTCATTTTCATTGACAGCGATACCTCCTAGCTCTCTGAAATTGGGACTTTTTTCGATACCAGCATGCTTTTGACCAAAGGCGGTAATTGATAGTAGTGATGTGATGATTATTAAAATATATTGTTTCATGATATCTTGGAAGTTTTAGAATATGATAAGTCTGATTCCTGCTTGGCCATTGACCGAGAACCACTCGCTAGAGGTGATTCTGTTTTTATTGTCACCCATATATTGAACAAATGGCTCATTGGTGATATTCCTGACTTCGGCAAAGGCTTTGACTTTTTCTGATATAGAGTAGGCTCCAGAGAAGTCTACGGTGAAATTTTTGCCAACAAAGATGTAGTAATCAGGTCCTAGGTCTTTATTGATTGTCTCCAGTGCTGGCCCTCTGTAGTTTCCTGCTAGCCTAAGCATAAGACCATTTCTTTCGTAGAAAAGGGATACATTGAACAAGTTTCCTGATTGATTTGGTAGTGAAGTGATATCTCTACCGATAACCTGACCTTGCTCGTCATTTCTAGGTACTTCCAGTTCGGAGTGTATTCTGGTATAGTTCAGTTCAGTTCCAAAGCCACTCAATATCCCAGGCAAGCCAGAAAACCTTTTGGTAATCCCTACTTCAAATCCTACCAAAAATGAATTTTCTAAATTATTGGGTTGGGTGATGAGGTAGTTTGTTCCGTTGATGGTCTCTTGAGAAAGGTCCGAGAAGATGAAGTTTGAGATGTTTTTGTAGAAAACGCCACCAGTGATCAAACCGATATCACTTAGGAAATATTCTCCCATGATGTCAAAATTATGAGAGAATGTAGGTAGTAAACCAGTGTTTCCTCGACTGATTCTTGGTACGCCACCTGTAATGTCTACATTTTCGGAAGGATTTAAGTCGCGGAAGTTAGCCCTTGCGAAGGTTTTGGTATAAGCCAATCTCAGATTACTTTGTTCAGTTGGTTTGTAGGTAAGGTGTATCATGGGAAGAAATGCATTGTAGGCATGATTTCTCGTGATAGGTTCTACTTCTCCAGTAGCTGCATCATACTGTGAGCTGTTCATGGAGATGTCTGTATATTCATTTCGTATACCACCAGTGAATTTAAGTTTTTTACTGAATTCATATACTCCCATGATGTAGGCAGCGTAAACATTTTCTGTACCATTGAACTTTGTGGTTCCATTAGATGCTGGAGAAAAGTCTCTGATCCCGTTTTCTTCAAAAAAAGCTGGTGAAAACATGTCAAAAATCTGAGCTTGAGTAAGGGGATTAAGGGCGAGGTGATCAAACTGATTGTTGACTTCACTGAAATAAGTCCCTATGCTTGGGAAATCCTGTGTCTGGAATTCATTCAAAAACCTGAACGGGGGAGCACCAGGTATGCCTACAGCTACTCCAGGTAAAAATGCCAATGGAGTCAGCTCTCCTACATTTTCTTTTAGCCTAACCTTGACACCAGTTTTTAGAGTGAATTTTGAAGTGGCGTTGTGTGTAAAATTAATTTGACCTACTTTGTCATTGTCTCTTTGGTCTGTTTGGTAAATGATCATCTGCTGAAGGCGTAGCCTACTTGGGTCTAGAAAATCATTTGAATTGGTCAGTTTAGGATCAAAGTTATAAGGGTCAATTCCATTTCCGTCAGGGGAGTCAAATTGATTGTACACTAGTCCATCGACAGACCTCACGCCAAAATTACCTTGAAGGCTTTGACGGAACTGAACGATAGGAAGTCCTTTTTGATTAGCAGGCATGTATGGAGGAGTCTCCAGCCTGTAATACATCTCGTAATCAGAAAAACTCCAATCAAGCCTTGATCTACTGCCCAGTTTATGTACACCGCCTAACTCTATTCCATTAAGGTTTGTTTTGTAATCAGACTCTCTGTTACTGTATCTGTATCGGTTTTCGTTGAACTCATAGTAAGATTCATATACAGGTCTGACATCGTCAAACTGATCGTTTACATACCTTACAATAAGCTTTTGAGCAGGATTGAATTCGTATTCCAATGCGGCATTTATTGCAGTGGTTCTTCTGTAACCAAAGTAGCGTTTGGCGTTGAGCGTATTGATGGAGTATCTTTCAGCAGGATTAGTCCTGTTGACATTGTATTCCATGGCTATTTCGTCTGCTGCAAAGTTTCTGTTCCAAATCGCACCGGCGACGATTACTCCAAGTTTATTGTTCAAAAATCTATTCCCATAAACTATGGAGGCATTGTAAGAGGAATTTTCTGAGCGTTGATTATAACCACCAGCAAGACTTGCATTGAGCATTTGCTCGTCAGGTGCGGATCTGGTGATAAAGTTGATCGATCCACCTATGGCATCTCCTTCCATATCAGGGGTGATAGCCTTCGAAAGCTGCACATATTGGATCATTTCTGCAGGAATGGCATCAAGCAGTGCATTTCTATTGCCAAACACATTGGCACTTGGTAGCCTGGTACCATTGTATAGTGTAGAAGACCATGCGTAAGGCGTTCCCCTTACACTGACTTGATTGGCTTCTCCATGGTATCTATTCACGCTTGCTGCAGGAAGTCTTTGAACTGCTTCGGCGGCATTTCTATCCGGGAGCTTGCCTATCGCATCTGCAGCGATGACATCCATGATTCCCAGAGAATTCCTTTTGATAGACATGGCCTTAAGTTGTGATGGAGCCATGGTTCCTTGAACCACATATTCCATAAGGCTTCCTGATTCTTCTTGCATGGTAATGGTACCGATACTGTTCAAGCCTGACTTTAAGTCTAACTCCAATTCTACAGTTTCGAAACCTAAGTAGCTAAAGCGCAAAGTAATGTTTCCTTGAGGCAGATTTGAGATTTGGAATTTCCCATCCAAATCAGTAGGAGCTCCTTGAGTAGAACCAAGGACAAGCACATTGACTCCAGGTAGGAAACCAGTCCCATCTGACAATCTTCCCACTACTGAAGCATTGTTTTGTGAAAAGGCTTCTCCGATGATGCACATTGCAAAGAGTAAGTAAAGTAATCGTTTTTTCATGGTGATGAATTTTTTTGTGCAACGCTATCCAATGTCCTTTTCCTTTTCGTCTTTTTAAATTTAGACGTACATGTTCAGGGTAGAATGGAATGTAACTCACTGAAAAACAATTGTATAATGTGTTTTATGAAATGATTATCAATACGTTAAGCGTCATTAACACTTATAAGCTGACTTGTTTTCTATAGTCGGTAGGATTGGATCCAGTGACTTCTTTGAAGTATTTGTAAAAAGTAGACTTTGATTTAAAGCCACTTTCATAGCCTACCACGGTGAGGTTTTCTTCTTCACCACGTGCTATGAGTTCTTTGGATAATTCGATCCTTGCATTGTTTACCAAATGATAAAAATTCGTGTTCAAATGGAGGTTGAGGGTTTGCGTGATTTGAACTTTGGGTACATCAATGTACTTAGATAGGTCTTCCAAATTAAAATCAGCATTGAGATACGGTTTTTCTTCTTGTAAGTAACTGTTGATTTTGGTCGCAATGTCCTCCATCAATTTGGTATCGATTTTAGAGTTTTTATATTTCTCAATAGGTGCATTCACTTTTTTCTCCACTTTGAATTCAGCTTCTTGACCAGTACTTAGAAACAGTCTGGTGCGTAAGTGAATTACTCCAAAAAACATGATAATCAAGATTCCGTAGTAGACGACTCTCAGGTTGAACCTCCAGTCAAAAAAAGCTAAAAAGTTACCAACTATAATCAGTAGCGAAATTACCAATAGGCAACTCATAATTAATTGAATGATATGCTTCTTCGTTTGATTGACAATTGTGGGTTTTTGCTCCTTGAGCATAGAGTATGTCAGGTAGCTGTACCCTATAAGTGAGCTAAGAATAAATACTGAAATAATGGTATGATAAATATCTAATAAATGAGAAATTTCTGTTTCAAACAATAAAGAAATGTAGGCAAGTATATTTAATCCTAAGCATACCAGAAATGGGGTACAATGAAGTAATACCTTGAAGCTAATCACCTTTTTTCTCAAAACTTGTGAGGTATAGAAAAATAGCAATGGGCCATATAGCAATGAAAATGAGCCATTTAGTTTTTCAAAAATATTCGAATCATGAAAGTAGAAATGCAAAAGTATTTTATACAGTAGGTGAACCGTAAATACTCCAAAGAAAAGGCTCAGAAAAAGATCTTCTCCCCGGAATTTTTTATTCAGGTAAATAAGCAATCCAGTTGTCAGCGCCTGTAGGGTGACTATAAATAAAAGCGTCTCCATCTCCAATCAAATGTAACATAGAGAGATTAATTGAATGTTATTGAGATATTATGTTATACCACTTCTCCAAATTCCAACCTATATTCCCTCCTTCTAAATATCATTTCTATGAGTCCTTTGTGTAACCTTTGTATCCTTTGCGGTTAGATTCAAAATCAAAACCTTAAGAAATTCTGCCAAAATGGCATTTTTTACCCTTTGGAACAACCCTTGATAAAGCTGTATTGTCAAATTTGTTTCTAACAATTTAAAAATTCAATATAGCTATGCAGGAAAAAGGAACCATCTCAATCCATACCGAGAATATTTTCCCGATTATTAAGAAGTTCTTATACTCTGACAATGAAATTTTTCTCCGTGAGTTAGTCTCCAATGCCGTGGATGCCACCCAGAAAATCAAAAGATTGGCTACATTAGGTCAATACACTGGTGAGCTTGGTGACACTACCGTAGAAGTGTCTTTTGATAAAGACAAAAAGACCATCACCATCTCCGATCGTGGCCTTGGAATGACAGCTGAAGAGATCAAGAAGTATATCAATCAGATTGCTTTCTCTGGTGCAACCGAATTCGTTGAGAAGTTCAAAGACGCCAAGGATGCCAATGAGATCATCGGTAAGTTTGGTCTTGGGTTCTACTCAGCTTTTATGGTAGCCCATACTGTGGAAATCAATTCCCTTTCTTACCAAGAAGGAGCCGAACCAGCCAAGTGGACTTGTGATGGTAGTACCACTTTTGAGATTGCTGAAGGTAGCAGAACAGAAAGAGGTACAGACATCGTCCTTCATATCAACGAAGAATCTGAGGAGTTCTTAGACAAGTGGAAGCTTCAAGGCATTTTGGATAAGTATTGTAAGTTCCTTCCTGTTACGATCAAGTTTGGAACAAAAACAGAAAGCGTAGAAGATGGGGAAGATGAAGAGGGCAAGAAAAAGTGGAAGTCGGTAGAAGTAGACAACATTATCAATACCACCTCTCCGATCTGGACCAAGTCTCCAAGTGATCTTAAAGATGAGGATTACCTTTCCTTCTACAAGGAACTCTACCCAATGAGTGAAGACCCGCTTTTCTGGATTCACCTGAATGTAGACTATCCATTCAACTTGACAGGTGTGCTATATTTCCCGAAAGTGAAAAATGACTTCGATTTTCAGAAGAATAAAATCAAGCTTTTCAGCAGGCAGGTATTTATCACGGATGAAGTGAAGGATATTGTGCCTGAGTTCTTAATGCTCTTGCATGGGGTGATTGATTCTCCAGATATTCCTCTGAACGTATCTAGAAGCTTCCTGCAAGCGGATGGTAATGTGAAGAAAATCAACAACTATATCACCAAAAAAGTAGCTGATAAATTAGCTGAACTCTACAAAAAGGACAGAAAAGTCTATGAGGAGAAATGGAATGATATAGGGCTGTTTGTAAAGTACGGAATGATCTCTGAGGAGAAATTTGCTGAAAAAGGTAAAGATTTCGTTTTGTTGAAAAATACCAAGGGAGAGTTCTATACCTTGCCAGAATACAAAGAAAAAGTACAAGCCATCCAAAAGGATAAAAACGATCAGACCATCTACCTATACGCTACGGATGTCAATAAGCAAGATGCTTTCATTCAGTCAGCAAACAAGAAGGATTATGATGTTTTGGTGATGGATTCACCTATCGATAGTCACTTTATCCAGCACTTGGAAGGTAAAGAGGAGAAAACACAACTGAAGCGTGTGGATGCTGATGTGGTAGAAAAGCTGATCCAAAAGGATGATGCATTTGCCAATCTTCTATCTGAGGAGCAGTCCACCAAAGTGAAGGAAATCTTTGAAAAAGCGATCGACAATAAATCTTACAGCGTAGAAATCGAAGGTTTAAACCCTGAAGAGCTTCCTGTGACTGTAACAATGGATGAGTTTATGCGCAGAATGAAAGACATGGCAGCCACTGGTGGAGGAATGGGCTTCTACGGTTCACTACCTGACAGTTACAAAGTAGCTATCAATGGTAATCATGGAGTGATTGACAAAATCCTCAAAGCTGAAAACCAAGAAGAGCAGACCAAGTTGGCAAAGCAGGCTTTTGACCTGGCATTACTAGCTCAAGGCTTGCTAACTGGTAAGGACTTGACGGCATTTGTGCAACGTTCTGTAGGGATGATTTAAATAAACATTAAACCCTTGGGGTCTTTTTTAGACTCCGAAGGATTTTTAATTTGAACTCAAAAGCCCCGAGAATCCCTTAAATGGATATTTTCGGGGTTTATTATTATAGTATGAAAAAAGGACAAGCTAATAAAAATTGGGTGGGTAATGCTTCAATAAATATAATTATTTTTTGAAATTCTTGAGAAATAATTATATTTTTAGTGAAATTATAGCTTTTGTAGCTACCCACCTAAATTATAGTAAGATTTAAATTGTTCAAAATTTTATATTATGGTAAATAAATATTCAATAGCTCTCTTAATTTTTGTTTTACTTCTTGGTTCATGTGAGGAACCTCAAAATCCTGATACTATAATTTCATCTGAAGTAAAAGTAGTTTTAAAATCAGATAAGCTTTTTTTTTCTACATACCCACAGTCTTCAAACAGTGTTAAATTTTGGTTTCCTAGGCTAGACGATTATAGTGCACAGCCTTTAACACAGTTGATCATGCTTAATCAAGATAGTGACACCCTAGCAATAACACCTGTGGATACCGCCCCTTTCCAGAAGACGTCTTCAATTACTGAATTAGAGTATGATTTTAAGGAGGGAGAATTTTATCAATTATTTGTAGATTTAAAAGTTAATGAAGATAGTGTTTTTAGATTTCAGCTACCTGATTACCAGCATATCATAAAAACGCAGATGGCGGTTAAGCCTTTAGCTAAATTTGATCGTTTGGGTGAATTTGACTTAAGTCCAGATAGGGAATATTTGTTTATGAATGATTTTGCCAATAATGAGATTAGCACTTATAGACTTGAAGTAAATTCTGGTCAACTTCTCAAAATTGATGATAAATTAGGTTTAAGATTAAGGGCTGTAGATGGTAATAGGGTCATATATCAAAATTCAGGGGTATACATAAATGACTTATTTTTATATGATATTGAAAATTCATCATCCATTCCATTTGGACAAATGAGTAGTACAGGTAGCGTGTCAAGAGTCAATGATGGACACTTGGTATATTCCAATCCGATAGAAGAGGGAAACAGAACTCTTACCGTTGTTAATTTGGAAAATGATGAAAGAAGGATTATACCAGATTTCGATTTTGGTAATACTTATAGAGAGGATATTATAGGGCAAAAAATATTTGGGAATTCGATTTTTGATATAGAAACAGGAACATTGAGCGAGGAGCTTTCTCCTTTTCAAGGAACTGCTTTGTTGCAATATATTCCAAGTGAGGATTTAGTTTTCTATATTCAAGGATTAGGATCTGAAGCTTTACAACAAGGCTTCTCCTCAAAATTCGTTGTGAGTAAAAAGGACCAAGAACCCAGCTTTGAATCTCTTTCAGAAAAAGGTGTGACTTACTATTTACCTTCAGAAACTACATTGAAAGACAACAAGTTTTTGTTATACCTATTTTATATGCCAAATCAAGATGAACACAGAATCAGTGGGTTTTACCAGGTGGATTTGTCAAATGGATCCATCGAGTTGGTTCATTCACAGGACCGATTAAATTTTTCCCCAAATGGCTTGGTTCAACTTGAAGATAATTTGTGGTTAACATTGTTTTCTGGAGAAGTAGAGTTGATTCAGTTTAACTGATTGAAGGTTTTATTTTAAAGTTCAAGCATTGTAGTAGATAGCCTCTATAATTCTTGTTTTTATCATGTTCTAGTATTCAAAAGCTAGAGCATGATTTTACCTGGAAAAGGACAATATACCTAGATCGACCAAATTAAATTACCCCATATTTGTTTCCTCCTTTCAAGTTTCAAAACTTTTTATCACACGAACTAATTATCTTTGATACTATCAAAAAATGAAACCACCTTACGAGATTAATGCTACAATGTTAAAATTAATTACCTCCATCTCGGAAAAGATAGGTGCTGTGAATGCCAAAAATCTGGTGAGGGAAACCCTAAACTTCAAAACAGAATTGAATCAGAACTATTCATTCCTCTCTAAGCATAGAGGGAAACACTTTGTCAGAAGATCAGGTTTCGGCGATCATTGAAGATAATAGAGTGTCAGGTCCAGAAAAAGACATCATAGAAGTTTTGAATGCACTGGAAGTCTATAAGAATTTAAATCGATGGAAACCTGCATATGTATAGAGGATGTTTTCTTGGTATTCACTCATAAATAAGATTAACCGCTGAGGACGCTAAGTTTTCGCAAAGGACGCAAAGGAGATTCTGTGCTTTGAAGTAATCATTTCCCCTTGGCGTCCTTCGCGTAACCTTCTAATTTTTTGTGGTCAACATTGAGTTTACAAAATTGTACTAATAATTCAAATCTCTTCATTTGAATAGCCACAACCTATTCAAACCTGAATTTTCGATTGATACACTTTTATTTTTTTTTCATCGTGATCACGACGACACCATTTGCTGCCTTGGAACCGTATAGGTTGATGGCAGTGGCATCTTTATAAACTGAGACGGATTCTATTTCATTTGGATCATACTGATCAAGGTCTTTTACAAAAGTCTCCTTACCATTTTCGACTATAACAAATAATGGTTTGTTTTCTGTTGAAAGTGTGGATTTTCCAGTCAATTTAATACTGGTGCCTGACTTGTTAAACATATTGTTATTTATCGTGCCCTGTTCTGAGCCAAATAGATTAAAGGTTGAAACTGAAACTGACTTATTGAGATCAGCAAGTGACTTTGTTTGGTTATCATTGAGCTCACTTCTTATTGCCAGCAAGTTGCTGAACTGCTTTTTCTTCAGTTGAGTCTCTAAGTTCAGGATTTTGTCCATCTGTTTTGAAGCAGCAGCTGTATTGATCTTTGGTTCTTGAAGCATTTTTTTGAGCTTTTCATTCTCTGCATCTAGGTCCCATTTTAGTGTACTGAATTCCCCCGCATTCTTGCCATGGATTGCTTTAATTTTATCTGCTTGTTGATCAGTAAGGGATATTTTGTCCCTGTTTTTCATGATAAGGTCAGCAGAAAATAGCGTGCCTTGAAACAAATCTTGCCCTTGTGCAATTCCAGCAAGAAGCAGAAAGTATATGGTGATCAAATTTTTCATGTTGTTGTTAGTTTAGTTCTAATAATGAAGCTGTAGGAGATTCCCAAATATCCATGGAAGAGGTGGTCTCTATGATCAGCTGTTGTTTTTGGTTTTCATCTTCTATCAGTGAAATGATGATTACATCTTTTGCCAATGTTTCATCCTTTTTGTCACTCGTACCTATCCAGATGGCAGCGACAAGTGCTGCTGCTATGCCGGCGGGTATCCATCGCCATATTTTGTAAGATTTAGCTTTGAAAGCAGGCAAGGTTGGAGTAGAGATACCTTGGTCTTTTGATTTCAATTCGGAAAAGAACAACTCCAACTCCCTTTCCTCTTTATCTAGCATTTTCATGTTTCTTTTCAATTAGCATTTTCAAACTTTTCTTTGCTCTCTCATAGTGCGTTCTCGCAGTGCCCAGACTTACTTCCATGATTTCAGCAGCTTTTTCTATGGTCATCTGATGATAGAAGACCAACAGCAGGACTTCTTTTTGTCGACTAGGGAGAAGATTCAGCATATCTTCTTGACTTTCTACTGGCCTATCAGGTTCTATATCTTCTATCTCGACACCCTCCAAGGAATGAGTTGGTTTTTCATTGCGCAGCCATTCCATAGCTGTATACCTAACTATAGCAAAAAGCCAAGTTTTTGGACTGGATTGGTGACCAAATTTTGCTTTTCCTTCCAATACCTTGAGATAGGCATGTTGGAGAATATCTTCAGCAAGTGAGGTATCAAAACCACAGCATTGCCTAGACCAGAGAAATGCTTCTCTGTGATGCGCTTTGATCAAAACTTCCAATTCCTTTGATGTCATAACTACATGTTGGTGAATAAATTTACTCATTATATGACAAGCATTTCAAAAGAATTTTGATAAGCTGTTCCAAAAGCCAATTTCTTCGCCTACTTCTCAAGAAGTTTATTTATTTTTGCGCCTATGGCAAAAAACGAACAAGGAGCAGAAAATGCTCAACTGAAAGATATTATTTCCCATGCCAAAGAGTATGGATTTGTGTACCCTTCATCTGAGATTTATGATGGACTGCAGGCAGTGTATGACTATGGTGCCTATGGTGTGGAATTGAAAAACAACCTAAAGAGACTCTGGTGGGAGACGATGACTCGTCTCAATGAGAATATCGTTGGGATAGATGCAGCGATTTTTATGCACCCTACTACTTGGAAAGCCTCTGGTCACGTGGATAGTTTCAATGATCCAATGATCGATAACAAAGATTCTAAGAAAAGGTATAGAGCGGATGTATTGATAGAAGATAAAGCGGCTTCATATGAAAATGCTGGTGATAAGGATCGTGCTCAAAACTTGCTCCAAGCCATGGGGAGACTGCTTGAAGCCGAAGATTTGGCAGGCGTGAGGGATTTGATCATTCAAGAGGATATCAAGTGTCCGATATCTGGTACAAGTAATTGGACAGATGTAAGACAGTTCAACCTGATGTTTTCTACACAAGTAGGATCTGTAGCTGAAGATGCTTCTACGATCTATTTGAGACCAGAGACAGCACAAGGTATTTTTGTGAATTTCCTTAATGTACAGAAAACGGCACGTATGAAAGTGCCTTTCGGAATTGCCCAGATTGGTAAAGCCTTCAGAAATGAAATCGTGGCACGTCAGTTTATCTTCAGAATGCGGGAGTTTGAGCAAATGGAAATGCAATTCTTTGTACGTCCTGGATCTGAACTTGATTGGTACAAAGCTTGGGCCGATACAAGGATGAATTGGCACTTGGCACTTGGAGTGCCGCAAGATAAGCTAAGAAGACACGATCACGAGAAGTTGGCGCATTATGCCAATGCTGCAATGGATATTGAATATCAATTTCCATTTGGCTTCAAAGAAGTGGAGGGGATTCACTCAAGAACAGACTTTGACTTGAAGAGTCATCAGGAGTTTTCTAAAAAGAAGCAACAATACTTTGATCCTGAAATCAATCAGAATTATATTCCATATGTCATTGAGACTTCTATTGGAGCAGATAGATTATTTTTGATGACGCTTTGCAATGCATTTGTGGATGAAGAAGTGGAGGGTAAAAAACGTACCTACTTGAAATTCCACCCTGCAATCGCTCCAGTGAAAGCAGCGATTTTACCATTGACCAAAAAGGATGGGCTTCCTGAAAAAGGAAAGGAAATCTTTGAAGCATTGAAGTATGATTTCAATATCATCTATGAAGATGCAGCGTCGATCGGGAAGAGATATACCAGACAAGACTTGATAGGTACGCCATATTGTATCGCTGTGGATCATCAGACACTAGAAGACAATACAGTTACGATCAGGCATAGAGATACTACAGAGCAAGAGCGAGTGCCAATTTCCGAATTGCATGGCAAACTTGCAGAGGCATGTAGCTTCAGAAGGATATTTGAGCGTGTTGGCTAAAAAGGGCGTGCTGAAAAATGCTTAGAGAATAATTTCTATAAATTTTGTCGTAAATCCTTTAGAACATCATTAAATCAGGGAGTAAGCTATTGAGCTTGCTCCTTTTTTGTTGAATCTTGTTTGCAGAAATTGAAAATACTTTTACAATTTTCATGGATATAGCCGTAAATTAGTTGCTCAATCAAAACCCGAAATTGATGAAAAAGACATTACTTGCCGAGCTGTTTTTCTTCCTTATAATCACTAGTCTCTCGGCCCAAGAAGCGATCTTTCGAGCAGAGCAATTAACCTCACCAGAAATAGAAGGGGATGTAGTTACCTTCAGATTTTATGCTCCAAAGGCGCAAAAAGTTGAGATTACAGGAGATTTTTTGCCTACTGAAAAAATAGATTCACCAATGGGGACAATAGATAGCCCTGGTAAAGCTGCACTTACTATAAATGAAAATGGTGTCTGGGAATTCAAAATAGATAAATTACAACCAGAACTTTATAGCTATTCTTTCCATGTAGATGGCTTGCCGGCTACAGATCCTAACAATCCATTTTTGATTCGAGATGTGGCTTCTGTTACCAATATATTTATCATTGAAGGTGCTCATGCTGACTTGTATCGGGTACAAAAGGTTCCTCATGGAACTGTAGCCAAAAGATGGTATCCTTCAGACGGATTGCAAATGGAAAGAAGACTGACTGTATATACTCCACCAGGGTATGAGTCTTCTGCAGAGAAATATCCTGTATTGTACCTTTTGCACGGTGCGGGAGGTGATGAAGAAGCATGGATCTCTTTAGGAAGAACAGCTCAAATCTTGGATAACCTTATCAATCAAGGTAAAGCAAAACCCATGATTGTGGTCATGCCAAACGGTAATGTGATTCAAGATGCGGCACCTGGTGAAGGTACGCTGGGATTCTATAAGCCACAATTCATGATACCAAAGACCATGGATGGTACCTATGAGGAAAATTTTATGGAAATTGTAAATTTCATAGATAAAAACTATAGAACTGTGCCGCAAAAGTCTCATCGTGCCATAGCTGGTCTATCGATGGGAGGATTTCACACGATGCATGTATCTAGGTTTTTTCCTGACACTTTCGATTTCATTGGTCTATATTCTGCGGCCATTATGCCGCGAGAGGATGCCTCGGGCAAAGTATATAAAGATATCGAAGGAACCCTAAAAGTTCAACGCGATAATGGATACAAGCTATATTGGATCGCGATAGGCAAAACAGACTTTTTATATGATGCCAATCAGGAATTTAAAAAATTGCTTGATGAAATTGATATGCCATACACCTATGTAGAAAGTGAAGGAGGGCATATTTGGAGAAATTGGAGGGTATACCTAAGCCAGTTTGCACCACAGTTGTTTGAGTGAAAAATAATTGACTTTCAAATGTAAACTCATCGCTTGGAAGCTGTTAGGTTAATTTGATTATGCATTGAAGTTCGTAGGAAGAGCTTTGATGCATTTTTTTGGCATCAATATACCTGCATCAGGTCTTTCAAGTTCTTTATTCCCTTTTTCTCAGCAAGTTTCAATAGCTTCATAAGGAGTTGTGCAGTGAGAAAAGCATCTCCAGCTGCTGTATGTCTATCATCAAGCGGTATGCCATACCGCTCACAGAGTGTGTCCAAGGCATATTCTCCTTTTCTCATGAGCCTGCGATCAAAGTGTGGTCCTTGCTCTAGTCGTATAGCCAGTGCTTGGGTATCAAGGATAGGGTTTAGAACTTGTTTCAAGCCAAAGCTTTTCAAGATCTTTTCCAACATTCCCAAATCAAAGCCTATATGGTGACCTACGATAATATCTCTACCAATATACTTTAAAAAATCTGCGGCAAAGTCTTTGATGGGAGAAATCTCAATGGGGTAGAGGATTTCATGTATTTTCAGTGAAGCCTCATTTTGCAATGGAGCATCCAAATAGACTTCCCAGGACTGTTCTAAATTTAGTCTGTAGCCTTTCATTTTGACAGCACCGAAGGAGACAATGTAGTCTTTCTTGATGTCTAAGCCCGTGGTCTCAGTGTCTAAAATCGTGAAATTCAACTGATCTAAAGGTGTAAATTCTGACTGTTTTTTGATTAAAAATTGCTCATATTGCACCACAAAGTCAGATTTGCTGGTTTTTTTTCTAAATATAAAGTCTAAGAATCCCATATTACCTGTTGAAATATTCCATTTGAAACCTGACGCTCATGATTCGCTGCAGCTCGTCTATTGGAGCAAAAGCATTTTTGAGTAATTGCCTTTGCAGTTTACCAAGTGCATCAGGCTGAATGTACCTTCCTGACGAGCCAGACTTGAGGCCTTCAATGGCACGCATACGCATGAGAATTTCATAGGCCTTCCCTGCTTCTAACATCAGCTCTTTGTATTGAGGTTCTAAGGTTGCTATTTTTTCAAATCGACGAAAAGTATTGTTGATTCCCACTACCCTGTGGCTGAGGACAAGCAATCTTCCTAGGTCAGCCAGTGGCATCATTGCCCTAAGCTTAATGTCAAACTTGTCTCGGTGTTCACCACTTTTTTCTACTATAAAATTTTTAAAGAAACCAAGTGGTGCAGGGTTAAGCAGTGCATTTTTTGCTAAAAAATTAAGAAAAACAGACTTTCCTGCTATTTCTTGGTAAATATGATCTGTCATGGCATCCGACAGCGCCTTGTGCCCATACACTGGTCGATAGTCAAAAAATATAGTGGCGTGCATCAATGCTTTCTGATCTGGTACCAAAATCCAATCCGAAAAATACTGCTTCCATTGACTCAAGGGTTGGCACCATTTGGGATTGTTGGCCATCATATCGCCTGGACAGGGTTCAAATCCACAATGGAGAAGGATATCTATCACTTCGTTGCCTATTAGAAGCATGTATGCTTGAACAGCTTCTGCTTGATCAGCGGGGACATCTTCATAGACAATTGCATTGTCCAAGTCAGTCCTAAGTAGCTGCTCTTCTCGGCCTTCACTTCCTAAAGAAAGAAAGCAAAATTTAACTTTTGAAGCTTCTGGATGAGCTTCATCATATTTCTTTTTGGCGATTTGGACAGCCCTTTGGATGATGATGTCGTTGATCTCTGAAATGATATTGGCGATGAACTCCATCCCAACTTCATTTTCTAAGTAATACTTCAGTAGTCTCTCGGCCCTATTCCTCACTTGAGCCATTTCGCTGACTTCCCAAGTATTCATCAGTGCATTGATCAAGACAGCTGGGCTATTGCCTTGCGAAAGTAGGATGTCATGGTCTGATAAGATGCCCGTAACAGGACTCTGATCACTGCCATCTTCTGTGAATATCAAGTGATGAAGCCTGTTCTTAATCATGGTAAGATATAGTGGGGCAAATCCTGCATCTTTTCTTCTCGTGATCACAGGTGTAGTCATTACTGACTCGACCAGTACATCATATCCTAGCCCAGCTGCAACTACCCTATTTCTTATATCTTTGTCTGTTATAATTCCCACTGGAAACTGTTTCGAGTCTGTGATCACTACAGAGCCCACGCCTTTTTCAGACATTGCGATAGTCGCTTCTCTTATACTTGTACCCTGTTGGACACAAAGGACATCCTCCGAAAACTTCATATCGGATTGACCAGTAAATATCATCAGTCCATTGTCCTGAGACATTTCTTTGAATTCACTTCGGGCTTTTTGTACTTGAGACAAATCACGCCTTACCACTACTTGCCCTGATGCAAAGCCAGCGGCGAAGTATAGACTTACGCGGCTATTCTCTTGCAGTATCTTATCAAAAGTACGCACAGGGATAGCATAAACAAGGCTATCCTCTTTTGCCAAAGCTTGTAGTATATAGGGACGTTTGCCTAGTAGGGCCAATACACCAAATACATCACCTTCATCACACACTTCCACAATGATGTCTTTCCCGTATTCATGATCTATTAAGTGAACGGAACCTTCTCTTAGTACAAAGAAATATTCTTGTGCTGCATCACCTTTTTGGAAGAGACTTTCACCTGCCGCAAAGTACCGCACTTCCACCACCTGTGCTATTGTAAGTAGGTTGGTACTATCCAGAAAATGAAATGGAGGAAAGCGATTCAAGAATTCCTTTACTCTATTGAAGATTACGTTGGACATGTTTCATTTGATTACTAGAGAATACAAAATTAAGATCTTAAGGTTGGAACTTGGTACATAATGGAAATATGGTAGAGATAAGATGGAAATAAAGTGGAAATAGGCCTTCGGCGAAACGTTGTATTGAGATTTTAACAAATTGAAACATGTTTATTCTGATACTTTTATTTCAACGTTTAGGTGTACTATAATTTATCGCCGAAGGCATATGTCAATCATACATAGCGTAGCAGCATATTCCTGTTTTATTGCCTACCTTCTATGATTTCTTGAACTACTTCTGGATCTAGTAAGGTAGAGGTATCACCTAGGTTGTCTACAGTACCTTCTGCTACTTTTCTCAAAATCCTTCGCATGATTTTTCCAGATCTAGTCTTAGGAAGTCCAGAGACAATTTGGATTTTGTCAGGCTTAGCAATCGGTCCGATGATTTTTGATACTGTATCTTTAATCTCATTGGTGAGGTTCTCCTCGGTCCTATTTTTCATATCACAGATTACATAGGCATAGATTCCCTGGCCTTTTACCTCATGAGGATAGCCCACCACAGCTGACTCCACCACCAGTGGGTGCTCATTGATAGCGTTTTCTACCTCTGCGGTACCCATACGGTGTCCAGATACATTTATCACATCATCCACTCTTCCCAGTATTCTGTAGTAGCCATCGTGATCTCTTTTGACACCATCACCTGTGAAGTACATGTCTTTGTAAGTGGAAAAGTAGGTTTGCTTACACCGCTCATGATCTCCATAAGTAGTTCTTATCATGCTGGGCCATGGGAATTTAATACATAGGTTTCCTTCTACTGAGTTGCCTTTCAGTTCATTACCTTCAGCGTCTACGATACAAAGCTGTATTCCTGGTAGGGGAAGGGTAGCATAAGCTGGCTTGGTAGGTGTGATACCTGCGATTGGTGAAACTAAAATCCCGCCAGTTTCTGTTTGCCACCAGGTGTCTACGATAGGGCACCTAGATTTTCCGACATGTGTATGATACCAATTCCATGCTTCTTCATTGATTGGTTCTCCGACTGACCCGAGTACCTTGAGTGAGCTTAAGTCGTATGGTTCGATCGGTTCAGTACCATGTGCTTGAAGCGCTCGGATTGCTGTAGGGGCTGTGTAGAACTGATTGACTTTGTGCTTTTCTACTACAGACCAAAATCTTCCTGCATCTGGAAATGTAGGAACTCCCTCAAACATCAAAGTAGTCGCACCTGCCAAAAGTGGCCCATAGACAATGTAAGAGTGACCTGTGATCCATCCCACGTCAGCTGTACACCAATATACATCCCCTGGTGTATACTGAAAGACGTTTTCGAATGAATACTTGGTATAAACCATATATCCCCCCACGGTATGTACTACACCCTTTGGTTTTCCTGTAGACCCAGAAGTGTATAGAATGAAAAGCATGTCTTCACTATCAGTCTCTACCGCTTCATGCTGTTCAGAGACTCCTTCGACTAGTTCATGCCACCAGAAATCCCTTCCTGATTTCATGCTAACTTCTTGATGAGTTCTTTGATATACAATCACCGTGTCCACAGTCACTTTTTCAAGGGCTTCATCTACTACTGCTTTGACAGCAATTTTTTTACTTCCTCTGAAATTTCCATCTGAAGTTAGTACAGCTTTCGCTTTACAATCTTCGATTCTATCAGCCAGTGAGGAAGAACTGAATCCAGCAAAGACAACAGAATGTACAGCTCCGATTCTGGCACATGCAAGCATTGCAACGGCAGCTTCAGGAATCATTGGCATATAGATGATTACCCTATCACCTTTTTTGATGCCTTTTTCTTGAAGTACGTTCGAAAATTTACATACTTCTGTATGCAATTCCCTATAGGTCAGTGTTCTACCTGCTTCACTAGGATCATTGGGCTCCCAGATGATAGCTGGTCTATCTCCTATGGTGTAAAGGTGACGCTCTAGGATATTTTCAGTGATATTTAGTTTTGCATTGACAAACCATTTCACATCTGGTTCTTCAAAGTTCCAGTCTAGTACCTTGTCCCAGCGCTTTTTCCAGTGAAATGAGTCTGCTATTCTTGCCCAAAATTCTTCAGGTTGGGCTACTGATTTTTGATATTCATGAAAATACCCACTAAGGGTGTGAATTCTATCGCTCATAGTTTTGGTTATTTTGATGAGTTGATTTTATGATTTTCGTTTTATTTCAATGCTCTTAATCTTAGCTTATTTTGCCAATTTACTTTTGAGTTGTCCGATATATATTTTGGAAAACCTAAGCTTTTCTAGAAGCTATTAGGTATTCAAGAAGGATCAGTGAGTAGGTTTCTAACCTTTGAAATCAAATCCTTGTTGCCAAATGGCTTGGTTAAGTATAAATCAGCACCAGTTTCAAGCCCTTTTTCAATATCTTGAATTTTGCTTTTAGCTGTCAAGAATACGACTTTGACTGCTTCGTTTTTTTCTTTGATATACTTACAAACTTCATAGCCATCCACTTTTGGCATCATGATGTCCAAAATCACAAGCTCTGGAGGATCTGCATCTATGATACCAATGGCCTCTTCCCCATCTCTTGCTATGTATACCTTGAATCCCTCTTTTTTGAATAGGTATTCTAAAGAGAGTAGAATGTTGGGTTCGTCATCTACTATTAGAATTTTGTTCATCGGTTTTTCTTTGAGTTTGTTGATAATGTAAGGGTAAGCTAAATTCAAAACAGGTCATGCCATCCATCCGGTCTACCCTTATTGTCCCGCGGTGATAGGCGATGATCTTTTTAGAAATGGCAAGGCCAAGTCCGCTACCTATTGGTTTTTTACTTGTTTGATTTTTGGCTTGGAAAAACTTATCGAAAATGAATGGAATTTCTTCTTCTGGAATTCCTTTGCCATCATCTTTGATTGTCACAATCAATTGATTTTGAGTATTCTTTGCCTCGAATGAAATGTTTCTTGAGGCAAATTTTGAAGCATTTGACATGAGGTTCAAGATCACTTGTGTGATTCGGTCTTGATCCAGTATCATTTCAATATTTTCCAAGTGCATAGCAACAGTTAATTCAAGCCCTTTGTCTTTAATCACTTGTGCGATGCTATTTACTGCTTGGGTCAAAAGGGGTTTTATCGCTACTTTTTCTAAGTTCAATTCTTGCTTTCCAGAATCGAATCTTTCCAAGTCAAGGACTTGATCGATTAGTCTGGTCATTCTGCTGGTCTCCTGAATAATGATGTCTAAGAATTTTCTACTTTCTTCTTTAGACAGGTTTTCTTCTTCCTCACGAAGAATTTCTGAAAAGGCCCGAATAGAAGTAATCGGGGTTTTCATTTCATGAGTGACAGTAGAAATAAACTCGTCCTTCAGCATGTCGTTTAGACGAAGTGATTGATTGAGGTCTTGGAGCTCTTCTGTAGCCTTCTTTAAGGCTTGACTTTTGGCTTTGAGTTCGTTATTCAATGATTTGAGCTCTTGTGTCTCCTTGAGGATGCCTAATACTTCCTCCATTGTAATCTCCTCTTCTTTCACTACCGAAGAAACCAAGATGCGGGCGGAGGCTGCCCCGATGATTCCAGACAAAAGCCTTTCAGAATAATTGACCAATGCAGGATCAACCATTTCATTTTGGTTTAGCATTTTGCCTGTACTCTTTTCAAATTCCTCCAAAACTTGATTGGTTCGTTCTTTTCCAATAAAACTATTGAGTAATTTCTTCAAATCATAAAGGTATGCTTGACCTTTCCAAATCACCACATTATCCATCGTCTCACTGTGTTTGAAGATGTCTACAAAGACTGCGGCTTGGTTATGTTCCTTAGAAGTTTGATCCACCAAGAGACTTAGCACGGTATATAATATCAAGTTCACAGAAAGACTGAAAAACAGACCATGAGTAATGTAACTCAAGTCATTGAATCCGAGAAGACCATAAGGCCTCAGCCAGCCTATACCAAGTAAGCCTTCAGTCATTAGCGATTCGTTTACATAGCCTGCAGTGACCATAGTAGGTATTACCAAAGTGTAAAACCAAATGATAAACCCTCCTACAATTCCTGCCAAAGCACCCACTCTAGCGCCTCTTTTCCAGAATATCCCTCCAATGATTGCAGGAGCAAACTGTGCGATGGCCACAAATGAAATCAAACCTATGCTGACCAAAGTGAATTGACCAGCTACATGCCTGTAATAAAGATAAGCCGCTAGAATAATGCCGAAAATGGCCAATCTTCGAGTCCAAATCAAGATTTTTCCAAGCTGGGGCTGATTTTGTGCTTGAAAATGTTTGCTTAGCAATAGGCTAGGCATTACCAAGTTGTTGCTTATCATGGTACTCAATGCTATCGTTGACACGATGATCATTCCTGTGGCTGCGGAGAATCCTCCGAGAAATACCAACAATGCCAACCATTTCTGATCAAAGGCTATAGGAAATGCTAGTACAAAAGTATCTGCTTCAAAACTCCCCGACGGAAAATAGACCAATCCTCCAAGTGCAATTGGCATCACGAACAAATTAATAAGTAATAGATACATAGGGAATAACCACATGGCTGTATCTATGTGCTTTTCATTGGTGTTTTCAATCACCCCCATTTGAAACTGTCTCGGGAGGAATAATATTGCCATCATCGACAGTGTTGACATCCAAAACCATTCCGTAGTGCTGCCCTCACCTTGCATTTGAAAAAGACTACTTAGTCCCACAGCTTCCGCTTGATCAAAAATCTCCACGACTCCATCAAATACAAAAAAACTTACGAATACCCCTACCACTAAGAAGGCTAGAAGTTTGAAAATGGATTCAAAGGCTACAGCCATCACCATACCTTCATGCTGCGCTGTGGCTTCAATGTCTCGCGTACCAAAAAGCACAGTAAACAAGGCTAGTCCCATGGCCAGATAGAATGCTGTATCTTGGTAGAATGGAACGCCTTGCAAAACACCAATTCCTGATGCTCCTTGGAGAATCTCAAAAGAGCTCGCCACCCCTTTAATTTGTATCGAGGCATAAGGCAAAATGCCGAGGAGGCAAACTACGGTGACGACTCCACCCAAGGTGATGTTTTTCCCATACCTGCTGGAAATGAAATCGGCTATAGAAGAGATTCGTTGTACTTTTGAAATTCGGATGATCTTTCTCATGATCAGCCACCACAGGGGAGCGATCAGACTCGGACCAATGTAAATCGTCAAAAACTCTAGTCCATTGGTAGCTGCTCTTCCCACCGATCCATAATAGGTCCACACAGTACAGTATACCGCCAAAGTCAATGCATAGATCGCTGGATGATTGGACAGCCTTTTGCCTTGCTTGGCTTTCAGTTCTGAAAACCAAGCTATAGCAAATAGCAAAGCCAAATAGCCGAAAGTGAAGAAGATGATGATCAGGTTGCTAAACATCTTTTTTGGTTCTCTTGATGATGATGAATGTCAACAATATCAATCCAATCCAAACGCTAAAAACACAGAAATACAATACAGGTATCCCAAGCCACCTGCTTTGGATGTCGAATATTGCCAACATTGGATAGTTCAAAAGAAACATTCCAAGAAAAAATAATGCCCATAAATACTGTGATTTCAGACTTTCCTTCATTCCTAACTTTCTTGAGAAGTGATTAGCATCATTAATTTACACTTTTTGATTGGATGTGTCACCATTTTTTAGACCTTCTTTATAGTATGTGATTACTGATCAATGATCATGAGCACCCCCTGCACCCCTTGGAATCCTGATCTCTTGAATCATTTCTTGGACGGCTTGCGGTGGTGCAGGTGTCAACATGGATACGATATAGCAAACTAGAAAATTTAGCAACATCCCTACACTTCCTATACCTTCTGGAGATATTCCAAACAAGTAATAATCAGCGCTAACCAAGTCAGGAGATAATCCAAAGAGCGTAATTCCGAACTTGAAATATACAATGTAAACTAGGGTGAATATCAAGCCTGAAAGCATTCCTGAAATGGCTCCTTGTTTGTTCATCCGAGTGGAAAATATTCCCATGATGATCACAGGGAAAAACGATGCAGCGGCCAGACCAAAAGCAAATGCAACTACTTCAGCTACAAAGCCAGGAGGATTTACCCCAAAATACCCAGCAAGTACCACAGCTCCAGCTGCCGAAATCCTTGCTATCCAGAGTTCTCTTTTTTCTGTCATTTGAGGACTGAAAGTTCTAAAGAGATCTCTAGATACTGAAGTCGAAATTACCAATAGTAATCCAGCGGCGGTAGAAAGTGCTGCAGCCATTCCTCCAGCTGCTACCAAACCGATAACCCAGTTTGGTAGATTGGCAATTTCGGGGCTGGCTAGTACCATGATGTCTTTGTCAATATTGAGCTCATTGATATCAGGATTTGCTGCATACTGCACGACACCATCTCCATTTTTATCCTCTATGCTGATCAGGCTTGTTTTTTCCCAGTTATCCACCCAAGCTGGTAATTCATTTACAGGTTGGCTTGCCACAGTATCTATGGCATTGTATATTCCAAAAGCTGCTACTGCTGGCGCTGTAGTGTACAGTATGGCAATAAACACCAATGCGTATCCTGCAGATAGTCTGGCATCCTTTACCCTAGGCACGGTAAAGAACCTTACGATCACGTGAGGAAGACCAGCTGTTCCCACCATCAATGCCAATGTAATGGCAAATATGTCTGACATGCCTTTTCTTCCTGAAGTGTAAGCTGCAAAGCCCAACTCTGTGAGCACCCCGTCAAGTTTGTCCAATAAATATGATCCATCCGCCACTGTGCCTCCCAGTCCTAGCTGAGGAATAGGGTTACTGGTCAGTTGCATCGAAACAAAAATTGCTGGGACCATAAATGCAAAAATCAGCACGCAATATTGTGCCACTTGAGTGTAGGTGATCCCTTTCATTCCACCTAATACTGCGTAGAAGAATACGATACACATTCCTATGATCACACCTGTATTGATGTCGACTTCCAAATACCGGGAAAAAACAATCCCAACGCCTCTCATTTGTCCAGCTACGTAGGTGAATGATATGAAAAGGGCACAAACTACCGCCACCACACGGGCTTTGTTAGAATAGTACCTGTCTCCAACAAAATCTGGAACTGTAAATTTCCCAAACTTCCTAAGATACGGAGCGAGAAGCAATGCAAGTAAAACATAGCCCCCTGTCCACCCCATCAAGTAAACTGACCCATCATATCCAGAGAATGATATGATTCCAGCCATAGAAATGAATGATGCTGCCGACATCCAGTCAGCGGCAGTTGCCATGCCATTGGCTAAAGGAGACACTCCGCCGCCTGCTGTATAGAATTCTTTTGTAGATCCAGCTCTTGTATAGATTGCAATGCCTATGTAAAGTGCAAAGGATAAGCCTACAAGTATGTAAGTCCAAGTTAAAATGTCCATTTTATAGTATTTTGGGTGGTTTATTGTTCGTTTACATCAAATTCTTTGTCAAGCTTATTCATCTTGTAGACATAGATGAATATCAAGACCACAAATGCATAAATAGCGCCTTGTTGGGCAAACCAAAATCCTAATTTAAATCCTCCGATTCTGATGTGGTTGAGTGGCTCGACTAGTAGGATTCCAAATCCAAATGAGACTGTAAACCAGACGGTCAATAGTACCCCAAGTATCTTCAGGTTCTTTTTCCAATAGGCTTCTTTGCTTGATTTTAATGGTGTCATGGTTGTTGGGTTTTTGGTGATTGTTATAAGAAAATATGTGTTTGTAATATAAATTCGGAAGCGGATCCAGATCTGCTATATTGTTCAAAAATTGGTCTTTGGCTGTATTGAAGGGTTATCTTAGCTTGATGTGCATTGATGTAGTAATTCAAGCCCAGGTCATATTGCCAAGATCCCTCGTCAAAATATTCAAAGTTTTTGTGAGTGACAGCAGTGTAAGGTTGAAGCTTACCTTTGTCCTTGAGTATTTTTTTTGGGAGCAAATAGCCACTTTGAATGTAGAAGATATTTCCAGTACCAATGGTTGGTTGGGCATTTCCTGGTCCATTTTGTGAGGAGCCTTGTCCCATTCCCACATTCATGATTCCAATGTTTCGGATATAGTTAGGACCAAAATCATAATGGTAAAACACAGCATAACTGGTCAATGCAGTTCCAGCTAATTTGTTTATAGGCAAGTCTAGAAAGCTGTCTAATCCAAAAAGCTTCATGTCATGAAACTGGACTTGATTTGAAGAATTGAAAGAACTCATGGCTTTGGGGTGGTGGTGCCATCCTCCACCGATATTGAAAACCCTCTTGCTTCCCAAATATGATCCTACGAAATACGGTAGCTTATTATCCTCAGTATCCCAAAATTGATAAGCAATATATCCTTGTGTAGCCCAATTTTCATTTACAATATGATTTGAAACAGGTCTATTGCGCTCAGAGTCAAAACTCCCCCCATTACCCACTGCAAATGGCTTATTGACTGCGAGCCTATAGTCCCACTTGTTGACTTGACCCTTAGTATAGAAGCCAAATTGACGAGCAAACTGATCTGTCATTTCAATTAAAGGCCAATTGAAAATTGGAGCATCAAGTGTCATGAAATTCAAAGTACTTGCACTAGACATTCTAGAGATTCCATTCCAGTAATGAAGGCCAAGTCCTGCATACAGCTCTGGCAGGATTTTGAATTCTGTCCAGATATCATGAAAAAAAAGTTGAGGCTTTTTTGCCGACATTCCATTAGCTGAGCCTATACCGTTGATTGGGTCAACTTGAACAGGGATACCACCAGGATTTCCAGTGAACCCACCACCAGGTACCCCGCCTGTTCTAAATGTTTGATTGTTGATTCCCCAATGGGACAATATCATAAATCGAGGTGAAATCTCTGCATATGCCAATACCCTAGCTCTACGGATTCCGATATCAGAAGTAGCTCTTTGTGGATTTCCGGCTGCATCAAGTGTTCCGGGATTGTTTTGGATAACTCTTGCCCACATTTGATTCCAAAAAAGAAATCGAATGTACTTATTTCCCTCTTCATCAAGCTTGAGTGTAAGAGGCTTGTATGTATGGTCTACAAAATCTTCTTGTTCATCTTTAATTGGACTCTTGGTGTTGATTTGTTGAGCTAATCCTGTGGAGGTAAAGAACATCAATGCATAACCAAGTATGGAGGGTAAGTGATTTTTCATGGTCTATGGCTATTTGGGTGATTTCACACATTAATGGGTAATGTTGTGAACTCCAATTTGATAAGAAGCCCTTAAAAAGAAAAGTTGATGATAGATTTTTGCTAATTGAGTATACAATTCTCTTCTCAAAGCAATTGTGGAACTCAATTTCTGGAATCAGAAGTAAAAGGTGTATTGGATATGTGAATTTAAAGCATCAGGAAAAAATGATTTGATTCTGCCTCAAAATCTGCAATATATTTCAGTAATAGATTGATTTATAGCGGAAAAAAACCTTGTAGGTCTTACTCAAAAATTTATAATAGCTGATTGGGGTATTAAAAGCCTGAAAGGTCCACGGATTTTACATACTATCTGTTTTTAAACCTTTCCCATTTGATAATCATGAACTTGTCACCAAGCTCTGTGATCAGCATACCAGTATCTAGTAAGTTTTCTTTGATAGCCATGAATTTGACCAATTCTGTATGGTTCAGCACTTTATAGGTAGGGCGGTAATCATAACTTTCTGGGGCTTTGATTTTATATTGCTTTACCCAGTTCATCACTGAAACGTGACTTACTCCCAATATCCTTTCTATTTCGCGATAAGAAATTCCCTCGATATAAAGTTGTAAAGCTTTGACTACGTAGTATTTGTCAATTGCTTTTCCTATTTTATTCACAGTGAAGTGATAGCTGCAGCGCTTACATTTAAATCGCTGCCGACCACCTACTATACCACTTTTCACTACTTTGGTATGGTCACATTTGGGACAAATTGGCTGTTCCATAGTTTATTTTTGGGTTCGGTATATCAATTTAGCGAAAGTATAATATTTTAGCAATAATACAAGAGTTTATGCTGGATAATTTCCTAAACATGAACACAATACCCAAATTTTTCCATGAGCAAGGCGTGCTAAGCCAATAATTCAAAACCTATCGCAAGACCAAATGCAATCATAGAGATGATCACTTTATTCAAGTGAAATCGGTGATCAGGACTACTTTCAAAAAAAATGGTAGTAGAAATGTGCAAGAATCCTCCTGCTACCATGCCATAAAACACATTTAAGGCACCTCTACCGATCAAATCTGTTTCATAAAGAAAGGAGCTCGCCCACATTCCCAACGGACTTGCCAGTGCAAATATTACTAACAGCACAAGTACCCATCTTTTTTTCAATGCAGTCATCAGTACCGCTACCAAAGCAAAAGCTTCTGGCCCCTTATGCAGCATGATCCCAAAAAGAAGATTGTTGCTACCATGGTGGTGATGGTGATGATGCCCCTCATGGCTATGATCATGAAGTGCAAGCATCCCATCATGTGACAGGAGAGTACCTTCCAAAAAGGCATGCAGGAAAAGGCCAATCATCAATGTCCATACGCCTGATTCTATTCCATGATGATGTCCATGGTGATGAATATGACCATGCTCTACACCAGAAGACAATAATTCGAGTATCTGCTGAAGTAAAAAACCCAAAAGAATGTACAAGCCCATAAACCTGGCATCCTCTGTACCTACAAATAGTTCAGGCAAAATGTGCATTACCGTAATGGCAAATAAATAAGAGCCAGCAAACACCAATACCAACTTGAAGTAGCGCTCTTGCCAGTTGGGTAGAAAATAAGCTAAACCACCCGCTATCAGGGCAGTAAAGAAGAGCAAAAGGAAGTTGAATAACATATTAGGAATAATCCGTGATTTATACTAATTGGTTCAATTAAGTGAAAAGGATAAATATGGCTTGATCCCCTCACTTGCATGAGACTTGATCTCTCCTGATTCATCACTGTAGATAAGATAAAATTCAAAGTTTGATTTGGCTTGTAATGCTATAGCTTCTTCTTTTCCCATTACCATGATTGCAGTAGCTAAAGCATCAGCTCTCATACAATTTTCAGCGAGCACTGTTGCGCTTAGTAAGTTGTGCCTAACAGGTCTGCCTGTTTTAGGATTTATGGTATGAGAAATTTTCAAACCGTCCACTTCGTAGTAGTTACGATAGTTGCCAGAAGTAGCCATTCCTCTATTTTCTAAGGCTATGATACCAAATAGCTCTTCTGAATTATTGTCTTCAGACGGGGTATTCACACCCACTTTCCACAATTCTCCATTCTCATTTACACCACGTGCTACAAGCTCTCCCCCGATTTCGACAAGCATGTTTTCTATTCCCATGCTTTCTAAATAGGATGCTATTACATCTACCCCATATCCTTTGGCTATGGCAGAGAAGTCTAAGTGCATCTCATTCATTGGTTTCCATGCCTTTACTTGATCAAAAGAAATCAAGCCAAAGTTTACATACTGTAGCATGTTATCAATATTCACACTATCCTTGAGTTGAGGGCCTTCTGGACCAAAACCCCATAGGTCAGTAAGTGGTCCTACAGTAGGATCGAAGGCACCTGCTGTGATCTCGTGAATCGTTTTACTCTCTTCTAAAATGGGCAAAAAATAGCCTGAATTGAAGTATAATGTGTCCGTCTGATTGAACTGGCTGATCTCGGAAGTTTTGATATAAGTGGACATGGATTGATTGAAATCCACAAGAACAGAATCAATCTCTTTTTTGAAATCTCGCTCTGCTATATCGAGATACACGATTCTATAGCTTGTCCCCATGGTACTTCCAGTCAGCACTATTTTGCCCGTCGCCAATTCTACAGCTTCTTCCTCTGGCTTATTTTGGTTTTGCCTGTAGAGGTAAACTACAGCCACGAGGAGCAAAAGGATAATAGAATAAATGATATTTTTATTGGCGTTACTTCTCATTGTCAAATTTTTTGCGAAAGTTAATGCTATTTTTTCAAAAGTGAGGAAGTAGGTGTCAACAGATTGCAATAACATTGCAGTTTTGATTACTAATAGAATGTTTATTCCCCTTCGTTGATTTTTTTATCTTTGTAGCTAGACCAGTTCAAAGTATGCGAGAAGATTATTTGAGTGGTGATTCCGATCATCTAAGTTCATCCGATAGAGAAATAGAGAAGGCATTGAGACCATTGAGCTTTGACGATTTTACAGGACAATTTAAGATTGTAGAAAACCTAAAAATCTTCGTGGCGGCAGCAAAGAGACGGCAAGAGCCATTGGATCACGTTTTGCTTCATGGCCCTCCAGGTCTAGGCAAGACCACACTTTCCAATATTATTGCCAATGAGCTAGAAGCTGGGATAAAGATCACTTCTGGACCCGTTTTGGATAAGCCTTCTGATTTGGCTGGACTGTTGACCAACTTGGAGGAGGGTGATGTGCTATTTATAGACGAAATTCACCGTCTCAATCCTATTGTGGAGGAATACTTGTATTCGGCAATGGAGGACTTTCGCATTGACATCATGCTTGATTCTGGCCCCAACGCTCGAACTGTTCAGATATCTCTGAGTCCATTTACACTCATTGGAGCTACTACAAGATCTGGCTTATTGACTTCTCCACTGAGGGCTAGATTTGGGATCAATTCAAGGCTTGAATATTATGATGCCAAGCTTCTGACAGATATTGTGACTAGGTCTTCAGGAATACTTAAGACCCCAATAGATGAGGTGGCGGCTTATGAGATAGCCAGAAGAAGTAGGGGTACACCAAGGATCGCCAACATGCTTTTGCGAAGGACGAGAGATTTTGCTGAGATAAAAGGAAATGGAAAGATTACGCTCGAAATAGCCAAGATTGCATTGGAAGCCTTAGATGTCGATGAAAATGGACTAGATGAAATGGACAATAGAATACTACTGACCATTATTGAAAAGTTCAAAGGTGGCCCTGTAGGTCTAAGCACTATAGCTACGGCTTGTAGTGAGGAAGCGGAGACCATTGAGGAAGTCTATGAGCCGTTTCTGATTCAGGAGGGCTATCTCAAGAGAACTTCGAGAGGTAGAATGGCTACAGAGTTAGCATACAAGCATCTCAAAATCAAAGCAGACTTCGGTGGTCAAACAGGCAATTTGTTTTCTTAATATAGCTTCGCTGAAATAATGTTGAAATATGCCTCTACACTAACGATAGACAGGTTTGGGAAATAATATTATCGTGAAATATGCAGGAATGTACAAGATCCTATCATATCTGTTAACCCAAATATTTCTACAATATTTCAAATTTATTTCTATTTTGTTTCCAAATATTTCAAACCTATTTCTAAAACATTCCTACCATCTTTTCGAAAAAATCAACCTTTGTATTTCCAATAAATGAGCTTAACGACTTCTAAAGAAAAATATGCCCAAATCATAAAATCCCAGGCCAAAAGTCTGGGCTTTGACTTTTGTGGTATAGCCAAAGCGGAGTTTTTAGAGGAGGATGCACCAAAGCTTGAAAATTGGCTCAATCAAAATTATCATGGTCAAATGGCCTATTTGGCTAATCATTTTGATAAGCGCTTGGATCCCGCGAAGCTGGTGGATGGTGCAAAGACAGTCGTGAGCTTAATTTATAATTACTATCCAGATAAGCCAATAGCTGCGGTAGAGGGAACTTATAAGATTGCAAAGTATGCATATGGCAAAGACTACCATTTTGTGATCAAAGACAAGCTTAAGGTATTGCTGGAAAACCTGCAAGAACAAATTGGAGAAATAGGAGGTCGTGCCTTTGTTGATTCAGCTCCCGTGATGGAGCGTCAATGGGCGCAAAAATCAGGCTTGGGCTGGACAGGTAAAAACAGCCTTCTACTCAATAGGAATATGGGGAGTTTTTTCTTTTTGGCTGAATTGATCATTGATTTGGAAGTGAGTCCTGATACACCATTGGCAAAGGATTATTGCGGAACATGTACCAAATGTATCGATGCCTGCCCCACAGATGCGATCGTACAGCCAGGAGTGGTGGATAGCTCCAAATGCATCTCCTACTTCACCATAGAACTCAAAGACCAAATCCCTGAAGAAGTCAAAGGCAAATTCGAAAATTGGATATTTGGCTGTGATATATGTCAGGATGTATGCCCATGGAATAGGTTTTCGAAGGCACACCAAGAGCCTGCATTTTTGCCTCATCCAGAGCTGGAAGGATTCACTTCAAGAGACTGGGAAGAAATTACTCAGGAAACTTTCAATAAAGTCTTTCAAAAATCAGCTGTAAAGCGAACAAAACTGGAAGGCTTGAAGAGGAATATTTCGTTTGTGAAAAAGTAAAAGGTGTTCTTAGAAAAAAGCTAAAATATTAATCCTAATTTTTCAAATTCATGGCCTCAGGGATAAAAAAGCATCTTTTTCACCCCTACCCATTAAGATTCCTCCCAAATTCCTACTTTTTTCCACCCTTAGCAATACCCATTTGGCAGAATCCAGAGCCTAGTTTTGCTGAAAATAATTATTAACAGTTAAATTTATCGTTATGAAATCGAGCTTAATCATTTTGATTGTCTTATTGACAAGTTGTGGATTCTTAAATGCACAAGAGAGCAAGAGTTCCTCTGGAGGCAATTTCATTTATCCACAATTCCATGAGAATTTCTCAGCAGAAGAAAGTTGGGAAATCCATAAACAAGCTTACCAAAAACAATTGAAAGCAGCTGGCTTAAGTGAATCAGAAATACAGAAAAAACTGATTGACTATGATAATGAAAAGAAGTTGTTCATCGAAAAAGTAAAAAAGCAAAGTGAAGAAGCGGCTCTTCAAAGAAAAGAAGCAGAAATCCTCCGCAAACAAGCTGAAGAACAGAGAAAACAAGCTGACATCCTAAGAAAGCAAGCAGAAGAAGCTCGAAAGCAAGCTGAAATTCAAAGGCAACAAGCTGAAGTAATGAGAAAGCAAGCCGAACAATCAAGAATTGAAAGTGCCCTAGAAAGGAAAAAAGCCGAGGAACAAAGAAAACAGGCAATGGCACAAAGAGAAATTGCCGAAAAACAAAGGGAGGTGGCCGCTGAGCAAAGAAAAGTAGCTGAAGAAATGAGAAAGCTGGCTGAAATTCAAAGGAAAAAGGCCGAGGAGTTTCGAAACAGCTTTGAAAATATTTTGACAAAAAATCTTGAAATTTCTAAATCCTCAACTAAGATCGATCCAATCACGATCAACATTGAGAAAAAAACAACAATATACTTCAACGTCCATAGCAGATTGAATTCAGGCAATATCTTGATAGAGATATTCAATCCAAAAGGTGGGAAAGAAGCTGAGCTTTCACTGGAACACAAGCAAAAGTCTGGCGTTGTTTCAGCTGATGATTTTTCAAAATACACTAACGGATCGATTAACAAAACCATAGCTGATGCAGATGCTGGCGATTGGCAAATCAGAATCACGCCAAAACAATCAGAGGGAAATGTCAATATTTCAGTTGGCAGATACATTAAACCTGCCACAGATGAGTAAGGTGTTAAGGATAAGATTTGTTTTAGTCATCCTTCTTTGGAGCTGGCAGCATGATTCATTCCCTAAGGATCCTGGGAAAATTTCGGGGACCTTACTGCTTGATGATACCTGGGAAAGAAAGGTATTTCTATCTCTAGTGGAGTCCTTCGAAAAGGAATTCACTTTCAGCAACAGTTTGATCTTAGCAACCACTGAATTGGACAGTTTGGGAAATTTTGAAATACCATTAGAGAACGTATCCACTGATTGGTCCATGCTTCGATTGCATGTGGTCAAGAAAGGATTCGCTCCAAAGTATCTGGTGATTGGAAGTAATGAGGAAAATTATGTTTTGATCATAGCCAAAAGAGATTCTGAAATCAGGCTTTTCAATACAGAAGGCATGCCCGTCTTTGAAAACAAGGTTATTGAAGGAGCTCCTTATATGGATACATTTGATTACATATCAAGATTAGCAGAATATCCCAATGCGATTGACTATGAAAGTTCCTTGGTCGAAAAGGAGTTTATAGAAGATGTAGTAGCAGAAAAACTGAAGGCTATAGCAGATACAAGCAGCAACCAGTTGGTTTCTCTTTATGCACTCTACAAAACTGATTTCCTTTCTGATTACCAAAAGGATCCAGATTTTTACAAGTCATATCTTGCCAAAATGAGAAATGAAAGCGATTCATATTTTGATCCATTCAGAAGACAATTCCCTATTTCCAATTCTTTCCCATGGATTCTAGTCTTGACAATTTCACTAGTAGGGACTCTATTTTTGCTTGGGTTTTACATATCCCATAGAAGAAAACCAAAACTAGAAAACCTGAGTGTTCAAGAAAGAAGGGTTTTGGACTTGCTTCAGCAAGGAATGAGCAATCAAGAAATTTCAGATGCTTGTAACATTGAACTAAGCACCACAAAGTCTCATGTCGGGAGTATATACTCAAAGTTAAAAATCAAATCCAGAAAGCAAGCTTTGGACATTAAAATCAAATAAGGTTGTAGGATTTTTTGGAATCTCACCGAAACGGGAAGCTTCAACCTAATTTAACTTACCATTAATTAGGCAAGTATTTAAAAAATGAACAAAATGAAACATTTCAATGATTTAATCTTAGTCAGTTTATTTCTGACTACCCTAAATAATGGTTTTTGTCAAACAAATCGAGTTGAAAAAGACGAAGCTACTAAAGTAGATCATTTAGAAGAACTTCTTAATATTAGCAATGCTTAAAATGGTATAGGAGTAATACAACAAAGTTTAAGTTTTAACGATGAGGAATTTAACATTGATTATATCGTTGAAATTTATGAAAAAGACATTCTTATAGAGGAGAAAACTATTTTTTCCGGACGAACTTATCATCAACTTGATAGTTTGAAGAGGAAGTTTATAAATAATCTTGTTTTGGGAATAAAAAGGGAAAAATCTAACTCAAGTGAATTTAATTTTGTTTTTGGAAGTGATATCAACAAGGCACAAAATCAAGTCACGATTCATCAGGATTATAAAAGGTCATTTGGCTTGAAAGAATTTGAAATTTCTGATTATCTTGAAATGAATAGGTCTATTCCTTTTGCTCTCTATGGTGCTTTTTGGGAGTTTGATTTCATTGGAATGAAGGCTTTGAAATTTTGTTCAACTAATGATAAACTAATATCAAGAGAAGATGCTCAAATTCATGGTAAAAGCCCGTTCTATTATATATTTTGTTATCGGTTGACAAATTGATGTATTCTGCGATCGAACTTGTTAAAAAAAGAAGAAAGATGAATTCAATTAGCTATTTGTCACATATATAAAGTTTTTGGTTCGCAGCTAATTTAGATTGCATACTCAACAGTTGAAAAACATCAAATTAGAAAAGGCTCATTTAAGAGCCTTTTATTTTTTTAGCCTGCAAGCTTCACAAAGTACTTATTTAAAACAGGTTCATAAACAGTTGAAAATGTCCTGTAGCACCAAAGTTGAAATTCCTTGATTTCATCAGGGAGGATCAAGTTTAGGCTCTTACGCAGTTCTTTCTCAAAGAGTGATTTGTCAAAACTCACTTTCATCAAGACTGTCTTAACGTATTCTAGCATTGGTTCTAAAATTTTAAAAGGTTAAACAGAAACTACTAATTCTATCATACGATACTTTATATTGTTTGTTGCGTTTAAAATATAAAGTTAATTTGCGGTCATAAATTGATTAAAACCACTATGATAAAAACGAAGGCCACCTGGGTTTTGGTATTGCTATTAGGTATTATCTCATTTAAGAATTTTGCCCAAGATGTAAAGATAGAATTAGGACCAGGTGAAATAGGTCTAAATGAAACCTTCACCATCAAGGTAACAATTTCTGATGATAAAATAAAATCTTATGATCAGTTTCCGGATATTCTAGGCTTCCAAAAACAAGGGATTCAGCAATCTTCTTCAATGAACATCATCAACGGGCAGATGAGCTCATCCAATAGCATCATTCAATATTATCGGCCCACACGGAAAGGTGAGTTTCAACTTTCTAATTTTACAATAAAGATAAATGGGACAGATTATTCCTCTCAAGGAAAGTCTATCAATGTAGTAGACTCGCGCAGCAGCCAGAGACCTTCGAGTGCTTTCGATGCATTTGATGAAATGTTTGGAAGAGGAAGTAGGGAAGAGCAGGAATTTATAGAGATAGATGATGACGCATTTTTTGCAGCTTCTGTGGACAAGTCCGAGGTGTTTGTAGGAGAAGGGATCAATGTGAGTTTGGCTTTCTACATGTCCGAGGAAAATCAAGCGCCATTTCAATTTCATGAGCCGGGCAGGCAGCTTGACAACATCTTGAAAAAGCTTAAGCCAAGTAATGCTTGGGAAGAGAATTTCAACATTACGAGTATTCAGCCTGAAAGGGTGAGCATCAATGGGAAAAATTGGACCAAGTATAAAGTATATGAAGCTACGTTTTTCCCTTTTTCCGAAGGAGAGGTTACCATTCCATCCATATCTTGGGAAATGATCAAGTATAGAGTAGCCAAAAATCCATCTTTCTTTGGTGCCAATAGAATGGAGGATTTCAAAACTTTTTACTCTGCGGCAAAGACAGTCATGGTGAAGCCTCTACCACCACATCCATTACGGAATGAAGTCAGTGTGGGGGAATATCAGTTAAGAGAGAACTTCAAAGAGAGGACAGCAGAGACAGGAGAAGGTATTACCTACAATTTTGGAATATCAGGATCAGGAAATGTAAATTCCATCAACAAGCCTAGAACAAAGCAAATCCAAAAACTAAATACCTACGATCCAAATGTACGTCAGCAGATCAATAGAGGCATGGGAAAAGTAACTGGAATCAAAGAATTCAGCTACTATTTGACCATCAATGAACCAGGCGAAGTTAAGTTATCCAATCACTTTGAATGGATATATTTCAATCCCAGGTTAGCAAAGTACGATACGCTAAGGCCTCAAGCAACGCTTCAAATCACAGGAGAATCTAAGGTCAATCAAGCTATTTCCAACCAAAGATTAGGTGGGATATATGATTTAATCGAAGTAGAGAACAATAAACTTTCATACCAGAGATATAAGTCTTATTTTTCCATCTTTATTAATATACTATTGGCAGCATCAGTGATCTTGATAGCTGTACTTATTGTGAGAAAGAGTAATGGGTAATTCATTCGGAAAGATTTTCAAAATCAGCACCTTCGGGGAATCGCACGGCAAAGGGCTAGGTGTAATCATCGATGGCTGTCCAGCCGGCTTGGCTATAGATGAGGAATTCATCAGAACAGAAATGCAGCGCCGTAAGCCAGGTCAGTCAAAAATCACAACACAAAGGAAAGAAGAAGATGAATTTCAGTTGCTTTCTGGAGTTTTTGAAGGAAAAAGTACTGGCACTCCTATAGGAATGGTCATCATGAATACTGACCAAAAAAGTAAAGATTATGGTCATATTGCAGATAAATTTAGACCTTCACACGCAGACTATACTTACCATGAGAAGTATGGAGTGCGTGACTACCGAGGGGGAGGAAGAAGTAGTGCAAGAGAGACTGCCGCAAGAGTGGCAGGAGGTGCTGTCGCAAAGTTACTTCTGAAACATTTTGGAATAGATATCAAAGCCTATGTAAGCCAAGTTGGGCACCTTAAGCTTGACAAATCATACCAAGAGCTAGATCTCTCCAAGATAGAAGACAATATACTAAGATGTCCAGATACTAAGAAGGCAGAGGAGATGATTGACTATATTGATTCGATTCGTAAATCTAGAGATACCGTAGGTGGTGTTGTGAGCTGTGTAGTCACTGGAGCACCAGCAGGATTGGGAGAGCCAGTCTTTGATAGGCTTCATGCTGAACTGGGGAAGGCTATGCTAAGTATCAATGCTGTAAAGGGCTTTGAATATGGGAGTGGTTTCGAAGGAGTCAGTATGCGAGGCTCGGAGCACAACGATGTATTTTATACAGATGAATCTGGAAAGACTAGGACAAAGACCAATCACAGTGGAGGTATTCAAGGAGGTATTTCAAATGGTGAGGATATTTATTTCAAAGTAGCATTCAAGCCAGTAGCGACTATCATGATAGACCAAGAATCTGTCAATGAAGTAGGAGAGGCAGTAACGGTATCTGGCAAAGGAAGACATGATCCATGTGTGGTCCCTAGAGCTGTTCCTATTGTAGAAGCCATGGCTGCACTTGTTTTGGCAGACTACCTCTTGATCAGCAGGACGAATAAATTATAAAGTAAATAACCCAAATATTATGTTTAAAAAAATACCCTTACATACCCAGATTATTGCTGGGCTAGTTTTAGGATTGATTTTTGGATTGGTGATTATCCAATTTGGAATTTCACCAGAGTTTACCGTCAACTACATCAAGCCTGTAGGTACGATTTTTATCAATGCACTCAAAATGATTGCAGTTCCTTTGGTTTTGGCATCTTTGATTGTGGGTGTTTCTAATCTTGGTGATATCTCAAAGCTTTCAAGAATTGGTGGAAAGACTATTTTAGCCTACTTGGTAACTACCATTATTGCCATTACCTTAGGTTTATTATTAGTGAACTTCTTCGAGCCAGGGGAGCAACTTCCACAGGAGACAAGAGATAAGCTAATGGCTCAATTTGACTCTCAAGCTGGATCCAAAGCTGATACAGCCGCTGCCATCAAAGATCAAGGGCCGCTTCAACCGCTTGTAGATATAGTTCCTGAAAACCTTATTGCAGCCGCGGCAGACAATGGAAGCATGCTTCAGGTCGTGTTTTTTGCGATCATTGCGGGTATTGCTTTGCTTCAGATTTCTAAAGAAAAGGCCAAGACATTTACAGACTTTTTTGATGCCCTGAATGATGTTATCATCAAGATTGTAGAGTATATCATGATGATTGCACCTTATGGGGTATTTGCACTTATGGCTTCTCTCATTGTGGAGATAGCTGGAGATAATCCAGATTCAGCTGTCGAATTGCTATTGGCGCTATTGAAATACACATTGGTTGTAATGGGCGGATTGTTCCTGATCATCGTTGGTGTCTATAGCGCTATGCTGAAAGCCTTCACCAAGCTTTCTTTCCTTGACTTTATCAAATCATTGAGACCTGCCATGTTGCTTGGGTTCTCTACCTCTTCTAGTTCAGCTACGCTTCCAGTGACGATGAAGCTAGTGGAAGAGGAGATTGGTGTATCTGAAGAGGTAAGTAGCTTTGTGCTTCCTCTTGGAGCTACTATCAACATGAATGGTACCAGCTTGTATCAAGCCGTAGCAGCGGTATTTATCGCTCAAGCATTAGGAATGGATCTTACTTTATCCCAGCAATTGACCATTGTCCTCACGGCTACTTTAGCAGCTATTGGATCTGCGGGGGTACCTGGCGCTGGCTTGATCATGTTGATCATAGTACTTGAAGCTATCGGTGTACCTGGGGCAGGTGTGGCACTTATCATTGCTCCTGATAGGATTTTGGATATGTTCAGGACAGTGGTAAATATCACAGGTGATGCAGCAGTATGTGTGACAGTGGCCTCTACTGAAGGAGAGCTTCCAGCTGGATTGATTCGTTCTTCGAATCCTTTCACGCCAAGCGCAGAAGAATTAGAGCAACAATAACCCAATAATAATCCTTTTGGAAGGCTACTCTTGTTTAGGAGTAGCCTTTTTTTGTTTAACGTTTGTTAACATTTTTCTTTGAGTGGTAGATTAAACCTTCGAGCGGCCGCTTGGTCTAAAAGACAAATTCCAAAAGAAATTGGAAACTAAACCAACATCCAATCTACCCGGGTAAGTGATGGATCTTAATAAGAAGAAATATTAACCTTAAACAAAGAAATCATGAAAAAGCTATTGATAATCGTCGCCATATTTTCCTTAGGAGTTTTGTCAGCACAAGCTCAAAGAGTGTCACCAAGAAATGGTATGAGTCCAGACAAAAGGGCTGAAATGGCTAGCCCAGAAAAGAGAGCAGAAATGGCAACAAATAGGCTAGCGGATAAATTAGAGCTAGATGAAAATCAGAAAGAGCAGATTTATGCTATTCATTTAGAAAATGCGAATAAAAGGCAAGCTGAAATGGAAGCGAGAAAAGAAGAGATGAAAGCCAAGAGAGAGGAAATGAAAACGAAGCATGAAGCTCAACAAGAAAAAATCACTTCTGTACTTACTCCAGAGCAATTGACGAAGTACGAGGAGTTGCAGGATGAAAATAAGAAAAGAATGAATGCTGTCAGAGATGCTAGAACAAACCCTGACAGAGAGAAATTTAGAAAAGGTCAAAGAGGTGAGCGTGGGACTAGAGGTCCAAGAACACAGCGGTAATTTTCATAAAGGTTGGTTAAATGTAATACATAAAATGCAGGTCAGTTTGGCCTGCATTTTTTTTGCTTACATAAAATATTAGCCGACCTAAATTACCCAGGCCGGCTATTGGTTGAAATAGTGGTTTCAAATTTGGATTAAGGTGCCATTTCTTCCTCTACTTGGTAGAATCCTTCATCTTTCCTAGGTAAAACAGAACTACCTTGAAGGAATTCATCTACTCGTACGGCCGCTTCTCTTCCCTCCGATATAGCCCATACGACAAGTGATTGTCCTCTTCTCATGTCTCCAGCAAGGAAAACTTTCTTTGCAGTAGATTGATATTCTTTTGACATAGGAAGACTATTTTCCATTTTCTCTACTTTGAATGCTTCGAGAAGACCATTTTCTGCGGGTCCTGTATACCCTATGGCCAAGAATGCCAAATCACATGGAACAGTACGCTCTGTACCAGAGATTTCTACAAACTGCATCTTTCCATTTTCATGTTTCCATTCTATATCTACTAGCACCAAGCCAGTGACTTCACCCTTCTTATTGCCAACAAACTCTTTGGTAAGTACAGAGAATACCCTGTTTGCACCTTCCTCATGAGAGCTAGAGGTTTTCAAAGTCATTGGCCATTCGGGCCATGGATTCAGCTCTGTTCGCTGCTTTGGAGGTTTTGGTAGCAACTCAAGTTGCATAATGCTCTTTGCACCATGTCTATTAGATGTGCCTATACAGTCCGAACCCGTGTCACCACCTCCAATCACCACAATATGTTTATCTTTGGCTGAAATTGGATTTTCCTTGATTTCGCCACCTACGACTTGGTTTTGCTTGCCCAAGAACTCCATTGCGAAGTGCACACCCTTCAAGTCTGATCCTTTGATTTTCAACTGACGAGGCTGCGCCGCTCCAGTGGCTAGTACTACAGCATCAAAGTTAGCAAGTATTTCTTCTGCTTTCACACTGACACCAATTTCTGTTTCAGTCGAAAATTGGACACCTTCTTGTTCCATTACCTCTACTCTTCTATCGATCACCCATTTTTCTAACTTGAAATCAGGTATACCGTAACGAAGAAGTCCTCCTACTTTCTTATCTTTTTCATAAAGGGTCACTTTATGGCCAGCTTGATTAAGCTGATCAGCTGCTGCTAGTCCTGCAGGTCCTGAGCCTATTACCGCTACAGTTTTGCCTGTTTCGGTTTTAGGCAATTTAGGCTTGACAAACCCTAACTCATAAGCTTTTTCAGCAATATGCTTCTCGATAAGCTCAATGGCTACTGGATCTTTGTTGATACCAAGTACACATGATGCCTCACAGGGCGCTGGGCAAATCCTACCAGTAAATTCTGGGAAATTGTTAGTGCTTTTTAATATATGGAAAGCTTCTTCCCATTCATTATTGTATACAGCATCGTTAAACTCAGGTATTACATTACCCAGCGGACACCCCTGGTGGCAAAATGGTATACCGCAATCCATGCACCTAGCTGACTGTTCGTTCAACTTCTGTGCATCAAACGGCTTATATATTTCTTTGTAATCGTTGATTCTTTCTTCGGGAGAGCGTGACTCTGGTAGCTCTCTTTTATATTGGATAAATCCTTCTTTCGCTCCCATATTACACTAATGTTTTTGATTGTTCCAAAGCTCTTTTTCTCAATACCTCCTTGTAATCCCTTGGGATTACCTTAGCAAATCGCTCCTTGTAAGAATCCCATTTATCTAAGTACTCCCCAGCTAAAGGGCTTTTAGTAAGTGCTTTGTGTTTAGTTGTCAAGTCTTTAATCAAGACAAAATCATCTTCATTCAATGGATCGATGTCGACCATCTCTTGATTGATCAAGTGTAGGTAGTCTTTGAGAATGTATGCAATACCTCCACTCATACCTGCGGCAAAGTTTCTGCCTATTTCTCCAAGATTCACTACCAATCCACCAGTCATATACTCACATCCATGATCGCCTATGCCTTCTACTACAGTGCTTACTCCAGAGTTTCTTACACAGAATCTTTCTCCACCTTTTCCATTGATAAAGGCTTCACCTGATGTTGCACCATAGAAAGCCACATTACCGATGATGATATTGTCTTCTGCTCGGAAGGAGGCATTTCTGCTTGGATATACGATCAGTTTTCCTCCAGACAATCCTTTTCCGAAGTAGTCATTGGCCTCTCCCTCTAGCTCAAAAGTTACCCCTTTGGTCAAGAATCCTCCAAATGTCTGTCCCGCTGAACCTATGAATTTGTACTGAATAGTATCTTCTGGAAGGCCTGGACTTCCATATATTTTAGAAATTTCATTAGAAAGCATAGCCCCTACGGAGCGGTCGATGTTTTTGATTTCGAACTTTCCTTTGACTTCATTGGCTTGCTCTAGGGCTGGTAGAGCTGCTTTGATCAGTTTTCTGTCGAGGACTTTCTTGAGCTCAAACTCTTGATCTATTTGCTTGTGTACACCAACATGGTCAGGAACTTCCACTTTGTGGAATACTGGCGTAAGGTCTACTTTGTCCCATTTCCAGTGGTTCATGTTTCCAGTAGCCTTTAGAACATCACTCTGACCTACCATTTCATCAATTGTAGCAAATCCCAATGAAGCCATGATTTCTCTGAGGTCTTGGGCAAGGAACCTGAAATAGTTCACGACATGGTCAGGATCACCAGTGAAAAGTTTTCTCAAATCTGGATTTTGCGTAGCTATACCTACTGGACAGGTATTGAGGTGACATTTTCTCATCATGATACATCCCTCTACTACGAGTGCGCCAGTAGAAATACCCCATTCTTCCGCTCCCAAAAGGGTCGCAATAGCAATGTCTCTACCGGTACGAAGCTGTCCATCAGTCTGAAGGACAACCCTACTTCTTAGGTTGTTTTTCACCAATGTCTGATGAGCTTCCGAAAGTCCAAGCTCCCAAGGTAAGCCCGCATGTCGTATAGAGCTAAGCGGTGACGCACCTGTACCTCCATCTGCTCCAGAGATCAGAATTACGTCAGACTGTGCTTTGGCCACACCAGCTGCGACTGTTCCTACACCAGCTTGGGATACAAGCTTGACATTGATTCTGGCTTTACGGTTGGCGTTTTTCAAATCGTAAATTAACTGCGCCAAATCTTCAATAGAGTAGATGTCATGGTGAGGAGGTGGAGAAATCAGCCCCACACCTGGAGTAGAGTGTCTTACCCTACCGATCCAATCATCCACTTTGTGACCAGGAAGTTGACCACCTTCACCTGGCTTGGCTCCTTGAGCCATTTTGATTTGAATTTCTTCAGCATTACTGAGGTAATTGGAAGTGACACCGAATCTGCCTGAAGCTACTTGCTTAATAGCAGATCTTTCCCAGTCCCCATTTTCCTTTCTTTCAAACCTTATTTCATCTTCTCCTCCCTCACCACTATTACTTTTTGCACCGATCCTGTTCATGGCGATTGCTAAAGTAGTGTGTGCTTCGTGAGAAATCGATCCAAAAGACATCGCACCTGTAGCAAATCGTCTGAGGATTGACTCTATTGGTTCAACTTCCTCGATGGGGATAGAGATTCTTTTCTTAAATTCAAACAATCCTCTAAGTGTCAATGCGTCTTTGGTCTGCACATTGATCTTTTCAGCAAATTTTTTGTACAGCGCATAATCATTTAGCCTTGTAGATTTTTGCAACAAATGAATCGATTCGGGATTGAACATGTGTTTTTCCCCTCTTCGCTTCCATTGATATACACCACCAGTTTCCAATACTGGCCTATCAGTCTCGTATGCTGCTTGATGTCTGATCAACACTTCTTCTGCCAACTCATCAAATGATATTCCTGATATCCTACTTACGGTACCTTTAAAGCATCTGTCGATAACTTCAGGTCCCAATCCTATGGCTTCAAAGATCTGTGCGCCTTGATAGGATTGAAGCGTACTGATACCCATCTTGGAAAGAACTTTGAGCAACCCTTTGCCCACAGCTGCTTGATAGTTTGCAAAAAGCTGTTTGGTTGGAAGCTGCTTGCTTAGTTGACCTTTTTCATTCAAACTGAGTAGTGTTTCCAAAGCCAAGTACGGGTTGATGGCTGAAGCGCCGTAACCTATCACTGTAGCAAAATGATGTGTTTCTCTAATATCTCCTGCTTCTACTACCAGTCCAGCTCGAGTACGAAGTTTCTTTTTGACCAAGTGATGGTGTACTGCTCCGATGGCTAGTAAGCTTGGGATTGGTGCTTTAGTTTGATCTGAGCCTCGATCTGAAATTATTATGATGTTTTTACCAGCATAGATTGCACCTTCAGCTTGTCTTCCAAGTTCATTGAGAGCGTCGAGAAGGCTTCCAGGTCTGTGATCTGCTGTAAAGTGAGCTTGTAATGTTACAGCTCTGTATCCTTGATCTTCGAGGTTTTTTAGTTTTTCAAGGTCTTCATTGAGAAGAACTGGCTGCGAAATATGTATTTGTCTCGTGTGCCTTGGGCTTTCATCGAGTATGTTGTGGCTTTCTCCTATTCTTGTGAATAGTGACATCACCAATTTCTCTCTGATTGGATCGATTGGAGGGTTGCTTACCTGAGCAAACAGTTGCTTGAAGTAATTGGCTACATGCTGACTTTGTTTTGAAAGAACAGCAAGTGGAGTATCTGCTCCCATAGAGCCTATTGGTTCGTAAGAAGTGTCTCCCATAGGAGCTAGGATTACTTTTACTTCCTCCGAAGTATAGCCAAATATGGTTTGCTTTTGCTTAAGGGCTTCTGTTGTATATGGGTTTGTAAGGGTTTTAGGGTCTGGCATGAGTCTAAGCTTAATGCGCTCTTCTCTTACCCACTTATCATATGGCTTGTTGTCGCAGATAGAAGACTTAACTTCATCGTCAAATGCCACTTTGCCTTTTTCTAAATCTATCCAGAGCATTCTGCCTGGACTGATTCGTCCCTTTTCTTTGATAGTAGCCTCTCTGATTGGGAGCGCTCCAGCTTCTGAAGATAAGATTACCCTATCATCATTGGTTATGAAATAGCGTAAAGGTCTTAGTCCATTTCTATCCAAGGTAGCACCTATAGATTTTCCGTCAGTGAAGAGTAATGCAGCAGGACCATCCCATGGCTCCATGAGGGCTGCGTGGAATTTGTAGAAAGCTTTTCTATCCTTATCCATCATCTGGTTATCTTGCCAAGCTTCAGGCACCAGCATCATCATCACATGAGGCAATGATCTTCCACTTAATGTCAATAGTTCTACCAGCGCATCAAGGTTAGCTGAATCAGAATACTGCTTATTAGTCACAGGCATTACCATAGCGAGTTCCTGATCAGTGAAATTGACAGATCTCATCAAAGACATCTTTGACTTCATCTTGTTCAAATTTCCTCTGATTGTATTGATCTCTCCATTGTGGGATAGGTACCTGAACGGCTGCGCAAGTCTCCAGTTAGGAAATGTATTGGTCGAGAACCTTGAATGGACAATCGCTAATCCAGAAGTGATCTTGTTGTTTTGTAGGTCTTTGTAGAAAGGTAAAACTTGATCTGTCCTTAGCTGACCTTTATATATAATGGTGTTTGAGCTGAAGCTGGCAAAGTAAAAAGCATTGTTGACACCTGGGATTTCTTTGTTGATCTCTCTAGTGGCATAATTTCTCAAAACATACAGCTTGCGTTCAAGATCTATGTCTTGTAGACCATCTTCATGTCTTACAAAAACCTGCTCGATGATTGGCATTACATCCAAAGCTCCAGAACCAGGGACAGTCTCATCTACAGGTACCTGACGATATCCCAACAGTTTGAACCCAAGCTCTTTGATGATTTGGTTAAGTCTTTCTTTGGACTTTTTGTATAACTGCTTGTTTTTTGGGAAAAATGTCATGCCGACACCGTAGCTTCCCTCACCCGGAATCTCGAAACCGGCTCTTTGGGTTACTTCTTTCAAAAAAGAATGTGGAACCTGAATCAATATCCCAGCACCATCACCAGTTTTGGGATCACTTCCTCGGCCTCCTCTATGCTCCATGTTACTCAACATATAGAGTGCATCGCTAATGGTCTCATGGGTTTTTAGTCCTTTGACATTTACGACTGCACCTATACCACAAGAATCATGTTCAAAATCTGAACGGTATAATCCTTTATTCATTATCAATAAGTTTAATAGGTTTTCGAAATGGTTGCGGAATTTACAAAAAATATTCTCTTTATTAAAATTTAAGCAACCAAACGAATGTTTAACTGCATAGTTTGTACCGAATATTACCTTTGTTTATCTATTACAAAAATGGCATGTCTGTTATTATTTCAACCTATTATTGAATAATAGGTGTGTGATAAGTTTGAATAGACTCTCTATTTGAACCACTAAATTCATTTTTAACATAAAAATAACAATAATAAGTTGTCAGGAAAAAAAATTAAAAAAAGTTCAATTTTTTTTCCTGACTTTTCAATTTGTGTGCCTTAAGTATATTTTGCTTGAAAAAATGAGGTTTATAAAATTTTGAAAAACACCTGTTACACCACATAATGTTTGAGAGCTATTTATAGGGCTTCAGTCTTCGTATTCATTTTGAACCTTCTCTTCTTCAGATATGATCCTCACTCTCACCTTTTTTATCTTTCTGGTATCCACTGCTAGTATGGTGAATTCAAAATTCTCAAAAATAATTTTAGCACCATTTTTTGGGAAGTTTGCATTCAACTCTAAAAGTAGTCCACCGAGAGATTCACTTTCTCCTTTCACTTCATCAAATATGGTTGGATCTAACTCTAGCTTTTTACAAAAATCATTTAATGAAACCTTACCCTCAAAAATAAAGGTAAAGGGATCTATTTCTTTGAAATAAAAATCTTCAATGTCATCAAACTCGTCATTGATTTCACCTATGATTTCTTCAATAAGGTCTTCCAAAGTAACGAGTCCAGAAGTGCCTCCGTATTCGTCTACGACTATAGCCATGTGCACTCTCTTCTGCTGAAAATCCTTAAGTAAAGCATCTACTTTCTTGTTTTCTGGTATAAATAGACCCTTTCTAACAAGATTTTGCCACTCAAAATCCTCTTCATGCTCAATAAATGGCAATAGGTCTTTGATGTATAGAATGCCTTCAATGTTGTCGATGGTCTCTTTGTACACAGGAATCCTAGAGTATCCACTTTTATTGATTTTGTCCATTAATTCATGAAAATCGGTTTCTGTGTCTACCGCAGTGACTTCCATTCTAGACCTCATTACTTGTTTTACGGACAAGGTTCCGAAGTTGACTATTCCTCTTAAGATGCCTTTTTCTTCTTCGGTGGTATCCTCTGTTGTGATTTCGATCGCTTTGTGAAGTTCATCCACTGACATGGAGTATCCTTTTCTCTCTATCCTCCTTTCTATGATATTGCTGATACCCATTAGGAACAATGAAAGCGGCTTCAGGATAAATGAAAAAAAGTGAACTATAGGTGCCATCATCAAAGAAAATTCTTGGCGCGCTTTAGTAGCATATACTTTTGGTACGATTTCCCCGAAGAATACAATGGCAAATGTCACGCCTACAGTTTGTATCAAGATTACAAATATACCAGTGGCGTTGAGTCCAAAAATACTCCAAGCAACAAAGGTTGTTAAGGTAACTATACCAATATTGATTAGGTTATTGAGGATTAATATGGTGCTCAACAATCGTTGTGGATTGCCTACAAGTTTGAGAACTTTCTCTGAATTGGCATCCCCCTGATTTTCTAGGTCGGTGAGATCTTCAGATGACAGAGAAAAAAATGCAACTTCTGAACCTGATACTAGCCCTGAAGCAATTAGAAGAAAAATGAAAATAAATCCATTGATCAAAAGATAGCTGACCGAGATTTCTGAAATCTCAGTCAGCAACATCATACTCGGATATGGGTCGTCCATTAAATGTCTGAATTGTTTTTACAAATTTAACCAATTTTGAAATAGGCTTACAAGTTTACCTGCAAATAGCTTTTTCAAAATTGGTTATTCTTAATGTTTTAGAAAGGTAAGTCATCGTCATCTGCTGGACCTTCTGCTACATTTGGAGCAGGCATCTGCTGTGTTGAAGGGTTATTATTATAGTTTTGATTATTAGTTGAGTTATTGCTTGCAGGTGCTTGACCATCAGTCCTTGAATCCAACATCGTCAAGTTCTGAACCCTGATTCGTACTTTCCTTCTATTGTTACCTTGCTCATCTTGCCAAGAGTCTGTTTTGATCTTGCCTTCGACGTATATTTTACTCCCTTTTTTGAGATAGTTCTCAGCGATTTTTGCTAATCCATCCCATAGTTCTAGGTCGTGCCATTCGGTATTATCTACCCTATTGCCGCTTCTGTCCTTGTAAGATTCGGTGGTGGCCAAACTCACATTTGCTACTACTTTGTCTCCTTCTAGGTGTCTTACTTCTGGATCTTGACCCAAATTACCTACTAAAATAACCTTATTAACTCCTCCTGCCATAATTTAAATTGGTTTAAATGATTAACTAAAAGTTCATGATCTAATTTAAGCATTATTTTTCATCAGTCAAAAACTTAACGATCAACTTTGGTTTACCCAATGATTCTAGCTTGTCTGCACTAACCAACTCCATACCAGACTCATTGACCCATTGATCTAATTTTGACAAATATTTTTCTTGAATCACAAACGTCACAAAGTTGGCAAAAATTCTTTGATGCGTGAGTATATGCTTGTAGGTACTTTCAGGTTCAAATTCAATTTTTTCGATTTTTGACTCAAATTGTCCGAAAAAGGTTAATTCTTCGATGTCTTGAAGTAGTGCACCCTCTGTTTCTTCTAGAGGAAAATCATAAAGCCCCTGCCAAATATCTCCAGCTGGTCTTTGACGAACTACAATCTGTGAACCACATCTTATATATAAGTAATTAAAATACCTTGTTTTTACTTTTACTTTACCTAGTTTGACAGGAAGGTCTCGAACTAAATTTTCTTTGAAAGCAAAGCATCCCTCTTGAAGTGAGCAGGAAGTGCAATCTGGATTTTTGGGTGTGCATTGAAGGGCACCAAATTCCATGATGGCTTGATTATATTCCGCTGGATTTTCATTGGATAATTGTTCATTTGCAAGAGCTTCAAAAGCTCGCTTTCCTTGTCCGCTTGAAATATCCTCACTCACGCCAAAATATCTCCCCAGCACTCGAAATACATTGCCGTCTAAGACAGCAACAGCCTCACCAAAAGCAAAAGACGCTATGGCTGCCGCAGTGTATGAACCCACCCCTTTTAGTTTAAGGAGCTCTTTGTAGGTGTTTGGAAATTCGCCATTGTGCATTGTCATGATGTCTTTGGCACATTGGTGGAGGTTTCTCGCACGGCTGTAATAGCCCAGCCCTTGCCAGAGTCTCATTACTTCATCGCTAGGCGCAGAAGCTAGATCTGAAATTTTTGGAAATTTTTCTAAAAATTTTTCAAAATATGGCAAGCCTTGAGCGACCCTTGTTTGCTGAAGAATTATTTCTGATAGCCAAATTATATAGGGATTATGTGTGTTTCTCCAAGGTAAATCCCTCTTGTGCTTAGCATACCAGTGTAGTAATGTAGAAGCAAAATGCCTGTTTTTCAAAATGTTGAAATTTTTTGTATGAAATAAACGTTAAACAAAAGAAGCTAATTTTGGTGAATTTGTTTTTAATTTGAAATGCTTCTTGTAAATTTGCAGTCCCAAAATTAGTTGGTTAATAGGTCGTTAAGCTTATTCGATAATAATTTAAATTAATTTAACAGTGACTAAAGCAGAAGTAATTACCAAGATTTCGGACAAAACTGGAATCCAGAAAGACGATGTGACTCAGACCATTGAGGCATTCTTCAAAGTTGTAAAAGATTCCATGGCAGAGGGAGACAACATTTATGTGAGAGGGTTTGGCAGCTTCATTAATAAGAAGAGAGCAAAGAAAATAGCCCGAAATATCTCTAAAAACACTGCTATCGTGATCGATGAGCATTATGTGCCGGCCTTCAAACCTTCGAAGGTTTTCATCGAGAAAATTAAAAACAGTAAAAAAATCAAAGATCTAGCTCCACAGGACTAATCCTCAAAAGCTAAATTCCTTATGAAAAAATCCCAAATCATAGCCATTGCAGTCGGTATAGTAGCCATCGGTATATTATACTCACTACCAAGAGTAGTTGTAGACAATGATGAGGGGCAGAATCAAGTTGCGACTAGTGAGGAGGAAGTTGCCGAAACGGCCCCTTCACACATGGGAGCGATAGATGAATCTACTGCTGATGAGCTTGCCACTTTAAGAGGCAAGCTGTCAGCAGCTGATAATAAGGAAAATTTCGTTACCTTTGCAGACGCAATATCCGAGATTTATTCAGAATTGGGCAAATATGATAGTGCAGCGCATTATCAAGAGCTTGCTTTGGATAAATCAAATAATATTGAACGTCAAGAGCGAACAGGAAATGCATATTATGAAGCATACACCTTTGCGCTCAATGAGCAAAAGATTTCCTTTCTTGCCGAAAAGACAAGAAAGTATCTCAATCAGGTTCTGGATAAAGATCCAAGCCGCTTAGATTTAAAAACAAAAGTAGCCATGACGTATGTGTCTTCTTCCAACCCAATGCATGGTATTACCATGCTAAGGGAGGTGCTGGAAGCAGATGCTAGCAATGAAGACGCACTTTTCAACATGGGAGTGCTATCTATGCAGTCAGGGCAGTACAAAAGAGCAGCTGAAAGATTCGAAGAATTGATCAAATTTCATCCTTCCAATCTTCAGGGACAGTTCTATTTGGCAGTCAGCTACTACGAGTCTAAGCAAAATAACAAAGCAAAAAAGCAATTCGAGCAAGTGAAAAGCATGACCACAGATCCACAGGTTCTGTCTAGTGTAGATAGCTACCTTGAGAGGCTGTAAATAATTGTTCAACATTTAAATTCAAGACTATGCCTTGCGGTAAGAAAAGAAAAAGACATAAGATCGCTACGCACAAGCGTAAGAAGAGACTTAGAAAAAACAGACACAAGAAGAAGTAATTAATTACTTCTTCTTTTTGAGTTTTTACAGTAAACGTTCATTCACATAAACAGAGACACGATTTGAGCACAGAATTATTAATCGATTCTGCTCAAAGCGGTAGTCGTATCGCCCTTTTGAAGGACAAGAGCTTGGTGGAGCTCCATGCAGATGGAGAAGACAACAAGTTCAAAGTAGGAGATATCTATCTCGGCACAGTACGTAAGATCGTCAATGGGCTCAATGCAGCCTTCATTGATGTGGGTTATGAAAAGGATGCCTTCCTGCATTATCAGGATCTAGGCCCCCAGATCAATAGCCTGAACAAGTTTACGAAACTAGCTAAGAATGGAAATCTCTCTGCTTACAATTTGAAAGGACTAGACCTTGAACCAGACATAGAAAAGCTTGGAAAAATTTCCAATGTCCTTCCTAAAAGCAATCAAATACTGGTACAAGTAGTCAAAGAACCAATCTCAACGAAAGGTCCTCGACTATCCTGTGAGCTCTCCATTGCCGGTCGATACCTGGTGCTGGTACCTTTTTCGAATACAGTCAATGTGTCCAAAAAGATACGAAGCGCAGATGAAAGGCGTAGGTTAGTGCGGCTAATCACTTCCATCAAACCTGCCAATTTTGGTGTGATCATCAGAACTGTGGCCGAAGGTCAGTCCGTAACGGAACTAGACAAAGACCTCAGAAACTTGGTGACCACGTGGGAAGATGGGATGAAAAAGCTACCCAAAGCTAAAGCCAAAGACAAGATAATAGGAGAAATGAGCATGGCGTCATCTATCATTAGAGACCTGCTCAACGAATCATTCGATGCAATCACAGTAGAGGATGAAATGATCTATGATCAGATCAGATCTTATATAAGATCGATTGCCCCTGAAAAAGAAAAAATTGTTAAGCTTTACAATGGTAAAGCTAAGCTCTTTGAAAATTTTGGAATAGAGAAGCAAATCAAAAGCTTGTTTGGACAGACAATCAGCCTACCACAAGGTGGTTATGTCATCATAGAGCATACTGAAGCACTCCATGTAGTGGATGTCAACAGTGGCAACAAGTCTAATCAAGAAAGCGACCAAGAGACAACGGCACTCAAAACCAACTTGGTAGCTGTAAAAGAAATTGCCAGACAATTGCGCCTCCGAGATATGGGAGGGATTATCGTCATTGACTTTATCGATATGAAAAAAGCTGATAACAAAAAGGCTGTTTTTGATGCGATGAAAGAAGAGATGAAATCTGATAGGTCTAAAAACACCGTGTTACCATTGACCAAATTCGGTCTAATGCAGATCACTAGACAACGTGTGAGACCTGAAGTCAATATAGTCACCAAAGAAACCTGTCCGGCATGTAACGGTACAGGCAAAATACAAGCTTCAATCCTTGTAGCCGACAAACTAGAGAAAGATCTAGAACATATGGCTACGATCCAAAATGTTTCGAAAATCCAAATTGGATTACATCCTTATTTGCATGCCTATTTTACAAATGGCATCATTTCACAAAGGATCAAATGGTTTTTCAAATATTTCAAATGGGTAAAACTGATCAAAGATTCTTCACTACCTGTGACGGAGTACAGATTCCTGGACGATTCAGGAGAAGAAATAGAACTAAATGTAAAAAGCGAGACTGAATAGTCTCGCTTTTTTCTTAAGTTTGGCTAATTTCTATTATAGAATAGGCTTGATAAAGTATGAACTGGGTAATTTTTAGTACTTCGTTGTTTTTGCTCCATGTTCACGAAGTCGGAGAAATTGATTTTGACTGAATCAGACCAGTTTATTGCTCTAAATTGGTTGATAAAGTCTTGGGTTGTTAACCTCTGATTTTTCTTTTTCTTATACCATTTAGGACGTGGTAATTCAGTTATTTTGGCTATTGACGCAGATAAGAGTAACATCGAATAAACAGCAGTAATAAATTGAGGTACTTTGCTACAGGGTTTTTCTTTTCTCACCTGGGCCTGGCCACATCCCATCAATGTCTTCTGATCTCTGAAATTCACTTCTATGCCCCAGCGCCATAGATATGCCTGAAGGATTTTTTCAAGCGATAGTTCTGTAGATGTACATATTAGGTATGCTGGATCCCTGTAAAGGAGCCTTGATTTTTTTGTAAGTCGATAACTTACTGGCCTTATGATAATCAGTCTTAAATTCATTGGTCCTGACTTTCTCCATCTCACCTGCTCAACTGTTTTGACATTAAAAGTGTGAACCTTCCCTGCAGCCCATGCTTTGACTTCTTTCCATTCATATTCATCTGACTGGCGGATCTGCTCGGGGGTTGGTAATTGTTTTCCATAAACAAGTTTTCTTCCTTTGCTTTGGGAGATTTCAGGTGATTCGTGGAGCTTGCAGTCCTTACGTATTCTACCAATTAGAACGACATTTTCATCTAGCTTTTTAAGAACAGCTTCATTGGTATAGCTGCCATCAACGCTAACAACCAGCGTTTTTTCGTTATGTCCGTCTTTGTCAAGATCCTTTCTCAGTTCAGAGATTCTCTGAGCTCCGATTACGCTGAGTTTCATTTTTTTCTGCGCTTCCCTGTACAGGTCGTGTTCTTCTTGGAGACTGTCTTTTTTGGGTTTGGAGACAGAGGGGCAGTGCTGAAGGTCCACAGGTATTGTGGTTGCCTGAACTTTATCCATTTTGGAACACAAGGAGAGAGATACCTCAATAAACCGCTGACCCCATACAAGATTGGTCTGGAAAGGAGGGCCAAGGGGGTCTCTCATCCATTTTGCCCCAGATACTTTTTTACCCCTTTTTCTCAACAGGGTATCATCCATATGGGCATAAATCTCCCTTTCGTCTGCCGAAATAGCATCCGCTACTGTCTTCCTGATCACCGAAAAAAGCTTGCTTGTATCCATCCTGTCGCCTTGAAAAAGCCGATAGGCTGCCGACCAGTCTTTGAAATGCTGCCCGGTAGCAGATATCATACCTGTAACGGTACTCCTTCCTACACAACCCAAAACACCTTCGGCAAGACCAAAGGCTCTTTTCCAGGTACGAGATTGCTTAAAGGCTCCTTTACATTGAGAAAAGATAGATTCAAAAACCTCTTTCAGGTTTTGTTGGGCAGTTTTTTTTTAAGGCCTTCGGTAGCCTTCTCACTTCGCTGAAGTACTAGTCTCTGGTGATCATCAATAATCCACTCGACTATTTCTCCCTGTTCAAATTCAATAGCCTGAGCCACTGCTGCGGGAAAGTTGATGTACCATTGTTCACTTTTCGCTCTCTTTATGAGCTGAATTTTAGTTGGATATCCCATATCTAGTCAAATAACTAGATATAAAAGTCTAAAAAAAAAGCCACAATTCCAAATTGTGACTCTTTTTTTTCTCCAAACTAGTAAATAGCCAAAGTCGAGTAAAAAGCGAGACTGAATAGTCTCGCTTTTTTTCGTTTAATGGCGCCTAATTTTGAGCAAAGATCTTTTTCCAAGAAGGGTGTATTGGTTATTTTTCGAAGATTACAGCTCATGTTTTTCAAACTCTTACAGATAAAATTTTAGTTTTATCATTAATTGTTTATCTTATGCATCATCTTTATTTAAAGTATGAAATTATATCACTTGACAAACAACACTCAAACCACCTACTAAATATCACTAAAAATGAGGTGTTTAGAGGTTGTGTTTTCCTCTCAAAAATTAAATAAACCTTACAGTAGTTAGCTATAGTTTTAGTCAATATTGAATTTTATGAAGCAGCACACGATTTTTGCCCTTTTATTATGTCTACATTTCTCGTGTAGTCAAAATACCAGTAATGATTATGTTCATGCAATTTCTTATAGTCTAGATACTTTAGTGATTGATTCCAAAGAAAGAAATCTCGATCTCTCCAGAAATATTACCAATGCTAGCGTGAATTTTGACAAAGACGCCATTTATTTGTTCAATAGATTTGATCATTCCATAGATGAGATCAATCTGGAAAGACTGGAGTTTGTACAAAGTATTCCATTTCAAAAAGAAGGACCTAACGGTACGAGTTATGTAAATTATATTTATGCGCTGGCAAATGACTTATTTTTTATCAAAGGATCAGTTCAATCAAGTGTTTTCAATATGGATGCTAAACTTCTCAAAAAAGCAGACTGGTCTAAAGTCAACGAAGGTGAAGATTTTCAGATGTTAAGGAATGAACTTACGTTAAGTTATAACGACTCTATGAAAGTTTTTGGCTTGTCCTATAAAGGTGATAGGAGTGTTAGCTTAGAAATTTTGTCAGTAAATGAACATACAAAAGAGACTGTTGAAATAGATTCTGAAGGGGTATATCAAAACAATATTTTGGAGTTTGATGATAATGGTCACTACTATTTTTTAGATCCCATGGTGTATCTTACTGCAGAAAATGGTTACGCCATCGTTAGCCATGACTTTTCCAATGAAATGTACATTTTTGATACTGGAGGAGAGCAAGTAAAAAAGGTCTCTTATGAACCTACATTAACTCCTAAAAGTGTCAAACAAATTGAGAAAGAAGAAATAGTCTCTGTAGAAATATTAAAAAAATTTTATCAGGGCTTTTTAGAACAGATAAAATTCAGTCCTCCAGTCTGGGATCAGGTAAATAAGAGGTATCTGCGTTTATCTGCCCAAAGAGTTTTTACTGATATTAAGCCAGAAAATGCATTTCTTCCCCAAGTTAAAGAAGTAAAAGTTTTTCTAACTGTTTTTGACGAAGACTTTAATTTAGTCTCAGAAGTAGAAGTTCCAGAACTTGATACAGAAAGCACAAAGTATTTCGCTAAGGAGGGGAAGCTATGGGTGTTTACTAATATGGATGATGAAATGGGATTTGTTAGGATAAGTATTAATAAATGATCATTAACTCAAAAATATTTTCCGCCAAGAAATTTCTTTAAGAAGTATATGATAAACATATCAAGAGTATTTATCCATAAATAATTACTAACTATGAGAAGGCTTTTGTTTTTAATATTGTTGCCAGGGGTAATCACATCCTGTGGTAGTAACCAAAGAAGTGAAAATCTTTTTGGAGGTGATGTTATGTACGATATTGTGAAGGTGGATTCCTTTGATATCCCCAGAGAAAATGCTGTCAGGATTCTTGATTTTAATGAATCGAAGAGAAATTATCTTGGCTATGATGTTATTAATGAAGAGTTTGTCGTTCTTGATTATCAAGGAAAGGAATTAAACAGCATCAAGCTTCAAGGAGAGGGGCCTGATGAGTACAATTCATTACTTACTGCTGCTTCCTTTAGTCAGGATGAAGAGGGTTATTTTCTTCAGAGTGCAGGAGAGTTGATAAAGTATGATACTGACTGGCATGTCATTGAAAGGATAAAATTTTCTCCCAAAATTTCTGTATTCTTATATTCTGGTCCTAGATTCAAAGTGCCTTACTTTATGGGTGAAAATGGCACTGATTTTTCTTTTTTTGCTAGCTTTTTTTCAGGTTTTAGCTTTCATCAGTTTGAAAAGAATGAAGTATTGCAAGAGCAAAAACTGTTAGAGTATTACAGCACTTCGGCTAAAGATTTAAAGTCGGATTTGAGCTTGGATATGGAGTATTTCAATGATTCAGAGCTTGAAGCTCAATACTTCAGACCAATTCAAATTTTTCACCTGGATCAAGAAGAGGGGTTACTATATTTGACATTTAAGAACAGTTCAATCTTGGGTATTTATGACATTTTCAATGGTTTTGAGCTGGTCAGTAAGATTTCTCTGGATCATGAATCTTTTCTTGCTTCAAATCAAGCTAGAAATGTTGGTGTGTACAAGCTAGATAAGCATACAATTGTTTTGGTTTACTTTATGGGGAAATCAGAAGGGGAAATTCAGAATCTAATGGATAGCAATCCTGATTATTTGGCTCATAAAGACCCAGCTTGCTACAGCATAATGGTTGTCTCCTTGGAAGGTCAAGAAAGGTTTGAAATAGCATTCCCAGAGGAAGCAGAGCCACATTCAGAGATTCTATCCTTCCGAGATGGTAAGCTGTTGATGAGAATACGAGAAAGTGTAGAGGTAGAGCAAGATTATTCCAGGTATGCTATTTATGAATTGAGAAGGCAGGAAGATTAATGAAAGATTATTTTAAAGTCAAAACATTCGATAGACTGATAAAAATGGAACAAAAAATAATAGGAAGTGAAAGTAAGCAAACCTGATGCAAGAGCAATTAGCGAAAAAGGTAGGGACAGAGAAAAGTTATATTTCAAAACTGGAAACTGGAAAAGGAAACAGGAATAGTTGTCAACATTGATTCGGATCCTTGAACAAGGATTAAATAGAAGAATTGGGTTAACCTTCTTATAATCAAGCTAAGCCCTATTTTTCACCCTAATCAACCCCTCATTCTGGTCTATATTTAACTTGCAAACTTTTCAAAAAATACCTCAAAACCTGGTCTTTGCAGGGGCGGAATTGGCTTTGAGTGGGTTTGCGGAATAGTGCGCTAAGCTCATGTTTGCTAAACCTAAAACCTATCAAGTCCAAAGCATCCAAGATATCTTCATCCTTCATATTCAGTGCAATTTTGAGTTTTCTGAATACCATATTGTTGTTCAGGCTCTTTTCTGGCTTTGGATCTTCTCCATCTTTCTTGCCACGATTTTTGACAATCAGTCCATTAAGAAATGACGCCAAATCTACATCATATATCGCCTTGAATGCGGGGTCATCATCTTTCTTGAGCCAATTGCTTACTGTTTCTCTGTTGACCTCTAGTGTTCCTTTCTTGAAAATGGAGATCATCTGTTCATCATTAAAGTTAAATGTGTACCGAAGGCTTCTGAGAATGTCGTTATTGTTCATATATGCTTTATTGATGCTGTTTGGGAATATTCAAGGTCACACTTTTGTCGTTTTACCTTTCTTACTCATTTTAAGTTATTTGACACTATAGCTCAGCCTCATGGTAATAGATGCGGTTTTTTCTTTGGAGCTGGTGTTGAGTGTACCTCCCCAAGAATAATCTTCGGCGGAGTTTTGGCCTGTGATTTGGAAGATTCCCATGTTGGCAGAGATGAGTTTTCCAAGTTTTGATCCAGAGTTTTCGGCTATTCTTTCGGCTCGAAGGCGTGCATCTTCAGTGGCTTTTGAGATCATTTCTATTTTCAGACTCTCTAGCTTGGTATAATAATATCTTGGTGGCTGAGAATAGAAGCGTACGCCCTGTAAAAGTAGCTCGGTGATTTCTCTAGATATCTGATCTACTTTTTCTACTTCTTTAGATTCTATTTGAAGAGATTGATTCAGTTCATACCCTAGGAATGTCTGACCCATGTAATTGCCGCTGCTGTTATAGTTTTGTTGATAGCGTGGGTTTGTATTTACTGCTTTAAAGATAATCTGTTCTGTGGGAATTCCTTTTTTTACCAAGTAATCTGTAACAGCTTTACGATCTTTTTCTAGGTCTGCGTAGGCATCTTTGATATCATAACTTTCCCTACTGAAGTTTCCCTCCCAGACGACTAAGTCTGAGGAGAAATTTTGTTCTCCTAATCCCGTCACATCGACTGTTCCTGATTTCTTATTTCTATTGATGATTGCATTGCCTAAAATGGCGGCTGCGACGATAATTGAAAGTGCAAAAATGGCTGCAGTAAGGTGCTTTTTCATGAGAATTTGTTTTAGATGCTGAGTAAGGATTTGCTATCCATTTTCTTGCCAGATTTTTGATATTAGCGTGAAGTTGCTTAATAGATCCTCATCTTGAAATCTGATTTGATAGAATTCTCTAAATTTATCAAATAACCATTGATTACTGCATATTTTAGCTCATCATCTTTTTGCAAAAAGAAGTTTGCTCCAGAGCCAAGTTCAAGGGATGAAGAAAGCTCTGATTTTTGATATAAGATTTGTACGGGGAGCTTGTGCAGCATGGATTCAGTTGGCACTTGATTTACGCTTACGGCAAAGTATCCGGCCCTCAACAGTTCAATTATTCTTTCTTCATTTATGCTATCGATATCTTCAAAAGTGTTTGGGAAAAGCTTTCCTTCTACTACTTTCATGCCTGCGGCATCTATTTCTTCATATCCAAAGAATACTGAAAGATCTCCTAAGTCATCTATTGTTCCATTGACAAAATAGTCCCCATTTGCCTCTACTTCTCTTCTTTTGATACCTAAGTCTGCTTGGTAAGGCAAGCCGTCATTTTCTAAGGTGATGTTTTTGATCAAAACATCCATTAATTTCAAGTCATTGTCAGGTATGGCATAGTAGTCTTTAATCTTGTACTGTTGATAAGCATCATCAGCAATCAAAACAAGTGCGTGAAGCATTGCTATAAAGTTCAATTTTCTTATTTGCTGTTTTTCGGGGTCATTTGGGTAGCCACCTGATTCTATAAGAATGGTGCTAGTACCCCATTTTTGAAAGTTATCTCCAAAAGCTCTAGGTTCAAAAGCATCATCATATTTACCCACTTGTCCAGGAATACTTAGTTGCAAGGCTTCATTCATGCCGATGATCACTTGCATGGCTTTTTTCCTGACATCATTGACTTCAGTTTCATAGTTGAATGCAGGCGCAAGTACGGAAATGGTGGCAGGTTTATTGGTTTGGCTGACATTATAGTAGGTTTGCTGATCGTGAAGGTTGAATCCAAATGTTGGCTCGAATGATTCCCGTGCCTCTTTTAGTATCTTGGCTTCTGGAGAAGTCAAGGCTATAGCGTCCCTATTGAGGTCTATGGAGAGTGCGTTTCTTCTCGTCCATAAATCCATTCCGTCTGGATTTACCATTGGGATGATTCGAATTTGGAGGTTCTGGAGAATCTTATTCCTGATATTATCAAAATCATCAGCTGAACCTTCCAAGAAGTTCATCAAATCAAACAAAGCCATGGTAGCCGTGCTTTCATTTCCATGCATCTGTGACCAGAGCATTACTTTGGTGGATCCTTTTCCAGTGGTCATTTGATACACAGGCCTGTTTTGAACAGACTTGCCTATTTCTATGGTTTCGAATGTGCCTTTTCTATCATTTACTAAGTGTATGACTTCATCGTATTTGAATCTGCGCTTATTAATGCTAGTCTCCTTAAAATTATCGTATGCTTCATGATATGCATTGAGGTCAACGGGAGCTTTATTAACATTTTCAGTTTGACAAGAAGAGACTAAAAATAGCAGGAGCAAATAGCGTGAGGTTAGGGTTTTATTCATGTTGAAAGGGGCAAGAATTTTATTAAAATGTAAACTTAGGCAAAAAAATACATTTACTTTTGTTCCAAACCCTATCAAATATGAAACTTAGCTATTTTGTCAAAGACCTCGTTCTCAAACACACCTTTACTATTGCTCATCAAAGTCGAGATATACAAGATACCGTAATAGTCATGTTGGAAGATGGAGGATTTATGGGTCTTGGAGAGACTACTACCAATCCATTTTATGGAATGACTCAAGAAAATATTTGCTCATCATTAGAGGCTTCCAAGGATTTGGTTTTGTCTGGGAACTGGGAAAGTCCTGAGGAGTTATGGGAGCTATGTAAGGGGGTTTTCGAAAATAACCCATTTGCACAATGTGCACTCGATATGGCTGCCTGGGATCTTTATTCTAAGAAGAAGGGAATGAAGCTTTATGAGTTTCTCAAGCTAAACCCAAAGAATATTCCATTGACTAACTTCACTATTGGTATAGACACTGTCGAAAAAATGGTAGCGAAGATGAAAGAGGTAGACTGGCCACTTTATAAGATCAAATTGGGGACGGATCATGACTTAGAGATCATCAAAGAGCTCAGAAAGCATACAAATGCTATTTTCCGAATAGACGCCAACTGTGCTTGGACAGCTGAACAGGCTATTTTGTTCTCAGAAGAATTGAAAATGCTCAACGTTGAATTTATGGAGCAACCACTCGGGAAAGACGACTTGGAAGGAATGAAGGAGGTGTTTAAATACAGCAAGCTACCAGTGATAGCTGACGAAAGCTGCATTGTAGCGTCAGATGTAAAGAAATGTCACGGTCTTTTCCACGGTATCAATGTCAAACTGGTAAAGGCAGGTGGCATCACTCCTGGTTTGAGGATGATTGCTGAGGCCAAAAGTCTGGGAATGAAGACTATGGTTGGTTGCATGACGGAATCTTCTGTTGGAATCACTGCCATAGCTCATATAGCGGCTTTGCTAGATTATGTAGATATGGATGGGGCTATGCTTTTGAAGGATGATATAGCACGTGGGGTTGTGATCACTTCGAATTCGATTACTTTTCCAGAGGGAAATGGGATAGGTGCAGAACTGGTACATTGAGATTTTCAGGAGCACGCAAATCAAGCTGGATCATTGAATAAACTAGCTCCTGTCTAAAAAGACTATACTCATTAACGTTAAACAGGGTATTCATCAAAATTTCAAGAATTTATTCTCTAGTTAGGTTTTCAGCGCGCCCTATTTAAACTAGTTGATCAAGAACAATAGGATTTATTTACTATGAAGCTCTTCCAAAAAGAAATAAAGCTAAAAAGTTACCCTAGGGGTTATCATTTGATTACTGATGTGATTGAAAACCAATTTCCTGAATTCAAGCAGGTTCATCAAGGGGTGTTACAGATTTTTATCAAACATACCTCAGCAGGATTGACGATCAACGAAAATGCAGATCCTACCGTAAGAAAGGACTTTGAAACCTTTGTTGATGAGCTAGTTCCAGAAAGTTATCCACGATTTATCCACACGTATGAGGGTCCAGATGATATGCCTGCGCACTTGAAAAGCAGTTTTTTGGGAAATAGTCTTCAAATACCTATAACTGGTGGAAAACTTAACCTCGGAATTTGGCAAGGAATTTATCTTTGTGAATTTAGAGATTTTGGTGGATCTAGAGGGCTGGTTTTGACTGCTTTTGGTGTATGATAAATTTGAATTGGAGATAATCATTTTTAGAAACATACAAAGTTTTGTTAGCTAAAAAGTAAACTTTTCATTACCGATACTGAAATGAGTTTGGCAAATCATGAGGAGTAGAAAAAATATGGCTCCGATTTATCAATCCAGCAATAAGGTAAAAAGATTTTTTGTCCAAAGGAATTAGTGTAAATATCGGATAGAATAAAAAAACATGTTTCCGATTTTAATGAAAAAGTAATACCTTTGAGGTATGAAATTTGAATTTAATATAGGGCAATTGAGTGAAAACACCACGCAACTCATGCAGTCTGTGCACAAGAAAAAGCTAAGATTGGATGAGTTTCGCCCTATTCCCTATGCCATATTGAGCAATATTAGAGAGAACCTGAATGTAGAGTGGACCTATAACTCCAACCATATTGAAGGAAATACACTTACATTGCAAGAGACCCGTATGGTGCTTGAAGATGGGGTTACTGTAGGTGGAAAATCCTTAAATGAGCATTTGGAAATTGTAAATCACAGAGAAGCCATAGATTATGTTCAGTCTTTGGTGTCACCAGATTATAGACTTACAGAAAGAGACTTGTTGGATGTGCACGAAATAGTGCTCAATAAGATCCAAAAGGATTTTGCTGGAAGATTTCGAACAGCTGGTGTACGTATTGGAGGAGCTAATTTTATACCGGCCAATGCGCATAAAGTACCAGACCTTATTTCTGAACTAATTTATTGGGAAAATAACAGTACGTTAGATATCCTCGAAAAGGTCACCTTGTTTCATCATCGTTTTGTATGGGTTCATCCCTTTTTTGACGGTAATGGACGTACGGTTAGGCTACTTATGAATTTACTGCTTATGAAGGAAGGTTTTCCTCCAGCTATTATTTTAGGAGTGGATAGAAAGCGATATTATCAAGCGCTGAATTTGGCTAACAATGGCAATTTTGATAAATTATTGTTTCTTATTGTTCAAGCTGTTGATAGGTCGCTGACCATCTATCTCAACAGCTTGGAGGATACCACTGGTGATTTTGATGCAATTTCGAATATCGTCAAAGAGCCTGATGTTCCATATGGTCAAGAGTACATCAGTTTGTTGGCGCGACAAGGAAAAATAGAAGCATACAAAGAAGGTCGTGTGTGGTACACATCCAAAAAATCAGTTGAAAGTTACCTTCAAGGGAAGAAAGGGAAGAAATCTTGATTCTTCCCTTTATTTGTATTAATCCTCCCAGCCCCAAGGTGTAGGAGGTGTCTCTACCTCTTTGGTAAGGTCAAATTTGACATTGATAGCAGTGTCATTGTTGATCCTTCTTAAATTATAAGTGAATGAGGTTTCATCTAAAGTGATCCACCATACATTAGTCGCTGCATAAGGAATCAAGTCAGTAGTTTCCTGGTCAGCAGGGAAGAACTGAATTTTTGACATTCCTGAATTTGAACTCGTTCCTCCATATTGAGTAATCCTATCTTCGCTTCCGTCTTCATGGCGGTGGTCATGTTTTAGCTTTATCATGCCCCCTTCTTCCATGGTCAGTACCCAGGTTCTGGAGTGATCATCTCCAACGTGGAAAGGGATAGTTATCTTTCCATCTTCACAAGTTCTTACATGCATCACTAATTTTTTACCATAAAATTGATCCTTTTCAGAAGCATTGAGCATTTCTCCTTCAAATGACTTTCCGCACAATTTGCTTAGGTTTTCCCAGAAAGCAGTTGATCCAGGTTCCTGATTGGTCTGATCTCTTTGTGCATAGGTGTATATTGTAATGAAAAGAAGGATAATAAGCAATGTTGATTTTTTCATGATTTAAGTTTTGAGCAATTAAATTGAATAAAATTATTTAGATGGAATCTTCATTTATAGCATTTTCACAACAATTAAAGAATAAATTCTTGAATAGCCCAAACACTTTAATTAAACAAGCTGTTTTTTGAGAGTGAAGCGATACAAAAGAGTTTTAGTTTGGTTTAGAAATGATCTGAGGATACATGATCATGAAGCGTTATGCGTAGCTTTAGAACGCTCGGAAGAAATTGTACCTGTTTATTGCTTTGATCCTAGATTTTTTGTCGATACAGAAATTGGGGTTCCAAGGACAGCGCCTTTTCGTTCGCAGTTTTTGTTAGCGTCAGTATTTGATCTTCAGATGCAGATTCAAGCTAAAGGAGGGAATTTGTATATGACAGATGGTTTACCAGAGGAAGTAATCCCTGAGCTTGCGCTAAAATACAATGTCGAACATGTTTTCTTTTCAGAAGAGATCACTTTTGAAGAAAAGCAGGTAGAAAATGCCCTCGAACAAAACTTATGGAAAGCAGGTATCAAAACTGCTAGTTTTTGGCAAAGCACCTTATTTCATCTTGAGGATTTGCCTTTTCCTGTCGCTCATACGCCAGAAGTTTTTACAAAATTCCGAAAGGAATGTGAAAAATTCGTAGATGTAAGGCCATCTTTTCCAGAGCCAATAGCGATTCCTGTTCCATCAGCTGTATTTGATGAATCTTTTCAAATGCCAGAATGGTTGAAAGTTGAGGCAATAGTAGATGAAAGGTGTGCAATTCGATTCCAAGGAGGGGAAGTGGCGGGGAAAAAGAGAGTCCAAGAATATATTTGGAATAGAGATCGGTTAAAAAATTATAAAGACACTAGGAATGGTTTGCTTGGAGAAGATTACAGTAGTAAGTTCTCTCCTTGGCTTGCTCTTGGATGTATTTCTCCTAGGTATATTTATGAGGAAGTTAAAGCTTATGAAGACAAGCGTGTGAAAAATCAATCTACCTACTGGCTGATATTTGAGTTGATTTGGAGAGATTATTTTAAGTTCATTGCCAAAAAACATGGTGCAAAGATTTTTCAACTTGAAGGAATAAAGTCAAAATCAGAGAAGTGGAATCGTGATAGAGACTTATTTGATAAATGGGCAAGTGGTCTTACAGGGATTCCATTCATCGATGCTAATATGAGAGAATTGAATACAACGGGATTTATGTCTAATAGAGGTAGGCAACTTGTGGCTTCATTTCTTGTGAATGACTTGGGCCTAGATTGGAGATGGGGTGCTTTATACTTTGAAAGTTTGCTGGTAGACTACGATGTATGCTCCAATTGGTGCAATTGGCTCTATGTCGCAGGGGTTGGTAATGACCCTCGAGAAAATCGCTATTTCAATATTCCAAACCAAGCTCAAAGGTATGATGGTGAAGGAGCTTATATCAGGCACTGGATCGAAGAATTACAGGAAGTGAAGGGATTTGCAGCTCATCATCCCTTTTTATTGCCAAAATCTGAGCAACAAAAATTGGGTATAGGTGATAAGTACCCATACCCAATCAAAGATTTGTCTTGGTGATCCTAACTGCAATATTAGCCGTTAGACTTAAATAGTTAACAAAACCGAAAGGAATTATCTATACAAATGCAAAGAACACTAACCAAGTGATAAACAAAATGGGCAATAAAATTGGTATAGAGAACCTTATGATATAGCCAAAGAATGAAGGCATTTTGATGCCACTTTGCTCAGCAATAGATTTTACCATGAAGTTTGGTCCATTACCAATGTATGTCATGGCTCCAAAAAATACCGCAGCTATAGATATAGCCATCAATTCGAAAGCGGAGTCGTGGTATCCATCCATAGCAAATGTCTTGACCATTGCGACATTACTGATTTCAGCACCTTGAGAGGCCATTGCCGCTGCGAGGAAGTTCAGGTAAGTTGGTGCATTGTCCAAGAATCCAGATAGAAGGCCTGTTCCCCAGTAAAGGGTATTATGTGTAATAAGTTCTGCACCTTCAGGAGATTTTGCAAAGTTCCCCACCAGCTCTAGTGCTGGCATCATCGTTCCAAAGATACCGATAAAGATGAATGCTACTTCTCTGATTGGTTCGAAGTTAAACTCATTTCCTTTGATTGCTTTTTGATCTGCAAATCGATAAGAAAGATAAGCTACAGATAGCATGATGATCTCTCTCAAGAAAGAGAATTTTTGCCCATCGTATCGTATAGCAGGTACCCAATCAATTACATTTGGATCTAAAAATACGGAGCCAATAACGATTGCTAACCAACCAAAATTCTTTGCACCAATCAATCCAAATTTATTGGTATATACTACTTCTTCTATTTCTTCTTCCTTAGCCTTTCCGTATTTTCTATCTATGAAGTAGAAAATAATCGCTAATACGGCTAGTGCCAAAATCCACGCAGGCCAGTTGTGTTCCAGCGTCCAGAAGAAAGGAATACCTTTCAAAAACCCAAGGAATAGAGGAGGGTCACCAATAGGTGTCAATGAGCCACCAATGTTACTTACCATGAAAATGAAAAAGATGATATGATAAGCTTGAATATTTCCTCTATTGAGTCTGATAAAAGGTCTGATCAAAAGCATGGATGCTCCAGTAGTGCCAATCAGATTGGAGATTACTGCTCCGATAAGTAGTAAGCTAACGTTTGCCAATGGGGTAGATTTCTTATCTATTTCGATAAGAATACCACCAGAAGCTATGTATAAAGAAGCTAACAATGCTATGAACTGGACATATTCCGCTAGTGCATGGACTGGGCCATGTGCATTGCCTAATACAAACAAATAATAGCAGACGACAATCATCGCTAAGCCCACAGCAACTTTTGGATAATTGTGATGCCAGAAATGCTCATAAAACAATGGTCCTGTTGCAATCATCAAAAGTAGCATCACAAAAGGTATAACTAACCACATGGGCGCATCGTGATGTATATCATTGACATCATCATGAATATGAGCCGCTACACTCGTGATGGGGTCGGTAGCATCTATGCTATCTTTTTGCTCAGTTTGAGGAGAGGCATGTGCTTGAGCCTCTGAAAAAGGTATGGCAAATAAAACCCCAGAAATCAGGATAATTGCCGCAATAAAATTCTTCATTCAAATAATATTAAAGGGTAAATCGAAAGATTAGCCTAGTTTTCAGCTTTTTTTTATCTCTATCGGTTATGTTTTTTTAGAGATATGGTTTTGCTAAACTACTTATTTTGAATGAAAACCACTAGTGAAATTAAATCAGCCAGCAGCAAATAATTTTGATCTTTGCTTACTGGCTGATGATTGGTGAAATTATTATACGAGTTGTTTAAGTGCAATTTCAAAAGATGATTGCGCTATCTTAGTTTTAGCTGGATTTGCCACAAATGTTTTTTTCATCGCTTTGGAGATAGTTTTGCTGACATCTTTGAATATTGCATCATCTGTCAATTCTGCGGTGTCGGACATGAGATAGGCAAAGACCCTAGCCATACCGCAATTTGCTATAAAATCTGGAATCACTGATACTTGCTCATCAGCCCATAAGCCTGTAGGGCCAAAGAAAATCTCTGGATCAGCAAATGGCACATTAGCTCCGCATGAAATAACTTCCAAACCTGCATTTACCATGCGCTCAGCTTGATCCTTTGTGACTAGCCTCGAGGCTGCTGCAGGGATAAAAATCTCCGATTTCAAATTCCATATTTTAGAATTGATCTCATCAAACGGGATCATGTTTGGTGCTACCAGCTTATTGCCATGTCTGCTGATGAAAAGCTCTCTGATCTGGTCAAGTGAAAAACCTTCTTGATTTATCAATCCCCCATCTCTATCGATTATTCCTACGATTTTTACTCCTTCTACTGCGAGAAAGCATGCCGCAGCAGCACCTACGTTTCCCCATCCTTGGATGACTGCCCTTTTACCTTTGAGTTGACCACCCCAGATTTTGTAGTAATGTCTTACCGCTTCTGCTACACCGAAGCCTGTGATCATGTCAGCGACAGTGTATTTTTTAGGGCCATTTGGGGTATAGTGAGGATCTTCCAACACCTTGGAGACTCCTTGACGTAGCTGTCCTATTTTTCTGATTTTCTGTGGCTCTGAAGCATGAAAGTGTCCATTGACCACACCTTCCTGTGGATGCCACAAGCCGTAAGATTCAGTAATAGGGATGACCTCATGGATCTCATCTACATTGAGGTCTCCACCAGTGCCATAGTAATTCTTCAAAAGCGGCATCACAGCGGCGTACCAGCGCTTAAGCACTTCAGGTTTTCTAGGATCATTTGGGTCAAAGTTGATGCCTGATTTTGCACCGCCAATTTCTGGACCAGAGACGGTGAATTTCACTTCCATCGTTTTGGCAAGAGACTCTACTTCTCTTTTGTCAAGTCCTTTACGCATTCGGGTACCTCCTCCAGCTGCTCCACCTCTGAGTGAGTTGATCACTACCCAGCCCTCTGCTTCAGTTTCGCTGTCACTCCATTCAAATACAATCTCAGGTTGTTTGTTCTCAAATCTTTTGAGTAACTCTTTCATATCTCTAATATTTGGGTTTTTATGCAAACAAAAATAGGAATATTTCGGAGATAAGTATTGCGTTTGTGGGGATATGAAATTTTATAACTGACCCTTAATTTCTCTTTACATGCAAAAATACTTAAGCTTTAAGAATACCTGAATCCATCACACATGGCTTGGATATAGAATACTTGGATATTCGTATCTTTGAAGTTAGACGTAAAATTTACTTTTACATACCTATTACCATTCCCCCACAGCTATCTTTATTAGCTCCAGTGACTGATGCTAGGCAATTTGTCTCATTTCTAAGTCGGAGAACGCCAAGAAAAGCAAAAAGTAAAGCTTCTTTGAAGTTTATGATGGTTGGTTCAGCATCAGGGATATGAATTTGTCCTTCAAAAGCTTTTCTTAAAGTCTCTATAAAGTACTCATTGTAGGCCCCTCCACCTGTGATTAGCATGTTTCCAGTGTAGTTGGAGATAGATTTTTTAACCTGAAACACATAGTGAGTTACTAATGTGTGAAGCTTGTCTTCAACCTTATTTTGCTCATTCCTATCCAATATTTCAAAGTATATATCCAAGTCTTCACGGCCCAGAGATTTAGCGTCTTTTTGTCGATAATAAGGAAGTGCGTTGAGTTCAGCGAGTATTTCTGGTATTATAATCCCAGATTTGGCAATTTCTCCACCGTTATCGTATGGCAAATTGAGTTGATTGGCATAGTGATTTAGGAGGATGTTGAAAGGACAAATGTCAAATGCTTTTCTTCTGCCATCTATATCCATGCTGATGTTGGCGATGCCGCCTAAGTTCAGGCAGTAGGAAAAGGAAGGGAAAAGCAGCTGATCACCTATTGGAACTAACGGAGCGCCTTGACCACCGAGCTGTACATCGAGCATTCGAAAATCATTAATCACAGGTTTATCACTTGCCACATGTAATGCCCATGCGTTTCCGATCTGAAGGGTGAGCTTTTGTTGTGGTTGATGAAAAATAGTATGTCCATGAGAAGCAATTGCGTCTACTTGAATTTGATGAAGGTTGATGAAGGTTTTTACTTGATCACCCATCCATTTTCCAAATTCAACATCTAGCAAGTGTAAATCCAGACCAGACATGAGGTGAGCTCTTTTCAGTTTAACTTCCAAATCCATCGGAAAGGTGACTGTATCTGCCTCTAGGATTTGAAAACCCCACCCATCATTATGGTCAAATCTACAATAGGCAATGTCAAGTCCATCGCAAGATGTGCCAGACATAAGTCCGATGATATGATAAGTTTGTGACATGTGCTTGGTTAATTTATGTTAAATATGCAGGCATAAAGTTAAAAATATTCCTTTCAAATCATGGCTGCATCGAAAATGACTAATTTAGCCGAGTTGATTGATGAGTCAATTTGAACACAATCAAATAAGTAGAAGCAAATAAATTCAACAAACGGCTTAAGTTCAAAGTGAAAAGATTAATCGTAGATATTGGCAATTCGAGGATCAAGTCGGCTGTTTTTGATGAGAATAATTCTCCAGAAGCCCGAAATTTTGAAAGATTGGAGGATTTGGCAGCATACGCAAACAAGCTTAATTTTGACGCGTGCTTAGTGAGTTCAGTAAATCAGGATAATGAATTGCTTAAGGAGATTTTGGCATTTGAATATTTGTATTTGACAAAAGATACTCCATTACCCATCGCAAATGGCTATGAATCTCCAGAGACCCTAGGAGTGGATAGAAAAGCTGCCGTGGTCGGTGCCAGGGCCAATTTCCCCATAGGGAATCTATTGGCTATTGACTTAGGTACATGCATTACTTTTGATTTCTTGGACGATCAAAATGTATATCAAGGTGGAGGGATTTCTCCAGGCATGAGCATGAGATTCCGAGCCATGCACCAGCAAACAGCTCGACTTCCTTTAGTGAATTTTCCAAATTTGGAACAAATTCAATTGATTGGTAAGCATACTGAAGGATGCATGCAGAGCGGAGTTTATCACGGTATTCGATTCGAAATCGAAGGTTTTGTGGATGCATTAAAGCAGCAACATCAAGATTTAAAGGTCATTATTTGCGGAGGAGACTCAATTTACTTTGAAACTTTAACAAAAGACCACATATTTGTAATCCCCAATTTGGTACTATACGGATTGGATAGAATATTAACATACAATGTCAATAAAAAATAGACTGCGATTACTCGGCACTATTGGTGTCTTTTTCATATTTTCCAACGCTTTTTCTCAGACAAGTGCTTCTACGTATAGTGCCTTAGGTCTAGGAGAATTCAGTTACGGTGGACTTACGCATAATCAAGCTATGGGAGGACTTGGAGTCAGTTACGGGACTGGCTATGCCATCAACAATGTAAACCCAGCTCTTTCTACGAGAAATACAGCATTTAATTTTCAAGCTGCCTTGAATTACAGATCCATCGAAGCTTCAAGTAGTACAGAAAATGAATCACTCTCAAGTGGGGGACTTTCTTATTTGGCTATGTCCCTGCCTTTCAAGCCGAATAAGTTCACCATGGGGATGGGGATAAACCAGCTTTCTAGCGTGAATTATAACATCATCGTAAATAGTGATGTTACCAATTCAAACCTGAATGCGATCAATCAGATCCGTGGAGATGGAGGTATCACTGAAGGCTACATTTCGGCTGGTTATGTTTTGGCCAAAAACTTAAGCATTGGTCTTCATGGCTCGTATTTGTTTGGCTCAACCATCAGAACCAATCAATTGACGCTAAGAGATACCGCAAGTGCAGTAGTGGGAGCTACATCAGAATATTATGAAAGATTAACAGTATCGGACGTTTCTTTTAAAGCAGGAGCACATTACTTTTTCAGATCAGGAAAACAAAGTAATATCCATTTTGGTGCCTTCTATCATTCATTTGGAGACATTAAAGGAAAACAATTTGCCAAAGTTGCAGATTTGGGCGAAGCTAGCGATCCAGATTCACCAGGTGATATCATCTCTAATAATGATCCTGGAACCATTTTCTTGCCAAATAGGATGGGATATGGTGTGTCTTTTGAAAAAATCAATAAGTTTGTAGTTGGTCTAGAAGCGCAGTACCAGGACTTCAGTCAATACAGGAATTTTTCTGGAGAATTTGGGGAATTAGGGGAGAGTTTTAAAATTGGCCTAGGGGCTCAGTTTACTCCAGATGTCTTCTCTATGGACAATATTTTCAAAAGAGGAACTTACAGAGCGGGGGTAGAATATATTCAAACTCCCTATGTAGTTAACCAATCACAGATCACAGATATTGGCATTAATTTTGGAGGATCGATACCAGTAAACTCTCTGTCATTGGTGAACGTGGCTTTGAAAGTTGGTACTCGAGGATCAACTGGAGACGGTCTCATTAGAGAAAACTACTTCAACGTTAGTTTTGGATTTTCTCTCAACGATAACACGTGGTTTTATAAACGAACATTTGAATAAACAAAACACCTATGAAACTTAAATTAGTATTAGCCGGATTAGTGACCTTCATGGTGGCGGGAATTGCGCAGGCGCAAGACGGCTGGAATTGGCCATCTGACGAACAGATGGAAAAAAAAGCAAGAGAGTACAATGCAGCTTACTCTGATTATTTAAACTCTGAGCAATTTGTAGATGCTACAAAGCCACTCCACTGGCTTTTAGTAAATGCACCGAATCTTAACGAATCAATATACATCAAAGGGGTGAATGTATATCATGGTGCTCAGGCTGCTACAGATGATGCAGCTAAGAAAAATGCATATCAGGATTCTGTGATCACTATCTTTGAATTGAGAGAGAAGAACTTCGGAAGAGAAGAAGCTTGGATAGAAAATAAAGCTTACTATGCATACAATTACTACAGAGGTAATAAGTCCAAAGTTCCAGCAGCCATTGAGATTTTCGAAAGAGTAATTGAAGTAAATGGAGAATTCCGTACACCGTCTCTTCTTGGTGGTTACTATGATTTGATTTATAGAAACTATGCTTTGAATAATGCCTATTCTAAAGAAGAAGTTGTAAACAAATACGATGAGATCAATGCGATGGTAGACAAGGCACAAGCCAATGGTGGTGATGTATCTCAAGCGGAAGGCATCAGAGATCAATTGATCGTAGCGATGGATTTGATCGATTGTGATTTTATCGAGAAGACATTGGGTCCAAAATTCAAAGCGGATCAAAGCAATGAGGCATTGGCCAATCAGATCTTCAAGTATTCAGTTCAATACAAATGTTTGGGTACTGAAGCATTCTCAATGGCTCTTGAGTATATCGATACGAACAAGCCTTCATTTTCAACTTCCCAGGTAAGAGGTATGAGATTGATGCAGAGTGGAGATTATGAAAAAGCTCAACCAATTCTTGAAAAAGCTTTAACACTTGCTGAAAATGATTCACAAAAAGCTGATGTTCATATGGATTTAGCTAAAATCCATGGTCAAGCAAACAGAAAAAGTGCTGCAAGATCAGCAGCTTTAGAAGCAGCTAAATTAGATGAAAGTAAAACTAAGGATGCTTGGAGACTTATAGCTCAGCTTTACATGGGATCTTTCAACGATTGTAAAGGTGGAGAAAGTAGAGCTAAAGATTATTCAGTGTTTATCGCAGCTTACAATGCTTATCAAAGGGCTGGAGACTCTTCGGGAATGGCTCAAGCAAAGTCAAGATTCCCCTCCAAAGAAGAACTTTTTACTGAAGGACTTCAAGTTGGTGGCAGTATCAGTACTGGATGTTGGATTGGAGAGACTGTTACTTTAGCAACAAGAGACTAAGAAATTAACGATATTTGAGTTATTGAAAAAGGCGGCTTTTTTAGCCGTCTTTTTTGATTTGTATGCTTTATGTATATTTGCCACATGACTAAGCTTCAGGTAGTTTTTATTTTCTTAGTTTTCTTCATACTCACGGCTTGTGGAGGGGAGGAAGACACGAGTTTTCTAGAATCTTATCTGGGGCCTACTTCGATTGCATATGATGTAGATCTATCTCATTCAGACAGCACTGTGATCAAGATCAACCTCAAGGCAAAAAGGCAATTGGAGTTTAGCAATGGTGATAATGAGTTCCCAGATGGTATTGAGATTTACTTCTATAGTAAGGAGGGAGAGTTGACCACGACCATTAGAGCAGATCGTGGGTATTATATCAGAAAAGAAGATATATACAGGGGTGAAGGAGATGTGCAAGTTGAGAATTTGGAAAAGCAGCAGAAGCTTGCCTCTGAAGAGCTATTTTGGAATCCAACAAAGAAAAAAATATACACAGAGAAATTTGTAACTATCCAAGATCCTCAAAGATTGATCAAGGGTACTGGAATGGAGGCAGATGAATCTTTTAGTGAGTATGAGATTTACTCAGTAATAGACAGTAGGACGATCATTCCTGGAGAAGGAAATTAAATGAGATAATGAAGTTAACAGATATTATACTTTTATCACTTTCTGCGGCATTGGTTGTAGTAGGTACCCATTTGACGATCACTTCTGGTATCTCATTGTCTTACCCAGTATTTATGCTAGCGGTAGCTTTACTTTTTTGGTATAGGTATCGCAAGAATGAACAATTGATCAAAGAGGAAGAAAGTAAGGCAAAAGGGAAGTCTAAAAAGAAGAAGTAATGGAATATGAATATTTATCCTATGTGATGATCACACTGATCTTTTCAGCCCTTTTTTCTGGCGGGGAAATAGCCTTTATTTCTTCCAATAAGCTTCAGATCGAATTGCAAAGTAAGCAAGGACATCTATCTGGGAGAATCCTCTCAAGGTTTGTAAAAAAGCCAGGTCAGTTTATTGGCACTACATTGATAGGGAATACTATAGCTCTTGTGCTGTATGGTATATTTATGGCGAGTTTGCTTGAGCCTCAGATCAAGGAGTTATTGCCTGAAGGCTTTGATAATCAAGCCACAGTAATGGTGATTCAGACAGTAATCTCTACAATTTTGGTGCTAGTCACAGCCGAATTTATTCCCAAGAGTATTTTTATGCTGAATCCCAATATTTTGCTTTCAGCATTGTCTATACCATATTTGATCATTTACTATCTGATGTATCCAGTGGTTTGGTTTGTAGTGGGGCTTTCTAGATTTTTTATTACCAAAGTGCTGAGGTTAGAATACAGTGAAGATAAGCCTGTCTTTAAAGTCACAGATTTGAATAGTTTTCTCCAAACCAATGTGCAGCAGTCTGGAGATGATGTGAAGATGGAAGTAGATACTAAAATTTTTGACAATGCCGTAGAGTTCAAGACGATCAGGGTGCGTGAATGTATGGTTCCTCGGACAGATATAGTAGCCGTTGAGATTGATGAGCCCATAGCAGAACTCAAGGAGGTCTTTGCTGATAGCGGTCACTCGAAGATAATCGTCTACAGAGAGAGCATAGATGATGTGATTGGGTATTGTCACCAGCTGGAGCTTTTTAAGAAGCCCAAGACGATAGCAGATATACTTACACCGATTATCATTGTACCAGAATCGGCATTGGCCAATGAGCTCCTGATACAATTTATCAAGGAACGCAAAAGCTTGGCCTTAGTAGTCGATGAGTTTGGAGGTACGAGTGGTATAGTGTCTATGGAAGATATTATCGAGGAGATATTCGGCGAAATCGAGGATGAGTATGATCACGACGATCTGATAGAGCAGAAGGTGTCTGATCATGAATACCTACTGAGTGCTAGGCACGAAATAGATTATTTGAATGAAAAATACAATTGGGAATTGCCTTATGGAGAGTTTGAAACACTTTCTGGTTTGGTGATTTCTTTGGCAGAAAATATTCCCAATAAAGGTGAGTCCGTTACCTATGGACCTTACACTTTCACCGTGGTGTCCAAGCAGGATCATCGCATAGATACTTTGAAAATCAAGGTCAATTTCACAACAATTTCCAAGAAGTAATTTATTGAGAGCGATATTATTTTGAATTATCCCTTAGATGTAATTATTTTGCGGCACTTCAAAAAACCAGAAGAATGGCATTAATTAAAAAAATCAGACAGAGAACAGGTCTTGCAATCGGTGTAATTGCAGTAGGCTTGATATTTTTCCTTGTAGGAGGAGATATATTGAGTCCGAATTCAACCCTTTTGGGTGGGAGTTCAAATAAGGTAGGTGAGATTGCAGGTGAAAGTATCTCTTATGAAGAGTACGTTCAGAAAATCGAAGAAACCAAATTCTCTTTTCAACAAAATACAGGAAGAACACCTTCCGAAGCCGAAATGTACAGCATACGTGAGCAAGCATGGCAGGCATTGATTGTCGAAAAGGTATTCAAAAAGCAGTATGATGAACTTGGTCTAGTTATCTCTGATGAAGAGTTAGTGGACATGGTTCAAGGAGAAAACATTATTCCAGAACTTAGACAGCAGCTCGTTAATCCAGCCACAGGAGAATTTGACAGGTCTCAATTGATCGCGTTTCTTCAAAATCTAGAAACGGCTGGCCCTGAGCAAAGAGCTTTTTGGGCACAACAGGAGAAGCTTTTTGCAGATGCCAGGTTGAGAATCAAGTATGACAACTTGCTATCGACTTCTGAGTATGCTACCAAAGCGGAAGGTAAGCTTCAGCACAAAATGGCTAATACAATCGCAGATGTTGATCATGTCTTTATTCCATTCTATGTAATTCCTGATGCAGAAGTTGAGGTTTCTGATTCAGAATTGAAAACTTACATCAACAAGCACAAAGATAAGTTTCAAGTATCGGATGCTGCTGATTTGGATTACGTAGTCTTCAATCTATATGCAAGTGGTGAAGATTCTACTGCAGTTATTGCTGATATTCAAAAATTGACTGATGAGTTAAGAACTTCTGAATCTGATTCTGTTTTTGCAATCAGAAACACAGAGGGTGCAAATCCATTCAGAACATATCTACCAGGAGAGGCTTTACCAGAGTCTTTGACAAGTAACGTAGATGATATTCAAGCTGGAGAGACATATGGGCCATTTATTACTTCTAGATCTACTTACATCACCTACAAGGTAACTGACAAGTACGATGGTACACCTAGAATGAGAGCAAGCCATATCTTGTTTGGTACTCAAGGATTGGAGGAGGATGCTAAGGCAGAGGTGAAAGCACAAGCTGAAAATATCTTGAAGGAAATTCAAGGTGGATTGAATTTCGCGACTGCAGCTACTCAATATGGTCAAGATGGTACTGCACAAAGAGGTGGAGACCTTGGCTGGTTTGCAAAAGACGATTTCGTTACGGAGTTTGCCGATGCGGTTTATGATGCCAAATCTACAGGATTGATCAATAAATTGGTAGAAACTGAGTATGGTTTCCACATCATCAACGTAACAGAACTACCTAAGAGAGAAACATTCAAAATTGCAGCTATCGAATTGGAGTTAGGTCCGAGTGATGCTACAAGAAATGATATTTTTAGAAAGGCAGATTCTTTTGCTGCACAATCATCGAATGCTAAGGAGTTCCAAGCGAATGCACAAACAGAAGGCTATAGAGTTCTTCAAGCAAATGGTATTGGAGCATTTTCTAGAAACCTAAACAATCAAACCAATGCCAGAGAAATCGTAAGATGGGCATTCAATGATGCATCTGTGGGTAAGGTATCTCAAGTATTTGAATTGGATAATACGTATGTAGTAGCATTGCTTAGAGGTAAGTATGATGAGGGTACTGCTTCACTTGAGCAAGCTAGAGCTCAAGCGACTGTACAAGTGAGAAATGAGAAAAAAGCAGCTAAAATCATCGAGAAAATCAAAGGCAAGACTTCTTTGGAAGAGATCAAAGCTGAGTTCGGCGATGATGCTTCATTAGACAATTCTCCAGACCTTACACTGGCAACTAGTGTGCTTCCAGGTGTTGGATTTGCTCCAAAAGCTATAGGTGCAATCTTTGGGTTGAAAAATGCTGGTGATATTACAAAGCCTATCTCAGAAGATGTAGGTGTGATCGTGGCAAAGCTTAATGCTATCACTCCAGCAAATGAAGTGGCAGATTATAGCAGCTATCAAGCATCTATCGCACAGAACAATTCTCAAAGAGCTTCATACATGATCATGATGGCATTGGAAGACTTGGCCAAGGTGAAAGATTATAGATATAAATTCTTCTAAGATCGGAAGATTGACATAAATCAAAACCCGTGATAGTTTCACGGGTTTTTTTGTGTCTGAATTTTATTTCTAATTTTCAGGTTCAATAGACTATAAGCGGTAACTTAGGATTAAATATGAAAAATACATTCGATAAAGAGGCTTTCAAAGAAAAGCTTGAAGCCCAGACTACATTTCCTGCATTATATATGTTCAAATTTATCGTCCAAGCAGGGAAGGAAGATGAAGTAGCTGCGCTACTCCCGAATAATGAAATGGAGTTGAAAAACTCAAGTAAAGGCACTTATGTGAGTGCAACCATAAAGGCCATGATGGGTTCAAGTGATGCTGTACTTGATGTATATGAGAGAGCGGCCAAGATTGAAGGTGTGATTTCCCTTTAATGGCTTGATTTGTGTAGAATTGTATAGAAAAGATTAAAGAAGAAGCATATGTGGCAAGAAGAAGACAATAAGTTGACCAAGACTTTTGAATTTGAAGATTTTCAAGAAGCTTTCGCTTTCATGACTAGAGTGGCCTTTTTGGCTGAAATGCAAGGGCATCACCCAAACTGGAGCAATGTGTACAACAAAGTCTCCATTGAGCTCACTACGCATGATGAAGGCAATAAAGTCACCGAAAAAGATCACAAATTAGCAAAAGCGATCGATGAGATCTGATATGAGTGAAGATAAGCACATTAGTTTGTATTTGATCCCTACACCCATTGGGAACCTAGGAGATATTACTTTGCGAGCAATCGAAGTGCTCAAATCTGTAGACGTTATCTTAGCGGAAGACACTAGAACTACAGGCAAATTACTGAAGCACTTGGAGGTTCAGCGTCCTCTCCAAAGCTATCATATCTTCAATGAGCACAAGACTGTCGAGAAATTAGTCGAGAGGATGGAAAAAGGAGAAGTATTAGCGCTTTGCAGTGATGCTGGCACACCAGCTATTTCTGACCCTGGGTTTTTGCTTGTGAGAGCTGCAAGAGATGCTGGATTAGAAGTGAACTGTTTGCCAGGCGCAACGGCTTTTGTTCCTGCCTTGGTAAATTCTGGCCTGCCCAATGATAGGTTTGTTTTCGAAGGGTTTCTGCCTCATAAAAAAGGCAGGAAAACAAGGATAGAGAACCTTATGGAGGAAGAAAGAACCATGATTTTCTATGAATCCCCACATCGCTTGATGAAGACCTTGGTGCAATTTTCTGAAGCATTTGGCTTAGAGAGAATGGCCTGCGTGTCCAGAGAGTTGACCAAGATATATGAAGAAAACGTAAGGGGTACATTTGAAGAACTCATCAGTTACTACCAAGAGCATCCGATCAAAGGGGAAATTGTCTTGACCGTACAAGGAAAATCTAAATAGAGCCTGCTGCTAAATATATTATGTATATCCAGAATGATACCAGTAACCAAATCATATAAGATGTTTTCAAGATTTAGCCATTAATAGATACCAATCCGAAGTAATCTATTACTTGTTTGAAATGCTTCTTCTGGTGTAAAAGCGTATAATCATAGAATACCATATTGATTGTTTTAAAACCTAATTAAAATACCTGTAAACTATTATGATTGATTTAAATTTGATCCTAGATCAGACTAAGAGCATAGCAAAAGAAGCTGGAGCATTTATTAGAAGAGAGCGTCAAGTTTTTGATATTTCCAAAGTTGAGTCAAAAGGCCTCAATGACATGGTTTCCTATGTAGACAAAGAAGCTGAAAAAATCATTGTAGGTAAGTTGAGCGAGATTTTGCCAGAAGCAGGTTTTATCACAGAGGAAGGCACAAAGTCAGACGAAACAAAAGCATATACTTGGATTATAGATCCGCTTGATGGGACTACCAATTTCATCCACGGTATTCCCATATTTTGTGTCAGCATAGGGCTGATGAAAGATCAAGAGATAGTCTTGGGTGTAGTCTACGAAATCAACTTTCACGAATGCTTCTATGCGCTCAAAGGCCATGGGGCTTATTGCAATGACACTAAGATCAAAGTAAGTCAGTCTCCTAGCTTGTCAGAATGCTTGGTTGCTACAGGCTTTCCTTATAGTGCTTTTGAAAGTATAGATGAGTACCTTGCGATACTCAAGACACTGATGCAAAAGACACATGGCTTGCGTAGACTAGGAAGTGCAGCAGCTGATCTATGCTATGTGGCTTGTGGAAGGATGGATGCTTACTTTGAGTACAACCTGAACTCTTATGATGTTGCGGCAGGGTCTTTGATAGTTCAAGAGGCAGGAGGCCGAGTGACTGACTTCAAACAAGATGATGACTTTATATTTGGTAGGGAAATTTTAGCAAGTAATGGGTTAGTACATGCGGAATTTTGGCAGGAGCTTCAGCAGCATTGGAAAGTCAAGAAGTAAATTGACTATGGTGTAGTAGCTTTACGCATTTAGTGTGTTAATCATCTTTAAAGTTTCTAATGAGTTTTCGCCTCGAATCGATGAATTTCGTTGAATAGCATTGTTAACATTAATTTTCCAAAACATGAAAAAGGCAATCTACATCACATTATCAATTTTTGCATTTTTACTTGTGGCATTAGTAGCCACACCATTTATTTTTAAAGATAAAATATTGGAGCGCGTAGATCGAGAGATTTCTGAGTCTGTAAATGCTCAAGTACATTATGATTTTAGAAACATTAGTTTGAGTGTGTTTCGAAGGTTTCCTGATATCAGTGTTACCTTGAGGGAATTTGGCATCACAGGCAACCCACCTTTTCAAAATGATACCCTAGTCCATGTGGATCAGCTACAAGTAGATCTAAACCTTTGGTCGATACTATTTGCGGACACCCCTTCTTTGACAGGGGTTCATTTAGATGGAGGGAGTATATATGTGAAAGTATTGGAAGATGGTCAAGCTAACTATGACATTACATACCCTTCAGAATCTGAGGAGGTATCAGAGGGCAATTTTGAAATTGGGATAGATTTGATAGAGGTTAAGAACTTAGATTTCATCTATAATGATAGAAGTTTAGGTTTTATCATGGCTTTGGGAAATGTACAGCTTGAAGGTAAGGGTGATTTCACGTCAGATCAATACCGACTTCCAGTGACCATGGAAGCCTTGATTGCTGATGTCACCTACGATGGTACTAACTACCTCAAGAATAAGACCTTCAAAGGAAAGACTGCTGTAGATGTAGATATGGCCAATATGAAATTTGCTTTTGCTGATGGTGATTTTCAGTTGAATGATTTTCTTTTTGATCTATATGGTCATGTAGCACTTCCTTCGGACGATATTGATTTTGATTTGAATTTTGAAGGAAAAAATAACAGCTTCAAAAGCATCCTATCACTAGTACCAGGCATTTATACAGAGAGCTTTTCAGGCTTGAATACTTCAGGAACTATGGATTTCAAGGGTTATTTTAGAGGAATAATGAATGAAAAAAGTTTCCCTTCATTTGATATTGGGCTGAAGGTAGTAGATGGAATGTTCCAATATCCTGATTTGCCAAGGCCTGTAAGTGAGGTACAGCTCGACATGCAAATCGTAAATACTACCAACAATCTTGACCTTACAAGAGTCCATATACCGACATTCTCCTTAAACTTTGGAAGTAATCCAATTTCTGGTAATTTGCTTTTGGAGAACTTGGTGACTTATGATATTGACGGAAGATTGGTAGGTAAGCTCAATTTGGAGGAACTTACTTCAATATTTCCGATAGAAGGCATGGCGCTTAAAGGAATGCTGGATGTAAATGCCACTGCTAAAGGGCGCTATGATTCAGTGGCGAATATGTTGCCTGCTGTCAATGCAAAAATGCTACTTAGCAATGGATTTATTAAGAGTGATGAATATCCAGCTCCAATCGAAAAGTTAAATGTCAACGCAAACATTATCAATAATTCTGGGAAAATGACGGATTTCCTTGTCGATTTGAGCAAGTTCGAGTTTGAGCTGGAAGATGAGGACATTAGTGGAAATATGCAGATCAGAGATTTTGAGTTGCTACAGTGGGACGGAGCTGTCAAAGGTACAGTCGATCTAGGAAAGTTGATGGCGATATTCCCTATAGAAAACACCATAATGGAGGGGAAAATCCATGCTGATTTGAATTCAAAAGGTTCTTATAAAGACATAGAACTCGAAAGATTTGATAGACTTGACACAAGAGGTAGCTTAGGAGTGGAGAAGTTTTATTTTACATCTTTAGATCTTCCACAAGGCATCAGGATCAATGAAGCCTTAGCAGATTTTATTCCTTCTAGGATCAACCTGAACAAGTTTGACTCAAGGGTTGGTGAAAGCCCACTGACCGCTTCAGGATTCTTGTCGAATTACATGAATTATTTCTTAAAAGAGAACGAGACCTTGCAAGGTCAGTTAACTTTACAATCCAGCAAATTCAATGTAAATCAATGGCTTACTGAATCCGAGACAACGGAGGAGTCTTCTGAGCTTACTGTGATTGAATTGCCAAAAAACATAGACTTTACCATGTCTGTAAGTGCAGCGGAGGTGATTTATGATAATTTGAACCTGAAGCAAGTAAAAGGTAATATGACACTAAAAGATGGTGTGTTAAGCTTCAGAGACGCATCAATGAATGCTTTAGGAGGGCAGTTGGTAATGAATGGTGCTTATGATCCCAGAGACCTTACTGCACCGAAGTTTGATTTCAATTTCAATGTTATAGACTTGAGTATAGCTGAAGCATTTGATAAACTTAACACCGTCAAAGTTCTTGCCCCAGTGGCGCAACATCTCACTGGTAAATTCTCTACGAAAATGGACTTTTCGGGTCTATTGGGTCAAGATATGATGCCGATCCTATCTTCACTTGATGGAAAGGGAGTACTCAGAGTGCTCGAAGCGGCTTATCAAAATAGCCCGCTAGTTCAAAGTGTCACCAACCTCACCAGATTGAATGATACGAATACATTACAGTTCAGAAACCTCAACTTGCCTATCAAAATTGACAATGGTGTGTTAAACCTAAGCCCCGTTGACCTAAGATTGTGGGATTATCAAGCTAATGTACAAGGAAGCACAGGATTCGATGGAAGTATAAATTATTTAGTCAATATGCAAGTTCCTGCTGGGAAGTTTGGAGCTCAAGCAAACAATCTACTTGCGACCATATCAGGAACAGAGGCAAGTACTTCTACTTTGATACCTGTAGCGATCACATTGGGGGGCACTTATGGAAGCCCTAGGGTTGGATTGGCAGGTGGCAATTCGATAGAGACTTTGCTTACCAATGCGCTCAAATCTAGGGTCAATGCCGAAAGGGAGAATCTACAAGCAAAGGCCACAGAGCAATTCAAAGCTGCAGAGGATAGTGTGAAAAGCGAACTTAAGTCTAGGGCAGAAGCTTTGCAGGATTCAGCAAAAAGAGAAGCCGAGCGTAAAGTGTCTGATACCAAAGACAAGGCAGTGGAAGAAGCCAAAAATGTACTCAAAGGTGTACTTGGTAACAGGGCAAAACCAGCCGCAAAGCCAGACACTACAAAATCAGGAAACTAAAGCCATAAAGCCTTCAAATCTAAATTGATGTATTTGAAGGCTTTTTCATTAAATCGATATTATTAAAAGTGGTACATTTCATCAGAATGATTTTTTACAATGTGTTTTTGTATGAAATTAATCCAAGTAATAAACCCTCTTTACCCTGCTGCTGATGTTTGTGAGCAGCTCATATGGGATGGTTCCTATGCTTTTTGCAAGCTCTTTGAGGGATATGCTTGGACCATAAATGATTACTTCGTCACCTTCATTTGCTGGGATGGAAGTGATGTCCACCATGCACATATCCATACATACATTTCCTATGATTGGAGCTTTTTGACCCTGTATCATGACATAGCCTGTGCCGTTGCTAAATCGCCGATCATAGCCGTCCGCATATCCTATTGCAATGGTGGCGATCTTGCCAGCTACTTTCATCTTTCCTTTGCGACTGTAGCCAATAGTTTCTCCAGCGTCAAGAGTTTTGATCTGTGAGATAGTCGTCTTCAGGGATGATATGGGTCTCAATGCGGCATCATGCATTCCATTCACCTCTACTCCATAAAGCCCGATACCCAATCGCACCATGTCGAATTGGTAAGCTGGATACCTTATGATACCAGCCGAATTGAGTGCGTGCCTGAGCGGTACATGGCCTAGAAATGCAGCAATTTGTTCACACATTTTTGAAAATAAGGAAAGCTGCTTCAAAGAAAAATCCTCATGTAGGGCTTCATCTGCACCGACCAAATGTGTATAAAGACTCGCCACATGTAGTTCGGGAAACTGTTCCGTTAGCACTTTGAGATCACTCAATTGACTCAAGTCGAATCCTAACCGATGCATCCCTGTGTCTAGGTCTAAATGAATCGACATTTTGCATTGATGGATTTGGCAATATTTGCCAAGTTGGGTGAAAAATGAAGGACTGTATACCACTGGTTCCAAATCATGCTTTTGCAACATGTGGAAAGATTCTTGTGCTGGATTCAAAACCATGATAGGGAGGCTAATACCTTGCTCTCTTAAAGCGACGCCTTCATCTGTATAAGCCACAGCCAAATAGTCCGCTTTGAGTTGTTGGAGGTGATTTGCTATTTCAGTCGCACCACCACCATAAGCAAAGGCTTTCACCATGACCATGATTTTTGTATTGGGTAGTATTTTTGTTTTGTAGAAATTGTAGTTGTGTGTTAAGGCATTTAGGTTAATTTCAAGGGTAGTACCATGAATTCTTTGCTGAAGTTTGTTGACTACATTTTCAAATCCAAAAACCCGAGCACCAGTTACCAGTATCAAATCATTTTCGAAAGAATCTTCTCGTAAGTCGTCAAGTAAATGTGCTGTATCTTGGAAATATTTTTGCTCACATGTTAAGCCCTTTTTCAAAAGTAAAATTTGCTGACCAACTCCTAGCAGAAGGTCTATTTCATGATAGTTGATAAGCCGCTGTACCTCTTGATAGACTTCTTCAACATTCCCAACTTGCATCAAGTCGGAGATGATCAAGACCTTCCTTTTCTTGGGACGTTGTGCCGCCATAAAATCTAGAGCAAGTTTTAGTCCTGCCAAATCATTGTTATAAGTATCATCTATAATAAGGCTTTCATGGTATCCAGCCTTTAGGGTAAGACGCATGTCTACTGCCTTGAGATGATCGATTCCTTTTTGGATTTCCTCCTCTTTCATCCCTAAAGTTATGGCTCCGACTACGACATGTCGGATATTTTCCAAAGAAGCCTCATCAAAAAATGGAACGCGAAAAGTAAACATACCAAAATCAGGCTTGATCAGAATAATTTTAGAGTGATCTGTTTCCTTTTTCACAGTCAAGGTATAGTCTACTCCAGGAATATCAGACCATGCAATGAGTTTATTTTGTTCAAAATGACTCTCTAAATATGTCGCTATTTCTATATGATCCTTTCGGTAGATCACAAATTTGGAGTGGGTGAAGAGTTTTGCTTTTTCTTTTAATTTCTGCTCTTGTGAAATAAAACCATCCTCATGTGCAGTGCCGAGATTGCTGAAAATTCCAATGTCAGGTTTAATGATCTTTTCTAAAAACTCCATTTCTTTGGGTTTAGAAATACCTGCTTCTAGCACGGCTACCTGATGGTAAGGAGCTATCCCAAATACAGATAAAGGGACACCAACTTGACTATTGTAACTTTTTGGGCTTTTGGCTACTGAAAATTTTTGACTCAAAACCTGACCTAGCCACTCTTTGATAATGGTTTTTCCGTTGCTGCCAGTGATAGCAAGTACTGGTCGATCATACTGATCCCTCAAATAGGTAGCAAGCTTTTGGAGTGCTATTCGTGTATCTGAAACTCGAATCAAAACGATTTCTTTTACGAGATCAAAAGGAGCTTCGTAATCAGATCTTACCAAGAAATATTTTATTCCTAGATCACACAAACTTGGGATAAAAGAATGGCCGTCAAATTTTGCCCCCTTCAGTGCCACAAAAAGTGTGTTTTTCGGCGCTATTACCGACCTGGAATCAATAACTATAGTCTCGATGACAGGGTTCGAATCAGCCAACTCGACATCTTCTTCACCAAGTGCTTTTCTAATATTGTGCAGGCTAAGATTTTGGATCATCTGTATTGTGAATCTGCTTCTAGTTTTTCTTTTTCTTCTTTTTGAAGAATACTTGCTTGACCCACCTTGGTAGGAATATCGCACCCAAAATCAAATATGGATAGTAGGTGAGCATTCTCCAAAGGATGCTGGTCACAAATGTATAACCACTTAAAAACTCCCTGAAAAACTGTGCAAAGAAAAACTCCGCTGTCCCACTACTACCTGGTGTAGGTGAGATCATCATTACAATCCACATGATCACTTGTCGTGCAAAGACTATAATGTGATCCATCAAGGTCAAGCTTTCATAGGCAGATATTAATGCATTTAGCATCAGATACCTCGAGCTCCAGATGAATATTGTCGCTCCAATTATTGGTAACCAATACTCCTTCTTTTTTCCCTTTAGTTCTTTCGATGCCTCTATGATTTGATTTCCATATTCATGGGCACTGTGTCTCCACTTATGAAGCCATTTGATGGAGTAGATTTTAAGGAGAACCCATTTGAAGACTCTTGGCCTGAAAAAAAGAGCAGAAGCCATGATGATGGAATAAATGGTATAAAGTGCATAGCTAGCCCAGAATAGTATTTCTAGGCTATTACCCAGTCTCATTTCCATAACCCTCGAGCTCGGGAAGATCTCACCTTTTGCTAAATATAAGATGATTGGAGCTCCGATTACAAAAAATAGGTTGTCAAGTATAGCAGTAACCATCACATATGCGATAGCTTTACCTAGCTTGATTCCCTCTTTATTTAAGATAAAAATAGCTACCGCAGTCCCACCAACGATAGATGGAGTAACTGCAGAAGCAAATTCCCACAGTATGATCACATATAATGCCCTTGTCCATGTCAAGTGCTTGTCCGTAATCGTTCTTATCCTGTAAATGTATCCAATATCTCTAAAGAGAATGAATAGAATAGCTATAAATACACCATGAAAAGATGCATCAAACACACCTCGAAGTGTTTTAGCGTTTACATTTGGATCCAAATAAAACATTAAAAATACAATCCCAAGACCGATTAAAACCGGTACCCACACTTTATTGGGATTGAGTGTCTCAAAAATCTTCTTGTTGTCTAGCTTCATACCTTACGCCGCGTTGATGGGCTCTGTTTTTTCCACCCAGAAATTATTGAATCCTTCTCCTATCTTGATAGTAACCATAGAAAGCTGAAGGAGTTCCAAAATTGCCAAAAAAGTATAAATCACAAAAATCTTATCTGGTTTGTATTCGATAAATTCAGTAAAAGGAACTCTATCTCTGAAACTGACTTTTTCCAAAACGAAATCTTTTTGTTGCTCGATGGTGTAAGGATATTGAATTACTGTATGTTTGGTATCATCTGTCCGAGATGCAAATTTAGACATAACACGTTGGTACACTTTTAATAGCTTATATAAATCCAAATCCTGAACCTCTGCTTCTACGTCGTCAATTTTGGAAAGTTGCTTGATTTCTCTGGCAATATTACCTCGCTTTTCTTTAGACAACCTATTTTCTTCTAAAGAAGCAAGGTCACCAATGACAGATTTATATTTTTTGTATTCCAGTAAATGTCTGACCAGCTCTTCTCTTGGGTCAATCTCTTCGCCTTCTTCATTGAGTTGGGGTCTTGGGATGAGCATTTTGGACTTGATCTTCATCAAGGTTGCAGCAAAAAGGATAAAATCACTAGCAATTTCAATTTCCATTTTCTCCAATTGGTGGATGTACTCAAGGAAATCATTGGTGATCTTAGAGATAGGAATATCATAAATATCCAGCTCATCTCTCTCGATGAAAAAGAGCATCAAATCGAATGGCCCTTCGAATAGTGGTAATTTGATCTCGAAACTCACTGGATACTATTAAATTTATATTAATTTTGCATTCCAAATGCTTTCAAAGATATTTAAATTAATGCTAAATTTAATAAGTGTTAAAAAAAATTGGATTGCTGGCTTGAATCTTGAGTCCTTGAAAACAATCTCATTTGGAAAGTGTTTATAATTTTTGAATGACGCAAAGGTACTAAGATGATCATAACTCCAGGAAAATTACTCGCACAGATCGACTCACCCAAAGATCTGAAAAAGCTTCCCAAAGAAAAGCTTGTGCAACTTTGTGAAGAGCTGAGGCAATTTATCATAGATAATGTCTCTATCTATGGAGGGCACTTTGGAGCTAGTCTTGGGGTTGTAGAGTTGACGGTTGCTTTGCATTATGTGCTCAATGCACCTGAGGACCAGCTGGTGTGGGATGTGGGTCATCAGGCATATGGACACAAAATTCTTACAGGTAGAAAAAACAGTTTTCATACCAATAGACTCTACGGAGGTCTTTCAGGATTTCCTAAAAGAAAAGAGAGTGAATATGATGCTTTTGGGGTGGGGCATTCAAGTACTTCAATCTCGGCTGCCTTAGGCATGGCAGTTGCATCCAAATATAAAGGAGAAAAGCAAAAGCAGCATGTGGCAGTGATTGGTGATGGATCCATGACAGGAGGGATGGCTTTTGAAGCCATGAATCATGCAGGAGTTTCCGATACCAACCTTATAATAATTTTGAATGATAACTGCATGTCGATAGACCCCAACGTTGGGGCATTGAAAGATTACCTTACAGATATCACTACCTCTCATACTTATAACAAAGTCAAGGATGAGGTTTGGAACCTACTTGGTAAATTCAGCAAGTTTGGAACCTCAGCTCAAGAAGTTATTTCTAAGGTAGAGGGAGCTATCAAGTCTGCTGTTCTTAAGCAAAGTAACTTATTCGAATCGCTTAATTTAAGATATTTTGGTCCAGTAGACGGACACGATGTCAATCATCTAGCAGAAATATTAGAAGACCTTAAGCATATCCCTGGTCCTAAAATACTTCACTGTGTAACAGTAAAAGGCAAAGGCTATGCACCTGCCGAAAATGGTAACAAAACAACTTGGCATGCGCCAGGATTATTTGATAAGGTCACTGGTGAGATTTATAAAAAAGTCCAAACAATACCTCAAGCTCCAAAATACCAAGATGTATTTGGACATACCCTTGTAGAGTTGGCAAAAGAGAATGCCAAAGTGATGGGTGTCACACCAGCCATGCCCTCAGGATCTTCCTTGAATATCATGATGGAAGCTATGCCAGATAGGGCCTTTGATGTGGGTATCGCGGAGCAACATGCGGTTACTTTCTCAGCTGGCCTCGCAACTCAAGGCATGATTCCTTTTTGTAATATTTATAGCTCATTTATGCAGCGTGCTTACGATCAAGTAGTGCATGATGTAGCATTGCAGAATCTTCAAGTTGTACTCTGCTTAGACAGAGCTGGCTTTGCAGGTGCTGATGGGCCTACTCACCATGGTGCTTATGATATCCCTTACTTCAGGTGTATTCCAAATATGGTAGTATCTGCTCCAATGAACGAGGAAGAGCTTCGTAATTTGATGTATACAGCCACGCAATATCAAGGTCCTTTCTCCATTCGGTATCCAAGAGGTCAGGGTGTGATGCCAGAGTGGAGGACACCAATGCGAGAAGTACCCATAGGTCAAGGACGAATTGTAAAAGAAGGTGATGAGGTCGCCATATTGACAATAGGTCACATTGGTAATTATGCAGTGGAAGCTTGCGAAATGTTGGCTAAGGATGGATTAAATCCAGCACATTATGACTTGAGGTTTGTAAAGCCACTGGATGGAGACCTACTTCATGAAGTGTTTGGGAAATTCAAAAAGGTGATAACTATAGAAGATGGCGCATTGATGGGAGGGTTTGGTTCTGCTGTAGTTGAATGGATGATAGACCAAGATTATAGTGCACAAGTAAAGAGGTTGGGAATTCCAGACAGAGTCGTAGAGCATGGTGATCAAATAGAGCTACACAGAGAATGTGGTTTCGATCCCGAAGGAATAGCCCACGCAGTGAGAGAAATAATAACTTTAGAAGTGAAAGCTTAAGAAAGTTTAAAAAGCCTTGTTGGATAATTCAGCAAGGCTTTTTAATTGTTTTGGTATTTCTAGATTAAATTACGAACTTAATCTTCGTAATCCATAGAAGCATTTTCAGTAGCCAGTTTTCATTTAACATCGATGCATCCACTTTTGAACTACATCAGTCAATATGTTTCAACCTTAGTTTCAGATGAAGATTTTGAGGTCATATTAAGTCACTTTTCAGAGAAAACGTTAAGGAAAAGACAGTATTTTTTGGAAGAAGGTGAGATTTGTAAACATATGGCATTCATTGTCAAGGGTGCGATGCGCAAGTATTACATGGATGAAAAGGGGACTGAGCATGTTATAGATTTATACATTGAAAATTGGTGGGCTGGAGACAGAGAGAGTTTTGTGATGCAGACCCCCTCGATTTATTTTATAGACGCTTGGGAGGATTGTGAAATGTTCCTTATATCTCGACAAAGTGTAACGGCATTGTGTGAGCAGTGTCCTGCATTTAATGAGTTCATTCTCAAACTTGATGAGCGCAATAGTATTGCTTCTCAGAAAAGAATCACTTATTCTGTGAGTTTCAATGCCGAAAAGCGGTATCAATTTTTTTTAGATAGTCATCCGTACTTCGTTGATCGATTTCCTCAACATGTCGTGGCTTCATACCTAGGAATTACAAAGGATACTTTGAGCCGAATTCGCAGGAAAATGCTGAGAAATTAAACAGTATAAAATCGTCTTTTAACAAAATGCAAAGATCCTCGATGGAAGATAAATATACAATACCTAAGGCTACAAGAATCGGACATGTCCATTTGAAGGTAGCAAACTTACAGCGTTCGATTGATTTCTATTGTGACTTATTGGGGTTTGAGGTTACTTTAATGTATGGGGAAGAGGCTGCATTTATATCTGCTGGAGGATACCATCACCACATTGGTCTGAATACTTGGTTTAGCAAGAATGGTTCTAAAGCTCAAAAGCATCAAGTTGGATTGTTTCATACAGCTTTATTATATCCCACTAAAAAAGATTTAGCTATTATCTATCAAAGATTGAAATCTAAGAATTATCCTTTGACAGGCTTTTCTGATCATGGTGTTTCTTTAGCTATCTACCTTGATGATCCAGACGGAAACGGTATTGAACTTTATTGGGATAGACCGAAGGAAGAATGGCCGAAAAAGAGTGATGGAAGGCTTCAAATGTACACTCACCCACTCAGCCTGACAGACCTTTTGAAGGAGCTGGATTAACTTCAGGTCGGCATCTAAAATACTTTGCTTAAAATTATTTTTGATAATACTCTTCTTTCCTGAAAATATCAATTCATAGGTTAAACCGGTTGCTATTTATTGGTCAATTCCAAAAAAATCAAAATAGGTTATCAATGAGTATCTAAGATCCACTAATATCAAAGCTAAGTTAAATCGATCTTTTCTATAGTCACAAGTAAAGTTTCGTATTTACTTTGATTTTTATAAAAATCTTCATTCTTGAAGTAGCTAATTGTCTATAAGTTATTTAGTCATTTGTCTACTTTTTTTCCTGTGATTTGGAATAAATTTGATTCATCAAACAAGTGTTTTAAAAAGTACCAACTATCTCATGATAGGTATATACGATCTGATATTTGGTATTAATACAAGAAGTTGTAATGCTTTCAATCAAGGATTGTAACCATTCGAAAAAACGTTTAAATGAGTCGATTTATGAAAAAGAAAATTAATTTCTCGATAAAAGGTCAAAGGGCAGATATAGGCAGCTTGACTATATACAGGATGCTATCCAATAACTACAGAAGGTCGGTTGGCCCTTTTGTTTTTCTAGATCACATTGTGCCAATGCACGCTCCATCGCTAATGAATAGTGGGACTGGTGCTCATCCTCATAGAGGTATAGCTACATTGAGTTATATCATAGAAGGAGAAGATGAGCATTTTGATAGTGCTGGGAACTATGCCAAAGTATATTCTGGTGGGGTTCAGTGGATGAAGGCAGGTAATGGAATTATCCATGATGAAACATTGAATGTTGATTCCCGCACGGGTACCAATACAACCCATGCATTTCAATTTTGGATCAATCTTCCAGCTAAAAATAAGGCAGAAAAACCTGCATATCTAGCCATTCAAAGTGATGAAGTTCCAAAAATGAATCTCTCAGAAAATAGCGGATGGATCAAAGTAATAGCAGGGGCATATGAAAACTTGGTTTCTAGTATTCCAAGCTATTCAGAGCAGTTTCTATATCATATTCAAGTAACCCCAAAAAGAGCTTTCACCATAACTATTGATGAAAAGATAGAGGTTGCAGCTTTTTTACCGAATGAAAAGGCAATAATCAACAATGTAAAAGCCAAGAGTGGTGAATTTGTAAGTTTTGATTCTCGTGCTGGTGAGATTACCATAGAAAATAAAGAGCAAAGACCCTCAGATATACTCCTTTTCGGTGGAGAGCCATATGCAGAGCCAATGGTTGCAGAAGGGCCTTTTGTAATGAATAGCAGGTCGGAGATCATCATTGCATATCAGGACTTCTACGCAGGAAAGTATGGCACGATCAATTATAGGTAAACGCTTGAATTATAGAATCAAATTCACGAAATTATTGCGATAATGCAAACTAGATCTTTAACCGAAATTTGAAAACTATGGAAACTCATGAATATCCCAAAGAGGACATTACCATATTATGGAAGCCCAAGCTATGTACTCATGCTGGTGTATGTGTGAAAACTTTGTCGAAAGTCTACAATCCTAAAGCTCGGCCATGGATACAGACTGACAATGCCTCCAAGGATGAACTTATCGATCAGGTTTCAAAATGTCCTTCAGGCGCCTTGAGCATCAAAAAAGACGAAGCATAATGAAAGCCTAGGTAAATACTAAAGTGCCCTATTCAGAATACAAATTAAACCTGGTAATATTTAGCTTTTAAAGTTTTAAATTGAAAATCATTTCATAAAAGACCTATGATCTCATATACCAAACAAGGAAAAGGGAAACCTGTCATCTTTCTTCACGGCTTTTGTGAAGCAAAGGAAATGTGGAGTAGTTTTGCTAGTCAACTTTCAAACTTATACACAATCTATTGCCTTGATCTGCCTGGGTTTGGTAAAGATATATACCATGAGCCACTTCCTCGAAGCCTCGAAGAAGTGGCTGTTTTGCTTCAAGAATGGCTAGAATCCATGGAAATAAATCAACCTGTTTTGATAGGACATTCATTGGGAGGGTATGTTGGATTAGCCATGGTGGAGCTGATGGGTAATGAAATAGCTGGCTTAGGGTTGTTTCATTCGACTTCTTTTGCCGATGATGAAGAAAAGCGTCATAGTAGAAACAAGACTATAGATTTCATCCATAAGCATGGCGTAGAAAAGTTTATTGAATCATTTGTACCTCCTCTATTCCCAGAGCCTAGTCGATCAAAACTAGAAAGGGAAATCGCAGAATTGATAGCTTATGGAAAGATGAATGATTCCAATACCGTGATCACCTATATAGAGACGATGAGAGATCGCAAAGGTAGGTTTGAAGTGTGGGGATCATTTGATAGACCAAAGCTCATAATTGCAGGTGTGCAAGATACAGCTGTAAAGATAGAGGCAAGTAAAGCTCATGAATCGAGTGCTTCACAATATCATGAGCTTGAAGGAGTAGGGCACATGGGTATGTATGAAGCTCCCACCCAAAGTCTTGCTATCGTGAAGCAATTTCTAAGTTCAATTTAAACTAAAACCAATTGGAAAATCTCAATATATGATTGAGGAATGTTCGAATGAATTCAGGAAGAGTTTTTATCAATAACAACTGACCAATAACAAAAATGTATTGTGTTTTTGGGGAGTTACACTAAACCAAAACCTAATCTTTGGTAACAGTTGCTTCTACTTTCATTTCTATAGGTGATAGAAAAACTACTTTTTGATTTCCAGAGATTTGGTAAGCACTGACTAGTCCTGTGTTGGCGTCTATTTGCATATCTCCTTTTGTTTTTGATTGGTAAAAAATATTATCATTTTCCATGACGAAGCTGATACTTCTAGGACGCTTATCGTCAAAGAACCTTACAGCCAAAGTTTTGACTTTATTCTTTTCTCCTTTTTTTAAAGTGTAGACAGTGCTATCCCCTTTAATCTCTTCGAGATAAGCAGTAGCTAATGCTGGACTATTGATATCTGCCTTTGAAAAAAAATCAAGCTCTCCAAGCCAATCGACATTTTGGGGAGTTAATTTCACATCTTCCTTTTTTTCATTCAGCTGGACAGACTTTGTCAGCCCATAATCTTGCAATAGGCTATCCTGAAGTAGTACAAAGGAGTCCAATTGAAAATAGGGGGGTACATATTCCCCCCTATTCACTTGCTCGTCTTCACATGCCATAAGCAAAAGCGCAAAGCAATATATAATCGTTCTTTTTATCATGATTTTAACAAAATATCCCCAGACATTTCGTTTGGTATATCTACTCCGATAAGTTTTAATATAGTAGGAGCAAGGTCACCCAGCTTCCCGTCATTTACCGCTAAGCTATCCTGATCATCTACCATGATACAAGGGACCAAATTGGTTGTGTGTGCAGTATTAGGTGAGCCGTCTTCATTGATCATCATGTCAGAATTACCATGATCAGCTATCACAATGGTAGTATATCCACTTTCCAATGCTTGACTGATTACGTCTTCTGCACATTTGTCGACAGCCTCACATGCTTTGACTGCAGCTTCAAATACCCCTGTATGCCCAACCATATCCGGGTTTGCAAAGTTCAAACAGATAAAGTCTACCTCTGCTTTCTTTAATTCTGGTTTGATCTTATTTGCGATTTCAAATGCACTCATTTCAGGCTTTAGATCATATGTTGCCACTTTAGGAGAAGGGCACAATATTCTACTTTCTCCTTCAAACTCTTTTTCTCTACCACCAGAAAAGAAAAATGTGACGTGCGGATATTTTTCAGTTTCTGCAATTCTGATTTGCTTCTTGCCAGCAGCAGATAGTACTTCGCCTAGTGTGTTTTGTAGGTTATCTTTCTCAAAAAGCACCTTTATATCTTTGAATGTTTCATCATAGTTGGTGAAGGTGATGTAATTCAACTTCAGCTTTTTCATTTTGTACTCCTCAAAATCCTTTTGAGTAAGAACTTGTGTGATTTCTCTACCTCTGTCCGTTCTGAAATTGAAACAGATCACCACGTCACCTGATTCAATCAACCCTACAGGATTCCCTTTTGAATCTGCTTTGATGATAGGTCTAATGAACTCATCTGTTACGCCATTGTCATATGATTTCTTGATGGATGCTAAGATGTCTTTAGATTTTTCACCCTCACCAAGTACCATCGCATCATATGCAAGCTTAACTCTCTCCCACCTGTTATCTCTGTCCATCGCGTAGTATCGCCCTACTACCGAGGCGATTTGTCCAGTTGAATGTGAAAGGTGATCTTCTATTTCATTAAGGTATTGTAAGCCACCTTTAGGATCTGTATCTCTTCCGTCTGTGAAAGCATGAATGAAAGCCTCTTCTAATCCATTTGCTTTGGCTGCATCGCATAGACCTTTGAGGTGATTGATATGAGCATGAACACCTCCGTCCGATACAAGACCTATAAAGTGGACTTTTTTGTTTTCAGCTTTTGCGTATTGAAAAGCTTCTTTTAGAATATCGTTGCTGCTTAGGTCGCCCTCTTCTACCGCTTTGTTGATCTTAACAAGGTCTTGATAAACAATTCGGCCAGCTCCGATATTCATATGTCCTACTTCCGAATTACCCATTTGACCTTCAGGTAAGCCTACAGCTAGTCCTGATGCTTCTAGTTTAGCATGAGGATATTTTTTGAAAAGCCCATCAATAAATGGTGTGTTTGCTTTCTCAATTGCAGAAACTTCTGGTCGGGTAGCAATGCCCCAACCATCCAAAATCATCAATAATACTTTCTTGTTCATAGCTCAAATATAGGTTTTTCTAATAGGATTGTCCGTATAAGTAATAAAAGTTCAAAAATGAAAATTCTTATCCATCAAGCCAAAACTCATGCAAATTTTATTTCTTGAAGTTTCAGGTGTACTACCATTTTATTTTAGTCTTTGTTATCCTTTTTGTTAAAAAATTGTTTTGCCATTTAAAAAAAAAATCATCCTTTCATCATTATTACAAGATTTGATTAACAGATTCTAAGAACTTATTCCCATCTACTGGTATTTTACACAATCGGCTTATGGATTGGCTTAAAATTTGTTTTTTTTGTTGACATGATTAAGTTAGTACCCATATTGTATTTGATTTTGCTTTCTTTTAGTACGATTACCGCTCCTTCAAGTAACGATCAGACTAATAATGCCATATTGACTACCTTCAAAAATGGCTCAAGCAGAGAGATCGCAAAATTCATGGAGCAAAGTGTAGAGTTAAACATCAACGGTAACCAAGGAGAGTTTTCAAAGAATCAAGCTGAATTGGTTTTAAGAGATTTTTTCAAGAAATATCCTCCAGAAGACTTTGAAATATTACATGAAAGTAATTCTGGAGAGCAAATTAAAAATTACATAGGAACTTATCAATCAATGGGAGAACCATACAGGATATTGATAAAAGGAAAGATTTTCCGAGATGAAATGAGAATATTCAATATCGAAATCATGAAATATTGATTTTTGGAAGGTGCTCGGACATTTTTTGTTAATTTTGGGCTGTGAAAAATCTGCCATATTTAACCGAGTCGGCTATTCGACAATTCATTGAAGCAGCACTGTTGGAAGATGTAGGTCCAGGAGATTACTCTTCCCTAGCCGCTGTTCCAGAGCAAAGTACTGGACAAGCAAAACTACTTATAAAAGAGAATGGTGTCATTGCTGGCTTGACATTAGCTGAAAAAATTTTTAAACATTACGACCCAACTTTAGAAGTTGAATTGCTTTTGGAAGATGGTGATAAAGTGAAAGCTGGTGATATTGGGTTAATAGTAAAAGGAAAATCAATTTCCATATTGACCACAGAGCGACTTGTGCTAAACTGCATGCAGCGAATGAGTGGTATTGCTACTAAAACATCAAAATTGCAACAATCCATAGCTCATACCAAAACAAGACTAATGGATACACGCAAAACAACACCGAATTTTCGAATGATGGAGAAATGGGCAGTGGTCATCGGTGGTGGTGTCAATCATCGATATGCGCTTTATGACATGATAATGCTGAAAGACAATCATGTGGATTTTGCAGGAGGATTAGAGCAGGCCATTCTTTCCACAAAAAAATATCTTAAAGACAATCAGCTAAACCTTAAAATAGAAGTAGAGACAAGGAACCTAGATGAAGTACAGGAAGTGTTGAGGATAGGTGGTATTGACTTTATCATGCTGGACAACATGGATTATGATACCATGAAAAAAGCTGTCAATATGGTCAATGGTAAGTATCTATTAGAAGCATCGGGGGGTATTACGGAAGAAACACTCTCTGAAGTTGCAGAATGTGGTGTTGATTTTATATCTGTAGGTGCACTTACCCATCAAATTAAAAGTTTAGACATTAGTCTTAAGGCATATTAAAAGAAAAGGGGCAAAACCATTGGTTAAGCCCCTTTTTTTGTATAAATATGGCTGAAATTAATCTTTTGTAGCGAAATCAGGATAGGCACGCATACTGTGCTCATTGATATCTAGCCCTTCCGTTTCTTCTTTTTCATCTACTCGGATACCAATAGTGCGCTTCATAGAGAAGAAAAGAACCCAGCTGGTAGCGAAGCAGAATGCACCTACTGCAGCTATTCCTATAAACTGTGACCATAGCTGACTCATGCTGGCTAGATCACCAAATATACCCACTGCCAAGGTTCCCCAAATACCACCTACTAAGTGGACTGAGATCGCACCAACAGGATCATCTACTTTTATCTTGTCAAAGAACACTACAGCAAATACAACCAAAGTGCCTCCAATGAAGCCGATAATGGCTGATTCACCTACACTCATCAAATCAGCACCAGCTGTGATACCGACTAGTCCAGCAAGGATACCGTTAAGAACCATGGTGATATCATAAGATTTGAATTTCAAATATGAGGCTAATAACGCTCCAAATGCACCTGATGCACCTGCAATGGCTGTAGTAACAAAAACCAATGAAACAGTACCTGGGTCAGCTGTCAACACAGATCCACCATTGAATCCAAACCAACCAAACCACAATAAGAACACTCCTATAGTCGCCATTGGAATATTGTGCCCAGGAATAGCGCTCATGCCTTTTTCCGTGTATTTTCCAATTCTTGGGCCTAAAAGGTAAGCACCAACCAAAGCTCCCCAACCACCTACTGAATGGACAATTGTAGAACCTGCAAAATCATAAAAAGGTGTAGCAAGTGTATCTAGGAATCCGCCTCCCCATTTCCACATACCCACTATTGGGTAAATGATACCTACATAAAGGATTGAAAAGAATATAAATGGCCCTAATTTGATTCTTTCAGCTACTGCACCTGATACAATGGTAGCAGCAGTCGCTGCAAACATGGCCTGAAAGATAAAATCTGTGAAAAATGTGTAGCCTTCATTATATGCAAATGTGTTTCCACCCTCTGGAAGTGATATTCCAATACCACCAAAGCCAAAGAAGCTTCCAATAAAGTCATCTCCAGGGTACATGAGATTGAAGCCTATAAAAGCATAGGTCAACAAACCAATAGCTGGAATGATGGTGTTCTTGAAGAGGATGTTTACGGTATTTTTGGCTCGTGTAAGCCCTGCCTCCAAACTTGCAAACCCTAAGTGCATGATGAACACCAGTATAGTGGCCACCATCATCCAGAGGTTGTTTATAGTAAATATTTCTTGATTCATAGGTTTGTAAAGATTTTATATTGATTGAATAGGTTCTTGATGGGGTGTTATAATGCTGAAGCACCTGTATCATTATTTCTGATTCTGTAAGCTTCTTGAATATCAGAAATGAAAATTTTTCCATCTCCGATTTCACCAGTCTTTCCCTCTTTGAGGATGCAATTCACTACTGCCTCTACCAAATCTTCTGTGGTGACTATTTCTATTTTGGTACGAGGAATATAAGAAGGCTCATAGGCAACTCCTCTGTATGTTTGAGGCTTGGCATGCTCTAGTCCCATACCTTTGACATCGTAGAAAGAAAGGAATTTGATTCCTAAACCTGCTACACATCTGTAGATGTCTTCAAATTTTGATGTTCTAATGATTGCTTCAATTTTTTTCATTTTAGACAAAGAATTAGTGGTTTTCTTGAATTTCAACATCAAATCTAAAATAAAATTTGATAAATAGATAATTGAAGGTAAAAAATAAACCTAAAATCAAAGAATTTGATATTATAAATCATTTTTAAGGTTAAAATATACCCTTTATTTTCCTTAAGTATATTGTAATATACATTTATAGGGTGTTTTTATAACATAGTTGTTTCTAGTTTGAGCCTTAAAGCAATGGATAATATGTATATATTTATTTAAATAGGTTTTGATGATAGAGTGAAAGGGTTAATTTTGAATGTGTGGAATCAAAACCGATATTATCAACAATGAATCAAAAACCAACGCTTTTGGTATTGGCTGCTGGAATGGGCAGTCGATACGGAGGAAATAAGCAAATCGATGGATTTGGCCCAAATGGAGAAACTATTTTAGAATATTCTATATATGATGCTATAAGAGCTGGATTTGGAAAGGTAGTTTTTATCGTTCGTGAGGAGATTTTGGAACTTGCCAAAGGGAAATTCTTGCCAAAAATCGAAGGAAAGATTGAAGCGGAATTTGTACTGCAGTCTATTACATCATTTGTTCCAGAAGAATATCAAAACCCAGATCGGGTGAAGCCCTACGGTACAGCACATGCAGTACTTTGTGCAAAGGATGTTGTCAAAGAACCTTTTGCTGTGATCAATGCGGATGATTTTTATGGCAAAGAAGCATTCGAGATATTGAGTAAGTTTCTCCAGGCTGGAGTCCAGCCAAACCTTCATGCTATGGTTGGTTATGCTATTCAGAATGTATTGTCTGAAAATGGTACAGTGAGTAGGGGAGTGTGTACTACAAATGCTTCAAACCAACTTATCGGTATGGTGGAAAGAACCTCGATAGCACGTGAATCCGGGAAAATTGTCGCCAGAGGAAACAATGAAGCTATTGAAATCGCAGAGAATACACCTGTTTCTATGAATTTTTGGGGTTTTCACCCAGCTATTTTCAAAGATATTGAATCTATGTGGCTTGAGTTTTTGCCAGAAAACAAGGAAAATATCAAATCTGAATTCTTTATCCCGTTAGTTGCAAATAATCTTATTGAGTCTGGAAAAGCTGCAGTAGAAATTTTGGAAGGCGGAAAAACTTGGTTTGGTGTTACCTACACAGAAGATAGGCCAGTAGTAATAGCATCTCTCAAATCACTACATGAATCAGGTGAATATCCAGGTTCACTTTGGGGCTGATTAGGGAAATCGCTATTGAAAATCTCTAAGCGAAGGAGTCCTTCGAGGGTTGATCTTTTTCTAAGACAATAGGTCTAATTTAGTTAGACGGCATTAATTCTAGCTCAAACCTTCAAAGGGTTTTTCCTTACGGCTTTTTCCCTGTGGGGCTGATGATAATTGTCGAAAATTTTTTTATTTCTTAAAAAAAAAGGACTCTTCGTGTATATTTGAAGAGTCCTTTTTTTTGCAGTCAATGAAAGTTCAATGCTGTCTATTTTAACTTTTTCAAGGGGAAGGTTACCATACAATTTATGAATTACAGCTAAGTTAAAAATGTTACAATTCAGCAAAATACCTTACCTCGAATTCGTTGAATGTAGTGTTAAAAAAGCCTATTTGCCGACCAACTCGAACAAGGCAGAAAGGGCTTCATCTCCAGGTCTTGGGGCATTTGGATTGACGAGCTTATTATCTTTTCCTATAATCAAGTACCTTGGGATGCCCCATACTTTGAAGTACTTCATTATTGACGCTTCAAAACCCTTTCCAGCGTATAAATGCTCCCCTCGCATAGGGTTTTTGTCAAGAAAATTCTTCCATGATTCCTCCTTCTCATCTATAGACACATACAGAAGTACGATGTCTGATTGATCTCTCAGTTGCATTTCGAAGTCTGGTGTTTTTGTTCTGAAAGTTTGGATACATGGTCCACACCAGCTTGCCCATAGGTCTAGGTAGATTATTTTGTCTTTATACTTTTCCAAAGTGACGGTTTCACCCTCTAGGTTCACAAAAGTGAAATTCTCCACCTCGGCTCCAGGCTTAAGCTTCTCCAAAGAAACTAGCAGCTCTTCCATAGATGGTGTAAAGTTGGATCCGTTATACTCTTTTTTGAATGTTGCAATAGCATTTTCACTTTGATCATAACTTTTGGCCAGCATAAGCATATCGTTGATGATACTTGAAGCTAAGATCAACTCCCTATCTGCCTCTCTATTGGCAGCTACATAGTTTGCAATTTCATCATTTGTCATTCCAAATGGAATCTTCATGGCAGAGTGGAGTGCCATCATGATTGATCTTGCTACGTCATCTGTAAGGTTGTTGATTTCTTTATTGAGACCTAAAGTTTGGAGGTAGTCATGTAGAAACTTTTGCTTTACACCTACTTCATATTCTTGTGCTCTGTCAAGGTAAAGTTCGGCCAACTGGACGAGCATGGTTTGTATAAAGGATTTAGCAGCGTCAACTTCATCATTCATTAAGTTGGACTTGTTCGACTGGTGATATTCCTCGAGTTCATTTTTGATCTCTTCGACAAAATCTATGTATGCCTTTGGCTCTGGTGTTTCCTCAACGTCGTATAGAAATTGGCTTACTTTATTATAGAGTTCATTTTGAACGAAGCGCTCTAAGCCCGACATGTAGGTGACAAAATCATCAGAATAGCTTTGTTGACCAACGCTCGGTGCGCACGTGATGAGAAATATGATAAACCCAAAAAGGATTTTAGAAAAACATTTTATTGACTTCATAGAATTAAGGAATTATCTTCATGATTTAAGATGTGAAATTAACGATTCATACGGAATATTGTTAATTTGATATTGCAATAAGAAAACGCTTAACCAACTTTAAGAATGAAAAGACTTATTTTCTTTAGTAACACGATTTTAAAAGACCTGGCGCTATTGATACTCAGAGCTGGGGCTGGATTGATGATGGCTACCCATGGATGGGCCAAGCTATCTAATTTTTCTAGCAATCTCCAAAACTTTGCAGACCCTATAGGCCTCGGTCCAGCAGTATCTCTGCAGTTGGTGATATTTGCGGAGTTTTTCTGTGCACTATTTTTGGCTATTGGATTCTTGACAAGGGTGTCATTAGTTCCTTTGATCATCGCAATGCTAGTGGCTGCATTTGTAGCACATGCTGGAGATCCATTTGGTGACAAGGAATTGTCATTGATGTATCTGACGGTGTTTGTCAGTTTGTTTCTTTTAGGTCCTGGCGGATATTCACTAGATGCTCAGATTAGGAGGAAAAGTCGCTATTGATCAGCAAATTCTTCTACTATGCCCTGATTTACTCGGAAGAATTTGATCTCAGAGTCCAAGCCTTTGAGAATCTGAATAGATCGCTCAGGTCTTGCATCTGTGATAAACAACTGCCCGAAGCGATGATCTCCCACGAGTAGCATGAGCTTTTCGATTCTATGGTCATCAAGCTTATCAAAGATGTCGTCAAGTAGCAAGATAGGCTTGGTTCCTTTCTTGGTATGAAAGATTTCGAATTGTGCTAGCTTGAGGGCAATTAAAAAGGACTTTTGCTGACCTTGTGAACCAAACTTCTTGATAGGGTATTGGTCGATTTCAAATACGAAATCATCTTTGTGAATGCCTGCCGATGTCCGACGTAGCAAGATATCTCTACTTTGATTTTGAACAAATTGTTGTTCAAATGAATCTTCCATACACGTGGTCGTGTATTGTATATCCACATGCTCACGTGATTCAGAAATCTCTGCATAATGATTCAAAAGCATTGGCTTGTAAGCTTCGATGAAATTCTGTCTAGCTATGGAGATTTGTTTTGCCAGTCGAATCAATTCTACATCATAGGGCTCTAAGTGCGATTTATTGATTCGACCACTTTCGGCGAATTGCTTAAGTAGTGCATTTCTTTGTTTTAGAAAATGCTGATACCTTACCAATGCAATCATATAGCTTTTGTCTAGCTGGCACAGCATGTTGTCAAAAAATCGTCTTCTTTCTTCACTACCTTCTTTGATCAGCGATGTATCATCTGGGGCGATCATTACTACAGGTAATGTACCTACATGATCGCTCATTTTTTCTATAATTTTCCCATTTTGCAAGAGTTGTTTTTTCTTTCCAGACTCCACAATACACCTTACATCCAAAGTGTTGTTTTCCGATTCAAATGATCCGAATAAGGAGAAATAAGCTTCATTATGGAGGATATTCTGATTGTCCTGAGTATTCAATGCACTTTTGGTTAAGCATAGGTAGTGAATCGCATCTAGCAGGTTTGTCTTGCCAGATCCATTGATCCCTACCATGCAATTGATCTCCTCTGAAAACTCAAGCTTAGCAGAATGATAATTTTTAAACTGATTTAAGTGGAGATTTTTTAAGTGCATATTTAGAAACTTAGGGTTTTTGGAGTATTTTCGCATTCAGCCTTAAAATTCAGCCCTTTTGATTATATTTGAGGCCTAAATTTAGCATATTTTATAACAAACGATATGGCAAAGAAGAGTTCGACTGCAAAGTCAAAAGCGAAATATTCCAAAGAAACATATGCTTACTGGTATGAAAGCATGTTGTTGATGAGAAGATTTGAAGAAAAAGCGGGTCAACTATATGGTCAGCAAAAAATCAGAGGATTTTGTCATTTGTACATTGGTCAGGAGGCTTGTGCTTCTGGAGCGATTACGGCATTGGAAAAAGACGACAAATGGATCACAGCGTACAGAGATCATGCTCATCCACTAGGTCTCGGAACTGATCCGGGAGCTGTGATGGCCGAGCTTTATGGAAAAGCCACTGGTACTACCAAAGGTAAAGGAGGCTCCATGCACATCTTTGACAAAGAAAGAAATTTCATGGGTGGTCATGGTATCGTAGGTGCTCAAGTACCAATGGGATTAGGTATTGGATTTGCTGAAAAATATCAAGGAACAAAGAACCTATGTATCTGTCACATGGGTGATGGTGCTGTAAGGCAAGGTGCCGTCCATGAAGCACTCAATCTTGCAATGCTATATAAAACACCCGTGATCTTTGTTATAGAAAACAACGGCTATGCAATGGGTACTTCAGTTGCTAGGACTTCTAATGTTACCGAACTATATAAAATTGGTGAAGCTTACGACATGCCTTCATTCCCTGTAGATGGGATGAATGTAGAGGCAATCCATGAAGCAGTAGTAGAGGCAGCTGAAAGAGCGAGAAAAGGTGATGGTCCTACATTACTTGAATTCAGGACATATAGATATAAAGGACACTCTATGTCAGATCCTCAGAAGTATAGAACCCGTGAAGAAGTAGAGGAATACAAAAAGAGGGATCCAATCGAGCAAGTAAAAGCTACAATCCTTGATAACAACATTCTCACTGAAGAAGAAATCAAGGAAATCGATAAAAAGGTGAAAAAGCAGGTGGATGATGCTGTGAAGTTTGCTGAGGAGTCACCATGGCCTGATGGAAAAGATGCATTCAAAGATGTTTATATTCAGGAAGATTATCCATTCGTCATGGAGTAAGTCTTGAAATTTAATATATATTAAAAAACCTCTGCATTTGCAGAGGTTTTTTGCTTTTCTAGGGCTAGATCAGCTTATTTATATTAAATACTTCCAGAAGTTTTTATGTATTCTAATTATAACTTTGCATTTGTTTTAAAGAAATATATCTTTGCGCCAATAATTTTCATAGAATGGCTAAGAAAGAGACAAAAAATAGCGAAGTAGAATACGAACTTTTGGAAAACCCAGAAGTGATTGCAAGCAGATTAGAGAGAGGAGAGAATTTTGTGAAGCAGAACTCAAAGATCTTTGGCGGGATATTAATCGTCCTTGTGCTTGTCATAGCAGGAGTATTGTTCATACAGATCAACAAGCAGAATCAAAGTAAAAAAGCACAAGCAGAAATGTTCCAAGCTGTCTATTACTTTGAGCAAGATCAGACAGATTTAGCCTTGAATGGAGATGGTAGCAATGCTGGTTTGATCAAAATTGCAGATCAGTATTCAGGTACTGATGCTGCAAAACTAGCTAGCTTCTACATTGGGTCAATTTATCTTTCTGAGGGTAAGTTTGACGATGCTATCAATTATTTAAAGAAATTCTCATCTGATGATTACTTTGTTCAGGCCAAAGCATATGCTTTGATCGGCGATGCATACTTAGAGTTAAATAATACAAAAGAAGCGATCGCATATTATAAGAGAGCTGCAAGTGAAAATGAAAACAAATATTTTACGCCTAGATATTTGAATAAGTTAGCTGTCGCTTATGAGGAAGCTGGAGATAATGAGAACGCGATCAAAACTTATGAAACTATTGAAGAGAAATACTTCGAATCATACGAATTTACAAATGCACGAAAGCACAAAGCGCGCTTAGAAGGTCTTGCTTCTAGGTAATGCTTGTGTACATGAAGCATTAGAGAAGAGTAAGGCCTCACAGGTCTTACTCTTTTTTTATATACATATCTTATATCAGAAATAAAAAAAAATCAGCATATGGCAACTTCTCTCAAAAGTCTCAGTGAATATTCTGAGAATAATATTGTAGACATGTCAAACAAAAAGTTTGGTATTGTAGTATCAGAATGGAATGATGAAATCACTTCAGCTCTCTTTGGTGGCGCATTGGAAACCTTACTCAAATATGGTGTGAAAAAGGAGAATATCTTTAAAAAGGAGGTGCCTGGCTCATTTGAGTTGACGCTTGGTGCGCAATGGCTAGCTGAATTAGAAGAGATAGATGCAGTGATATGCCTAGGTTGTGTTATTCAAGGAGAGACAAGGCACTTTGATTTCATATGTGATGCAGTCGCTCATGGAATTACCAATGTGGGATTGAAATATAACAAACCAGTCATTTTTGGAGTCTTGACTCCAGATACAATGCAACAAGCATTAGATAGAGCAGGTGGTAAACATGGCAATAAAGGCGATGAAGCAGCCATAACAGCTGTCAAAATGCTTGGATTTTAAGGATTAAAACAAATCAAACCTAGTATAAACCATGAAAATCATGAAATTCGGTGGTACCTCTGTAGGTAGACCCGAAAGAATGCATCAAGTCAAAGATTTGATCACAAGAGATAACAAGAAGAAGATTGTTGTTCTCTCGGCATTGTCCGGAACGACTAACGCGCTAGTTGGTATTGGGGAAGCACTTGCAGATGCTAATAAGGATTTAGCAAAAGAGAGAATAGACACTTTGCATAGGCATTATTTGGCCTTCTATAAGGAGTTGCTAAAGACAAGCCCTGCACAGAAAAAAGCTGAAAAGATCATTGCAGAACATTTTGAGTTTTTGAATATTATCCTCAAGATTTCTTTCAATGAAGCTATCAACAGGGATATTCTTGCGCAAGGGGAACTCTTGTCCACCAAGCTGTTTTACACTTTACTTCAAGAACTTGATGTTCCAGCGGTTTTTTTACCTGCATTAGACTTTATGAGCATTGATGAAAACAATGAGCCAGAACTCAAAAAGATTTCAGACAAGGTTAAAAGCATTCTGGTTAATTACCCGGAAGAAAGCATTTTTGTCACTCAAGGATACATTTGTAAAAATCACAGAAATGAAGTGGATAACCTCAAGAGAGGAGGTTCTGATTACTCTGCCTCTCTCATGGGTGCAGCGATCAATGCAGAGGTTGTAGAAATATGGACGGACATCGATGGGATGCATAACAATGATCCTCGAATCGTAGACAAGACTCGTCCTATCGCGCAACTTTCATTTGATGAAGCGGCTGAGTTGGCTTATTTTGGTGCCAAAATTCTACACCCAGCGTCCATTTGGCCTGCCCAGCAATATAATATACCAGTCAAACTTCTCAATACCATGGAGCCAGACGCAGCCGGTACAACGATTACTGCCAAAGAGCAAGGTACAGGAGTAAAAGCTTTGGCAGCTAAAGATGGAATTACTGCTATCAAGATCAAGTCAAGCAGAATGCTTTTGGCGTATGGCTTTTTGAGAAAAGTATTTGAAGTATTTGAAAAGTATAAGACTTCAATCGATATGATCACAACTTCGGAAGTAGCGGTGTCTGTCACCATAGATGATACGACTCATTTAAAGGAGATCATAAAAGAATTAGAAACTTATGGTTCTGTGGAAGTAGACAGTGATCAAGCAATCATTTCTATAGTAGGTAACCTTATAGCTGAGTCCAAAGGTAGTGTTGCTCAAATCATGAATTGCCTTACTGAGTATCCAGTTCGTATGGTTTCATATGGTGGTAGTAGGCACAATGTATCTCTCTTGGTAGATACACAATACAAAAAGCAAGCTTTACAAAGCCTCAATGATGGCTTGTTTACTTGGTAAAACCTAGTCAATAAAATCCGCAGACCATTCGGGTTTTTATTTACTACTAATCAGTTATTAGATAATCGAGTGAAAACTGGAAGGTCTATTGTCAATGTAAATCAATCGATTACAACATTCCCTTGCGGATTTTAGCTAGTCAATAAATGAAAGAAGCCCTCTTTGGAAATTTTTCCAAGAGGGCTTTTTATATCCTCGACATCCACCTGGCTAGTAATACTTCACGAACCAGGTAAATGTTATCGGCTACAACGACAAGTTCTTGTTTTTGAAGAGACTTGATCGCTGTATTCACCGAGCTTGTCGCCCAAGTCTGTATTTATTGATGAAATCCTTTGAAAGTGGATTTTGTAGGGGTTCCTCTTTAGCAATGGCTTGAAAGGCTTTCCATTGGGTTTTGTTGAACATTTTTGGAAAGTTAACAAAAATTGCCTGTTGTTGTCCCAAGATATCTGCCTTTACCCTTTCTACGTCAGTCATTTTTACGTCTTGACATTGGGAGTAGAGGAAGTTACAAATCAATTGCATGGTATATGTCTGCCCTCTAGCCCAATGAATGATAGATTGGATAATTTCTTTACAGATTGATTTTCTCTTAGCTTGCAAGTGTCCTTGGATCAAAGGAATGTATTTTTCAACAGGGATAGGAGTCAATGAAAGAAGCTGTGCGCTGAGATAGAAGGGCCTGTTTTATTCTAAAAACATCTCCGTCATCACCCCTCTGTGACTGCCTGAGAATATGAATCCGATACTTGGGAATTTCTGTGTCCAGGCTCGGAATATGGCTTCAGCATTGGCTTTGTTGTACGTGGATACTTGTTGAAACTCATCTATTGCGATTACAATTTTTTTCTTTCTTTCATTGAGAAATTCCCCTAGTGCATGTAGAGATTGCTCTTCTTTTTGGGGACTGTTGACTCCAATATTCAGTGTAGGTGTTCCTGATATGGGTTCAAACCCTACAGTGGCTCCGATGGGTGAGATCATTTTTTGAATGGTTGTATGAAGACCAGTTTTTGTTTTTCCAAATTTTTCAAAAATGGCTTTGGCCAATTCATTGACAGCATTACCCATGGAGATAGCACCAAGAAAGTCTACATATACTGTTTCATGGTCACCTGAACTTTCTAGCTCCTCGAAGAACCTATGCACCAGTGCTGATTTCCCCAGTCTTCTCCAAGCATATAGTTCGATATTTCGTCCGTTTCTAATATGTCACACTAGTCTGATGAGGTCTTCCTCTCTGTCTCAGAAGTATGCTTTCCGTGATAGGTGTTGAGTACAAATAGGTTGTCTGGCTTTTTCATACTTTATTGGCGTTATGAATACGCTTCCGTGAACATGTAGTTTTTTTTTGTGTTACTTACTTTGCGTTAAGCACTTTACGCAATGAATCTTGCGTTTTCAAAACCGATTATAAAATCTTTTTAGCGTTTTAGGTACTTTTTTATCAAATTCGGACATGAAGAAATTATTATTGATAGCTGTTGCGTGTCTTTTTGGATCTGAGATCATTGCGCAAGAATCTTACGAGACTTTATTTGAAAAATCTCAAGGGCTAAAAACACCAAGCTATGAAGAGGTTATAGAATATTTTGCGCTATTGGCAAAGGATTTTGAACATGTCAAGATGGTGGAAATGGGAGTCACTGATGCAGGGCTACCACTTCATGTCGTGATCTATGATACCAAGGGTGAATTTGATCCAGGTATTTGGCATGATCACGATAGGCTAGTAGTATATATCAATAATGCCATACATCCTGGCGAACCAGATGGAATAGATGCATCGATGATGTTGCTTAGAGACATCCTGTTAGGAAAGAAGTCTTTTCCTGACAATGTTGTACTAGCGATCACTCCTGTATACAATATCGGAGGTCACCTCAACAGGGGCTCTCATAGTCGTGTCAACCAAAATGGTCCAGAGGAATTTGGATTTAGGGGTAATGCTAGAAATTATGATCTCAATAGAGACTTCATCAAAGCAGACACCAAAAACGCACGTTCATTTCATCAAATCTTCAATTGGATGAAGCCGCATGTATTCATAGATACACATGTGAGTAATGGAGCAGACTATCAGCATGTGATGACCTTGATCTCTACACAGCATGATAGATTGGGAGGGCAATTGGGAGCATATTTGGAGAAATCATTGAATCCTGAGCTATACTCCAGAATGAAAGATCGTGGTTTTCCAATGATCCCATATGTCAATGCTTATGGCAGCAAGCCAGAAGATGGGTGGCCGCAGTTCAAAGATATAGGTCGGTACAGTAGTGGGTATGCGGCTTTGTTTAAGACTTTGAGCTTCATGCCTGAGACGCACATGCTGAAGTCTTATGATCAAAGGGTTGCTTCTACATATGCACTCTTTGAGGTTTTTGTCGACATGTTTGAGCGAGATGGGGAGAAAATCGTCTCCATGTCGAAGGCAGACAGGGAAGCAGTCAAGCAACAGAGCGTATTTGAACTTAATCACAAGTCTGACAGGAGTAAGTTCAAGCTGATGGAGTTTCATGGTTATGAATCAGGTCAAAAGCCCTCTGAAATCTCTGGACACCCTAGGTTATTTTATGATAGACAAAAACCATTCAGTACCGAAATCAAGTATTATGATGCTTACGAGTCAGGCTTGACGATAGAAAAGCCCAAAGCTTATATCATTCCACAGGGATGGCATACCGTGATAGATAATCTTCGTAGGAATGGTGTTCAGGTGAAGGCTTTACAGCAAGATTCGAGTATGGTAGTGACTGTATATCAGATCAAAGATTTTCAAACAAGTCAGAGACCATATGAGGGACATTTTATGCACAGTAATGTAACAGTAGAGAAATCTTCAGAGTCAATTACTTTTCGCAAAGGAGATGTAGTGGTAATGATGGACCAAGAAGCTAATAATTTCATAATCGAAGTATTAGAACCAGAGGGTGAGGATAGTTTTTTTGCTTGGAACTATTTTGACATGATTCTTCAGTCCAAGGAAGGATATTCGGCTTATGTTTTTGAAGATTTGGCAGCAGCATTTTTGAAAGAAAACCCTAGCTTGCGCCAGGAGCTGGAGCGTGCCAAAAAAGAAGATGAGAAGTTGGCAAGCAACGGATCAGCTCAGTTGAGATGGGTATATGATCGCTCTCCATGGAAAGAAAAAGAGCACAATAGATATCCAGTCTACAGACTCGAATATAATGGTAATAGATAATTTAATGTTGATTAGTTAAGTTGGGAAGACCTGCCAAGTGGGGTGTAAACTATGACAAAAAGTGAATTCATTGCTTGTACTGGAACATTTGAAAATTGGATCAAATACGCTGTTTTCCCATGTTTTGATTAACACCATATTATAAATGGGCTGAAGAAATTTTGAAATTTCTGTCAAATTTAACACGCCACCTGGCAGGTCTAAACTAATCGACATAGATTGATGATTTCATTTTAATACCACATAATTTACCAAACTATAAACCAATTTCTCAAAGTGCATGTTGAAAAGAATCAAATGAAAAAAAACAGGTATGTCTGAATCAAAAAACGAATCACCCACATTTTTGCAAAAACTTCAAGCAAAATGGAAATTGAAGAGTCTTAAGCAAGTACTCTTGGTTTTGTTGGTTTTCGCTTTGACAGGATTTACAATTTTGTTTATCAAAAAGCCAATTTTTGATTTGCTTGGTGTGAGTATGGACCGTGGTGGTTTTTGGAAAACTGTTCTCTATTTACTTCTCGTACTTCCTTTATATCAGTTGGTGTTATTGTTTTGGGGTTTTGTTTTAGGCCAATTTGATTTTTTTTGGGAGAAAGAGAAGCAATTCTTTAGAAGAATCTTTGGGAGAAAGAAAAAAGAGTGATGTCAACTCCAGACAATTTCATTTGGCCATAAAACCTTTCGAGGTTTAGCAAAGCCTCAAGGTTTTCTCGTTTAGAAATTGTAAAAAGCTATTTCTCAGTGAAATTTACTCAAATCAATCTTTTCAAAAAAATCATATCTCAGGTAGTCTTAGCAGCAATCATTGTGTAAATTTGCGGACTATTTTAATTTTGAAAAAAAATAATAATGGCTAAGAAGAAAGGTAATGCCCTAGAAGAACACGAAAAGCGTAAGCTTAACAAAGAGAGTCTAGGGAAGTTAGGGGGTATCTTCAGGTTTATCTTGCCTTATAAATGGACATTTGCTTTAGGTCTGTTTTTTTTGTTGCTATCTAGTCTTACACTATTGACATTTCCATTTGTAGCAGGTAAGCTAATTGATACAGCATCTGGCAAAACATGGCTGATCAATGGGATCAACAGCATTGCGATGCTTTTGCTAGGGATTTTATTGATTCAGAGTATTTTCTCATTCTTTAGGGTGTGGTTGTTTGCAAAGGTCTCGGAGCGTAGCATGCGAGATGTGAGGACATCCCTTTATAGACAGCTGGTACAATTACCGATGACTTTTTTTGACAAAAGAAGGACAGGTGAGCTGATTTCAAGAATTACTGCCGATGTGAGCATGCTACAAGATACATTTTCGACGACCTTGGCAGAACTATTTAGACAGCTGATTACCCTTGTGGCTGGCGTAATTTTTCTGATGCTGACTACTCCAAAACTAACTTTATTTATGTTGGCCACATTTCCTATCCTGGTGATTATAGCCATCGTTTTCGGGAAGTTTATTCGTACACTTTCCAAGCAAGCACAAGATGAGCTAGCTGCGGCCAATGTTATTGTGGAGGAAACTTTGCAGTCTATCATGACGGTCAAGTCCTTTGCTGGTGAAGAGTATGAGTCAGCTAGATACCGAACAGGGCTTGACAGGGTAGTTAAGGTTGCTTTGAAAGCTGCAGGTTATAGGGGAGCATTTATATCCTTTATCATCTTCGCATTGTTTGGTGGCATAGTAGCTGTAATGTGGTATGGTGCTAGTCTGGTGGCTTCTGGAGCGATGAGTATAGGTGATTTGGTTTCTTTTGTGTTATATACCACATTTATTGGTGGATCCATAGCTGGTCTGGGTGATATCTATGGACAGATTCAGAAGGCAATTGGTTCTTCAGAACGTGTGTTGGAGATTTTGGAAGAGACGCCAGAGCTTGCTACGGCGGACTTTCAACAGGTGCCTATGAGAGGTGAAGTTTCTTTTTCTTCTATCAGATTTCATTACCCAACAAGACCAGAGATTGAAGTTCTCAAAAACATTAATTTGAATATAGCTGCTGGAGAAAAAGTGGCACTGGCGGGGCACAGTGGAGCTGGAAAATCTACGATCATTCAGTTGTTGTTGAATTTCTATCCAGTAAGTAGTGGTGAACTGACTGTCGATGGAAAGTCTGTCAATGCATGGAACCTTCGACAATTGAGGTCAAATATTGGTATTGTCCCACAGGAGGTGCTGTTGTTTGGTGGAAGTATCAGGGAAAACATAGCCTATGCAAAACCCGATGCCACAGAAGCTGAAATCATTGCGGCAGCCAAAAAAGCCAATGCCTGGCAGTTTATCCAGCAATTTCCAGAGGGGCTTGAGACCAAAGTAGGTGAGCGTGGGATCAAGTTATCTGGTGGTCAGAGACAACGTGTTGCCATAGCAAGAGCAATATTGAAAAATCCTGCAATTTTAATTTTGGATGAAGCGACATCTTCTTTGGATGCAGAATCTGAAGCGTTGGTACAGGAAGCGTTGGACGAGTTGATGAAAAATAGGACAACCATCATCATAGCCCACAGACTATCTACTATCCGAAAGGTAGATAAGATTTACGTACTCAAAGAAGGCGAAATTGTAGAAGAAGGCACTCATGATGTCCTAGCCAACCAAGATCAGGGGTTTTATGCTAATCTGGTAAGGTTGCAGTTTGCAGAATAGAAAAATGAAATGAGAATATCTATACTAGTATTCTTTTGTTGTTTGATGGCATTTAGTAATTTAGCTTTATGCCAAGCAAGATACGCTTTAGGTGTAGAGACTGGTTACCTTATATTTCAAAATACGCTGCTAGATGTTGATCCGGGGCCTAATTGGCAAGGACATCACTTGGAAAATAGAGATGGATTTGAATTTTCCTTGATCAATGGATTAGTATGGAAGGAGTTCTTCTATGCGGGATTAGGTTTAGGGTATCAAAATTTTTTCGATAGTGCTTCAAGATCATATCATGGGTTGTCAGGTTTTTTTAGCTTCGAATTTGCAAATTACAAGAGCAAGATTTCCCCAGTATTCAATTTGAAATTGGGAACTGCTAGACTATGGAATCAATATGAAAGTGGAACACAAAATTTTTATGGAGAAATATTGGTAGGCCCGATGATTCGTTTGACAGGCAGTACTCGTATTTCTCTCAAATCTGGTATGATGATACAACAAAATGCAAGCTTAATCCCTATCAAGGTTGGTCTAATGTTCTGATCATAAACATATCGTTTTGCAGAAGGTTAACACTTAGAATTAAAACACCCTAAAATACAATGAATCAAAGAATAGATAAACTTCTTGCGGAAGTAGCTCCTTATAGAAATGCATTATTAAATCACCCGATTTATAATGACCTGAAAAGTTTGGAAGACTTTAGGATTTTTATGGAGCAGCATGTGTATGCAGTTTGGGACTTTATGACCTTATTGAAGGCTTTGCAACTGAAACTAACTGGTGTCAGTATACCATGGGTTCCGTCTGACGAGCCGATGGTCACCAGGTTGATCAATGATATCGTGCTCGCAGAAGAAAGTGACGAAGATGGTCAAGGGGGGTATTGTAGTCACTTTGAGCTATACCTAAGAGCTATGAAAGAAGCTGGTGCTGACACATCCAAAATCAGCGATTTAATTGAAAGCATAAAAAGTGGAAGTACTTTCGAAGAAATTTTGAAAAATGCCGATCTGTCTAGTGAAGTCAAACATTTTTTACAAGTCAATTATGAAGTAGTTCAATTAGGAAAGCCTCATCAAATTGCAGCTTCCTTTACTTTGGGAAGAGAAGAATTGATCCCAGACTTGTTTCGCCAACTTGTCAATGACTTGATCCAAAGTAAGCCAGGTGAGTTGAAGACATTAGAGTACTATTTTGAAAGACATATTCATCTTGATGAAGATCATCACGGACCTTTAGCCATGAAAATGCTTGCACATCTTTGTGGAGATAATGAGCTAAAGTGGGATCAAACGAAGCAAGCAGCCATTGAAGCTTTGGAGGCTAGAAAAGTCCTTTGGGATGGTATACATGCAGCAGTAAGAAATAGAATAGCTGCTGAAAATCCCATTCATTAATATCAGGTAGATTTCCCGAATGGAGGCTTTGCTAGTTTCAATTCACCAAAAATCAGGTTTTTTGGTGAATTGATTCTCTGAATTACAGCAATTCCGAGCATAAATTTTCAAGTTGATTGTTAGGTTGTTACAACTATGCTTAAGAATTAATCTTCGGGCTATTCAAAAGGAACGTAAAAAATCCTATATAACTGAACCTGAGTCACATGCATAGAATTTCCACTTTCCAGTGGAAATACCTATCTTTGGTCTCATATTTTATTATATGTTTTAAAAGGGGCTGGTCTTGCAAGACTTATTCAGCCCCTTTTTCTTCTTCTAAAATAGCGATTTCTGGCTGAATAACCCACTTTTTGGCCGTTTTATGTCGATTTTTTTCGTGTTTTCATTCTTTTTAATTAGAGGAAGCAATCAAAAATCTCGTGCAGACAAAAACTGGGAAAATTCCAGGGAAAACAACTGGTCATCTTTGTTCTTATAGTGTTAAAAAGGCATTACCCCGACTTTACAACGTTGTTGGATTCCATTCCCGACCACAGGAAACGCTGTACCTACTCCGTTGCCGAAATCATCATGGCAGGCCTTTGCCTGTCATTGTTCAAGATGGGATCCAGAAACAATGCCGACAACCTTATTAACA
>NZ_JAKZGP010000019.1 GCF_022549775.1 Belliella filtrata | reverse complement strand
AAAAGAAGGCTTCATGGAGAGCGTGAAAAACTTTAACCGTAGGGGGGTACGGATAATTGGAAGGCAAAAACCGGAAAATAAACTGAAATTTTATGTTTTTCGACTAAAACCTGCAATGTGGGTTAAAGCTGATTTTCGTACATTAACATACAAATACGCGTCAATACGCTACAAAGGAGCACAAGACTCCAAATACTTGAATATTGGTCAGTAAATAATGTACCTGAGTAGTTACTAAAAATTATATAAAAATGTGCATAAAAAAACCCGGCTTTTTGACCGGGTCTTTCAAAATAATTACTACTACTAGGGAATATCTAATGAGGATCAAACCCCAATTACAAAACTACGATTAATTAAAATTAGTTCAAAAGTATTCCTAAAATATAAACGACTAATTTACTGAAATTAAACTCCTTAGATTATATTCCTATATCCACTTGATGTCTTAGAATATCATCAAACGTCTCACGCTCTCTGATAAGATGATCCTTACCATTCAAAATCAAAACCTCTGCTGGTCGAAGTCGAGAGTTATAATTAGACGACATACTAAATCCATAAGCTCCTGCATTTTTTATGGCTAAAATATCTCCTTCAGAAACGGTAGGTAACTTTCGATCTGCAGCGATTGTGTCAGTTTCGCAAATGTATCCAACAATCGTGTACACATGTTCTTCCCCCGTTGAATTGCTCACATTGATCACACCATGATAGGCGTCATACATCATTGGTCTGATCAGGTGATTCAATCCGGAATCCACACCTATAAATGTGCTCACAGGTGTAGACTTGATCACATTCGCCTTTACTAACAAATAACCTGACTCACTCACGATAAACTTCCCTGGCTCAAACCATATCTCTAGCTCTCGTCCATAGGACTTACAGAAAGCCTTGAAAGCTTCAGACACCTTGGCGCCCACTTGCATAATGTCTGTGGTGATATCACCTTCCTTGTACCCAACTTTGAATCCACCTCCGAAATCCAAAAACTTTAAGCCACTAAACTCACGAGCTGCATCAAAGAGTATCTCAGCACCTTTCAAAAACACTTCTGCTTCCAATATATCTGAACCAGTATGGACATGAAGCCCTACCACATCTAATCCATAAGAATCGACTACTTTGAGGACATTCTTAAGCTGAAGAATAGAAATCCCGAATTTACTATCTATGTGTCCAACAGAGATTTTAGCATTTCCACCAGCCATAATATGTGGGTTCAATCGGATACAAATCGGAACTGACCCTCCATAAGCTTTTCCAAAATGCTCAAGCATGGGAATATTATCAATATTGATCATCACGCCAATCTTCACAGCCTCTTGGATTTCATTAAAAGAAACACAATTTGGTGTATACATGATATCCTTTGGATCAAAACCTACGTGAAGACCTAGCATCACTTCCTCTATCGAAACCGCATCTATACCCGCTCCTGTTTGTTTTAAAAGCTTCAGGATATTAATATTTGACAATGCTTTGGTAGCATATTTGATCTTCAGTTTGACATCACTGAATGCCTGCTGCATCATTTTTACTTGATCTTGAATCTTGGCACCATCATACACATAGACAGGTGTGCCATACTTTTGGGCGATTTGATCCAAGGCCAATCCTTGAATTTGATAGGTTTGATTGATTAGCTCCATGATTTTGAATTGAACCGCAAAGATACGGATTGAGTACTAATAAAAAAGGAAGGCTTTCACCTTCCTTTTTCGATTTATATTAGCAATCTGCTTATATTAAGAAACAATTAAACAACGATCAAAAATAATAAAGGTTTGCCAATTAGCCACCCAGTCTACCTTATAAATTGCTGTTAAATAATGTTAAGCTCTTAACATGGTTCAGTTTATGGTATAAATTTGCACTATGTCAAAATCCAACATGAAACTGATTATTGTATTGATGTCCCTAGCGACCTTTGGTCTTCTAGGTTTTCAGTTCTATTGGATCAGCAATGCATTAAGGATAAACGAGGAAAGGTTTGAACAAAATATTTACCAATCACTCAACACAGTAGTATCTCAACTTGAAAAAGGTGAAACAAACGACATTTTCCTTAACTACCTCGCTCAAGACACCACCCTACAGCAATCTTTGTTCGAGCCGATTGAACCGATAGAGATTCAGGTAAGTCAAAGACCTGTGATAAGAAAAAGGCCTTCTTTGGTAGACTCTATGATGCAAATGCCTATTCCCCAGTTTAGTCAAAGATTCCGACGTATCATTGAGGCAGCAAGGATTGATATTGAGATTTTCAACGATTGGGAAAATATCCTAGGAAACCTAACCCCCGAAAGGGCATCTTCTATTTTTACACCTGACGAATTGCAAGTCCTTCTTCAAGAGAGAGAACGGCAGTTTGATTATCTGAATGAAGTAGAACGAAATCGAAAAAACTTTTATAGTAGACCAAGAGAGATTGAGACAGAACTGGAAGTCAATCTTCCGAGGGATTTCTATGATAAAATAAGACGTACCAACCTCAAGATAGAAGCTATGAATCAAGCTTGGGAAGAAATCTTAGGAGGTCAAAAAGACGTGTTGAGTCGTTTAGACACAAATTTTGTAAAGCAACTCATGGCAAATATACTTCAAGCTAGAGGCCTTGAACAAGTATTCGAGCTCGCAATAATTGACGATAAAAAAGGAATCGTTCCCATCACCTCGGTGAAAGATAACTTTAAGCTCCTTCGGGAAGGACAGCAAGCTAGGCTCTACCCAAGCGATATCGTAGGTAGAGAAAACTACTTGGTGATCAATTTCCCTGAAAAGAAACAATACATCATCAATCAGGTCTGGATTCCTGTCCTCAGTTCGTTAATATTTGTAGGCATTATCATTTCTTGCTTTATTTATGCCATAAGAGTCATCATCAAGCAAAAAAATCTGTCAGAAATCAAAAATGATTTCATAAACAACATGACCCACGAATTCAAAACACCTATAGCAACGGTGAGTTTGGCAGTGGAAGCATTACAAGACCCTGAACTGATCAATCAAGATACATTTCGCAATAGGTACTTAAGCATCATCAAAGATGAAAACAAAAGGCTAGGCACACAAGTAGAAAAAGTACTCCAATCAGCTACCCTAGACAAAAAAGACTTTAAGCTCAAAATAGAGCCAGTGGACATCAATGAATTGATCAATGCAGCGAAAAAACAAATCGAACTACAAGTAGAAAACAAAGGAGGGAGAATTTCCTTTGACACCAAAATCACAAATACTTGGATTCAGGGAGACCACTTTCACCTATCACATATGATCAATAACTTGCTTGACAACTCCATTAAGTACGCAAAGGACAAACCTATCATCAGCATCAAATCATGGGATGACGCTGATCATGTAATGATCTCAATAGAAGACAATGGCATCGGTATGTCCAAAGATGCAGTAAAGAAAATATTTGACAAATTCTATAGAGTACCTACCGGTAATCTCCATGATGTAAAAGGTTTTGGCTTAGGATTGTCCTATGTCAAAACCATGCTAGAAGCACACCATGGTGAAATCCAAGTAAGCAGTGAGCTTGGAAAAGGAAGTACTTTCACTTTAAAAATACCCCGAAAACAATGAGCAAGGCAAAACTTTTGATAGTAGAAGATGACCCTAATCTAGGAGATATCCTCAAGGAATACCTCACCATGAAAGGATACGAAACTACCCTATGCAGAGACGGTGAAGAAGGTTGGTCCAAATTCAAAAAGGACAAGTATAACCTATGCATCCTCGACATCATGATGCCCAAGAAAGACGGATTCACACTTGGAAAAGAAATCAAAAAAGTCCAGGAAGACTTACCCATCATTTACCTTTCTGCCAAAAATCTCAAAGAAGATGTCATAGAGGGCCTTAAAATTGGCGCTGATGATTACCTTACCAAGCCTTTTAGCATGGAAGAATTACTTCTTCGAATAGCGGCTATCTTGAGGCGGTCTCAAAAGGTAGACCACAATGAAGGCTTGAAGGTACTTAAATTCGGGGACTTTACTTTGCACTATGATGAGCAACAACTCGAGAGCCCATCGGGTAAGCACAAACTCACTTCCAAAGAAAATGAGTTGATCAGACTCCTTGCTTCAGAAATCAATAAACTGGTCAATAGAAGTCATGCCCTCAAACAAATATGGGGCGACGACAGCTACTTCAATGCAAGAAGTATGGATGTCTATCTTAGTAAAATCAGAAAACTACTCAAAGAAGATCCAAAAGTACAGATCATCACTGTGCATGGTGAGGGTTTCAAAATGGTGGTGACCGAAAGCTAAGCAAAAGCTATAAATGAGTTAATTGTGAGCTGGTTTTACACAATCACAATTAACTCAATGATTTATCAGAACCTTACTTTCACTCCTGCAAGGAAATTAGTGCCAGCCATTGGGTAATAAAAATTCTCAGTGACCAATTCTCTACCTACATTTCCTTCACCTGCTACAAAATAGGAAAAGGTATATCCATTAGGCTCATAGAGTCTATTGAAAATATTATAGACCATTACAGTGAACTCTAGGTTATTGACAAACCTCGGCCTCAAGGCATAATTCAACCTCAAGTCAGTAGTCCAAAAAGAGTCCAGCATCCTGTTTTCATTCATTGTATTATCCATGAACTGACTGCCCACATACTTATTGAGTAAGCTAACCTCTGCATTCTTGAAAGGTCTAAAATCCAAAATGGCAGACCCTACTACATTAGGAGAGAATGCAATATCAGTATTGGTGTAATTGACTTCTTCTTGAAAGAAATCCTCAGTAGAGTAGTCGTCCAGAAATTCCGTAAAGGATGATATTTTATTCCTACTCACCGCAATATTTCCTCCGATGGAAAACTTCGAGGACAACTTATAACTACCATCTAATTCCACCCCTAGCCTATAAGAATCATCTACATTATCTCTCACATAAGCTCCTACATCATTCAGCTGACCTGTAAGCACCAACTGATCGCGGTATTTCATGTAATACACATTCAGGTTATAGGCAAAGTTTCTTTGATTCACTTTTAGCCCCATTTCGATGTTTTGTAAGTTCTCTGCCTGCGGAGCCCTATCGATGATAGGTGAGTCCGTAAAGTCCCTTCTTACTGGCTCACGATTGGCTACGGCATAAGAAGCATACCAAGATTTGCCAGTCGCAGTCTGATAAGTAAGTCCAAATTTAGGATTGAAGAAATTGTAATTCACTTGTCCTGAAATATCTCTAAGGTCGTTATTGACCCCATCAAAACTGTAATCAACACCCCTCCATTGTAAGTCACCATATAAAAACAATCCCTCTGTAGCTTCAAAAGTCCCTTTTATATATAAGTTCTTATCATCTTTGATGGCTACATTGTCATAATATCTATCCCTGATGTTGACATCTGCCGCATACTGCATCCATATAATCTCTCCAAAATGATCCCCATCATACCTATTCGCTCCACCACCTATCACTACATCCCAAAGGGCATTGTCTGAGATATAATTGAAAGAAAAAACACCTCCATAAAAATCATTGTCAAGCCATCTCCTGCGAATGATATCCATGCGAGGTATGCTTACACCTCCAATTTCTACAGGCTGTAAGTTATAGCTGCTCAACCTATCATTTGGTCTGAACTGCTCATAATACCCTCGGCCATAAGTATAGTGCAGTGCCGCATTTGCTTTCCAGTTTGAATTGATCTCTCCAGTATAGATAAATTGATAATGATCCTGCTGGTAATTGTCCGTTTGGTTATCATAAGTATAAAGGTTAAAAGTCCTATTGCTTTCCAGCAAATGCTCAGGCACTCCTTCCCAAGATTGGTATGTCTGCTCAGCACCAGAGAATACATTCATTTTGAAAATATGCTTGTCTCCATAATATCCTCCACTGACAAAAAAGGATTTTAAATCTGAAAATCCACGATCAATATAGCCATCAGAGGAGATTTGAGATAGCCTAGCATCAAATGCCCACCTATCTTTGATCAATCCTGTGCCAGCTTTCACCGTATGCCTCCTGGTATTGAATGATCCAAAGGAATTATCTACCTCACCATAGGCATCTTCTTGCTTGGTATCTGTCTGAATGTTGATGCTTGCTCCAAAAGTAGCTGCTCCATTAGTGGAAGTTCCCACCCCTCTTTGGATCTGCATATTGTCAACAGATGAAGCAAAATCTGGCATATTCACCCAGAAAACACCATGAGACTCGGCATCATTCATTGGTATCCCGTTCACCGTAACATTGATTCTGGTCTGATCAGTGCCCCTAATCCTCAATCCAGTATACCCTACCCCTGCTCCAGCATCTGAAAAACTAACGACCGAAGGTGTGTAATTAAGCAACATCGGAATGTCTTGCCCAAGATTGAGTTTGGCAATTTCTTCCTTTTGTATGTTTTGAAAAGTAGTTGGCGTGACATTGGTCGCCCGTGTCCCATAGACGACAAATTCTTCTGTGAAAATCCCACTCTGTGAAAGTAATATCTCAAGCGGAGTATTTAAAGGGATTTCAAGTGTATTCTTGACACGCTCATATCCCAAGTAAGTTATGTTTAAAGTAAACTCTCCACCAGGTACATTTCTTATTTCAAAATTCCCAGATAAATCCGAAGTAGCTCCCCTTCCAGTACCTTCAATGATCACATTGGCACCAACCAAAACCTCTCCTGTTTCCTTATCCTTTACAATCCCACTGACTCTATGCTGTGCTACGACATTCAGATAGACACAAAATAACACAAGTGATAAACCTAGCTTTCTCATGGTAATAGATTTCGTTATGTTGCAGAGGCAACTTTTTAATAAACAAAATCAAGAGTAGAGGCCTAACAGTAGCGTAGTAATTTTCATATCTTCAATAATCTCAAGACTTACATACATAATATGTAAGTTGCCAAAGACTACTAAGATTATGGTTGTTCATTTCCCTCCGCCGGTGCTAACCGGATCAGGTAATATGGGTATGATCTCAGCCCGAATTGTTAAGGCACCCCTCATGATCTTGGGTGCAAATGTATAACAATTCAGCGAATATCAGCGAATCAAGATTATCCTTTTCCTAAAATCCTCAAGTGATTGACATGAGAGGCAAATGCTAGTCTAAACCTAGGGTGCTCCAAGTAAGGAATTCCGTACTCCCTGCATGTTTCTTTGATGATCTTGCTGATCGCAGGATAATGAACATGAGAAATATTCGGAAACAAGTGGTGCTCTACTTGAAAATTCAGTCCTCCGACAAGCCATGATAACACTTTGTTATGCGTTGCAAAGTTGGAAGTAGTCTTCAACTGATGAATAGCCCAATCATCCTCTAGTTGATTGGAAACCACATCAGGCATCGGGAATGAAGTCTCTTCTACAGAATGAGCCAGTTGAAATACCACACTCAGAAATATCCCCGTAGCTACTCCATATACCAAGAAGCCTATCAACCAGTATAACCAACCTACTGTAAGTATAGGCAGGACTATAAACAGCCCTAAGTGTATCAACTTGAACCCCCAGAAAGAAAGGTGATCATGTAATTTCATCTTCTGAATTGGGATAATCCCAACTTTTCCAGTGATGTACTTTTTATAATCTGTAACAAACACCCAGTAAAGATATAAAAGCGAATAAACCATCAAAAAGTACCAATGCTGATACTTATGAATTCCATAAAACTTCTGATTTGGACATAACCTAAGAAAAGGTCTTGCATTCATATCATCATCTACTTCATCCACATTGGTAAATGAATGATGAACTACATTGTGTTTTGTTTTCCACATAAACACATTGGCTCCAAGAAAATTGATAGAATGTCCAGCAAGTTCGTTGACCCACTTCTTACGACTGAAGCTGCCATGTGCACCGTCATGCATCACATTGAAGCCAATGGTAGCCGCTAACCCACCCAAAAAGACCGCTCCAACCAAAGCCAGAGCCCAGTGAGGTGTGAAAAACAGCAAGACGACATAAGTTGCAATATAGAGAGCCACCAAAATGATTGCCTTTAGATAAAGGCCTAAATTTCCAGTTTGCTTTAAACTCTTTTCGATGAAGTAATTTTTGATTTTTTGCTTCAGATCAGCATGAAATGAAGACGCGGTGTTGAACCTTGGGGGACGCATGTGTACTGACTATTATTGGATAAGCTGTTAATTAGAAAAAAATCTAAAACATTTAGAAACATTTTTCATTCAATAAAGTTACACCTATTTTCTTGATTTCAAAGTCTTTTATCACTAAATAAGAGCCACAATCGATGTTTATTAAGAAAACTTAACATCAGACTTTTCAAAACAAAGCCCTAATTTTCATCATAGATTTTGCAAATCTTTCGTCATACGTTCCACTTATAACCTCATATGGAACACCTGTACCACTTATCATATTCAAATATGCATCAAAAAGTTTTTTTCGAACCGCCTGATCCTTATGCTCTCTTTGAGGATCCTCTTCCCATGGAACATCTACATCAGTTAGAAGATATAAGTCATACTTCCTATGCACAAGTTGTTTTTCTATCCATGGGTCAGTTTTCCCATACTTTACATCACTCCACACCTTTATTACGTGCAAATCAGTATCAATAAATAACATCCTTTTTGCCCTCTTCACTTTCTCATCTTCTTCCCTAAGTTGACCAATGGCAATCTGTAACAAATCCTCATATTCATAAGGTCTATCTAACCTTTCCAAATATACCCGCGCAAACTCCCAAACCCATGGTTCATCATAGGCCGCTGCCAAAGCTTGCGTTAGTATACTTTTACCCGTAGACTCTGGCCCTACTACAACTATTTTTTTGATAGGCATATTATGGGTGCTTTTGCGGATCGAATCCATGATAGCAAGCCTAATATAGCCAATATTGTGAAGAAAAGAAATTGAAATGAAGTCAAAGGTAGTCCTTTGTACCAATAAAGAGGAATAGAAATCAAATCAGTAATGATCCAAGCTATCCAGTTTTCGACCTTTTTCTTTGCCATTAGCCACATGGCGACAAAGGCTGATGCGGTAGTGAGTGAATCCCAATATGGTACATCTGAGTCTGTAAAGCTCACCAACACATAATAAAGTACAACATAACTAAAAACCAACAGCACAACAGACCTCAGAATACCCCTTCTACTCAACCATGTGACTGGAACTTCAATGCCTGCTACCATAGGTCGACTCCATAGAATCCACCCGTAAATTGACATCCCAGTATAGTAAGCATTAATCCCCATATCAGCATATAACTTGTATTCCAGGCATATATATATATAAATGATCGTGCTAATAATCCCTGTAGGGAACACAAGGATGTTTTTTCTAATTGAAAATACAACACTTACAATACCAAAAAATACTGCCACAGCCTCTAACCAAGACATTTGAGCTAATCCATCTATGATTTGTTCTATACCCCATTCAAAATTCATGGAGCGAATTAAAGCAATATTTCCTTCCATGCAAAGTATGTAACCCTATAGCTTATCAAAACGCAGCATACCAATTGCAAAAAGCGGAATATTCACCAACCAATCTTCTTTCCTATAACTTGACATGGAAATCCTGATTGCTAATGGAAGGTCATACTTTTCTGCAAAAAACTTGAGACTCTTAGCCTTCAAATTTTCTTCGGCTTTAACTTCTATTGGGTAGATCCGACCAGATGATTGGATCAAAAAATCAATTTCAGCGGTAGATCGTTCAGCTGACCAATAATATAGAGAAATATCATTACACAGCAATTGCTGTAACACATACTGTTCTGTCAATAAGCCTTTAAATTCCTCAAAAAGTTTATTACCATCCAGTATAGTTTTAGCATCCATCCCTGTTATTGCTTTATCAGACTCTTGGATTTCATCTATGATTAGCAAGGTTTTCCCCTTCTCCGCTTATACCCCAGTAGAGACCTGGATCCCTAATAAGATTCTATTTAGATCAAAAGTGCTTTCAAAAAGCTCCCTAAGCTCTTTACTTGATTCAAGGTTAATATAGGCTACATCTTCAAACTCCGATTGACCAAAGGACTTCATCAACCAGGTCTTCCCTACTTGCCAAGGACCCTGTATCAATAGAGGCTTTTTGTTCTTATTCTCCTACCATAAAAGCAATTTATCAAACAACTTCATTTTCTTTCTTTTCTTAAACTCTTGTCAATAGAATATCAAATCCTTTAATTCAGCATTTGAAAACCCCACATCAGTAATTATACACTTTTTTAAAGGAAAATGGATTAAGAGTTCAAGAAAAACAAGACATACAAAAAATCCCCTCCTAAATCAATAGAAGGGAATTTTATCAGTTTTTTACCTAACAAGCTTTTTAGATCGATTCATTCTGTCGCTCTTGATGATCAAGTCCCTGTTTTACCTCGTTTTCTTCCTTAAAAAACTTACTCTGGAAGATCAATATGATAGCAACACCTACAAAAATAGATGCGTCGGCAATATTGAAAATTGGCCATAGTGCTGTGTAGCTCCCGCCCCACAAGGGAACCCAATCAGGAATATAACCTTCCCAAATATCTACATAAAACATATCTACTACCTGACCATGAAGCCATGGGGTAGGTGCGTTGTATGGTGCATTGTTCAGCCATACACCATAAAATACTGAATCTACAAGATTACCGATAGCTCCACCCAAAATCATGGCAATGCAGACAATATAGCCTACATGCATTTTCTTCTGAATGATATAATAAAGATAATAACCTATCCCAAACATGGCGATAAGCCTGAAAGAAGTCAGAATCAACTTCCCATATTCAGAACCTAGCTGCATGCCAAAAGCCATACCTGGATTGGTAGTATAATGGAGCTTGAACCAATCTCCAAATATCTTGATCTGACCAGGCGTACCAAAATCCATCTGATAGTGAACCAACAACTTTACGATCTGATCGAGTAAGATCACCCCTAGGGCAATCCCGAAATATTTTAGATACTTCATGTATTCATTTTAAAGCCACAGATTTAAGGAAAATTTCTAATTTATCCCTATTTGAGCCGATATAAATTTGATGCCTTATGCCTTGGTCACTTTGACTGATAACTCAAAATCGTCCATGTCTAGCACTGTAGCATCCGCTACTGTTGCCTTCATTATCAACGCTAGTGCTTGTGTTTCTGTTTTGATATAATCTCCAAAATTCTGAAAAGCTGCATTCACAAGGTCTTCCTGCTCGGCTATTTCGATTTGGATTTTATCCTGAACCTCTAGCCCCATATCTTTTCTCAAATTCTGAATCCTATTTACCAAGTCTCTAGCTATCCCCTCTTGCTTCAACTCCTGAGTCAAGGTGACATCTAAAGCTACTGTCAGTCCCTGATCTGTGGCTACTGACCAGCCTGGAATATCTTGTGAACTGATCAACACTTCTTCAAGTAGCAATACCACAGACTCACCTTCCACTGGAACAGTAATCTCACCATTTCGCTCGATTTCTGCAATTTGTTCCTTGCCCCAGGTATTGATAGCGGCTACTACATGCCTCATTTTCGGCCCTAGCTTTTTGCCTAGCAAAGGTAAATTTGGCTTCACACTTTTCACCAATACATCTGATGCATCATCAATATATTCTACCGCTTTGATATTGACCTCTGACTTGATCAACTCTTCGACATGCTCTATTTGAGTCTTCACCTTTTCGTTTAATACAGGTATCAAAATGCGCTGAAGTGGCTGACGCACTTTGATTCCAATCTTTGGATTCTTTCTTAAAGAGTGAACTAGTGAAGAGATACGCTGTGCCATGTCCATACTCGCTTCTAAATCCACATTGATCAAGGCCTGATCAGCCGAAGTCCAATTCGTCAAGTGAACAGACTCAGAGGCGCCATCAACTGATGCTGTTAGGTTCTTGTACATCCAGTCTGCATAGAAAGGTGCAAAAGAAGACATCAACTGCGACAAAGACATCAAGCATTCATAAAGCGTCTCATATGCAGCTTGCTTATCTGCATTCATATCACCTCTCCAGAATCTCTTCCTAGCTAACCTCACATACCAATTGGAAAGCTGATCTACAGTGAAATTCATGATCGCACGAGTAGCCTTAGTCGCATCATAATTATCCATTGCTTGCTCTACTTCGGATATCAAAGTCTGAAGCTTAGATATGATCCACTGGTCTAGTTCAGCCCTTTGAGCTACAGGAACAGCTTTTGATTTATCATAAACGAACGCGTCAAGGTTTGCATATAGCGCAAAGAAATTGTAGGTGTTCTGAAGCGTTCCAAAGAACCTCCTTTGTACTTCTGCAACCCCGTCTAGACTGAATTTAAGGTTATCCCATGGATTGGCATTGCTAAGCATGTACCATCTCAAAGCATCCGGTCCATATTCTTTCAATGTTTTAAATGGATCCACCGCATTGCCTAATCTCTTAGACATCTTATTACCGTTTTTATCCAATACAAGTCCATTGGCAATTACGTTTTTGAAAGAAACCGAATCAAAAAGCATCACTGCAATAGCATGCAAAGTAAAGAACCATCCTCTGGTCTGATCTACTCCTTCTGCAATATAATCTGCTGGATAGTTAGCTTTGAATACAGCTTCATTTTCAAAAGGGAAATGCCACTGTGCATAAGGCATAGCTCCAGAATCAAACCACACATCTATCAAGTCTGGCTCACGATACATCGGAGCACCACTCGCTGACACCAATATTACATCATCCACATATGGTCTATGAAGATCTATGTCTTCCTCATTGATAGGAGAAGATTCCATCAGCCCTGCAGCTATGGCTTTCTTGATCTCTGACTTCAACTCTTCAATTGACCCAATACATATCTCCTCCGAACCATCTTTAGTTCTCCAGATCGGCAAAGGCGTACCCCAGAACCTTGACCTACTCAAATTCCAGTCCACCAGGTTCTCTAGCCAATTGCCAAAACGTCCAGTTCCAGTTGCTTCAGGCTTCCAGTTGATCGTTTTGTTCAATTCTACCATCCTGTCCTTGTAAGCAGTAGTTTTGATAAACCAGCTTTCCAAAGGATAATATAAGATTGGCTTGTCAGTTCTCCAGCAATGAGGATAACTGTGTTCGTATTTCTCTACCTTGAATGCTTTATTTTCATTCTTTAAAATAATGGAAATGATGATATCAGTATTTTTATACTCTTTATCACTTTCATCATCCCCAGTATAGTTCTTCACATAGAAATCATCCACTCCAAATTCTTTATGAGCAGTGATCGCATGTTCTTTCATTTTATTGACCAGGTACGTACCTACGACCGGAAGGAACTTCCCTTGTTTATCTACAACTGGTATCTCATTGCCCTTTTCATCTTGGACAAATACGCCTGGCACATTTTGCTGAACCAAAGTCCTAAAATCATCCGCACCGAAAGCTTTGGCCAAGTGAACCACACCTGTACCATCTTCAGTAGTTACATAATCTCCAGAAATCACAGTGAATGCAGGACTCGGAAGTGCCAGCTCCGCAATTGGAAACAATTGCTCATACTGTAAACCTAAAAGATCGACTCCTTTCATCTCGGCGACAACTTCATATGGGATCAGTTTATCCCCTGGGTTATAGTCAGCAATTGCAATTTCCTTTGCTTTTGGATTAAAATATGCTCCCATCCTAGATTTAGCAAGGATCACATGCTGTGGCTCAAATGTATAGGGATTGAAGGTGTTTACTTTGACATAGTCCAGCTTCTCGCCTATTGCCAAGGCAGAGTTGGAAGGTAATGTCCAAGGCGTAGTGGTCCATGCTAGTATATAAGTATTAGCTTCGCCCTTGAGTTTAAATTGAGCAGTGATAGAAGTATCTTTCACATCTCTGTAGCTACCTGGCTGATTGAGTTCATGAGAGCTCAACCCAGTGCCCGCGGCAGGAGAATATGGCTGAATAGTATAGCCTTTGTAAATTAAATCCTTTTCGTAAAGTTTTTTGAGCAAATACCAAAGTGTCTCTATATACTTGGCATCAAAGGTGATATATGGATCATCCAAATCTACCCAATAGCCAATCTTTTCTGTCAAATCATCCCATTCATTTTTGAATCGCATCACTGTCTCACGACATTTTCTATTATACTCCTCTACAGTTATTTTCTTACCTATATCTTCCTTGGTGATACCAAGCTCCTTCTCTACTTGAAGTTCTACCGGTAGACCGTGCGTGTCCCAACCACCCTTACGCTTTACTTGAAAACCTTGAAGTGTCTTGTATCTACAGAAAATATCCTTCAGCGTACGTGCCATCACGTGGTGAATCCCAGGAGTTCCATTGGCAGAAGGAGGCCCTTCAAAGAATGTGAAAGTTTCAGCACCATCTCTTTGTGACACTGATTTCTCAAAAATCTTATTCTCTTTCCAGTATTGCAATACACTATCCCCTATTCCGGGATAATCTACTTGTTTAAACTCTTGATATTTTTTCACGGTTTTTTAAGGTATTTTTAAGGGAAAAACCCGTATTTTATGGATACATTGTTCGAAGAAGCGACCACTCGTTTCCTATTAAAACAGAAACTTTCCTCAAAAGGAAAGTCTCCACCACTTACAAACAACTTGCTGACAACAAGTGTTAATGAGTAGAATCATTTCAAGGCATATCACTTTTCTTAATGGAATATGTGCACACCTTTCGGAATGAAGTCACAAAGTTAAGATATTTTGCAGGAATAGGGTTAAATTATTATACGATTATATTTAGGAAGATTTTTAACTATGCAATAAGCAAATGGCAAAAACTATCTATACTTCAGGGACTATAGACGCTTTGATTCAAAGGGTAAGTAGGCTATCCAAAGATCAAGAGCCTTATTGGGGCAGCATGAATGCTACAGAAATGCTGCACCATTGTAACCTGGCAAATGATGCTATACTAAATGCGCCAAAAGCTACTTTGAGGCCAACTTTGAAGCAGCGAATGAAGAAGCTGGCATTTTTTCATATCAAAAAAGACTTCCCAAAAGGCGCTAGAGGTGCCAAAAAATTCAACACAAAAGGATTGGTTGATTCAGGAGATTTTGAAAAAGAAAAAGAAAACTTTATAAAAATCCTCAGCAAGTTCAAGACACTTGAGCATGAACTTGGCGGAATTCACCCTGTATTTGGATCACTTGATCATTACTACTGGGGCAGGTTTGTGTGGAAACATATGGATCACCACATGAAGCAATTCGGAGTTTGAGTTTTTTTAATCAAACCCCAAACTCATGCACCTGGAAGGGATATGCCTTTCACCCTTCTGTAAAGATTAAGGGCATATTTGTCCGTCATTCCAGCGATAAAATCCATTAAACAACGCAGCAAAGGATAGGGGTTGATGCTAGAATCCCAACCTTCAAGTGGGAAATCCTCAGGTAATAATCTCAATATGCTTTTATCTTTTCCTGAGTATAGGTCAGTCTGATAGAACTTATGGTTCAGCCCTTTGGAAAAGACTTCCAACAAGCCTTCCAATACTTGATAACCCGCCGCCTCTTTTTCAAGAACTAATTTAGACCTATAAATCTTTCTCACTGACACCTCCGAAATTACATCTAATGCCGTTGAAGAAGGTATTTTGGAGGTCAAAGCTTGATCAAATTCACCGCTTAGCATAGCCTCTTCATTGTCTTCAAAAGCTCGTACAACTTCTTGAATAAGTTGATTGATAGCCATCGCTCTCAAAATTGCAAGTTTCTGTGCTTGCGTAGCGTAGGTTTTCAATTTATCTGAATCAAAGCGCTCTTTCAGTATCGGAGCAATCAACTCAACAACCTCTTCAAGAGAAACTAGCCCCAAAGTGCAACCATCTTCCAAATCGATAATACTATAACAAATATCATCTGCGGCTTCTACCAAAAAAGCTAAAGGATGCCTCAAGTAGCAGCCATTTGGCGCATTTTCTATTCCTAAAACCTGTACCAACTGTCCATAATCTTGTACTTGATCTGAATAGTAACCAAATTTCTTCTGACTTCTTCGATGAGGTTCAGACTCAAAAACATGCGCAAGCCTTGGGTACTTCGTAAACGCCGCCAAAGTTGTATAGGATAGTTTTAGACCATTGTTTTGTGACACAAGCATCCTGAATCCTTGGGCATTTCCTTCAAAGTGAGTTAAATCTTCCCATTGATCAGGGGTAACATACTTTTGCCAGGCTTGGCCATATTCATGAAACCTAAAAAAATCTGATATTGCTGTCTCTCCTGCGTGTCCGAATGGAGGGTTTCCGATATCGTGAGCTAAGGCGGCTGCGGCTACTATCGCACCGATTTCTGCTGCTTGTACATCCTGTTGAGAAAGATCAGGATACTTGCTGAGAAGGTATTCACCTGCTGATTTCCCAAGCGTCCTCCCCACAGAAGAGACCTCTAGACTATGCGTCAATCTGGTATGTACAAAATCATGCTCAGGCAAAGGAAATACCTGCGTCTTGTCTTGAAGATTTCTAAATGGCGCAGAAAAAATGATTCGATCATAATCTCTTTCAGACTCTGTTCGTATCTGAAAACCTGACGATTGATGAGTTTTTTTCGGATCGAATCTTCCAGCTGTGAGTAGTTTTTGTCATTGCATCATGTCCAAAATTACAACCTATTTGACAAAATAAGGTAATTCTTGAAGGCAATTTAGGAAAAATCAGCATACAGCTAATCAATGGCACAATGATTGAAAATTCAAAAATGAATTAAACCAACTATTCATATGAAATATTTACCAAATAAGATTATTTGTGCTTTGTGGGCTGTAGTAGCCACATTCGCTATTTCATGTAGTGTAAATGAAGAAGACTCGAACATTACAGAGGGTATGGCCAAAGTAAATGTTTACCTAATTGATGCCCCAGCTGATTATGATGCCGTATGGGTAGAAGTATTAGGAGTAGAAATCCTGCCTAAAGGTGAGCAAGAAGACAATGGGTCTGCTTGGATCAACCTAGCCAATGAAGCAACTGAGGATCGCATGATTAACCTACTAAACCTGAGTGGTGGAGCTTCTGCAAGATTAGGAGAAGTCGAAGTACCTGCTGGAGAAATTTCCCAAATCAGATTGTTACTTGGTGACAACAATTACCTACTCCAAGATGACAATAGAATCAACCTCACGACACCAAGTGCCCAGCAAAGTGGACTAAAAATCAAAGTCGATAAACCTGTTCAGGCTGGGATCTCCTATGATTTGATCATTGACTTTGATGCTGGTAAATCCATCGTAAGAGCTGGTAACTCTGGTCAATACATCCTCAAGCCAGTATTAAGAGCTGTAGCTGAAGAGTCGGCTACCATTGAAGGGGTAGTTATCCCTCTTGAGGCCTACCCTGTGAATGTAGCAGCAATCATTGGAACTGATACAGCTTCTACATTTGCATCGGAAAATGGAAGGTATGTAATCAGGGGATTAAGAGCTGGAAACTACAGGCTCATCTTCACGCCAAACGAAGCCTTTGAAGCGGTAGAAATAGGTGATGTAAATACCACTTTAGGAGAAGTTACTGAAGTAGAAAATATAGAGCTTACACCTATTGAAGAATAATTTGTATAATACCAATAGCTCACCAAATATATTTATAACCCATAAAATATAAACCTATTTAGATTTCAACTGATTGGTTCAGGAAACAGGCTGATTATTAATAAAACTCTAGATCTCTGTACCATTTAGGTAATAAATAGTAAAACTAAAGGATGAAACATCCTCCAAAAATGCCTCGATATTAGTCGGGGCATTTTTTATATTTGAAAAAAAGAAAATTACAAGATGAAAAAAGTAACTGTCTATTGTGGGTCCAACAAAGGCAAAAACCCGATTTACGCTCAAGCAGCCGAATCACTAGCAGATGAGATGATCAAAAGAAATTTAGGATTGGTGTATGGAGCCGGCAATGTAGGACTCATGGGAGTGATAGCTGACAGGATGCTTGCCGCTGGCCAAAACGTCTATGGAATCATCCCTCAGAAATTAGTAGATATCGAAGTAGCGCATCAAGGCTGCACAGAACTCACTGTAGTAGAAACAATGCGAGACCGCAAATGGCTCATGGCAGAGCGTGGGGATGGTTTTGTGGCCATGCCAGGTGGAATTGGCACTTTTGAGGAACTTTTCGAAATCATGACCTTGAATCAACTTGGATACATTCAAAAACCGCTTGCACTCTATAATGTACAGGGCTATTATGATAAGCTTCTTGACTTTTTGAAGCACAGCACTAATGAAGGATTTCTTCATCAAGCACAGCTTAACCTGCTAATCATCGCTTCAGACCCAATCGAAATGCTTGATAAAATGCAATCCTTCGAGCCAAAATACATTGAAAAGTGGGAGGTGAAATAAAAATCAAAAGCTCGAATCCCAATTACATTTCAAAATGTATATCCAGAGGCCTCTATTGAAATTATCCAAAAAGAGAATTTCGAAGCTATCATTATCTAATCTCAGAATTTTATAAATTTTGCGATTAGATGGTTTTTTCCAATATACTCATCAACTTTTCTAGATAAATCTGATCTGTATCATCGAAGTCTGTCAATTGGTCAGAATCTACATCTAAAACACCTATCACTATACCATTTTTAGAAAATGGAACTACAATCTCAGACTTTGAAGCAGAGCTACAAGCAATGTGACCAGGGAAAGCTTCTACATCTGGGACTAGTTGTGTCTGATTTTCCTTCCAAGCTGTGCCACAAACACCTCTTCCCAGATTTATTCTTGTACAAGCAATAGGACCTTGAAATGGGCCAAGCACCAGTTGATCATCTTTGACGAGGTAAAAACCAACCCAAAAGAAGCCGAAAGTTGTCCTTAGTACTGCAGCAATATTTGCCAAATTTGCTACTAAATCGGCCTCTCCAGATATCAGGGCCTCTATCTGAGGCAGAATAGCCTCATATTTTTTTGCTTTATCAGCATCTGTTGGGATATATAATGTCTCTGCCATGTCTTATTATTTTCTCATCCAAAGTTCAAGGGCATCTCCCATTACATCTAGTCGATCTTTCCTCACACCAATGATTCTAGGAGCTGGTATTCCTTTATTAAAATGAACTTGTCCTGTAAACACTCGTGCCTCATCCCAAAGTTCGGCTTCTATGATTTTATTGAGTAAAAATGTACCTCCTTCAATCAATACAGATTGAATCTTCCTCTCATAAAGCACTTTGAATATGTCTGCAATTTGAAAATCAGGATCAAGTTTGACATACTCCAAATTCTCAAAAACAGCTTCTTCGACAATGTTAAAACAAATTGTAGGTTGTTGTTGATCAAATAGCGCCAAACTTCTATCCAACTGTAGCATCCGATCCACAACGATCCTGATAGGATTTTTCCCATCCCAATCTCGGACATTGAGCTTTGGGTTATCGTACCTTGCGGTATTGGTACCTACCATGATGGCATCCTCTTCAGTTCTCCAGCGATGAACAAGCTGACGACTGTACTGATTGCTGATCCATTTGGAATCGAAGTTCTCTCTAGCCACAAAACCATCGATACTTTGCGCCCACTTGAGCGTAATGTAAGGTCTATTTTGTTCCATAAAGGTAAAAAAGCGACGGTTTTGTTGATGAACATCAGCCTCTAGTATCCCGTGTATCACTTCTATTCCTGCATTTCTCATGATAGCAATACCTTTACCTCCAACTAGAGGATTGGTATCTACAGCGCCTATGACTACTTTTTTCACCCCTTTGTCCACCAGAAGGTTTGCACAAGGTGGGGTTTTGCCAAAATGAGCACATGGCTCTAAAGTCACATAGACTGTAGACTTATTAAGCAACTCAGGGTCATCCACTTTGGCAATAGCGTTAGGCTCAGCATGAGGGCCTCCATAATACTCATGGTATCCTTCAGCTATGATCTGGTCTTCGCATACAATTACACAACCCACCATAGGATTAGGACTTACTGACCCCATGCCAAGTTGTGCAAGATCCATTGCCCGACGCATATAGAAATAATGCTTTTCCATAATCTTCCCTTACTCTCTAGGTCTTAAGGTAATGTTACCCAAATCTGTGGTCTGTTGGCTTTGCACGATGACCGTTCGAATTGTGTCGGCTAAAAATGAATTATCTTTAGGGATCACAAAAACAGTGTAAGTACCTTCTAGCCCTTTGAACCTGAAGCCTCCACTCCCTCTAAAATTGACTCCTGTGGAAATTGAATCTCTTTGTTGAACGGCATATAGGTAGGCATTTTGTCCAGTTGGACGTAAGACACCAGTAATTTCCCCCGTATTAGCCTTAGAAAAAGCCCTCAACTTTGGGCTAAAAGTGAAGTCAGAAGTCCCATTTTGCATCAATGAATTTAATATATCAAAATCAATATAGATATCATGCGAAATACCTGGCCTCAAGGTAAAATCTACATCTATACTTAAGCCTTCTTCTTGCTCCGAATTAAGTGTCAAGTCTGTTCTTACATCATTTTTCATCACATACTTTTCAGCTCCTAGTCTCAAAGTGAGTCTTTGCAGCGTACCAGAATTGACTTCCCCTCTTCCGATAAGTAGCTCCTGATCTCCTACAAGTTGAGCAATATCTACTCGTTTATTTCCAGCCTCGTAGGGGAAATATTGACTTTCGCCATTTGCATTGTCTCCAAAAGCGGCTGTTTGTAAATCCACACCAAGAACTTCAACCCACAAGGCATCAATATCTGCTGGCGCATCTACTAAGAAAACATTCACAAGCGACTTGGTTCTTTCTTGATCAGAAGTACAAGAATTCAGGAATGGTAGTAGCAATAATATTATGCAGTATTTTTTCACGTCCTAAATTTAGGAAAAGATTATAAAACCATCGATGAATCTAATGGAAGGATTGGTGAGCGGCTTTAAAAAATTGAGTATTTGGAACTTTGTAAGTAATTCTTACCACAAGAATCTTAACTTGACATTGATAATGACAGGCATACGATATTCATAGATAACTTGTATTATTCGGTAACCGCTATTTTTTTGAATATTTAGAATGTTGTAATTTAGTCACTAGAAAAATCAATAAAAAATGGCATTTTCAAAAGAATTTAAAGAGGCAATAATCAACCTGCCCATTGCTGAAAAGGATAAATTATTGCTAAGATTACTTCGAAAGGACGAAAAACTAGCCAATCGCCTGTACTTTGAATTAGTCAGTGACTATTCAGTAGAGGAAGAAAGAGAAGCAATCAGAGAAAAGTTAGACAAAAGTATTGAAGAAGCGAGTGACAACTACTACTCCATGGGGTACCTTAGTATGGATGTGAGGACCATGAGTGGTATCATTAACAGGCATGTCGCTACTACAAAAGATAAGATAGGAGAGATCGATCTCAACATTTATTTGATAATCGGAGTAATGAAATCTAATAAATCTAGAATTCTAAATAGTCGATCGCAGAAGGCAAACAGGCTTCTAGTGGCCATAGTGGCAAGAATTTATAAGATTTTGCTCTTGATAAATAAATTACACCCTGACTATAGACTAGAGTTCCACGATCAGCTTCACCAACTCGGAGAAATAGTAGCGGACAACCCTAAACTGATGCATACAGCAATACACAGTGGCCTTGATGTAAACTGGCTGCTCAAAAACGACATTCCTGAAGACATAGAGCATATTTACAAAGAAGTAAAAGCCATGGGTTTCTTAAGGTAAATTTGATGCATGGTTGAATTTCTCATCCTTTTTTTGGATTGATTCGGGGTACTTAAAAATATTTGTCTAAATTTGCACCAATTTAGCCATAAGTATTTACACCTCTTAAACCCTCACTTATAATGCCTAAGGATAGTAGTATCAAGCACGTCCTCATCATCGGTTCAGGCCCTATTGTAATTGGCCAAGCATGTGAATTTGATTATTCTGGTTCTCAAGCGGCCAGATCACTTCGAGAAGAAGGGATCACTGTCACCCTAATCAATTCCAATCCAGCTACGATCATGACAGATCCGGTGACAGCTGACAACGTGTACTTGCTCCCCCTCGAAAAAAAATCAATCATTCAAATCCTAAAAGAGCATCCAACCATAGACTGCGTATTACCAACTATGGGAGGTCAGACAGCACTTAATCTAGCCATAGACTGTGAAGTAGCAGGGATATGGAAAAAATTTGGTGTCAGGATGATCGGTGTTGACATTGATGCGATCGAGACAGCTGAGAATAGGGAAAAGTTTAAGGCATTGATGGAGCAAATTGGCGTAGGTGTTTGTAAAGGAGACACTGCAACTTCTTTCTTACAAGGAAAAGAAATAGCTCAAGAAATTGGTTTCCCTCTTATCATCAGGGCCTCCTATACCTTAGGTGGTGCTGGAGGTGCATTTGTAGAAAAAGAAGAAGACTTCGAAAGGTTGCTCATGGCCGGACTAGAAGCTTCTCCAGTCCATGAAGTGTTGATTGAGCAGAGTATCCTTGGCTGGAAAGAATACGAGCTAGAGGTCATGCGAGACAATATCGGAAACATGATCGTGATCTGTTCCATAGAGAATTTTGACCCTATGGGTGTCCATACTGGAGACTCTATCACTGTGGCTCCAGCTATGACCTTGCCTGATACAGTATACCAAAGAATGAGAAACCATGCCATCACCATGATGAATAGCATTGGTAATTTTGCTGGAGGGTGTAATGTACAGTTTTCTGTCAGTCCTGACAACAAAGACATCATAGGTATAGAAATCAATCCAAGGGTATCAAGATCATCTGCATTGGCGTCCAAAGCTACAGGATATCCGATAGCCAAAGTAGCTGCAAAACTCGCAATAGGATACAACTTAGATGAGTTAACTAACTCCATCACAGGAACCACCTCAGCATTTTTTGAACCATCTATAGACTATGTGATCGTAAAGATACCAAGATGGAATTTTGATAAATTCAAAGGTTCTGACAAAAAACTTGGTCTTTCAATGAAAGCTGTAGGTGAAGTGATGGGCATAGGAGGCAACTTCCAAGAAGCACTTCAAAAAGCCTGTCAATCACTCGAAATTAAGAGAAATGGACTTGGTGCAGACGGCAAAGAGCTTAAAAATCAAGATGAAATTTTATATAGCTTAGCAAACCCAAGTTGGGACAGACTTTTTCATGTATATGATGCATTTAAGCTAGGGATTTCATTCAGAACGATCCATGATCTTACCAAAATCGACAAGTGGTTCTTGAAACAAATCGAGGAACTTATTCACCTAGAGCGAGAGATTGAGAAATATGAGCTTGACACAATTCCTCAAGACCTTATGGCAACGGCCAAGCGCAAAGGCTATGCTGACCGCCAGCTAGCCCATATGCTAGGATGCTTGGAAAGTGAAGTGTTTGACAAGAGGTATTCAGAGATGAATATCAAAAGAGTCTATAAGCTCGTAGATACTTGTGCGGCTGAATTTGAAGCACAGACTCCTTATTACTATTCGACATTTGGTGAAGAAAATGAGTCAGTAGCTACTAAAAAGAAGAAAGTCGTCGTACTAGGATCAGGTCCAAACAGGGTAGGTCAAGGTATAGAGTTTGACTATTCTTGTGTGCATGGTGTACTCGCTGCCAAAGAGTGTGGTTATGAGACCATCATGATTAACTGTAATCCCGAGACTGTCTCCACAGACTTTGACATTTCTGACAAACTTTACTTCGAACCCGTATTCTGGGAGCATATCTATGAGATCATTCTTCAGGAGAAGCCAGAAGGCGTCATCGTACAGCTAGGAGGACAAACTGCGTTGAAACTAGCTGAAAAGCTTGACAAATATGGTATCAAAATCATAGGTACTAGTTTTGAGGCCTTAGATTTGGCTGAAGACAGAGGCAGGTTCTCTACCTTACTCAAAGATAATGATGTTCCTTATCCGGAGTTCGGTACTATTCACAATACTGATGAAGCACTTGAACTTTGCAAGACGATTGGGTTCCCACTTTTGGTAAGACCATCATATGTACTGGGAGGCCAGGGCATGAAAATCGTTATCAATGAGAAAGAGCTTGAAGAGCATGTAGTCAACGTACTGCGAGACATTCCAAACAATGAAATCCTCTTAGACCACTTCCTGGAAGGAGCAATCGAAGCAGAAGCAGATGCAATATGTGACGGTGAAAATGTCTATATCATAGGCATCATGCAACACATTGAGCCAGCGGGAATTCACTCTGGTGATTCTTACGCAGTACTTCCTCCATACAATTTGGGAGACTTGGTGATCAGACAGATCGAAACATATACCAAAAAAATCGCATTGGCTCTTGAGACTAAAGGTCTGATCAACATTCAGTTTGCTATAAAAAATGATAAAGTTTATATCATTGAAGCGAACCCTAGAGCCTCTAGAACCGTTCCTTTTATCTGTAAAGCTTACCAAGAGCCATACGTAAACTATGCGACCAAGGTAATGCTAGGAGAGAAAAAAGTCACGGACTTCAATTTCAATCCAACAAAAAATGGATATGCGATCAAAATTCCAGTATTCTCTTTCCATAAGTTCCCTAATGTAAACAAGCAATTGGGTCCAGAAATGAAGTCTACAGGAGAAGCCATATATTTCATAGAAGATTTAATGGACGACTTTTTCTTGAAAATATATGCAGAAAGAAATCTATATCTAAGTAGATAAAATAAAAACCTTACCCCAGACTAAGATACTTGTCTGGGGTATATAAATGTTGAAGATTTGGTTAAGTTTATTGTAATCACTTTAGGAATTGGCTGGTTGCTTATACAACTCATGAGGTTCTTTTTGAGAACCAAATTGGCTAAGTTTGTGCAGCAAGTAAATCAAGCTGCAAGAGATCAGCAGCAAAGTCACTATCACCAAAACAACACTAAGACTGGTGAAGTGAGGGTAGACCATGTGCCAGATAACTTCAAAAAAAATAAACATAAAGATCAAATTAAAGGCGGCGAGTACGTAGACTTTGAGGAAGTAAAGGATTAATTCCACATTTCTTCAAAGTAATTAGCAAGACACCTTCCTCAAACTCCCGAATAAACGCATAAGCTTTAGCAAAAAAAAGCCGACTGAGGTTTTCAGTCGGCTTTTTTTGTCTTGAATTAATAAAGCTTTCTTAGCTCTAATTGTCTTGAAGGACATTGCAGCGATCATAAGCTGGATCTATATCAATAAAAACATCCTCTTTGGCTGTTAAGAACCACCTGCTCAGTATATCATCCTCCTTCTTCCTTCTCGTAGCTGCTTTGAGCTTTTCAAAATCATCATTGAGATTTGCTCTGTGCGCTGGATACCTGTCTTTGTAGTATAATATCCTCACCTTGGTACCTTCTCTAGGATCTTCAAACCTCATAGGTGTAGTGATTCCTCCTACTTGCATAGAATCAATTGTGAAGTAAAGTACTGGATCCTCAAGTGTTCTTAGCGTCAACCTGTTTGAACCAGACCCTTGATCCGCAAAGAAGCCTCCATTGTCTGAAGTATCCCTATCTTCTGAATACTCTTTGGCAGCCTTAGCAAAGTCGATTTTTTTATCCAAAATCACAGTTCTCAAACTATCCAAATACCTTTCAGTCTTTTTGATATCATCTTCACTCGGCACAGGCTTGATCAAAATGTGTCTAGTATTGAAGGTGTTTCCTCTTCTTTCAAGCAATTGAATCATGTGAAAACCAAATACCGTTTCTACAGGATCTGAGACCTCACCAGGCTTGAGGCCTAGAGAAGTTGCTTCATATTCGGGAGCGAGCTCACCTCTTCTAAAAAAACCAAGCTCACCTCCTTGGATAGCAGAACCAGGGTCTTGGGAATATTCCTTGGCCAAAGTGGCAAAGTCTGAAGTACCGTCCATGATCTGCTTCTTCAAGCCAGAAAGGAAGTTGGCTACTTCTGTTTTTGCTTTTTCGTTCACCTCTGGCTTCCTCACAATCTGACCTACAGTAACTTCTGCGGAGAAAAATGGTAAAGAATCTCTATGGATAGAATTGAAGAACCTTCTCACTTCTGCCGGAGATACAGAAAGCCCTTCTGTAATCTTTCCTTGCATACGCTGCACGATCATTTGCTCTCGAAGAGCATCATTGATTTCAGCTTTTAACTGGTCACTTGTTTTGCCATAGACCTCCACAAGTGTAGACTCATCTCCACCAAACTGCGACATGATCATGCTGAACCTCTGGTCAGCTTGAAGCATTACCTCTGCATCACTTACAGAGACGGAGTCAATTTCAGCTTTGGCCACCATGAGTTTGTTGATCAAAAGGGACTCAAATATATCACACCTCGAAGGTGCTTCAAATCCTTGCTGTGAATTAGATATTGCTTCTAAGTACGTCTTCTGTACATCTGATTCTAGCAATATGTAATTATTGACTTTTGCCACTATCCGGTCTATCACTTGACCAGTAGTAGGTGTAGTAGAGGGCTTCTTTTCTTCTTCCTGTGCATAAAGCACACCTGTAAGCATGATCAGGCATGAGGTGATTGAAAGAAACTTGTTTGCTTTACTCATATATTTTAAACTCATTATTTTCTTCTGCTCTATTATAAATATCCTTTTGAAGCTTTTCAACTAGCTCTAGTCTTTTTTTATTTCTCAATATGGCCGAAATCTCATCCCTGACAAATTCTACAGGTGGGATTTGGTCTTGTAATTTATATTCCAATATCTTGAAATAGTAAGTATAGGTATCATCTTCTACCTTGATCAACTTGTTATTTCTCAAAAGCTGTACTTTGTTATTATTCTCACTCAATGGTGTCCCTACGATGATCTCATCAAACCTCACCCAAGTAGAATCCTCTATATAATAATTGCTAGCGTGATTCAGGGCTATTTGTCTTAGATCGCTGGTATTTTCTCCTTTGCTATTCAGCAATCTTTCCAGATTTCGATTTTGGCTAGAGCTTTTCTCCAGCTTAAAGTAGTTTGTCCTTACTATGATTTCCTTAAGGTTGAAGTTCTCTTTGTGAGCATCATAGTATGCATTGATTTCTTCCGCCTTAATCTCTCCCACACTATTAGACTCAACGAAGGATTTCTCAAATTCATATACCATCAAGGCATATCGATAGTCTAGCAGTTTACGATTGAGTTCAGCTTCATCAAAAGCCATAGACTTCCCAGCTTCTTTGATCATAAGCTGCTTTTTGACCCAACTTTGTATGTATTGCTTGGCTATACTTGCGCTATCTTGTTCATTATTACCCTGAAATGTCAAGAATCGCAATTCTGACCTTTTAAGTTTTTGGTTACCTACCAAGGCTACAATTTGATCACCTGTATCCTCTTCAGTGTCTGACTTGAACTTGAAAAAGTCACAGGCACTTAGCGACAAAGAAATGATCAGTAGGGTTAGGATGTTAATTTTTTGTAACAAGTTCGTACACTCTGTTTTTTTCTTCTTCGTTTACCTTTACGATGTAGCTTGATTTCAAAGTTTCCAGCAAGCTTTGATCAAGATATTCTTGATAATCCTGAATCACCTTTCCTCTTGTCTCTTCAAACTTTTTTCTTCCTGGTGGAATTTTACCCCCCAATAAGACAAAGTAAGTGTTATTATTTGCTTTGATTTCTTGAAACGCCTTATTGGCAATAGCACGACTCAAAACAGGGTGTGACTCCATTTCAAACACATCCTTGTCAACGGTAAATGCCAAAGGGTTATCATTTAGAAAGGTATTTTCTAACCTAGACACCAAGTTCTCTTGATACTTTTTATCCGCTAGAAACCTCTTCACAGAAGAAGTAAAGTCATCTTTGCTCATCTTCACGATAATAGCCTCTACACGCTCTTTCCATTGATACCTATCTGTATGCTCTTCATAAAAGGCAACCTGACCTAAGCTATCTTCCAATGCTTTTTGCCATACATTTTCATTCATCAAGGTAAATAGCAATATGCCGTCTCTATATTCTTTGAGTGTCAATTGATACTCTTTGTTGTTGGATGCAAGATCATTTTCTTCTGCTTGATTGAGCTTTGTTTCTACAAACTTTTCATACCAAGCTGACATCAAGTTTCTATTTCCTACTCGTACTACCTGACCACTAGACTGCATAAAATCAAAAAGATCTTGAACGGTTCTTTCCTCACCACCAGCTGAGAAAATTACTCGATTAGAAAGGTTGGTCTTCTGAATTTTTTCTATTGCTTCATTTCTGGAGCTTTTGTCAAAAAATGCCTCCAGGCTATCCACAAGTGTTTCATTTTCTAAAAACTGATACCTGGCCTTCTGAATCGAGGTCACTTGCGATTGAATCAAAGTAGACCTGCTATCTCTTAGAATTTTTGATTTGATCATGGCTTCCATATCTTCAAATTGAGGAAGTGATCTTTTCTCTTCCAATCGGATGATATGATAACCATAAGGTGTTTTTGCAGGTGGGGAAATTTCACCAATCTCATTCAGGCTGAACGCTACTCTCTCGAATTCCGGTATCACGGAACCAATCCCAATTAATGGGAGAAGTCCGCCTGTATTTTTGGTACCTTGGTCTTCAGAGTATTGGGCACAGATGTCTTCCCATACACTTTCAGGCTTCTGAAGCTCTGCATAGATTTCAGAAACTTTTCTTAGTATCCGCTCCTCTGAAACGGGATCATTGGATTGTGATCTGATCAAAATATGAGATACTCTGATTTCTCCTGGATTAGGCTTTCTATCTTCTAGCTTGATGATGTGATAGCCATAGTCCGTAAGTATAGGTTCTGAAATCTCACCCACTTTAAGACCAAATGCAGCATCTTCGAATTGATGCACCATTTGCAATGCCGTGAAGTAGCCTAGATTTCCTTTATTTTCTCTTGCCGAAGGGTCTTCAGAATGATTGAGCGCCAGCTCATTGAAATCTTCTCCTTCTTCCGCTTGTGTTTTGAGCTTTTGAGCCATTCTGAATACCGCAATAGTATCTTCTCGAGTGGCGTTGTTCGGAAATTGAAGAAGGATATGGCTTGCTTTGACTATTTCTTGCATCCTGTTATATGCTTTCATCAACTCTCCTTCTTGAAGGGAATTTTTGATAAGATATGGTTTGATCAAATCTTCCTTGAACATGGAAAATTCTCTGTCAAACTCCTCCGTCTGATGAAGACCTCTGTTTTCAGCCTCTTTTACTTTAAGTTTGAAATTGACAAATAGGTCAAAATTCTCCTCAAAATCAGCCTTAGAGATAGTTCCTTCTTTTTCCAAAAAAGATCGGTTTTTCGATAATAAATGCAGAAATTCATCAGCATATACTTCTTCATTACCTATAGTCATCAGTGAAACTGGTGTAGCCACCTTATTGTCCTCAGGCTGTATTGTCGTTTTGGGACTACAGGAAAATGCTAATACCAATATGTATAAGTAGAAATATTTGAAATTCATATTAATGGCTTCCCTAAAATACTAATGCAATGTTACAAATTTAAAAGTACAATAATTCGCCTGAACAGCATAAAGAATATGAAATTAACAATTATTTGGATTTTAGATTCTTAAAAAGTCTACAGGTATTTTGAGTTCCTATCTTCTCAAATTCAATCTTGTCCATGATTCTTTTGACCAAGATTATCCCAAGCCCACCCTTCCTCTTTGTAGCTTTTACATGAGAAATTTCTGGTTCTTTGTATTCTATTATATTGAATCCCTCTCCACGATCTACGATTTCAATCTTTAAAATCCCATTTTCCTTTTCGACTTCTACGTTGATAAACTCCCGGGCATTGCACCCGTGTGAATGAATGATTAGGTTAGCGCACACCTCATCCACCGCCAAGGTAACTTGGTGCTGTTCGATATCGGTAAGAGAAGTGTTTTGAAGAATGTTATTCAAAAATTTCCTTAAATCCGCAAGCCTCGTAGTGTCACAATATAGTTTGAGCTCGTGCTTCATTATCATACTCGCAATGCTTCTTCTTTATCGGACTTGATCTGAATCAACTGATCCAAGCCCAATATTCTAAATACTTGATATACTCTTTCATTCAGTCCAAAAATAACTAATGAAATATTTTTTTCTTGAAAATCCTCTATGTAAGACATGAAGACTCCAAGACCTGCCGACGAAATATACTCTAATGCTGAACCATCTACGAGTATTTTCTGCACGCCGCTATCCACTAATCCAGAGATATGCTCGTCAAGTTCTACGGAATTGCTAGCATCAACTTCACCTATCAAATGTAGGGTTGTAAAATTGGAGTCGTGTTTTGTTTCGATCTTAAGCATGTTGTATTATACGCTATTAGGGTTACTGAGGTTTTTGTAAAAATTTAATTACCAAAAGTGAGTAATCGTCATCTGGTAATGATGATGAACCTATAAACTCATACATATCTTCTATAATTTTCTGTTGGATTTGACTTGCTGTCAAAGCATGACCATCGTTTACTGAAAGCTTCAATCTTTCATACCCAAACTCTTCACCTTCCTGATTCTTGGCTTCGATGATTCCATCTGTAAACAGTATCATGATATCTCCTTCTTCATAATGCACGTCTTTTTGATGTACATATTTTTCATACATTTTGTTTCTCAACACTCCCAATCCCATACCATCAATACTCAAGTATTCGGACACATTTTCCTTAGCTTTGAAAAACAAAGTGGGGCAGTGACCTGCCCTGGAGTAGGTGATCACTTGGGAGACTGTGTCAAGGACAAAGTATGAAGTAGTGATAAAGTGATTTTTCTCAAGGCAATGGCTCAATGCTGCATTTGCTTTGATCAAAAATTCGCTAGGGCTAGGGTTTAGCTGAACTAAACTGTGGAAAACCCCCTTCATCTGGGACATATTGAAAGCTGCTGACGTCCCCTTTCCTGACACATCACCGATAATAATAGCAAACTTCCCTTCTCCGAGTTCTTGTGTCTCGTAGTAGTCGCCTCCTACTTCATCTGCCGCTTCTGAAAACCCATGAATTTGAAACGAATCATCATGATGAAGCTTGGAAGGCAACAGGCTTCTCTGCACGCGTTGTGCAATCAGTAGCTCTTCTTTGTAGCGCTCATTCTTAAGCGCTTCATTGAGTAGCCTATAGTTTTCTACAGAAATACAGGCTTGCCCCACAAAAGTTGAAATGATATTTATCATCTCTTTATTAAATCCATCCTTGACCTCTTTGACAAGGTATATCCTCCCCAAGGTTTTCTTGTGAATCACCAAAGGCACTATCATGGCCGATTTATATTTGAAATCAGGTAGCTTACCGATAAGCGTCTTGCTATCATTGGCCCTGTTGTCCCATCGGAAATCAGAAAACGGCTTTGTCTCTTCTATGAGCTTCTGTAGCTCCATGCGCTCCTTGTTACCTACAAATCTTTGATGTATCACATTTTTATTTCCATTGACATCCAATATTTCCAGCCAGGCAGCATCTACATAGGCTGCACTCATACAGGAATCCATCAAAATATCGAGCACCTGATTTTCATTTTGACCAGGCTTTATAGATTGACTAAGTCTTTGAAAATTGATCGCTTCGACAAGCTTTTGTTCAAAAACTGAGGAAGTAGGTAGGTTAAATAAGGTTACTAAAAAGCTGAAAAGGGAATAAATGAATACAAATGCAAAGAGCGACAATAAGAATAAATTGTCAGTCAGGTTAAGATAAGGACTGATGCTCGAACTGTACGAAAGAATTTGAATAAACAAGTATGAAGAAGATATCAATATCACTACCAAGTATAATATTGACTTCCATTTCTCCTTGAATGTAAGGTATGGAATCCACTTTAGATTCACAGAAAGGGATATTCCAAATATTACAAGCACTCCTAACCCAAAGAGAAAACTATAATCCAGAGAGTTTTGATTGAAAAATACAAAAAACATACTGACCAAAAGACCAATTTCAAATCCCTGCCATTGATTGACAATCCTTTTATTTTTCTGATATAAGATAAGATGCTTCCATAGTAAAGTACTGGATACAAGGAAAATGGTGATAAAGCCAAAGTCAATATGATAGAAAATATTCTTCAAAATAGGGTCAGAAGCAAGCCTGCTATCTCCAAGCATGAAATAAAATAAGGAAATCAACAAGGAAACCCCAGTAGCCAAAAGTCCTGTGCTAGCACCTCTCCAAATCAAATCTAAAAAATTACTTTTCTCACTTTTTTGAATTGAATGATGAAAAAAAAGATAGACCATAATGAAAAAAATAATTTGTAGAATGTACGAAACTTCAGGCGCAATTTGGGAATCCAATTGATTGATTTTTCCAAAAAGTCTTGTAATATCAACAAAAAGTAGGGCTAGCCAGGTCATTATCGCGACCAAAAGACTTATCTTGCCGATATTTAAGTTCGGGAGCTTGAACATTTTCTATAGTAGGGTACAATAATAAGCAATACAATGCAATTTTCCTGACAGAAACTCAACGCTTTCGATAAATTTATTTCAAAAATCTATATTTAAATTCATGAAGAAGTTCACAATACGTTTTTCGATCATCGTGCTGATTTTGGCAACATCATGTACCGCAGCAGACATCAATAGAGTCCTTCAATCAACAGGTCAAGGAGGCTTGACCCAAACAGAGGTATCAGCAGGATTAAAGGAAGCTCTGATTCAAGGCATTAGCAAAGGTGCTGATCAAGCTTCAATGGTTGACGGGTTTTTCAAAAATGAATTGATCAAAATCCTACTTCCAGAAGATGCAAGAAGGGTAGAATCTACTTTGAGACAAGTAGGTCTAGGCGCTGAAGTGGACAGGGCGCTTTTGGCTATCAATAGAGGTGCAGAAATGGCAGCAAAAGAGGCTAAGCCGATTTTCATAAGCGCAATCAGACAGCTTACTATACAGGATGCATTCAGTATTTTGAGAGGTGAACCTGATGCCGCTACTCAATTTTTGAGAAGGACTACCGAAAATCAATTGATCGACCTATTCCAACCAAGAATACAAGAGTCCTTAAATGAAGTAGGTGCTACGAAGTACTACGGTGATATCGCAAGTACATACAATGCCATTCCACTCACCAATAGAAAAATAGATCCAGATTTGAATACATACGTCACTGACCGTGCCATTGACGGGCTTTTCAAATTGATCGCTGAGGAAGAGCTAAATATTAGAAAAGACCCTGTTTCTAGAACGACCGCCTTGATGAGAAGGGTGTTTGGAACTCAAGATTAAAAAAACAAAAGGTGTGGTTACAGAAAAACCAACTCCGTAATCACACCTTTTCCAAATTTTTGTTCAATGATCTCGATGATCTTCGACTTATTCATTGACATTTCATTTTTAATAGCTCCAGAAGTGACTTTGACAAAAAGCTTTTTATCTTTGATATACACAGAGGTAGTTCTACTCGCTACTGTCTTGCCCATCATTTCTGGCCAAGCTTGTATCAAAAGCCTTTCATCATACTTGTCCTTCAATCGATAAGTTTTGAGTAATTCCTCAAAGGCTTCTTGTAGTGGAGCCGTCTCCTTTTTTCTCCCCGAATTATCCCTATACTTTTCCATCCTTGTTCAATTTAACCCTTTTAACTTAAATAAATAATGCCGATGCAATACTATCGGCTAAAAGTCTACCCTTTCCTGTAAGTACTATCGACTGGTCTTTCTTTTCAATCATTTGCTCACTTCGTAACTGGTCGATCATAGAAGACTTCATCGCTAATAAGTCAATTTGAAACTCCTGGATTAATAATCCTAAATCAACTCCCCATATTGTCCTAAGACCAGTCATTATAAATTCATTGACAAGGTCTTCTGTACTCATTTCTTCAGTTGTGAATATTGGAGCCCCTGATTTGATTCCTCTTATATAAGCGTGATTACTGGCTACATTTGCGCCACGACTTCTTCCATCAAATGAGTGAGCACTAGGCCCAATACCAAGGTATGGCACTCCCATCCAATAGTTCGTGTTGTGAACAGCAAATTCACCTTCTTTTCCAAAATTGGATATTTCATATTGAATATAACCTGAAGCTGTCAATTTTTCTAGCATCATTTCAAATTGCGTAGCTGCAAAATCATCAGAGGCAGGTTCAAACTTCCCTTTTTCGACCCAACTTCCCAGTGCTGTCTGCGGTTCTACCGTAAGACAATATGAACTAATATGCCCTGGATCTTGGCTTAAGGCTATCGTTAAGTCTTTTTCCCAAATCTCATGATTTTTGCTTGGAAACCCATAGATCAAATCTATAGATAGTTTCTCAAAACCGGCTTCTTTGGCTAATCCAATGGCCTTGATCGACTCCTGAGCATTGTGTGCACGATTGTAAAACTTTAGAATCTCTTCTTGAAAACTCTGTATACCAATACTCAAACGATCAAAGCCAAGTGACTTTAAATCACGAAGTTTATCCCTTTTCAAATCATCTGGATTAGTTTCAACAGTTAGCTCACTGATCTCCAACCGATAATGCTTGGTTATGGTATTCAGTATTGATTCCAATTGTCTTGTAGAAAGTAAAGAGGGAGTTCCTCCACCAAAATAAATGGTATGAATAGGCTGGCTTATTGGCAAATAATCCGCCCTCTGCACTAACTCTGAGTTAATCACGTTCACCATATCATCCATATAAGAGAGATTGGTACTGAAATGAAAATCACAATAGTGACAGGCTTGCTTGCAGAAAGGGATATGAATATAAATACCAGCCAAGGGAAATTCGGTTTTGAATTGATAAAGATAATGGAGATGCTAAGAAGTATCATAAAACTACCTTAATTTTAAAAATCTTTGTCAACTGCCTTCTAGTTACTCCATGAAGCTAAACTCACTCATATTGTTCTATTTTCTTTCGGCTGCACTTTGTCAAGCACAAGGAAAGCTAGCGCATGTCGCATACCAAGTGCATGGTGCAGAAGAACGTGTGGGGATCATAACGCTGAAAAATGAAAGTCTTCCTCAAGCAGAGATCCATAATCTGTTGTCAAGATATCATGCTGACGGCTATCTTGCAGCCACAGTAATTTATGAGCAAGACCATGCTGATACTTTACATATAAAAATAGCGACAGGTGAGAGGTTCAATTGGTTAAAGCTAAAAAAAGGGAACATTCCTGATCAATTTTTGATAAAAGCTGGATATGATCCGCGAACATTTGATACCAAACCTGTGCAATATCAGCATGTAGCAAGCCTCTTCGATCGCTTGATCAAAGAGGCTGAAAACAATGGTTTTCCATTTGCTATTGTGAGACTTGACAGCTTGGAAAGGCAAAACGCATCAATAGGTGGATCATTGAATCTAGCATTGGGGCCAAAAATCACCTTCGACAGTTTACAAATCACTGGCAACTCCAAAACAAAGCAGGGATACTTGGCAAAATATCTTCAAATCATACCTGGAGAGCCATTTTCGCAGCTAAAAGTCAATCAAGCTGTAAAACAAGTCAGAAATCTTCCATACCTGCGATGGTCTGGGGAACCTGAGATCAGTTTCCAGAATGAAGAAGCCACCGTATACTTACCTATCAATGATAGAAAAGTAAATACCATTGATGGTATCATAGGCTTTTTACCAAACGAATTCGAAGAAAACAAACTATTGGTAACTGGTCAGTTTGATTTGAGTCTGTTTAATGTAGGAGGAAAAGGAAGAAACTATCAACTCAACTGGCAACGACTGAGTCAATACACTCAAAACCTAAGGATCTCAGCTATTGAGCCTATGATTCTCGGCTCCAAGATAGATGTAGGTGCTAGCTTTTCTTTACTTAAAGAAGACACCACCTTTTTGAACAGAGACTTTAGGATTGATTTTGGTTACAGAATCTTGAGCGATCACTATTTGAAATTTTTTAGCAGAAGGCAAGCCGGCGACCTATTGGCCACATTTGGCTTGCAAAATTTAGAAACACTACCTGAAATAGCTGACTTCAGGTTCAATAATTATGGACTTCAGTATCAGCTGACGCTACTTGATGATGTTTTTCTCCCTAGAAAAGGATTCTTCGGTGCAATAGAATTTGCTATTGGCAACAAAAATATTCTTGAGAACACCGGCTTACCTTCGAGGGTATATGAAGACATCAACCTTAGAACCATTCAGTTTTATGCAAAAGTGGATTTTGAAAAACATTTCTATTTCAGGCCTCAATGGGGCATGTTGGCCTCGATCTCTACAGGTCTAATGGAAAATGAAAACTTGCTAATCAACGACCTGTACAGGTTAGGTGGGCTTAGAAGTATAAGAGGGTTCAATGAGAATTACTTTTTTGCTAACAATTATATGTATTTCAACATAGAACCAAGATTCTATTTTGATACCTACTCATATTTTATGATTTTTGTCGACGGAGGAAGATTAGAAAATCGCACACAAGGATTAGCTGTTGATTATCCATTTGCAACTGGGCTAGGGTTTAGCTTAGAGACAGGAAATGGCATTTTCAATTTCATCTATGCCATTGGAAGGGCGAATGCCCAAGATTTTGCACTGAATTTATCCAAGATACATTTTGGTTATACAGGAAGGTTTTAAAAATAAGTATGAAGCAATATTTTCGAATATCATTGTTGGTAGTTTTCATGATTTCCATAGGATTTGTGGTTGAAGGACAAGTTTTAGAAAACTATAACAATAAATTAAATTTTGACAGGCAGTCAGGCTGGTTCAGTTCTTCTGAAGTAATTAGGGTCAATCTAGACACCGATCAATTTCCTGCTTCAAGTTTTCAATTTTGCTTACCAAAAGGTGCGACCCTGTTTGTAGGGGAAGTGTTATGGTTTCATGCAGAAGAGGATACTTCTTTTATCATTCCGTTAGCGACTATGAAAGAAAAGTTTCATTTAGAATCCAATGCCAACTTTTCAATTCTTAAAAAAGGCATAAAAATAGAAGATGTGGTGATCAAGAAAGGATTTTTCAATAGCTCTACGCCACAAAACACCCTTGTAAATATAGATTATGCCCCAGAAGAGCGCGAAGTGAATTCCTTTTATGATTTTTTCTTTTCTGCTTTGGTTATTATCCTATTATTGGTCGCCATGTATAAGTTCATTTATCCTCTTGTTTTATCTTATATTGTTGATCCTCAATCCCTGTTTACAGCAGAAGATTTCTCTGAAAGCAACGCATTACAAAAATTCTTTACACTAGACATTATATTTTTTATACTTATAATCAACTTACTTATGGCACTTATCGCGATGGTAGGGATAAAAGAAACAGGTTGGGGCTCACAGCTATCTACCGTAGTGCAAGGAAGTCTTAACGAGCTATTTTTTTATTGGTTGGTCATTACATTGGCATTGTTTATAGGTACTATTTTCAAGTTTTTATTCATCAAATTCATCACATTCATTTATGATTTAGGAAAGAAAGAGTTCTCTCATTTTTTTTATTTGTTGAGAATTGTATCGATTTTATTAATGGTTTTGACATTAATCATAACTATAGTAGCATTAAACTCACCTGAAAGCCTGACTTCTGTCCTGCAATATTCATTTTATCTTGTTTTCTGGGCATATATAATAGGAGTATTCTTTTTGATGCTCATTATGATGAATAAGGTATCATTTAATAATTATCATTTATTTGCTTACATTTGCACCGCGGAATTAGTGCCTTTTTTGATAATCTCAAAATTTATCATAGGGTAGCGTGTTCAAAATAGATTTAAAAGAAAAAGCAAAAATGAGTAAATCTACCAAAGACAGATTCAATCCAGTAAAAAGCATATTAGTCTCCCAACCGAAGCCAAGTGACGAGCGATCTCCTTACTTTATGCTGGCAGAAAAATACAATCTCAAAATAGACTTTAGGCCTTTTATCCAGGTGGAGCCTGTTTCTATTAAAGATTTCAGGAAGCAGAAGATAGAGATTTTGAAGCACACAGCCGTTATTTTTACAAGTAGAAATGCTATTGATCATTTCTTCACTATCTGTAAGGAGCTTAAAATAGAGATGCCGGCTGATATGAAATATTTCTGTATATCAGACCAAACAGCGCACTACTTACAAAAGTACATTGTCATCAGAAAGCGTAAATTATTTGTTGGTTCCAAAACTGCATCAGACCTTTTTGACTACTTTAAGAAGCACAAATCTGAAAAATATCTTTTCCCATGTTCTGACATTAGAAAAGATGAGATTCCAGCATATTTATCCAAGAGTAACATAGAATACACAGAAGCAATCATATACCATACTGTAGCAGCTGACTTGTCAGATTTGAAGGATATCAAGTATGATATACTCGCATTCTTCAGCCCTTCAGGAATCAAATCTCTCATGACTAATTTTCCTGATTTCAAGCAAAATAACACAAGAATCGCTGCCTTTGGGCCGACTACAGCAGAAGCTGTAAGAGAGCAAGATTTGATTTTGGATATAGAGGCACCTATGCCAAATGCTCCGAGTATGACGGGAGCTTTGGAGCTATATATCAAGAAGGCAAATAATTTATGATTTCTTTTCAATCATTTGTGGTGTTTTTCAGTTTAAATGTGTAGAATAGATTCTGAAAAAGAAAATCTTATAATACATGGGTAAGCAGAAAAACATCACACTTAGATTTTTACCATTTTTCGCGATGGTTGCTTTTTATAGCTCATCATTATTTGCACAGCAAGATGCGCAATTTACGCAATACATGTACAATGGACTTTTTTATAATCCAGCTTTTGCAGGAAAAGAAAAAGGATATCAGTTCTCAGCCCTTCATCGGACACAGTGGGCTAACTACTCAGGTGCTAATGGACCTGCACCGATCACTCAACTGTTGACCGCATCAGGATCTTTGGCAAATACAAACTTAGGCTATGGCCTCAGTTTTGTAAACGATAATATTGGAGCTACAAATAATCAAGAGGTAAATCTCTCGTTAGGCTATCACATCAGGTTAAGAAGAGGGACATTGAGCATTGGAGCATCTGGTGGAATGTTTTCAAGTACATTGAAATATGACGAATTGAATTTGGTAAACCCTGATCCTTCCGTACCAGCAGGAGGCAGGGAAACTCAGATGAACATAAACTTTGGAGGTGGAGCTATTTACGATCAAGGGAAATTCTATGTTGGAGTAAGTACTCGGCATGTCAACGAGCCAAGCTTTGATTTTGGAGATGGAGCCATTGCCAACCCATTATTAAATCATAGCTACCTCAATGCCGGCTATAGAATAAAGACTTATGCGTTTTGGACCTTTGAGCCAAGTTTTCTTTTAAAAACAGTATCGTTCAATAATTTTTCATACGACCTGAGCGTTATAGCCACACACAATCAAAAAGTTAGTGCAGGATTGGCATATAGAGGGGAAGAAGCAGTTTCACTTTTGGTGGGTTACAGTTTATTAAGAGACAATTCTCTAAAAATTGGTTATGCATTTGATTTGGTGTTTGGAGGACTTGAGGCAAAGTCACCAACCAGTCATGAGTTCATGTTGAGGTACAATCTACCTCAAGTATCTAGAGATTTTCAGCGTGTCATTCAAAGGACGCCGCGCTACAGGTTTTAAACAAAAAGTTGAAAATTTGATTAAGGATTAGTGTTTTTGTCAAATTTTCGTTTAAATTTCGCTTTCGTTGTGATAAAAAATAAGCAGTTATTTATATAACTTAATTACTGTCATTTATGTGTAAAAAAATGATTTCAAGGTTTTTTCCAGTGGTTACGGTGGTCTTAGTCGCCTCGTGCTTACAGGGTTGTGGCCTCTTTGGTAAAAAAGGGTCCGCAAGTGAAAAAGATAACAGGCGTGGGGAAGTTACTGGAGTAGCCAAAAGAGTTGGCTGGCAACAAAACCTTCCTATAGACATGGTAGCTGTGAAGGCAGGAACATTTTGGATGGGTCAAGCTGATGAAGATATTGCCATAACCCAATCCGCTTTCAACAAACAGATTACAATCTCCGAATTTTACATGGATAAATATGAAGTGTCTAATAATAAGTACAGGCAATTCGTTGAGGCTGTAAGGTTAGGCGAATATTCTTATTCCACACCTACCACCCTCAAAGATCCACCTCAATTCAATTTAAATGAAGTACTTCCAGATACAACGGTATGGAATACAAGTTTTTCCTATCATTATGGAGATCCTTTGATGGAGTTTTATTTCGATCACCCTGCATTTGACAATTATCCAGTAGTAGGAGTAAGTTGGGAACAAGCCAATATGTACTGTCAATGGAGAACCTATCACATGAATGCCAACGATAAATCCAACTTTGAAATGCCTCCATTTAGACTTCCTTCAGAAGCAGAATGGGAATACGCAGCCAAAGGTGGAAAAGATGTAGCAAAATACCCTTGGGGTGGACCATACTTGAAAAACAAAAGAGGTTGCCTTATGGCCAACTTCAAACCAGGTAGAGGTAACTATATAGACGATGGATTCTCTTATACAGCACCAGTTGATGTATATGCGCCAAATGGATTTGGTCTATATAACATGGCAGGAAATGTATCTGAATGGGTACTGGATGATTATAGTGAAGTAGGATCTGCGTTGACCTGGGATTTGGACCCTGTATATAAAAAAGAGGGAGAATCTAGAAAAGTGGTAAGAGGTGGTTCTTGGAAAGACATCGCTCACTATCTAGAGACAAGTACCAGAACTTATGAATATCAAGACGTAAAAACGGCACATATTGGATTCAGAACGACCATGACATTCATCGGAAGATCAGGCTCAATGGAAGTAAATAACAACAGAAGAAGACAACGATAAAACAGCTAAAACTTAATCCCTTACATTTCACTTTTAACAAAAATGGAAAAGAACAAACAATCATTCAAGTATAAGTTTTATGGCACAATCATGCCAAAAATCTATGGTATAGGTGCAGCAGTAGTAATCTTGGGAGCAATGTTCAAAATCTTAGATTGGCCATTTGCCAGTTTGATGATTGGAGTTGGGCTTTCTACGGAGGCAGCTATATTTTTCTTATCAGCTTTTGAGCCTCAGCATGAAGAATTAGATTGGTCCAAAGTATATCCAGAATTAGCCGGAGCCGAGCCAGTAGAAAGAAGACCAGCAGCCAGAGTAGCTACTGGACCAAGCGCTACACAACAGCTTGATGAAATGCTTGAAAAGGCTAAAATTGGACCAGAATTGATAGAAAGTCTAGGGAAAGGGATGCAAAATTTAGCAAGCTCAGCAGAAAAAATGGGGAAGTTGTCAGACGCTGCTGTTGCTACCAACGAATATGCAGAAAACGTGAAGTCAGCTTCAAAGACGTTAGTAGATATCAACCAATCATATGGTAAAACTGCTGCTGCACTGACCGAAATGTCAAATGCTTCAACTGATGCAAAAGAATACCACGCTCAAGTAGTCACAGTTACCAAAAACCTTGCTGCACTAAACAATGTGTACGAGATGGAATTACAAGATGCAAACTCTCACGTAAAGACATTGAACAAATTCTATGCAAATATGACCTCGGCATTAGAAGGTCTTAATGAAGCTGGGAAAGAAACCGAAGCCTTTAAAAATGAGTTGGCAAAACTTAACTCGAACGTAAGTTCACTAAACAAAATCTATGGTGGTATGCTATCAGCCATGAAAGGTTAAGCCCCGTTTTGAATAAAAATGTTTAATCTTTTAGAAAAATAATATGGCCGGAGGCAAAGAGACACCTAGACAGCGGATGATCGGGATGATGTATCTCGTGTTGACTGCATTGTTGGCACTACAGGTATCTAATCAAATCCTACAGAAGTTTGTATTGATCAATGATGGTTTGGAGAGAACCTCAAGAAATTACATCCAAAAAAATGAGTTTGCTGTACAGTCTATCGCTGGGACAGTAGAACAGCAAGGTAACAATGAAAAAGATGTTCCAAAAGTTAAAGTAGCTCAGGAGATCAGAAAGAAGTCATCTGAGATATTCACTTACTTGGAATCTATGAAGCAAGAATTGATCACGCAATCAAACGCAAAAGATGATCAGGGACAATTCAAAACTTCAGCATTGAAAAATGTGGACATCCCAGGAAATATATTTAACAACAACAGAAAGGGTTATGAGATGCAGGACGCGCTCAATAAATACCCAGAAGAAGTATCTGCATTGTTGAGAGAAGTTGGTATAGATATAAGTTTTCAGCCAATTGCTAAAGACGCTAGTGAGATCGATCTCTTCAAAAATGATCCTGATGTAAGGTCCAAAGATTTTGTAAATTTGACTTTCGTCAAATCACCAATAGGTGCAGTTTTGACATTGATATCACAATTTCAAAATGAAGTTCTCAATGTAGAAAGTGAAGCACTAAGTGCAATTACCAACACCATTGGATCGTTCTTTTACAAAGCTGATATCGTACAGGCAAGAATTTCTGCGCTTTCTAATGTAGTAGCCGCTGGGACAAAGTTTGAAGCTGACATGTTTATCGCTTCCAGCTCATCAGCAGATGCTCCTCGCATGTTGCTAGATGGCAAAGATGTACCAGTAGCAGAAGGATTTGGTAAAATTGAATTTACTGCTACTCCTGGTCAATACGATGATAGAGGATTGTCACGCAGAGTGCTTAAAGGGGAAATCATTACCAATGTAGGTGGAGAAGATCAGATACTTCCTATAGAGTATGAATACTTTGTAGCACAACCTGTAATTAGAGTAACGTCAGAAGTTGTCAATCAGCTATATGCAGATTGTGCTAATGACCTGATGATAGATGTACCCGCATTGGGTAATAGCTATGCACCGACATTTGCCGTTCAAAATGGTCAAGCTATCCAAGGTACAAAACCTGGACAAGTGACAATTATCCCTGGTTCATCAGGTAAAACTGTAATCGGTGTGACAAGTGGTGGAAATAAAATCGGTGATGTATCCTATGATATCAAGCCAGTACCTATGCCTACCATCGTTCCTGCGACAAGTTCAGGGCCTATTGACTTGAGTCAAGGAATAGCACCTATACAAAGTATCTTAATCAGAGCAGAAGCAGAGCCAACGTTTGCTAGAACAATGGCGAGAGATGCTAAATTCGAAGTGACTGGTGGTGAAGTGACCTTGGTAAGAAGTGAAGTTCCTAGAGGATCTGTAAACATAGCTGGTGAGACGGTAGGTATAAGAAATCTAGCAGAACAAGCCAGGGGTGGAGACCAACTCATCGTCAGGGTGACAGAAGTGACTAGAACAAATTTCCAAGGAAGAAAAGTGAAGATGCCAATGTCATCTCCACAAATCATAAGGATAGCAATCAAGTAATCATGCGCTTAGGCGCTAAATTGTAAGCATATGAAAAAGCATGCTAAATTATTAGGACTATTTATGCTTTTAGGCTTGTTCACGCAAGTCGAAGTGATGGCACAAGTGCCCACGAGCATGAATCCATCTGGAACTGGTGATAGGCAGTTCAAGCAGGATACAGTATACTCCATCAGACCGATTAGAGAAGATGATAAAATGTATCAGATTGCTGTCTGGAGAAGAATAGACTTAAGAGAGAAGTTCAACCAACCTCTATATGGAGCAGGTGATTCCAAGTCCAATGGAATCATGGCAAATATCTACAAAGCTATAGTTGAAGAGAATGCACTTGAGGTTTTTGAGGATGAGGAGTTCAAAAAGCCATTGTCCATCGCAGAATTCCAAAACAAATTTTGGATGGCGGCAAATGGTGATAGTATTTTCATGAAGAACCTATACTACTTGGATTTTAGAGAGGATTTCTTATTTGACAAGCATCATTCTCAAACCAAGTTTGATATAAAATACTTAGAAATCGTAATGCCTTCAGAAACCAACGCCAATGCAGGTCAGAAAACTGTAGCATTTATCAGATTCAAAGACTTCTACAATCACTTCCAAGATCATCCGGAGGCTAAATGGATCAATTTTCAAAACGCCTCAAAAGATTTAGGATATGATCAAGCATTTGACTTGAGGTTATTCAGGTCTGTGGTAAGAAAATATGCAAATAAAGACAATGCGCTTATTGTAGATATGGTTGATCTAAATCATCCGAATCCAGAACTTCAAGCTTTCTTAGATGCTTTAGAATTTGAATACAAACTACTCGATTGGGAAAATGCCCTTTGGGAGTGGTAAAAAAAAAGCAGCGGTTGATAATTCAATCGCTGCTTTTTTCATTTAAAGCTTGATATACTTTTTCTGCTCTATGCTTACCAACTACGACTTCAATGTCTTCTAGTCTGGCCTGTTGGATTTTCTTAACAGACTTAAAATGTTTCAAAAGCTTGTCCGCTGTTTCGTTTCCGATACCTTCTATGGCCGTCAATTGAGTACCGATAGCATTTTTGCTTCTGATGTCTCGGTGAAAAGTAATCGCAAACCTATGTGCTTCATCTCTGACCCTTTGTAAAAGTCTAAGCGCTTCAGATTTCTTATCGATGTGAATTGGATAAGAGTCCTCTGGGAAATAGATTTCTTCAAGTCGCTTAGCAATACCTATGATCGGTACTTTTCCATAAATCCCAATTTCTTTTAAAGCTTCTACAGCAGACGACAATTGCCCCTTACCACCATCGATCACGATCAGCTTAGGAAGAGGCTTATTTTCTTCTAATATCCGTTTATAGCGCCTTCCTACTACTTCGGTCATTGACGCAAAGTCATTGGGCCCTTCTACGGTTTTAATATGGTAGTGTCTATACTCTTTTACTGCTGGTTTACCATTTAGAAAACAAACCATTGACGCCACTGGATGTGTCCCTTGGATATTAGAGTTATCAAAGCATTCGATATGATCTGGAAGCTCTTGCAAAGAAAGGTCTGCTTGAAGCTGCTTGAGAACCCTTGACTTTTTATCTTGCACTTCACCTAGTGCCAATGCTTTTTCCTTTTTATAGAATTTGGCGTTTTTCAATGAGAGATCTATCAGGTGCTTTTTGTCACCGATTTTAGGGGTTGCTATATTCAAACCTTCGATTTCCTCTTCTAGCTCAAGATTGATCAGTATCTCTGGCGACTCACTTTGAAATTGATCCCTAAGTCTTATAATAGCGGTAATGAGCATCTCTTCTTCCGACTCATCCAGACGCTTTTTAAGCTCAACTGTTTTGGTAAGATGAATACTGCCATTCTTGATTTTAAGATAATTTACAAAGGCAAGCTTTTCATCTGTCACAATCGTGAATACATCAAGGTCCTTGATACTTGGATTCACTACCATCGATTTGGCCTGATACTTCTCTAATAGATCATATTTATCCTTAAACCGCTGAGCCAACTCAAATTCGTAACGCTCTGCTGCCTCTTGCATCCTGGTTTTAAAAAAGCCTTTGGGTATTCCCAAATTTCCTTTCAATATTTGTTTCGCTTGTTCAATATCACGCAGATATGCAGGCTCTCCTTGCAGTCCCTCGCAAGGGCCAAGACAATTTCCTATATGGAACTCTAAACAAACTTTATATTTCTGCTCTGCTATTTTGTAGGGGCTTAGATCTAGTTTGCAGGTACGAATAGTGAAAAGATTACGGATAAGATCCAAAACATTGTTCATTGCCTTGACACTCGCGAAGGGTCCAAAATAAGTCCCTCTACCCTTGATCATCTTTCTAGTAGGAAAAATCCTAGGAAAATTCTCATGGGTCAACAATAAGTATGGATATGTTTTATCATCACGAAGGAGAATATTATACTTTGGGTGAGCTTTTTTAATGAGGTTGTTTTCCAAAAGTAGTGCATCAAGCTCAGAGTTGACCAGGGTAATCTCAATCTTTCGAATCTCCTTTACCATTCGTCTAGTCTTATAATTGACACCAGAATTCTTGACAAAATAGCTAGCCACACGCTTCTTGAGACTCTTTGCCTTACCTACATAAATTAATTCTTGATCTTCATTGTAGTATTTGTAGACACCTGGGGCGTCTGGCAATTGTGAATAAGTTTCTGGTGAATAAAAGGATGCTTCCATGTACTTACAAATATAAAAAATGAGATCATGAAGATTGTAAATTTGGCTAAGGATTATCTAGATTTTAGGAAAAGAAGACTATTGACAGAAAAATCACCAACTAGGGTTGAATCCTTAATAAACACCTGATACAATAAGAATCCCTGCTAGCTCATTTTTGAAATGAAGTAGCAGGGATTAAAACATCTGTAACTCGTCAAATTAGAATTTCTTTAACTTAACGGTATACATACTAAAATTTGATTTCAAAAGACTAAAGATTAATTTACTAAAAATCATTTCTTCTTGCATCATAATCAAAGTCACTGTATCTATTACTCTGTGTTTCATACTCATCACAATTTATCTCTATGCTTAGTGGCCTTTCAGGCCTTGGAAAAGGCCCTTTAGTAATCCCTAAAGATGGATCTGCATAAACTTTTTCCATAAACTTGACCCAAATCGGCCGTGCTGTTCGGCCACCTTGCCCGTTGGCCCAATTCCTAAAGTGAATAGCCCTATCATCTCCACCTACCCATACACCTGACACTAAATCCTTGCTAATCCCCATATACCAGCCATCAGAAGCATTCTGTGTAGTCCCAGTCTTTCCTCCAAGTTCATTCCCTCCATCTCTTAGTGCGTAGGGAACACCTTGAGAGGTACCCCCACCTTCTTCAAATCCACCTCTAAGCATATACACCATCAAATAAGCATGCTCCTCTGAGATAGCAGGTCTTTTCTTTGGGGTAAACTGATACAATAAGTTCCCATTCTTATCCTCTATTCTATCAATATAGAAAGGAGTAATGTGCTCACCTTTGTTGACAAAAGTACCAAATGCACCTACCATTTCATAGATAGTCACATCTGTAGTACCAAGTGCCAAGGCAGGAACTTCCTCTAGTTCACTCGTGATGCCTAACCTTTTTGCAGTTTCGACTACTACTTTGGGGCTCAACTTTTTCATCATATAGGCAGTCACGGAATTTATAGATTGTCCCATAGCTTTTCTAATGGTCATTTTTTCATAAGAAAACTTGCTATTTGCATTTTTTGGACTCCAAGTAGGCTGACCAGGGATATTGATTTCTACTGGCTGATCTATTACGGTATAACAAGGGCTGTAGCCATTTTCTATGGCAGCAGCATACACAAAGGGCTTAAATGTAGACCCTGGCTGTCTTTTACCTTTCTTGACGTGATCGTATTTGAAATATTTTTGATTTACACCACCAACCCAAGCTTTGACATGTCCAGTCATAGGATCCATCGATACAAAACCCGTCTGAAGATGCTTTTTATAATACCTCAAAGAATCCATAGTGCTAAACAACGTATCGATCTCTCCTTTGTCCCAAGAAAATACCCTCATTTTCTTTTTCTCGTTTAGCTTGATGTCAATAGAGTCAGCATTGTTACCATACCTTTTGACCAGATTGCGATAAGCCTCTGTCCTTTTTACTTGAGTTTCTAGAAAATTAGGAATCACCCTACCATTAGAATCTATCCATGGATCTCTGCTCCCCATTTCTTGCTCAAAACGCTTCTGAAGATCTCTCATATGCTCATCTACAGCTTCCTCTGCAAAGCGCTGCATACGGCTGTCTATTGTGGTAAATACTTTTAGACCATCACCGTAGAGGTCATAGCTCGTTCCATCTGTTTTTAGGTTCTCTTTTGTCCATTTTATCAAGTCCTCTTTGATAACTTCCCTGAAGTATTGCGCCTGACCTTGATTGTGACTTTGAACCCTATAGTCGAGCTCTATAGGCAAAGCCTTTAATGAATCTAATTCGGTTTTTGATAAGTAGTCATACTTATACATTTGGGCAAGTACTGTATTTCGTCTTCTTAGTGAATTCTCTGGATTGAAGACTGGACTATAGTATGTTGGGGCTTTGAATAAACCAACCAAAACTGCTGATTCTTGCACATTCAAATCATTCGGGGTCTTATCAAAAAAGGTTTTTGCCGCTGTTTTGATACCATATGCATTACTTCCAAACTCAGAAGTATTCAAGTATAATGTCAAGATCTCGTTTTTGGTGTAAGCTTTCTCAAGCTTCGCTGCTACTATCCATTCCTTGGTTTTTATAATAAGCATGCGAAGACCAGGTATCCTACTCAACAATCCTTGAGATTCTTGATTTCTAGTCTTAAAAAGGTTTTTTGCCGTCTGTTGAGACAAAGTACTCCCACCTCCAGCACCTTGGCGAAGAATCAAGGATTTGAACAGCACCCTTCCCATACTTTGAAAATCAATCCCAGAGTGCTCTTTGAATCGAATATCTTCAGTAGCTATCAATGCATTGACAACATTTGGGGAAAGGTCATTGTAAGTGACTGGGCTCCTATTTTCTCTGAAATAAGTACCAAGCAATACACCATCAGAAGAGTAAAGCTCAGAAGCTAATTCACTTTGAGGATTTTCCAACGCTTTGAAATCAGGTAACTCACCATACAATCCAAGGAAGTTTACACTTACGGACCATAGGAAGATGATAAAACCAAAAAATCCAGCTAGGAAGATAATCCAGATATACTTTATTAATTTTTGGGTCATTTTTATGATTGAGATATATTATTTGTACGTTTTTTTGTAGAAGTTTCTGTATTCTTCTATGTCTTTCAACTTATTCAACTCTTGGAAATTCTCAATTGAAATGAGTAAAGTGTTGTTTTTATCTTGCTCTGATAGTGAAGAATATTCAAAAGCCTCCATGAATTTCTTTCTATAATCGGTAGCCTTTTCTCCATTGTTAAATGGACTCACTATGTAAATAGCATTCTCTCTGTTTAGGTTCATGTTCCCCGTTCTCAGACGAGCATTTGCGAAATTTGCCTTATGAAAAGTTTCAAGATCAGCCAATAATCCTTTAGCTTCTTTCGCCTTCTCAGCATCCAACACAATCACAAAGATATGAGTTTGATTAGGATTTTCTTTGTACGGTGATACCGAAGCTTCCTCTGATTCATCTTTAGCTACACTTTCATTCTCATCACCAACATTTTCATCTTGATTTTCAGTAGCTTCTTCTTTTGGGATTTCACCAGTGAGAGCAATCAACATATTCCTTGCCATTTTTGTAAGGTCAGCATCTTCGGTGCTTTGTATATAGTTTTCCAACCTACTCTGATATCGCTCTCGGTCATCAATCTTTCCAGATATCATCACGTCAAGTAACATGATTTTATCTGTATTCCTAGTAAGAGGATATTCCTCAAGGGTATTTCTTAGCAGCCCTCTTGCTTTAGTATAGTCTCGAGCTTGATACAACTCGTAGGCCTTTTTATAATTATTGGAAGATGCTAAATACGCTTGATTACCTGAGATCTTGGTTGGGTTATTGACAGAATATGTAAAAGGAGATTCTGGAAATTCTCTATTCAACCTTTGACTGTAAAGTTCAAAATTCCCTCCACGCTCCTTCTGCGCCAAATGCAAGATGTAATAGGCTTCTGGCTTTTTATTGGTATTAGGAAAAGTTGTGATTAGTGTCTCCAAATTTTCTATAGAAAACTCTGGTTCTTTGAAATCAAAGAAAAGCAATTTCCCTAATTCAAAATAAGCAACCTCTAGTTCTCCATTCAATCTATTGATATCTTCATCTGACTTTGGGATGGCACTTAAGAGTTCTTCTTTTGATGGGATTTGGGAAAACTGGCTTTCCTCATCATTCTCCTCTTCTTCATAAGCAAGTTCTTCTTCTGTTTGATTCATAGAGGAAGTAGAAAAGCTCTGTGAACTCAGTCTCCAGTTATCTTCTAAAGGTCTATTGCCCCAGTTTCTCGCGAAGTCAATTGTGCCTTGCTGCATTGCAGCTGGGTTATCAAAGTAAAAACTCTCACCTGAACCAGATGATCTACCACTAAAAGCAAGAAGATTATCAAACATTTTATTATTACTCTTCGCTTTTTCCTTTGCCGCTGCCAATTGAATTAACCTATCCTCTTCAGCTTTGATGAAGTTTTGTGCAACTAGCTCCTGCTGCTCAGGGCTGAGCTTGGAAAGGCTAATCAAACTGTCATTTGTTGTAATCGTTTCAAAATGGGTAACGTATTCATCTAAGATTCCTTTCTGTCTATTGATCTGATCATAAGCAGGGTCTATTGGACGAAAACTCATCAAAGCACTATCTAGATAATACTTTGCCATTCTATAATTTTTATCATCCTCTAAGCTGATTTCTGCAAGCTTTTTATAGATATAACCTTTCTGGATCGGGTTACTACCTTCTTCTTTTGCAGCTCTTTTCAAAAGATTGACTCCCTCTTCCCTTTCATCTTGCTTGAGTTCAAACAACGCTTTCTCATAGAGAATTACATCCCTTAAATCTTTATTTTTACTGTTTTTATACAAATCATCATAGTAAGCTCTAACTTTCTTTATGTCTTTTGACTTGTCCAACTCAGCTACTTGCTGAGAATACAACTGTGCATAAAAGCTCCTCTCATAAGGAGGATTACCTTTAAGGGATTCTTGGTAAAAATTGTAAGCCAAAGCGTCCAATCCTTCACCTTGATAAAGTTGAGCCAAAATAAAATTTATTCTAGACTTTTCTTTCTTGTCCTTTGCATACCCTGCAGCCCTGTCAAGTGCTCCGATTTTCCCCTCGACATCGCCTTGTAAATGATAATAATGTCCCAGGGTCTGAAATAATAAAAACCTATTCTCAGAACTAATCTTCTGTTCTTTTGACAAATAATCAATCACATAGACCACATCATCATGCTGCTTGAGGTCAATAAAAATCCTCATCAATTGAATCAAGCTCCTATGTCTCAAATTACGATCTTTACTATTGACATTTAGATATTTGAAAGTATTAATAGCATCATCAAAATCCGCTTTGTAAAACTCCACCATACCTATCAAAAAGTAATTATCATCTACCCATTTACTAATGCGATGCCAGTCTATGGCTTTGGAAGAAAACGCTCTAGCCTCCTTGAGCAATTCTTCATTTTCTTCTATCACTGCACTATCTATAGGATAAAAAATAGGAAGTACTTGGCTATAATCTTCTTTATGGCTTTTCTTGATGGACTGTTCAAGTTCCTGAATCTTTAAATTGGATAAATAATAAGCATTGTACCTAGAAGTGGTATTGTGATACATTCTATTGGTAAAAGTGTTCTTTTCAGAGGAACAGGCTGAAAAAAACAGCAAGAAAAATAAGAAGAAGCCGTAATAATGCGTTTTCATTGCTGAGATCAATAGTAATAAGTATCCAAAGTAAAGGAATTGAATCAATTTATTAAACGGTTTGGATTAATATTATATTTTTGAGAATCAGAAAATCATTCAAAATAAAAAAAATTGGGTTTACGAGAAAAATCAAAGAGTTGGCTAAAGACAAAGTTTCTATTTGTCATAAGAAAAGAAGAAGACTTTTCGGTCATCACTTCAATAAGTATTACTAAACTCAAGTTAGGATTGATTCTTATACTATTTATTTTTATAAGCGTCGGATTTTCGTTGATTGCTTCAAGGACTTTTCTCAAAGCATGGTTTGATCCGGAATACTTAGAATCAGAAAATACAGCCAGGATTATAGAGCTGGCAGATATTGTTGACTCCCTTTTGGTAGAGGTAAAGCAAAGGGATCAATATGTCAAAAATATCCAAAGAGTCATATCAGGTAATGAAATGGAAGCTGTAATGGGTGAAGATTCACTACCCGTTCAAGCACGAAACAGCGGAAAAGAAATCAATTTATTCGAAAAAAGTGAAGCTACAAAATCCATAGAAAGTGAGTTCAAAGGAGTCACTATGGACTTCAACAATCCAACAACAATCGTATCATCCTCTTTTACTGAAACTTACTTATTCCCTCCACTAAGAGGCGTAGTAGTATCAGTTTATGAACCAAATATGGGACATTTTGGTGTTGATATTGTGGCATCGGAAAATGAGCCAGTCAAAGCGATAGCTGCAGGAACAGTTGTAATGGCATCGTGGACTTTGGAAACAGGTTATGTGATAGGAATTCAACATGCCAATGAATTGGTTTCATTTTACAAACATAATTCCGTATTATTGAAGTCTGTAGGTGATGTGATCCGAGGTGGAGAGATCATCTCAATCATCGGGAATACAGGCGAATTAACCACAGGCCAACACCTGCACTTCGAATTGTGGTTCAAAGGCAACTCACTCAATCCCCAAGAATTTATAACATTTAATTAGACATGTTCAAGAAGCAAGACGACAAATCTGTGGTTGAAATGGTCAATTCCAGTAATGTGATTTCCAAAGAGACCGTCATCAAAGGAGACATCAAAGCTCAAGGAAATATAAGAGTAGAAGGAAAAGTAGAAGGAATTTTAGATTCCAGAAATAAAATTGTAATCGGAGAATCAGCTTTGGTGATTGGAAATGTACTTTCAGTAGAAGCTGAAATCGCAGGCATAGTTCGAGGTGAAATTCATTGTAAAGGTATATTATACCTTAAAAAGACTGCTCAAATCAATGGCGACATCTATACACAGAAGCTCGTCATAGAGAATGGCGCATCTTTCAATGGAAAATGCCAAATGGGAGAAATAACACAACCATCAAATCAAAACCTAAAAATTGGAGCACCTAAAGAAAAAGTCCTCATCGAACAATGATCAGGGTTTTATAAGATACATTGGATTATCCTTTCAACTATGTGCAGTCATAGGACTTGGAACATGGTTGGGCTGGGTAATTCAAAAAAAAAGCGAGCTAGATTTCCCTATCTGGCTCCTACTTTTTTGCTTTTTATCTATTGGTATTGCCTTCTATCAACTTTTTCAATCACTTAAAAATGAAAATAAGATAGAAGATAAGAGAAAAAAGCCTTAATTTTGCGCCTTCATTCAGAGAGGCATGTCTAACATCAAAATATTCACAGTAAGGATTCTCGCTTTAACATTAGTTTTGGCGGGTGTAATATATATCCTTCAGAATTACATTCAGCCGAGATGGGTACATGATGCTATCTGGAAGATATTATCATTTTTTGCTTTGCTGACTTGGGTTACTGGTGCATTTGTTCATTACCTTATGAGGATTAGCAAAGAAAACTCCTCAAATATCCTATTAGGCGCTACTGCCATACGATTTATGGCAAGCTTAGGATTCATTGTGATATTCTTGTTTTTGGATGTCGAAAATATAATTCTGTTTGTAGTTAATTTCTTTGTAATTTATTTGTTCTACTTAATATTTGATATATACGGGTTAATAGCTAATTTGCGCCCGCATTCAAAATAGGTCATAAAAATACGATTTGATGTTCCGTAAGTTTCTTTGCTTAAGCGTTTTATTCTCAGCCTTTTTGCTGACATTCTCCACCCCAACATTCGCTTCGGGTGACGAAGAAGATAAAACTGGTTTTATCATGCACCACATAAAGGATTCCTATGAGTGGCATTTCACCACTTTAGGCCATACGCATGTAACACTACCTCTACCTGTAATATTATATTCATCAGACAGGGGGTTAGAGTTTTTTATGTCATTTGATTTTCAAGATCAGGAAACGCACAAATTTGGCGAGGCACATGGTCAGGGAGTTTATTACATAGATGCTCATGAGCATTTACACAGAGCAGATGGAGGATCTTTTGTAGATCTATCTATCACCAAAAACGTGGCCATGCTGTTTTTAGTAGTGATCGTAATGGGATTCCTAGTAATGTCGGCCTCCTCTCACTACAAGAAAAACGGTGTGAAAGCACCTAAAGGTGTAGCTTCTTTCTTAGAGCCGATCGTAATATTCGTAAGAGATGAAATCGCTTACAAATCTATCGGACCGAAATACAAGAAGTTCGTTCCATATTTGTTGACATTATTTTTCTTCATTTGGATAGGCAACTTGATGGGATTACTCCCAGGTGCAGCCAACTTAACAGGTAACATCGCTGTGACTGCTACCCTTGCCGTTTTGACATTTATTATTGTCAATGTGAATGGAAATAAAGAATACTGGAAGCACGTATTCATGACTCCAGGTGTACCTGTTCCATTATTGTTGGTAATCGTACCTGTAGAAATCATCGGTTTATTTACTAAGCCATTCGCATTGATGGTCCGTCTATTTGTAGCGATCACTGCGGGCCACATTGTGATATTAGCTTTTATCGCATTGGTTTTCATCTTTGAATCTTATGCAATAGGAGTAGTGAGTACTTTGATGGTAACATTCTTGAATGTAATCGAGCTCTTGGTAGCCACTATTCAAGCTTATGTATTTACGCTATTCACTGCCATGTATATTGGTGGGGCTGTGGCTGAGCATGAGCATCATTAATTAAAAATTTCTTTGTTCAATTTATAAATAATACACACGTATGTTAACTTCATTATTATTGTCTGCTGGATTAGCACTTATGGGTGCAGGTATCGGTGCTGGAATTGTAGCGATTGGCGCAGGTCTAGGTATCGGTAGAATTGGTGGTCAGGCTATGGAATCTATTGCTCGTCAGCCAGAGGCTGCTGGTAAAGTTCAGACTGCCATGTTGATCATTGCAGCTCTTATTGAGGTAGTATCCCTGTTTGCGGTAGTAGTTTGTCTACTTATTGCATTGAACGCAGGTGGTCTTACTTTCTAAGAACAAAAGAAAAGAGGGATTGGCGATTGGCCAATCCCTTCTCTTGATTTGAACAAATCCGAAATTATAACAAAAACATAAATGGATCTTATACTACCTAGTTCTGGACTTATCATTTGGCAATTGATTGGATTCCTTGCCCTACTATTCATCTTAGTAAAGTTTGCTTGGAAACCAATATTGAGTGCTCTTGAAGAAAGAGAGACTAGCATTGAGACTGCCCTCAAAGCAGCTGAACAAGCTAAAGCTGAAATGGCAAACCTTAAGGCTGAAAACGAGAAACTACTTCAAGAAGCAAGAATTGAAAGAGATAACATCTTGAAAACAGCCAATGATGCTGCTGCAAAAATGATAGAAGAAGCAAAACAAGCAGCAGCCACTGAAGGTGCAAAAATGATCGAATCAGCAAAAGCTGTAATCGAGAATGAAAAGAAAGCTGCCCTCAATGAAGTGAAAAATCAAGTAGCCCAGCTTACTTTAGAAGTAACAGAGAAACTATTAAGAAAAAATCTTGCTACCGACGCTGCTCAGAAAGCTTTGGTAGACGATATGGTAAAAGATATAAACCTGAACTAAGATGTCTGAATTCAGAGTTTCCTCCAGATACGCCAAGTCTCTAGTAGAGCTTGCCATTGAAAAAAACGCCTTAGATGAGGTGCTAGCTGATATGAATCAGTTAGTCAAAATGGCAAGTGACAACAGAGAGCTGGCTCTTTGCTTGAATAGTCCCATTGTGACTTTTGATAAAAAATTGAAGGTATTGAAAGCGCTTTTTGAAAAGTCAGGTAATGCTTTGACATTAGCTTTTTTCGACATCGTAACTCGAAAAAACAGAGCAAATCTTTTGCTGGATATCGCTAGAGAATTTCAAAAGCAGTATAACCTACACAATGGAATTCAAGTAGCTGAATTGACTACAACTTTCCCTATAACAGAGGAGTTGAGAGAAAAATTCATCGCTACAGTCAAAGAAATCTCTGGATTGGAGAAAGTAACATTAAACGAAAAAATCAACAGTGATTTGATCGGGGGATTTGTACTAAAAGTCAATGATAGACAACTAGACGAATCACTGAGCAGCAAACTAAAAGCTTTGAAGCTTGAGTTTTCTCAAAATCACTACGAAAGTAAAATTTAAAAATCATAGCAATAACATTTAATCATATTCAATAATGGCAGAAGTAAGACCTGATGAAGTTTCGGCGATATTGAGAGAACAACTCTCTGGAGCTAGAACTGAGGCTGAACTGGAAGAAGTGGGTACCGTCCTTCAAGTAGGTGATGGTGTAGCCCGTATCTATGGACTTTCCAAAGCTCAAGCTGGTGAATTGCTTGCGTTCGAAAACGGACTAAAAGCGATGGTACTTAACCTTGAAGAAGACAATGTGGGTGCCGTATTGTTCGGTGACTCTAAGCAAGTAAAAGAAGGTGACACTGTAAAAAGAACCAAGCAAATCGCATCAATCAAAGTAGGTGAAGGTATGCTAGGTAGAGTAGTGGATACCTTAGGTAACCCAATCGACGGTAAGGGCCCTCTAGCAGGAGAACTTTATGATATGCCATTGGAAAGAAAAGCTCCAGGTGTGATCTACAGACAGCCTGTGAATGAGCCACTTCAGACTGGTATTAAGTCTATTGACTCTATGATTCCAATCGGAAGAGGCCAGCGTGAATTGGTAATCGGTGACCGTCAGACTGGTAAGACAGCTGTTGTAATCGATACCATAATCAACCAAAAAGAATTTTACGATAAAGGTGAGCCTGTATTCTGTATCTATGTAGCCGTAGGACAGAAAGCTTCTACAGTAGCGGGTGTGGTAGCAGCTTTGGAAAAAGGTGGTGCTCTTCCTTATACTGTTGTAGTATCTGCTGCAGCATCTGATCCTGCTCCTATGCAATTCTTTGCACCATTTACAGGTGCAGCTATTGGTGAGTTCTTCCGTGATACCGGACGTCCAGCATTGGTAGTATATGATGATTTGTCTAAGCAAGCAGTAGCTTACCGTGAAGTATCTCTACTATTGAGAAGACCTCCAGGACGTGAAGCGTACCCAGGTGATGTATTCTATCTTCACTCAAGATTGCTTGAAAGAGCTGCAAAAATCAATGCTTCTGACAAGATCGCTAGTGAAATGAACGACCTTCCTGAATCTATCAAGCATTTGGTAAAAGGTGGAGGATCATTGACTGCTCTTCCAATCATTGAAACACAGGCCTCTGACGTTTCTGCATATATCCCGACTAACGTGATCTCAATTACTGATGGTCAGATTTTCTTGGAAACAAACCTTTTCAACTCAGGTATCAGACCTGCGATCAACGTAGGTATCTCTGTATCTAGAGTAGGTGGATCTGCTCAGATCAAGTCTATGAAAAAAGTAGCGGGTACATTGAAGCTTGACCAAGCGCAATTCCGTGAATTGGAAGCTTTCTCTAAATTCGGTTCTGATCTAGATGCATCTACGAAAAGAACTATCGAAAGAGGTAGAAGAAACCAAGAAATCTTGAAGCAAGCTCAATATGCTCCTGTAGCTGTAGAAAACCAAGTAGCAATCATTTATGCTTCTACCAAAGGTTTGATGGATACAGTTCCAGTAGAGAGAGCTAGAGAATTTGAAAAGGAATTCTACAACTTGCTAGCAGCTAGCTATCCTGAAGCGCTTACTGCGATCAAAAAGGGTGATCTAGATACTGCTGGTAAATTACTAGAATCAGCAGCTAAGGAATTAGCTCCTAAATACGCAAAATAATTATAGATCATATCAACCTTGGAGTCTAAGGTCTCCGAGGTTGTTTATATAAAAAATACCCCTCCATATCAATCTAAAGTATGGCTAACTTAAAGGAAGTAAAGGAAAGAATCAATTCAGTAGTCTCTACTCAGCAGATCACCAAAGCGATGAAAATGGTTGCTGCTGCGAAGCTAAGGAGAGCGCAGGATAAGATCACACAAATGCGACCATATTCGCAGAAGTTGACGAATATTCTGAACAATGTATCTGCCGCCAGTGAAGGACAGGCTGATATCGCCTATGCTGAAAAACGTGAAGTCAGAAATGTATTAATCATACCTGTGACTTCTGATAAGGGTCTTTGTGGTGCCTTCAATGCCAATGTATTGAAAGCAACTAACCTCACTATCCTTCAGGATTATGCCGCAGCTCAAGTGACTGTGCTACCTTTAGGCAAGAAAGCTTACGAATTTTTCAAGAAGAGAGAATTGAATGTTATTGCTGACTATTATCAAGTATTCTCTGACGTAAGTTTTGACAACGTAAAGTTCGCCGCTGAATATGCTATGGAAGCTTTCACTGAAGGAAAATACGATAAAGTGGTATTGGTGTACAATCATTTCAAAAATGTAGCTACCCAAGAAGTAATCACGGAGCAGTTTTTACCGATGTCTTCTGAAGAATTAGAATCAGACGTAAAAAAATCAGAAACTGATTATATCCTTGAACCTTCTAGAACTTATATCATAGAAGAGCTAGTACCTACTTCATTGAAAATACAATTCTACAAAGCCATTCTGGAATCTAATGCATCTGAGCATGGCGCTCGTATGACTGCCATGGATAAAGCTACTGAAAACGCTGGTGAACTCCTGAAAGACCTGAGGCTGATGTATAACAGATCTCGTCAAGCAGCTATTACCAACGAAATCCTAGAGATCGTAGCTGGTGCCAATGCACTTGGAGGGAAGTAAATTCAGATTTAAGTCCCGATTGCAATCGGGAAAATTTACAGATATAAAAAAACCACGAGCTGCGAAGTTCGTGGTTTTTTTTTGACTTACTCATAAATGTCTTTTCTAGTCAATACAATTGTATACTTAGGCATCTTTTGTTTTTCTACTTTTCAAGTACTCAGAAAACAAAAGACGTTCACCTGTATCTTTATTTTTCGCCTTATCATAAAGTTTAAATCTTCCAATTCTTCTAACTCTTCCAAAAGAGCATTGAATTCATTGATAGGCAGTACGACAGAAACTTTCTTCCCTTTGCTGTCAGTAATACATTATGGATTTACAATAAGCATCGTTTATATCTTTTGAAAAAAATAAAATTAAAAGAAAAAGCAATTCAATCACAGCAAGGTTTCAAAAATCAACAGCTATTAGTTTAGAAGTTCTAAACAAAAATAAAAGCTGACGCTCAGGGTCAGCTTTTATTTTTTCACCATTTGTATGTAATAACCTACTTCACCCCTACCAATCTCACATCTAAAGTCACCTCATCATAGATCACTTTATCTGCAAGATTCTCGAAGTAGTTGCCAGACCTGTATTTGATATCATACATAGTTCTATCAAACTTGATCGTACCTGATGCAATTACTCTATTGCCTTCTTCGCTTACTTTGACAGGAAAAACCACAGGGTGGGATATTCCTTTGATCGTCAAATCGCCCTTGATTTCATAGTCTTTGCCATTGCTTGACTTGGCTTCCGTAATCTTCAAGGTTGACTTTTTATGCTTTTCTACGGAGAAAAAATCATCCGACTTCAAATGATCCAATAGGCGCTTATTGGAGTTGGCATCTTTGATGTCTTCCACGGTAATGGTGGTCATGTCAATCTCAAAGCTTCCTCCTAGAATCTTTCCGTTTTCATAATCTAGCTTTGCATCAGCAATGCTAACTTTACCGTAATGCTCACCAGTGACCTTTGCAGCCTTCCAGTCCACTGTACTTTCTGATTTGTTTACAGTCAAATCTTCAATGGGATTTGACAAAAATAATGAGCCCATTATTCCAATGGCAAGGCTTAATGTAGTGAATAATTTCATATTTTGTGATTGGTTATAAATTAATGGTATTTAGACAGGTAATCCCATAGAAGGTTTAGCCCAAATCCTGACGAATTTATGTATTTTAAAGTAATTATCATTACTATCTAATAAACTCAAAATGAAAAAGCTTCATCAATTTTCACTAATTGCAATAATACTGTTTCTTGCCTTTCCAAGTACGAGTTTTATCTCCCTTGAGAAAAAGGTCACTGTTATAAAAATCCTAGCTATTGGAAACAGTTTTTCAGAAGATGCCATAGAAAACTATCTATATGATTTAGCTGCATCTGAAAATATTGAACTCATTATAGGAAATCTATACATAGGTGGAGCTTCTCTTGATTTGCATTGGCAAAATGCGCAAGAGAACAAGGCCGCTTATGAATACCGCAAAGTAACTACGCAAGGAAAGGTAGTTTTGAAAGATACAAATATTGAAACTGCAATATTGGATGAAGACTGGGATTACATCAGCTTTCAGCAGGTCAGCAATAATTCTGGTAAGTATGAAACATACATAGAGCCTTTGTCCAATTTGCTAGCATACACAAAAAATTTAGCTACAAATTCAGAAGCAAAATATTGGTTACACCAAACTTGGGCATATGCAGAGAACTCCACACATGATGGGTTTTCTAACTATAACAATGATCAGGAGACAATGTATACAGCAATAACAGAAACTGCAAGAAAAGTGAGTATTTCTTTAGGGCTAGATTATGTCGTCCCTTCTGGAACAGCGATTCAAAATGCTAGAAATACCTTGCTAGGCGACAATTTCACAAGAGATGGTTATCATCTAAACTATACAATAGGAAGATATACTGCAGCTTCTACTTGGTTTGAAGCTTTGACTGGAATAAGTGCAGTTGGAAATAGTTTTGGCCCAAGCGATATGGATGAAACAGCCTTGAAAATCGCTCAACTGGCAGCTCATAGCGCTATTCAAAATCCAGATGAAGTTACTTTTCTGGAGGAGTATTTGTCTGAAATAGTTGTCGATTAAAATCTCTCCAGAAATCCGGAAAAAGCTTAAAGCCTTTTCGCTTCTTCCCAATACACATCCATTTCTGCTAGGGTCATGTCTTCGATTTTCTTGCCAGAGGCTTTCGCCGCTTGCTCTAAGTATTGGAAGCGTTTGATAAATTTTAAGTTTGTCTTCTCCAATGCTTCCTCTGGATTGATATCAATAAACCTGGCGTAATTGATCAAAGAAAAAAGTAAATCTCCAAACTCTCCTGTAGCCCTTTCTCTATCAATCTCCTGCCCTTCTACCGCATTAAACTCCGCTTTGAATTCTTGCATTTCCTCTTCTACCTTTTCCCAAACTTGAGCTTTCTCTTGCCAATCGAACCCTACGCCCCTTGCTTTTTCTTGGATTCGCATGGCTTTGATCAGTGCTGGAAGAGATCGAGGAACTCCTCCAAGGACAGATGTATTGCCTTTTTCCTTCAATTTGATTTTTTCCCAATTCTGCTTGACCGCTTCTTCGTCATCCGCTATGGTATCTCCATAGATATGTGGATGCCTCCTGATGAGTTTTTCACAAAGGCTATTGATAACCGTACTGATGTCAAAAGCATCTTTTTCCGAACCTATTTTCGCATAAAAAACAATATGCAACAGAATATCTCCAAGCTCCTTTTTGATCTCCTCAAGATTATCATCTAGAATAGCGTCAGAGAGCTCAAATGTCTCTTCGATAGTCAAATGCCTGAGACTTTGGATGGTTTGCTTTCTATCCCAAGGACACTGCTCGCGAAGCTCATCCATAATGGTCAGTAAACGATCAAATGCTTCTAATTGGGCTTTTCTTGAAGATATTTGAGACATGGCAGGGAAACTAATTCGAATGTGTGGACGTTTGGAAAGTAATCTGTAAATTTGTGCAAATTAATTTGATATGGCAACTTTGTATTTAACTTTGGGATTCATAGCATTATTCTTCATCATGATGTCTGTGAGACTTATATTTCTCAAAAATGGGGAGTTCAAGGGCACTTGTGCTTCACAGAATCCTTACCTCAATAAAGATGGAGGTACTTGTACCTACTGTGGAAAGACTGTAGATGCTAATAGCAGCTGCGGTAATCCAGACAATGAGGTGGACAAAGTCTTAGCGAAATTCAAATAAACTTTAAGCTTGGTTTTTCAACCCCGAGTATTTCGGGAATTTATACTTTAACTTTAAAAATTCACCCTTGTGACTTTAATCAAATCAATTTCTGGTATTCGTGGTACCATAGGAGGGAAACCTGGAGAAGGCTTGACGCCATTGGATGTAGTGAAATTTACCTCTGCTTATGGGGCATGGGTCCTTCAAAAGACTGGTAACGCAAAGGTAGTCATCGGTAGAGACGCACGTATTTCTGGAGAAATGATCAACAAGCTGGTATCAGCAACGCTCCAAGGATTGGGAATTGATGTCATAGATCTCGGTCTAAGCACTACACCTACAGTGGAACTGGCAGTTCCTTTAGAAAAAGCTGGTGGTGGCATTATTTTGACGGCAAGCCACAACCCTATACAATGGAATGCATTAAAGCTCTTGAATGATAAAGGAGAGTTTATCTCTGATGCAGAGGGTAAAGATATCCTGGCTAAAGCTGAACAAGATGACTTCAAGTTTGCTGAAGTAAAAAAACTAGGGTCGTATACCATAATAGATGATTACATAGACAGGCATGTGGCGCATGTTTTGGACCTTAAGCAAGTAGACAAAGAAGCTATAGCTGCAAGAAATTTCAAAGTAGTAATCGACTGTGTCAATTCCACGGGAGGTATTGCCTTACCGAAGTTATTGAAAGCATTGGGTGTGGAGCATGTGGAAGAAATGTATTGTACACCAGATGGACACTTTCCACACAATCCAGAGCCTCTACCTGAAAACCTTCGAGATATTTCAGAAAAATTGAAAAAAGGAAAGTTTGATTTGGGAATTGTAGTAGATCCAGATGTAGATAGACTTTGCTTTATCAATGAAGATGGTTCTCCATTTGGTGAAGAATACACGCTAGTAGCAGTAGCCGATTACGTGCTATCTCAGACTCCTGGCAATACCGTGTCCAACATGAGCTCAACCAGAGCACTTAGGGATGTCACTGAAAAAAGAAAAGGACAATATCAAGCCGCTGCAGTAGGAGAAGTCAATGTCGTGAACAAGATGAAGGAGACCAATGCTGTAATCGGAGGAGAAGGAAATGGTGGAGTAATCTACCCAGAGTCTCATTATGGAAGAGATGCCTTGGTAGGTATTGGGTTGTTCCTAACCCACCTTGCGAAATTTGGAAAATCGATCTCGATGCTTAGAGCTAGTTATCCAAATTACCATATTTCAAAAAACAAAATCGAACTTACCCCTGACATCAATGTAGATCAGGTACTCGAAGCGATCAAGAAGAAATATGCCAAACATCCTATCAATGATATCGACGGTGTCAAGATAGAGTTTGACAAAGAATGGGTTCATTTGAGAAAATCTAATACAGAGCCTATAATCAGAATTTATTCTGAATCTGAAAGCTTAGCAACTGCTGAGCACCTAGCAAATAAAATAATATCAGATATCAAAGAAGTAGTTACTGCTTCTTAAAGATTGGGCTTGGTATCTTCCAGGCCCAATTCATATTTTATACCCAGCCCAAATATTACATATTATGAGAGTATACTTCGACAATGCTGCTACTACAGCTATGGATGAGAGGGTGATAGATGCCATGATCCCTTATATGAGGGAACATTATGGAAATCCTTCTTCTGTGCATAGTCATGGAAGAGAAGTCAGAACAGCCATAGAGCGATCTAGAAAAAAAGTAGCAGAACTACTGAATGCCAGCCCTTCTGAGATTTTCTTTACATCAGGCGGTACCGAAGCTGACAACACAGCATTGGTCTGTGGCATACATACTCATGGTATACAGCACGCCATTACATCACCTATGGAGCATCATGCTGTTTTGCATACTTTAGAAGAATGTGCAAAGAAAGGTATGATCAAATTAAGCTTGCTAGAAGTGAATAATCGTGGAGAGATCAATATGGATCACCTACAAGACTTGCTCAAAGCAAACCCTAGAAGCATGGTCTCTGTAATGCATGCAAATAATGAAATTGGAAATATCAATGATCTTCAGACCATAGGAAACTTGGCCAAAGAGTATGATACATTTTTCCACTCTGACACTGTTCAGACTATGGGGCATTATGTACACGACTTGAAAAACCTGCCTGTAGACGCTATAGTAGCAGGAGGACACAAGTTTCACGGACCAAAAGGATCAGGATTTTTATTTGTCAGAAAAGAAAAGAAAATCTCCCCATTTATTTTTGGTGGTGCACAAGAGCGGAATATGCGAGGAGGTACAGAAAATGTCATCGGCATTGTCGGTATTGCCAAAGCACTAGAATTAGCATATGAAGACATGTCTGGCCACCGCAAGCATGTCGAAGCCCTAAAGCAAAGATTTATTGATCAACTCAATGCAAGCATTCCTGGCGTGGAATACAATGGGCTTTCAGCCGATATGGACAGAAGCTTGTACACGGTATTGAATGTAAGCTTTCCTCCTTCAGAAGAAAATAGTGGCATGTTGCTTTTCAGCCTTGATCTTAATGGTATTTCAGCTTCTGGCGGGTCTGCTTGTAGTAGCGGGGCTACTGTGGGGTCTCATGTTTTGAGAGCTTTAGGAGCTAAAGCAGATAGGGATTCGGTAAGGTTTTCTTTTAGTCGGTTCAGCACAGTAGATGAAGTGGATTACACTGTCGCAAAACTAAAGGAACTTTATAGCGTCATTGCTTGATAATACATGGACAAGTTGATAGCATATCAATAGACCTGACATGTTTGAGAATCAGAAAATCTTAAAGATTCTGAACTTCTCAAACATGTCAGGTTTCGATTCTTAAAAATTAACAATTAATAGGCAGTCCTAATTTCCAGCATAGATAACAAAAACAGTTGGGACTTTGTGTAGGTCAAGGTTTGTCTTTTTCCATTGCTGTACTGTTTTTGTTTGGATAATCTCGTCCGAACCAGTCAAATTTTTAGCAATACAAAGTCGGGTATTCGGGTGCAGAGTGTTTTTCAAATCATCAAAAAGGGGATTATTCCTAAAAGGAGTCTCCATAAAGACTTGTGTTCGATTACTCTTGACAGAATCTGCCTCTAGGGTCTTTATAGAAGCAATTCTACTTTTTTTATCGATTGGAAGATACCCGTGAAAAGCAAAGGATTGACCATTAAATCCAGAGCCCATCAAAGCTAAAAACATTGAACTTGGTCCAGAGATCGGAACCACTTGAATACCTTTTTCATGAGCCCAAGCTACCGCAATAGCTCCAGGATCTGCAATACCCGGGCATCCAGCCTCTGAAATTATTCCCATATCCTTTCCATCCAGTATAGGCTTCATCAATTCTTGAAGCTGTGGTATGCGTGTCTTCTTATTCAGGATCTCAAAATGTAAATCTTCTATAATCACACCTAACTTCAGACTACTGATGTATCTCCTTGCTGTACGTAATTCTTCTACGAGAAAATATCGGGTATTTTTTACCACTTCTTTGACCTGAGGAGACATGATATGCTGAGATGTATCCTCAGCCAGACTAGAAGGTATAAGATAAAGCTTGCCTTTCATTCCACAAAGATGCTGATAAATGCTCATTGATCAAATATTGATCTCTCAACTTAAAGTCTCTTGAAAACCTTACCTTCCAAAAATTGCTAATTGAAAAACCTTCTATAGTCACTTTTAATGTAAAAAAATTGGCATCGAGGTATCTTAGCTATAATTTTTCAGATACCATAGCTAAGATACCCCAACACCAAATTGGAGATAATAAAACAATCTTAATGTATTGGTATAATCAAATTACCTGAAAGTATATTTCATTCCTATACCTGCCCTGAAGTAATTACCGTATTCTGTCGGGAAAATGGGAGAAGCTTCAAGCAAAAACCCAAAGTTTCTTGTGTTAGAAAAGGGCTTTACAAGTACTCCCAATGGAACACCTAAGTATACACCGTCTCTGTTGCCTTCAGTACCTAAATGAAAGCCACTGTAGAAATTGACCTCATCTTTCTGTACAAAGTTATACCCAAAAGTACCTTCAATCCCTATTCTACCGCCTGTAGAGACTCTAGCTTCTCCAAACATTTTGTTGTCTGGATCAGTACCGATAGATGCAAAAGTAGCTGAACTCAATTGTTGTACACCAGCGCTAATTTGAGCTTTAGACTCTGATACTACCGCAAAGAACAGTAGCATAGAAAAGAACATTAATTTTTTCATTGTGTTTGAATAATTGGTTTGAACGATTTCTTTTCAAACACTTTGCCAAAAATGAGCTTATTTCAATTTAGAGATCTATTTTTTGGCCATTTTTACTACTTTCAAATGCAGACTCTATGATTTTGAGTACGTTAATAGCTTCATCAATTTTCACCATTAATTTCTCTTCCCCCATGATTGCCTTAGCCAGATTTAAATAAAAATCCCTGTAATCCCCTCTTTCTGTCTGAATAGATTTTGTATTATCTGCAAAGTAAATTTTACCCCATCCACTCGGATCCTCAACTCCCCAATCATCTCCTTCTGGTGCTATGCCTGCCTTCAATGCTTTTTCTTGTACATCAAGACCATACTTTATGTAGGAACCCTTATACCCTTGGAGCAAAAATTTAGGCATCGGAGCATTACTCAAAACAGATGCTGTCAACCTGACATAAGGCGTGTCATAACCCAATATGATATCAAAAAAATCATCTGCTATGGCGTTTTCTCTTTGTACCTTGATTTCAGCTTTTACCCACTTCGGCATTCCAAAAAGACACACAGCCTGATCGATTAAATGAGTACCCAAGTCATAGGTTATCCCATTGCCTAGATTATCTTTTTCTCTCCAGTTTTCACTTATTTGAGGTCTAAATCTATCAAAATGAGACTCAAAATGAACTAGCTTCCCCAATTTTTCTTCATCGATAAGCTTCTGGACTGTCTTGAAATCCCCATCGAGCCGCCTGTTCTGAAACACAGACAAGACCCGCTCATTCTCTTCAGAGATGCGTTTCAAAATTATAGCCTCTTCGCTTGAAATGGTGACAGGCTTATCCACCAAGACATGCTTGCCTTTTTCCAAACACAATTTTGCTTGCTCAAAATGGAGATCATTAGGTGTCACGACAACAATCAAGTCAGCCGCATCTGCCTCCAAAAGGGCTTCAAGGCTTCTATACACTTCCACATGAGGATATTTTACTTTAGATTTTTGCTGAGAGCGCTCCACTACAGCACAAAGTTCTAAATAAGGACATGCTTGAATTAAAGGAGCATGCGTTTTTTCTCCAACATTACCAAAGCCAACCAAGGCTGTTTTAATAGGATTCATAAAAATCAAATTACCATATCTGAAACTTTATTCAACAATTCCACTACAGAGTTGACTTTCAGTTTACTATAAATTTTTTTCCTGTGAGACTCAATAGTCAATTGGCTTAAATGAAGACTTTCAGCCATGTCTTTATTGGTCATTCCACTTTTGATGAGCTTTAAGATTTGCACTTCACGCTTTGTAAGTTCATAGCGCATCTTGAAAAGATCATCTACCGGATCTTCGAGGTTTTGCTTAATCGCCTTCTGAAAATTCATCACGTGGGAATTTTCATAAACCTCACGTATGGTATACTTCAACTCATCCGGGTCTGCATCTTTGAGTACATAAGCGTCTGCACCTGCCTTTTGACACATTTTGAAGATCGGCTCTTCATCATACATGGACAGTACGATTACTTTGGTAAGTGGATAATCCTCTTTGATCGATTTGATCACATCCTCACCATTCATTACTGGCATATTCATATCTGTGATGACCACATCAACTCTTCTGGTTTTCAGGAAATCCATGAGTTCTTGTCCATTTGAAAACACTTCTAGTACATCAAAGTCTTCCTCATCATATAGGATACTTTCTATACCTTTGGCAAACATTTTATGGTCATCTGCTAAAGCTATTCTAATCATTGGGTGATGAATTTATTCCAAAAGATAACTCATAAGCTCGAATTTGGCAATTTAAGTTTGATTTGAGTACCTTTTTTTAATTCAGAGGTAATATCAATTGTTCCTCCAATCATCTCCATTCTTTTGCCCAAGTTGAGTAAACCAGATCCATCGGATCCAGCATAGATATCAAATCCTACTCCATCATCAGCAATCAAGATTTGAAGCTGATCAGCAAAGTAATGGATTTTAAGAATGATTAATGTAGGCTTTGCGTGCTTAACTGCATTGTTGAGACACTCCTGAATCACCCGGATCAGTACAAGTTTTTTGGAGTTATCAAGATCAAAAAGCTCACCAGTCTTTTCAAACACCACTTTGCAAAAACCTAGGGATTCAAGCTTATCTAGTTCCTTTCGAATAAATTCATCAATGCTGACATGGCTCACCCAGTCTAGGTTAAGAGATTTTGACAATCCTCGTACTTCCTTGATCACTTGATTGAGCAATGATTTAGCTTCTAATGATTTCTCGGGCTTATTGCTACTTAGTGTCAACTTAGTCAGAGAAAGCAATTGACCAATATTATCGTGAAGTTCGCGCCCTACATGAGTTAATGTTTCCTCTTGGATCTCCTTTTCTACATGAAGGATTGTTTTGTCAAATTCTGACTGCAATGCATCTAGTTTTTGGATGTGTTCTAGTTGCCGTTTTCGATGAAGCAATGCCATCACCACTATAAACGAACCCATTAGCAGCGTAAGGGCAAACCCCAAAAGAATGATAAGAAATATACTTGGTGTTTCTTCTGTCATGATTGGTAATAAAGCTTCGGGTAAAAATACCTATTTTTTGCTTTGCCAGCAATCTCACTTTGGTAAAGAGTTGTTTATCACTCTCTTTGACAGAAATGGAAGGTAAAATACAAGCCCCATCCCCAAATACATTGTAATTGACATGAATTGCACTAAACGGGTTAAAATATAGCTGAAAGATCTATCAAATTTTATCACAATAAAAATAGATGAAAAATAAAGAAACGTAGTGGTATAAAATAAGAAGATCAACACCATAAGCCAAAATATAGGGTTGAATGAAAGCGTCTCTGAACTATGAGTACCTAAAATTGAAAGCCTCAAAAAATAGTAAATAGAAAACAAAATGATTGTATAACTTCCAATAGAAAACGATAATGAATGAAATGTATAAACACTCTCGAAAAAAGTAGTATATATAATCCCCCAACTAGCAAAAACTAACATAGCTAGCTTGATCAATAGTTTTTCTCTCTTAGAATCAAAAACGCATAAGAAAAGTAAAAGAATCAAAAGTGTCTCCAAATAGACAAAGAAAACAGTATATAAATACTGATTGTCAATTTTTCTTTTCCCTAAGTAGGTACCCGCCGTTTCTAAAGAAATTGCTAAGCAAAGTACTATAAAAATTAACCGATGCTCCTTTACATAGTTATGCTTCCAAAAAAAATGAGGGATACTCAATAGCAAGCCCAAAAGAATTAATCCCAAATACCAATCAATTATTACCATTTTCATTTGGTCTTTTCTAAGTTAACCCACATTGCAGCTAACCGCTCAGAAGTAGCTGTTTTTTAGTGGTTTCAATTTTTTCAGTTTCCGGTTTGTGTACTACGGATTTTCTTTTGGTAAATGGCTGGTATTTGGTTTGGAGGATATC
>NZ_JAKZGP010000018.1 GCF_022549775.1 Belliella filtrata | reverse complement strand
ACATGGTCATCCTGTGCAAAAGCAACCGAAGCGCGGAACGTGTGATGAGTTCGATTATCCGCTTTATAGAGGATAAGCTGTTTCTGAGAGTGAACAGAGAGAAAAGTCAAGTCGCTCCTATATCCAAGGTTAAATTCCTTGGTTACTCGTTTTACAGGACGAAGGGAGAGGGCAGGCTGCGGATACACCCCAAAAGTGTGTCAAAGATGAAATCCAAACTAAAGGAACTGACATCACGCAGCAATGGCTGGGGTAATGACCGCAGGAAGGAATCACTCCGTCAATACATCATTGGTTGGGTGAATTACTTCAAGTTGGCAGATATGCAAAGCCTTTTGCTTAAGATAGATGAGTGGTACAGAAGGAGAATAAGAATGGTCATATGGAAACAATGGAAACGAATAAAGACCAAACTGACAAATCTAATCAAGCTTGGGGTCAAGAAATCAAAAGCTTGGGAGTGGGCAAATACAAGAAAGGGGTATTGGCATATAGCTAATAGCTTCATTCTTAACACCACAATTACCAAAAGTAGATTAAAGCAATCGGGCTATGTATTCCTGTCGGACTATTACCAAAAGGTTAGAATCAAAACTTAAAGAACCGCCGTATACCGAACGGTACGTACGGTGGTGTGAGAGGACAGATAGGGAAATAATCCCTATCTTCCTACTCTATTTTGCATCGAATGTATTTTTTGCTTTAAACATATAAATAAGATAGCCTAAACCAAGGTGTTTTTTGGCAGTTTTATTAGTTGGTTAGGTAAAGTATTGTCGATGCTTAGATTGGGCTAATATAGTATTGGGATAGGCTATTTTTGTTGAATTTTTAGATAAGTGTTTTTGGTACATTTATAAGGTGTTCCAAGTCAGAAATAATTCAAATTTCAAGTCACGACTGGAGCATTAAAAGAAATGTTAACCCGATAAATAGTATGGAAAATTTTACTAAACTAAAACATGTCGTTGCCATGGGGATAATCTTGATTCTTCAATTTGGAGTCAAGATATCTCATGCATCTACTATGGAAAATGAGTCTCTCATCTTGGGAGAAAGGCTAGGTGTCACCGCTTCTGAACAGCAGGATAGGACTGTAAGAGGAACAGTGTATTCCACTGAAGATGGATTGACGCTTCCTGGAGTAAGTGTTGTACTCAAAGGTACAACCAGAGGTACTGCTACAGATATTGATGGAGGATTTACTTTAAGTGTGCCAGATGAAGGTGGAACTTTGATTTTTAGTTTTGTTGGATTTGAGACCCAGGAACTAAATATCACCAACCAATCTGTATTTGAAATACAGCTAAAGCCAGATGTGACTTCTATGAATGAGGTAGTTGTCGTAGGGTATGGTACAATGCGGAAAGGAGATGTGACCAGTTCTATTGGAGGAGTCAAAGAAGAGGATTTTGTGAAAGGGGCTGTAAGGGATGCTGCACAATTGATACAAGGTAAAGTAGCAGGTCTGCGTGTAACTACTCCTAGCGGTGATCCAGCGGCAGGAACACAAATCAACCTTCGAGGGATCAACTCTATTAATGGGACAAACCAACCTTTGATTCTTATAGATGGAATACCTGGGGATATGAACACGGTGGCACCTGAAGATATAGAATCAATTGATGTTTTGAAAGATGGGTCAGCCGCGGCCATATATGGTACTAGGGCTACAGGGGGTGTAATCTTGATTACCACTAGAAAAAATGATCAAGGAAGAAATACTGTAAATTATAATAATTATGTGAGTGTGCAGACGATTCAAAGAAGGCCGAACCTGCTAACGGGAGATGATTATAGAAGGCTTATCGCTGAAGAGGGGATTCCCTACACTGATTATGGCGGAAATACAGACTGGATAGGGGAGATGTTACAAACTCCTGTTAGTCAAAATCATAACTTAACATTATTTGGAGGAAATAGTACAACAAACTTTACTGGATCCATCAATTATAGGAATTGGGATGGTATATTCTTAAGAACGGGCCAAGAGAGACTCACCATTAGAGCGGATCTCAATCACAGCATGTTTGATGATAAACTTAGGGCAAATGTTCAAGTCATCAACAGGGTGTTTAAATCAGAAAGAGGAGGTGCTGATGGCTATGCATTTAGACAGGCAATGATCAGAAATCCCACAGATAGGGTTAGGGATGACCAAGGAAATTGGCAAGAACGAGATGGTTATTTTTATGAAAACCCGATCTCTAGGATATATGAATATACCTCTCAGTCTAGGTTCAACGAAATGAGAATGAGTGGATCCTTGAACTATACACCAGTTGATAATTTGGATTTGAAGCTCTTGGTGTCAAATGTTCAAAGCAATGACCTTTTTGGTGGTGCAACAACCTTTAACCATACAGATACCTGGTTGAACAATAGGAATAGTACAGCTTCTAGATCAACAAGTGCTCACAATGAAAACTTAGTAGAGTTGACTGGTAATTACAATAAATCAATTGGCAAGAATTTTTTCACTGTATTAGGCGGGTATAGCTGGCAAGATGCTGTTTTTGAAGGATTCAATGCAAGTAACTGGAACTTCCCTACAGACCTATACACTTGGAACAACTTGGGTGCTGGTGCCGCTTTGCAAAACGGTCAAGCAAGTATGGGAAGTAATAAGAACCAATGGCAGCTTGCTGGATTTTTTGGCAGATTTACTTACAGTTATGATGACAAGTATTTGTTTATGGCCAGTGTAAGAAGAGAAGGTTCTTCTAGGTTTGGAGTCAATAATCAATGGGGTACTTTTCCTGCTGCCTCTGTGGGTTGGAGAATCAGTAATGAGCCATTTTTGAAAAATGTGTCTAACATTGAAGATATCAAATTGAGGGCTGGTTATGGTGTGACTGGTACCATTGCAGGTAATCCTTACTTGTCACAAATTAGCTATAACTTCAATAGGGATCAAGGAGCTTATGTTGGTGGACAATGGGTACAAGGATTTATTCCAACGCGTAACTTTAATCCTGACTTGAGATGGGAGACTAAAATAGAATACAACTTAGGGGTTGATTTTAGCTTGTTCAAAGATAGACTTAGTGGATCAATTGATTTTTACAGAAGGGATATCAATGATTTGCTGTATAATTTCCCAGTGCCTACCCCTCCATATCTTTTTGGAAGTATGATGCTAAATGCAGGGAGTATGCAGAATGATGGTATGGAAGTACTCTTAAACTTCACCCCAATTTCAAAAGCTAAATTTGTATGGAACTCCAACTTTACTTATTCCACTAATCGCAATAAATTAATTGATTTGTCGAATGATGTATTTGATGTTTCCAATGAGTTCTTTAATGCAGGTGGCACTGGAGAACCCATTCAAGACTATACACATAGGGTTCAAGTAGGAGGCCCAATTGGTCAGTTCTTTGTCTTGAAATCTGTTGGAGTCAATGAAGATGGACTTTGGTTAATTGAAAATAGAAATGGAGAGGTCGTACCAATTACTGAGGCAGTTCAAGAAGACAGACAGTTTTACGGAAATGGTATTCCAAGACATATAGTGGGTTTCAACAACTCATTCACTTATGGTAGAGTAGATGTGGAGGTTAATTTCAGAGGAGCTTTTGGCCATGATATTTTGAACTTTCAACGCATGTTTTATGAAAATCCAAAGAACATAGCCTATAACATGCTCAATACAGCTTATGATCCCGTTTATGGACAGCGACTAGACTCTGACTTAGTTTATGTAAGCCATTATATAGAAAGTGGAGATTATTTGAAGCTGGACAACCTGACTGTTGGTTACAGTTTCCCTGGTAGGGGCGTGATGAAGAATGCAAGGGTTTATGCCTCAGGACTAAATTTATTCATTTTAACCAAATACCAAGGCATAGATCCCGAAGGAGTAAGTGTGTTAGGTTTCTCACCAGGAAATGATGAAAGGGATAAATACCCTACCACGAGGACATTTACATTGGGTCTAAATATTTCATTTTAAAAAGATCAAAATCATGAAAGTATTCAACAAAATAGTTTTAGGTTCAGCTTTGGTGATTGGGGGAAGTTTAGCTTTCCAATCATGCCTGAATCTAGATGAACAAGTATATTCAGAAGTATTGTCTGAGAATTTCAGACCAGGAGAAAGGGATATTCCTGCCATCATTGCACCTGTGTACGGCTCTCTCCGTGCTTTGATGATGGGATGGCAGGGACATTTTGATGTGCAAGAAGAATCTGCTGACGTAATCGTTACACCAGCCAGACCAAATGGCTGGTATGATGGGGGTACCTATGTAAGAATGCATCAACACACTTGGACAGCGATACAATGGCAGCCTACTAATCTATGGCAAAGCTCATACCGAAGTATCACTACAGCCAACAGGGTGATCGCTCAAATAGAAGATGATCAAATCTCCATAGAGAACGGAAGGGAAGCTGTGATTGCCGAATTAAAAGCTGTGAGAGCATTTGCTTATTACCTGCTCTTAGACAATCATGGGAACGTGCCTGTTGTGACGGATTTCAGAGATGTGAGTTTACCTCAACAAAGCTCTAGGGCGGAATTGTATGATTTCGTTATTTCCGAAATTGAAGCTGCAATGCCTGACTTAAGTCAGGATGCTAGAAATACTTATGGTCAAATGAACTACTGGGTGGCCAAAACATTGTTAGCCAAGATTTACCTCAATGCAGAGGTATATACTGGTACACCACAATGGCAAAAAGTGATAGAAGTTTGTGATGAAATCATTGCTGGTGGTGCATATCAACTTGATAATGTATATGCTGAGGTTTTCCATTGGGAAAATCAAAACAATGAGGAAATCATTTTTGCTGTTCCTTATGATGAGATTTTTGGACAAGGTAACACTGTTCACATGAAAACATTAGATCCTTTGAGCAGATTTGTTTACAACATGCAAGCTGGACCATGGGGAGGAAACTGCGCTGTTCCACAATTTATCGATACGTATGATGAAGAAGATGGTAGACTCTATGATACTTGGATCATGGGGCCTCAGTTCCATGCTAATACTGGTGAAATGGTGATCAGTTACACCAAAGAAGTGCCAAGTATCGCAGCTACAACGTCGAATCAAGGCTACAGAATAGGTAAATACCAAATCAAGCAAGGTGCAACAGGAAGCTTAGATAATGATTTCCCATTCTTTAGATATGCAGATGTTTTGATGATGAAAGCTGAAGCTTTATTGAGGCTAGGCAATGGTACTCAAGCTGCTGAAATAGTCTCAGAAGTAAGGGCAAGGGCTTTTGCAAATACCAATCCTGCTAAAGCCACTGTGACAGCTGCTCAACTTGAAGGGAATAGCAGGTATCAATATGGATATCAGAATCTTGATGGAAGTATTGATTTGGACACAGGTGTGATTCCATTTGGTGGATTTCTAGATGAATTGGGGTGGGAGTTTGCTGCTGAAGCCCATAGAAGACAAGACTTGATCAGGTTTGGTGTATTTCAAACCAAGAGTTGGTTTAATCATAGACCACACCCTCAAGCTCAAGACAAAATCATCTTCCCAATACCTGAAGCTGAGTTGAATAACAATCCTAACCTTACACAAAACTCAAGTTACTAAGAGGATCAATCAGATTTTTGTATCCAGGTTCAATCTCCTATAGTTTGGAGGCTTGAACCTGGATTTTTGATTTATTAAGGACCAATTTTTAATTTTGGATTTTAAACCTGATTATCTATATGCTATATTATACATTTTGATATTTAACGCTCTTTTCTTTAAGCTTTGTTGTCTGATTATCATTATGTTCCACTGGAGAGGTTGAGTTATCCTTTTTATGCATCATGTAAGCTGCCCAAAAGGACAAGATTGATGTGAGAAGCCATAACATGTCCACTGTATAGATTTGAATTTGGTCGCTATTAAATGTTTTCCATAGCCAATTACCTGTTTGGTAGCCATTGGAAATTGGAATGGCCAAACCCAGAATCGCACCTGATAGCATGCTCCATTTCGTTATTTTGAAGTTATCTCTCAGTGCTACCAATGAGATTGATATAATCAACCAACCGTAGAAGTACCAATGGTAAATAAATTCCATAGGACTTAACCCGCTATTTGACATCCATAGCTTTACGGCTAAGAATGAAATGGCTGTTACAGGATACATTCCCAAACAAATTGCCAAGTAAATCCATACTAACCATTTGTTGAATTTCCTTTTTATATCAGGTGTACTTTTTTTGTCTCTAGCAACCAACCAAATCAATACACCAGAAAGTATGACCACACAGGAAACTAATCCTAAAATGAAATATACTATTCGTAAACCTAGTCCCCCAAAGTCTCCAAAGTGTAACTTTCTTAATACATCATTAGAACCCTGTAAGTAACTGCTTGGTCCATACGGATCAACTTCGTATTCAGGAGCCAAGTCTCCAGCTTTGAAGATCGCCTTGCCCTTACCTGTAAATTTGGAAGCAGGTAAAGGAACTCCTTCTATGATGATTCGCATGTTTTGATCTCCATAAGCAAAGAGTGAAATGGAACGTAAATCGAATTCTCCCCAACTTTTTTGAACCTCTTCCACATAGAAATTAAGGTCTGGTACATTGTCTAGGGATTGGAAACTGGGTTTATATGCTGGAAGGCCAAAACCCATATCTGCATACATGGATTCTTGATCACCTTTATAGATGATAGAGAGCACTGGAGGTGCCAATACAGTTGTACCTATGATTAGGAATACACCCGTTAAGGCAAAGATAAATTGATAAGGTAAGCCTATGATCCCAAGTGCAGTATGGGCATCTGTCCATAGGTTCTTTAATTTGGCCTTTGGTCGGAATAGGTAGAAATTGCTGATGATTTTATCCCAATGTATCCAAACCCCAGTGATCAGCGCAAAAAGGAAAAAAAATGAAACAATTCCAGCGAATAGGTAGCCTGATCTTCCATACAGGTTCAGTTGCGCAAAGAAATGTAACCTGTATAAGAATTCCCCCAAAGTATAAGCATTCTTGTATTCGGAAGTGCTGTAATCATTGAGGTTCATGTAAAAGAATGCTGCTCGTTGTCTTGATTCATCTAAGGTGTCCTTTGGTGCTGATAGGCTGACGTTGATACGTTGACTGATTTTATGTTGACTTAGAGTAATATCACGGAATTTTAAGTCATGAGCTATGGCTAAATTCTCAACCAAAGCATTGATGTCTGTTTCTAAGAATACACTTTCTTTTGCAGGCTCATTTCTTTCCCAGGCTTCTATATCATCTCTAAAAAACGAATAAGAACCAGCGAAGAAGATCACATACAGTGCAGCACTTATGATGATGCCACTGATGGTGTGGGTGTGAAATAAAATGTTGTAGTTCCTGATATTCATAAGATGGGGCTATAAGTTTGTCCTAAATAGATACCTAATGTAAATAGTAGGGTGAGTATCAAATACAATCCCCAAATCTTCCATGCGTTTTTTGAAAGGAAAGCAAATACCATTAAAAATGCCCACAATAGAAAGCCAGCAAATCGAAGACTCATGAGCATATTCACATGATCAAGCCAAAAGGATAAGGCAATGAATAAAGAGGTCGTTACGCCATAACCACCTATAAGACCTGCTGTAATTTTCAGGATACGTTGGCTCCAAGATGAAAGGTGTTTTTTATTTGCGGGCATAGCAATTAAAGCAATGTTTCAAAACTCAAACTGATAATAAAGATTAAGGAAAGGTTCTTCAAACCAAAGATCTCTAAGGGGCTTAATAAGATTACCAAACTACCTGTTAACATCAGTGTCAAAATAAAAGACAGGGAACCTGACCCTACTCCCAAATGATAGATGTGGGTAATCAAAGAAATGATCAATATGCTGATGCCTATCAATCTGCTTTTCAATGGATTATCTTGAGACCAGGAAACTAGTTTTATATTTGAAGGAATGACTATTCTTTTTGAGCTAAGGTAATTTAGTAAGAAACCCAAAGCCGTGATTGTAATCATGATTGTATACATTTTCAAAGTATGGTTTGTATCTATGATAATTATATTTTGAAGAAGAATAGGGTTATTTTGACTGACAAAGAGGGTATCCCGCAAGCATGTCAAACTTGCGGGAAAGTAAAAGATCAATTAAAAAGTGAGGCAATCTTAAATGTTGCACATCTCCAGACACTTTCATAAGCATTTTCATGATGTTCTCCTGATTCTTTGGTGCTTTTTGTAGCCTCTAGCATGTAGCTGCCCTCCCAAGGGGTTTCTAGCGATATCTTTCCATTGGCATCAGATTGGAAAACCTTTGTCCAACCAGAAGGGCCTGTAAGTTCAACTGCGACATTGGGCTCAGGTGTTCCTTTAAAATACACGGTGAAATTATTTTTATCATGAGGAATAAGTTTTAAGTCTATGTTTAAGTGCTCATGATTAAGTTTATTTTTGGTATTTCCAACTTTTACGATACTTGTGGTATTAAACTGATAGAGGGTTTTTCCTCCTAAGTCCTTGGCCTCATGGCTGATGAATATTTGATGCAATCCTTCTTCAGTTGGTGTGAAATATGCCAAATAGTGATTCTCCAACGGACTGGTTTCTATCTTTTGTTTTTTTCCAGAAGGAGTGACCAACCAAAGATCAAAGTTTTTTACATCCGAATACCAATCAGCTATAGGTTCAATATGTTGTTCGGCATACTCTCCATAGAATATTTTAATTTCTTGTTTGATATTGAGCTGACCGTTTGCGTCTGTCTCTATCCATAAAGCATGAGACCATGCACTTCCTACAAATGCGAGGAAAGTAAACAGTAGAAGGTTGATTTTCTTTTTCATATTTTCTTTTGTGATTTATTTAGTAATTATTGTTTGAGTAATGAGGAAATAGCAAGTTGAATTTTTGCTTCTTCAAGGAAGCCTTTTAGCCTATAGAATTCTTCTTCCTTTAAGGTAAATTGAATGGAAGGATCAAAAGTCTCTAGCAAAACCCTGTCAATACCGTCAAAGAAGGGGAAGTAGTGCAACTCAAATTCTATGTATGACACATACTGGGTGAATGCTTCAAAATCAAGCGCGTTCATTTGTATCATGATTTGGTTGTACAATAAGCTGTACTTGTCACAATGTTCACAACGGGTTAGTATAAACCCTTCTCTCATAAGAATGACTTCAGTTTTACATGTGCCCATACCATTTGTTTTTATTTAGATTAAGTATTAATAAAAACAAATATAAGAAGAATCATTCCTGCTTGTTGTATTATTTAGAATAATTTTAAATAACATTTTTCTATGAAGTTTGATAGTTAATAGATGCACTTTATTTCGGGCCAAATCCCGCAATGTTGATTGCTTATGCTGAATAGGAGGGGTAATGTACCTGAAGGCTAAATGTTATTAATGCAGCTGCCTCAAAACCTGAGGCTCAAGTTCGCCATATAGTTAGTAGGTGCCTGAGCTACGCCCAAAAATGACCAATATTGCTCATTGGTGATGTTGTTTAACTTTAGAGCAACTCTCCAATTTCCCTGCTCATAAAATGCAGTTGCATTCAATAGGGTATAGGAAGGAATGGTAAATACATTGTCAGTAAACATGAAGGAGCTTCCTACATGGTTACCTCCGAGCCCCAGCCCAAAGCCTTTCAATCTATGCTGGAAGCTGTAGGAAGCCCAGAAATTTGCCACGTGCTCAGGTGCATCATTGGCCTTGTTGCCTTCAATGGATTCGTCACTTGCTCTGATTATCCTGTTGTCATTGTAGGCATAGCCAGCGATTAGGTTCAGGCCAGCAATGGGATTGGCAATGACTTCTATATCCAGCCCTTTACTTACCTGTTGGCCATCTTGTACTGCAAAACCGTCAGCATTTACCCGGACTGCATTTTCTATGGCAATATGGTAATAGCTGATTGTAGTACTTAGTCTTTTTTCAAATAGTTCTGCTTTGATACCTCCCTCGGATTGGGTGGCAAAAACTGGGTTTATGGATAATTGTTGGCCGTTTGGCTGCATCCTGGGAGCCTGATTTTGGAATCCGCTCATGTAGTTACCGAACACAGAAACCCTGTCTTTTAGCACTTGGTAAACAATCCCTACCTTAGGTGCTAAGGCTGTCTGCTCAAAGCCGGCAACATCGTCGTCATCAGGTCTTTTGAAATGATCCAATCTTAAGCTTAGCATAGTGGATAAGCGGTCTGTTAATTGAATGACATCTGCGATGTATGCACTGTGCGTAAGATCATTGTGGCTATGCCAGCCTGGGAAAAATCTCGGTATCAATTGCGAATCCATTTCAAATCTTCTAAGTGGTCTGAAATCATTGGTTACATTGACAGTATCAATAAAACCATCTGTTGTGGAGTATTCACTTCTGGAATCAAATGCCCTCAGATTAGCACCTATAAGTACTTTGTGGTCAATGTTACCTGTCTGGAATTCACCGTTAAAGTTTTGCTGGAAGTTGGTGTAGTTTGCATAGATGGGCCCCCACATGCCAACCGATCTGGCGACTTCAGTTGGGGAGATCCATGTTGGCTGAGCCTGGTAACTATACTTGACATCTTCATTGAGGAAGGAAAACAAAGTGGTGGAAGTCCAGTTTTTACCCAGTTGGTATTTGGCTTGAGCAAATAGCTTTGTTGCGGCAGTTTGTGAGTCTGCATCTTCATGGTATAGGGATGTTCTATAATCAATTTGAAGTTGTCTTGGGCTGGTAATTCCAGCGTTGGGGGCATACCTGGAATATTGCGGTCTGGTACTGTTTGCATTGAAATATTCCATGTCCAAGGTTATAGTTAGTCGCTCAGAAGCCTTGTACAACAAACTCGGAGCAATGATGAAGGTATTGTTGAAACCATAATCCATAAAACTTTTTTCACGGTTCAGGGCTGTATTAACCCGTAGTAACACTGTATTATCTTCATTTAACGGCGTATTTACGTCTGCTGTAATGCGGTGCAGGTTAAAGCTTCCTGTTGTATAGGTAATTTCGGTTTGCCTTTCTTCCATAGGCGCTTTTGTCACCAAGTTGACTACTCCTCCAAAAGAAGATACATTGGCACCAAACAATGTTGCAGATGGGCCTTTCAATATTTCAATTCGCTCAACATTTGCAATGTCAAGACTGGATCGACCCGTGGCCGCTTCCATGCCATTTCTGGCATTGATTCCTGTACTGAATCCCCTGAATGTTGTCCCAAATCCACCGGATGCATAGGTGATGGGAACTACGCCAGGTGCATTTCTGACAGTCTCCCCGATGTCTGTGATGACCTGCTCCTTTATCAGTTCTTTGCTCACCACATTGTAAATTTGCGGGTTCTCCAAATTCTCCAATGGCATACGGGCAACATAGTCTGTCTTTTTGTTGGCCAATGGATTTATCTTGGAGTCAGTCAAGGTAAATTCCAACAGGTCACTGCCGTTTTCCAGAAGACTTACAGCTGGGACCTTCAGTGTCTGTCCATTTTCCAGTTTGAGTTGGATTTCTTTTGTTGCATAACCCAAATGGGAGATAACTAAAATGTATTTCCCTGGGGATACTTGATCAATAGTAAAATGACCTTCTTCATCGGTGAGTGCACCTTTGTTTTTGTCTTTGAGATAGACATTGGCAAAGGGTATGGGAAGTCCTTTATCAGTGAGCACTTTTCCTTGGATTTTGGCTGTGTTTTGCTGGGCTTGACTATTTGATATCCATATAAAATTGATCAAAATTATTAAGTAGATAGCAAATGATTTCCTGTCTGCTGTCGGCAGACTGCAAATTAATGTCTTCATTTTTGTATGAGTTAGCATTGAGGGTTAGTGGAAAATTGGTTTTGGGCTTACTGTATCCACCAGTTGAGTCGTTTAAATTCTCCTATAAAATGCGGCATGCAGAACAACTGAACTGCATTTAATAGAGAGGGTATAAGCGTATTTTTTAGATTTACCTACTTAGTGATTAAAATCGCTTTTGCCCAGAGAATTCCATGGCATCTCCTTTACCAATGCCGTAACTGATTCCTAAAGTGATAAACCTTCCAGACATACCAAGTCGGTTGAATTCAAGGTCTTCTCGAGATGAAACAGCCCTAAACCTTCTGGTCGCAAATACATCTCTAACGCTTAAATTTGCTACTGCCTTACCCTTGAGTAGTTTTTTGCGCAAGCCTAAGTCTAAGAAGTAATTGTCCAGTATATCAAGTTGCAGGGTTTCATAGGCAGATTCATATGTCCAGGCAGCTTCCAAGTCAAAGTTTGCTGGTAATTTTACCTTTCCCATAGCCCTTGAAGTCCAACGGTTACCAGAAAACTCAAAAGTTTCTTGCTTATAAGTACCTTTTCTGGAAAAAGCATTGTAGTTCAAGTCAATATCGATTGTAGCCCAGTCCCATGGGGTGTATTTGCTGTTGAATTCTAAGCCTGTCGTTCGGCTTCGGCCTACATTATCTGGTTTTCTAATGCTTATATTGTCTTCCACAGTCAACACTTCTTCTATTACATTGGTAGTAATGCGCTGGTATACACCTATATTGAAAGATACTTTGTCCAAATGGTAGATTGAGGTCACTTCATAAGAATCAGTGTATTCAGGCACTAAGTTTGGATTGCCTGTATAGATGTTGAAATTGTCCTGCAAAGCAAAAAAAGGATTCAACTCCCAGAGCCCTGGTCGGAATATTCTTGCAGAGTAGCCCGCCTGCAGGGAGTATTTGTCTGAAAATTTGTAGGAAGTATGCACCGTAGGGAAGAGATCACCATAGCGTTGTCTATTGTTCTCTTGTGTTTCTTCAAGTCGGGTATCCTGAGCTGTATATTCGAAACGTAACCCAAGTTTTGCTCCCCATTTGTCTTTCTCTCTGGAAATGGTACTATAGAGTCCCAATACATCCTGATCGAACACAAATACATTTGTGAAATTTGGATCCGGAATCCACTCGCCTTCATGCTGATCAAGGACAGCAAAGTCGTTGGATACGCCATTGATAACATACTGTGTTCCTGTTTCAAGCTCATAATAGGATGAAAATGGCCTAGTGTAATCTAATTTAAAGGTATAGATGCCTTCTTTATAATCTGTATTCAATTTTTGTAGAGCATCGGGTCTGTCTCCTAGGATAGTACTGTTTTGAAAATCTGAGACCTGATCTTTGCGGAAGAATGCCCCTGTGGCACTGGCCAAGAGGCTGTGATCGCCTGACTCGTCAAAATCCTTTTTGACTTGAAATTCTCCTTGCCATTTCGGGTTGTCTGCATAGGAATCTTCTTTTCTGGACCAAATATCAGTAATTGTCCCCTCTAAATTCTTTAGTGTATAATCATTTTTGGAATCAGTGGTCTCCTTTTCATAAGCAAATTGGCCTGAAAGACTGATGACTGTTGAGTTATTGACCCGATAGTCAGTTCCAAGTATCAAGTTATAAAACTCCTCTTTGAAGTCTCTATCACTCAGTGTGTGTAGTTCTGAGTTGTTTACAATTTCCCTATTCAAAGTCTCATTGTGATGTGGAAAGGTTCGGTAGCCGACACCCAATTGAGCAAAAAGGTTGACTTTATCTGTTCTTTTGTTGAGACTTAGACCAAGGCTGTGATTGTTTGGAATCCCTGTGTTGAGGGTAATGGAACCATTTAAGTTTTTCTCTCCTTCTTTTTTGAGGATAATGTTGATGATGCCTGAAGTACCTTCAGCTTCGTATTTGGCGGAAGGGTTGGTTATGACTTCAATGCTTTCGATCATGTCAGCAGTGATGGTGCCCATGATATTACCTTGCTCACTTGCTAGAACGGAAGGTTTACCATTGATAAGAATGCGAACACCTTGACTTCCTCGCAGGCTGATCTGTCCTTCAATATTGACACTTACTGAAGGGATATTGTTCAGTATTTGCAATGCACTAGCCCCTGTACTGCTGATGTCTTGACCAACATTGAAAACTCGCTTGTCCAATTGAAATTCTGTACGAGATCTTTCGCCTTGAATCACCACCTCATCCAAAGTCTGGCTATCTTCTTCCATAAGGATAATACCGAGATTTATTTCGTTTAAGTTTGTGTTAGGGCGCTGAACCTTTTTTGTAGTATAGCCAATGAAGCTGATCTCCAAGTAAAACGATTTGGAAGTAGTTGAGATCGTAAAGCTACCATTTTCTAAACTTGTGGTTCCAGCTAGCATTTCATGAGTTTCACTGGATCTAAGCATTACTGTGGCATAGGCAACAGGCTGGTTTGTATCTTTTGATTTTAAAATCCCTGTGACATTAAATGCATCTTGTTGGGCAATTGATGATGTACCATTGATCAACATCATTCCAATTAAGAATAATTTTATAATGGTTTTCATGATTTTGGATGTTTAGCGCATACCTAAATAATGGCTTTATGTATGCTATTTGTGAGTGTTGAAGTAAGGATTAGTTTGTGTGGGACGACCGACCTTTTGCCTGAGAGAAAGACTGATCATTGTTTTAGCATAGAATGCTTGTCCGAATCAAAATTCAAATTTCTTCAACCTGAATTTGAAAGGTTCAAATGGCGTTGATTAGCACCTATGGTGAAGCTTCTTGCTTTGTTTTAGCAAACTTGTTTTAAAATTTGAAAGCCATTGAAGCTAAGATTCTCCTTGGCATTTGTGGTTCTATGGTCGTCCATCCTCCCCAATATTGTTGATTGGTAAGGTTGTCTATTTTAAGGCCTAACCTGTAGTGTGTTGTGTCATAGAACATAGTTGATCCAAATACGGTATATGCTGGTAGGGTGAAAATTCCAGTAGCTTGAGAATTGGTGATGTGGTTTTCGGAGGCGTAGTTGAAGCCAGCCCCAAAGCCTAAACCTTGAAGTCTTGAATTGCTGATGCGATAACTGACCCATGCATTTGCTAAGTTTTCTGGACCAGCTGATACAGGACGTCGACCATTGATCCCTTCAGCTGTTCGATCATTTTTGCTCTCGTTGTGGGTATAACCAAGCAATATGTTTAATCCATTGATTGGATTAGCAATCACCTCAAATTCAAGTCCTTTGCTGGAAATATTGCCATCCTGAATATTAAAGCCAATTCTTTCTGGGTCAGGTCTGGTTACATTCTTGACATAAATGTCATAATAACTAACACTTCCTGTTAATTTACCATCAAAAAGTTCTGTTTTGACCCCTAGCTCCCATTGATTAGCATGCTGCGGATTGAAAATTTCAACAGATCCATCAGGTTGAGTGATTGGGGCAACATTTTGAAAACCATTCATATAATTCCCAAAAATGGATGCCCTTTTTTTCAGGACTTGATAAACTAGACCAAGTTTTGGCGATAGGGCTGTTTGCATGTATTCTCCACTTGTGGTATTCGTCCTTTGGTTGTATGAGCCTTTATTGTCAAACCTATCTAATCGCAGGCTCATCATGGCCATCATGCGTTCAGTCAAATTAATTACATCTGAGAAATAGGCACTGTAGGTGTATACATTGGTTTCAGTTTTAGAAGGGTTTTGGTTGTTCGCTAAGCGTGCATTTAGGGCAGAACTGGTAAGTTGAATGTATCTAGGATCTGCCCTTAAAGTACTAACAGTATCAAATGGAATGTATGCTGAGTTGTTATTTATTCCTTGCTGATGGAAATAATCTAAGCCCACGACAAGTCTATTTCTTAGTGAACCAATACTGAAGTCTCCAATAAAATTTTGTTGGATAGTAGTAACTAAGTTTTTGGAATCTTGAAGGCTGACATACCTTGTTAGTAAGGAGTCTCCTGGCATAGCAAACATGGAGTACTGGTAAAACCCTTCTGCCTGCCTTAGGCTTCTAGAGACATTGGTTTGAGAAGTCCATTTAGAAGAAATTTTATAATTTGCTTGTGCATAAATATTTGTCGTTGGGGTTTGTATAGTAATGTCATTACTTGTGTAGGACCTATTGAAATCTAGTCCAAGTCCCGCTGGGGAGTTAGCTGTTAAAGGTCTAGATCGGTTGAGGAATATCATCAGTGGATTGGTACTTTCAGCCTGATAAAACTCTGTTTGCACTGAAAATGATAACCTTTCATTTACTTTATAGGATAGGGAAGGAGCTAAAAATTTGCTTGTCCTAAACCCAGCATCTAAAAAGCTGTTTTCATGATGGTAAGCCGTATTCACCCGTAAATGAACTTTGTCATTGTCACCCAGAGGTGTATTGATATCAGCCGTAATTCTGTTTAGACCAAAAGTACCTGCTGTATAAGAAATTTCACCTCCAAAGCCTTCGTAAGGTTTTTTGGTGACTATATTGATCAAACCTCCAAAGGAAATAATACTCCCACCAAATAGGGTTCCTGAAGGTCCTTTAATTGTTTCAATCTGTTCTATATTGGCAGGGTCTGGACTACCATTTGATATGCCTGCAACACCATTCATCAGGCTTGGTTGTACACTGAAGCCCCTCATGGAATAATATCCTGCACCGTCACCCCCTCTTCCTGTAGCACTCCAGAGCTTATGAACTCCAGTAGCATTCTTTAATGCATCGTCAAAACCAACAATTTGCTGCTCTCTCATCAATTCTTTGGTGACCACATTATAAACTTGTGGGTTTTCAAGATTTGATAAGGGCATTCTGGCTGGATATTCTGATGCCTTTCCATCAAAAGGATTTATCTTTCCGTCGCTGACTACTACTTCTGTCAACTGATTTCCATCCTCTTGAAGTATAACTTCAATTGGGTGATACGTTTCATGTGTACCTATGACCACCTCACGCTCTTGTGATTTATAGCCTACATAAGAGAAAATCAAAATGTAATTTCCAGGTTTTAACCCTTTGATTTCAAAAAAGCCCATTTCATTGGTAGTTGTACCAATCACCGTGTTTTTTAGCTTTATGCTCACAAATGGTAAAGGTTCCATTTTATTGTTTTTCACCACACCACCCATATTGGTTTGGTGCTGTGCCATTACATTTTCGGGTAAATGAAGGCTGATGAGAATGCTTAATGCCAGAAGGAGAAGTTTTTTTAACTCCACTGTATTGAGTAATAATCTATTCATTATTTATTTGGATTAAATCTAAATTAATGCAAATGTATAGATCTTACGTAATTGATTGTTTACTATTTAGAATTATTTTAAATAATATTTTTCTATGGAAATTCTAAAGCCATTTCTCTTTTAAATCATGGTTTCATCTATGATTTTAGAGATCCTATTGACTATATTAATGATTGGTTAGACTGATGCATGTGTGTATTTTTAGCTTTTAAGGCATAGTTTTTAGCCAAGACCTGGGGATAGTTGGATCTATGGATTAACTTTATGGGGAGTAATGCCTACAGCAGTATACCGATAAATTTATTTTTCATCGTAGGCCTAACGATCAACATGATGTAAGCCCAGTTTTGGGAGGACTTAAGCATGTTTTCTCCATTCATATAGGCGAAGGTATCTGAGTGAAAAAACTGGCTATACCCAGATTGAATCGATAAGGCATCGTTGATAAGCCAGCCAAAAGTGAAATCAATTTCGCTACCCAAATAACGATTCAAAAGTGGAGGACTTGTTTCTCTCAAATAAAAAACTTGGCTATGTGCACGAAAGAAATGATAGTCACCTTGAATGAAGAACTTTGGGTTTAAAGTGAAGCGCGTCTTTATAGCATAATCTTCTAAGCCTACAGTGTTTTCGTGTCTTCCACCGACATAAAAGAGATCCATATATCCATTAAAAATGTGGTTTGTTCCATAGAGTGGTTGATATGAATTGTTTATGGATGAAGTCAAGTTGCTGGTACCGCTTAGGTGTTCTGCACTTGCCGAAATTGTCCACTGCCTGCCTACTACATTTTTATTTGCAAAGGAATGTTTGATGTTTAAATTGAAATTATAAGCGTTGACGCTTGTCCCTGTTATATCTTGCCCTACTTGATGGTAATAGAATCCAGAAAACGCTGTGTTTCCAACTGGATATTTCAAAGTAGGAATTCCTATGGTAGTCTTATACCTGATTCCCTCTTCTAGCATATTTCCTAGATTATCGACTTCGTGCCAATACCTACCATCATTCCAGACAAGTGCCGAAAACATGAACTTGCCCCACTTGTTTTCATACCTTGCCATTTGGGCTGTTTTATATTGATGAGGAATAAGGTATGGTTGCTCAAAGAGTGTCTGCTCAGCTTGATTGTATGCACCACCAAGATGAAGTTTCATCAAATTCTTTTCATATTTAACTAGTGCAAAGTCATGTGACCTAGCTTGTAGTGCCCAATCTAGATTTCCTAAGAACCTGAAATTATCATAATTCAATTCTTGCCTGCCTAATTTAATTGCCCAGTTTTCAGTCAAGTTGATTTCTCCCCAGGCTTCATGCACGGAAAGGAAATTGTCTGTTGCCTTGATTTGTGGCGTACTGCCCCAAGTTCTGATATCTTGTATACTCATGTAAAATTTCAAGTTCTCAGTTTGATATGTAGCCTGTAGTCTTGCCCTATGTGCGGTGAAAACTGTGGGTGTTTGATCTTTGCTGATCAAACCCCCAAATCCATTTCGGTATTCAGAGCGCTGAATAAATTGACCATCAATATTGAATTGTGCTTGAAGATCAAAGAAGCTGATTGTTAGCAGCATGGTTAATATAAATGTTATAAATTGTTTCATGATGTTAAAGGTTTATGGTTTTTGATTGAATTCTCTTAATGGTTTTTGGGTATTGTTGTTGAGTTATCAATTTTTTCATTAAACCAAACTTTCTTCTGAGGTAACTACTGATATTTCTTAAGTGATAAATTAAGTAGTATAACTATATAATAAGGTCTATTAATGTGTGGCTTTCTTTTTATAAGATCACTTTTGACACTGTTATTAAGTTTGAGCTGATAGTTTGCTTGATTTTATTTAACCGTAAATTTTATGGTTTTTGATAATTAAGTTTAAATACTTAATAAATGTATATATTTTTTTCAGTAAAAATACTTAATTTTGTTAAAAATTTATATCTTGCCAATCAGTAAAGAGACCCAAGCTGACCATTTAGATAAAAAATTTTCAAACAACTTAAACTTTATTGCCATGAAAAATCTATCAAACAAGGCTACACGTATTGATTTACTTAATTTTAAGACTCCTCAGATGAAGGCATTTCATTTATCTTGGATAGCCTTTTTTCTTTGCTTTTTTGGTTGGTTTGGAATAGCGCCATTGATGGCGGTGGTCAGGGAAGAATTGGAGCTTACCAAAACCCAGATTGGAAACATTATAATTTCATCTGTAGCTGTTACCATAGTCGCGAGGTTGTTTATTGGATGGTTGCTTGACCGTATTGGTCCAAGAATTACCTATACTTATTTGTTAATATTGGGAGCTATCCCGGTGATGTTTATTGGACTTAGTAATAGCTATGAGAGTTTTTTAATCTTTAGATTAGCTATCGGTGCTATCGGAGCGGCATTTGTAGTGACGCAATACCATACTTCAGTGATGTTTGCTTCCAATATTGTGGGGACAGCCAATGCTACTTCAGCAGGGTGGGGGAATTTAGGTGGGGGTGTTACTCAAATTGTGATGCCATTATTATTTGGGCTTTTTGTTAGCCTAGGTTATCTTGATGGACAAGCCTGGCGGCTGGCAATGATCATTCCTGGGATCCTGATGGTGGTGTGTGGAGTATTGTATTACAAATACACCACTGATTTGCCGGAAGGGAATTTCAAAGACCTGAAAAATAATCAAATAAAAGGAAGAGAAGGTGATAAACCTAGCAAAGGTGCTTTTGTTACTGCACTTAAAGATAAGCGGGTATGGGCATTGTTTTTAATTTATGGGGCTTGTTTTGGGATTGAGTTGACCTTAAATAACATTGCAGCTATTTATTACCATGACTACTTTAATTTGGACTTGAAAACAGCGGGACTGATTGCAGGTTTGTTTGGATTGATGAATTTGTTCGCAAGGTCAACAGGAGGGTACTTGGGAGATAAAGCTGGCATGAAATGGGGTTTGAAGGGAAGGGTATGGATCTTAGGAACTGTTTTGCTACTTGAAGGGGTTTCGTTATTGATTTTTTCTCAAATGACTGTGCTCTTTCTGGCAATTGGTACCATGGTTATTTTTAGCATGTTTGTTCAAATGGCTGAAGGAGCTACCTATTCGGTCGTGCCTTTTATCAATAAGAAAGCCATCGGAACCGTTTCAGGGATAGTGGGTGCTGGGGGGAATGCTGGAGCCGTAATGGCAGGGTTTTTATTCAGGTCTGAAAACCTGTCTTATCCTGATATTCTTTGGATACTAGGCTTGATTGTGATAGGGATTTCAAGCACTACTTTGGTTATTAAATTTTCAAGTTCAGAAGAAAAAGTAGCTGCTGAAGAAATTGAGAACATTGAAGCAAGCAAGGGGATTTTAGAGCCGGCTTAATGGGCTTTTGTAACGGATCAGTTTTATGAAATCAGAAAGTTTTAAAAGTACTTGTTCTTATTGTGGAGTAGGTTGTGGAGTGGTAATCAGTCGTGATCAAAAAGGTGCTATCAAGGTTACTGGAGATGAAACCCATCCGGTAAATCAGGGTATGCTTTGCTCCAAAGGAATGAACCTTCATTATGTGGTAGAAGATCAGTCGGATAGGTTACTGACTCCTTTGATGAGAGAAGGGAAGGGGTATGGATTGAAGGTGGTGGATTGGGAAAGTGCCATGCGCAGGGCTGCAGCTGTGTTTACATCTCTGATAAAGAAGTATGGGCCAAATTCAGTAGGGTTTTATGTTTCTGGGCAATGTCTCACAGAAGAATATTACTTGATAAATAAGCTGACTAAGGGATTTTTAAGGACAAACAATATTGATACAAACTCTAGGCTTTGTATGAGCTCAGCGGTGATGGGCTATCAATTGACATTGGGTGAAGATATAGTCCCTACAACTTATGAAGATATTGAGTTAAGCGATTGTATCATGGTTGCTGGAGCTAATCCTGCCTGGTGCCATCCTATTCTGTGGAGAAGGGTAGAAAAACATAAAGAAACCAATCCTAATGTAAAGATCATTGTCGTAGACCCTAGGAGAACTCAAACTTGTCAATTGGCCGATTTGCATTTGCAACTTATTCCTGGTACAGATGTAATCCTATATTACGCCATTGGTCGTTGCTTGATTGAAAACCAAGCTGTAGATAGGGAATTTATTGAAAATCATACAGATGGATTTGAGAAGTACTTGGAAAAAGTGATGCAAACTTCCCTGGAAGTAGCTTCGCAGGTTTGTGGGATACCAATCCCAGCTATCCAATTGGCAGCTAAGTATATTGGAGAAGCTAAAGGTTTTTTGACCATGTGGGCCATGGGGCTCAATCAAAGTGCTGACGGGGTCGCTAAAAATCTGGCATTGATTGACCTCAACCTGATCACAGGTCAAATAGGAAAACCTGGTTCGGGGCCATTTTCCCTTACCGGACAGCCGAATGCCATGGGAGGAAGAGAAGTTGGAGGGATGGCCACCATGTTGTCTTCACATCGTAAGCTAGCAGACCCAAAACACAGAAAGGAAGTTGCTGATTTTTGGGGCGTAGAGGATATCGCTGCTTCGCCTGGTCTTACAGCCACACAAATGGTTGATGCACTGGAATCAGGGGAGATGAAGGCCATTTGGATTATTTGCACCAATCCTTTGGTAAGTCTTCCAGATACCAACAAGGTTGAAAAAGCTTTGAAGCATGCAAAGTTTGTAGTAGTTCAAGACATTTCTAATAAGGCAGAAGCTATACCTTATGCGGATTTGGTCTTACCGGCAGCAGGTTGGTCAGAAAAGGAGGGAACCATGACTAATTCGGAAAGGAGAGTTTCTTACCTCAGAAAGGTCAAAGAAGCACCAGGTGAAGCCTTGCCAGACGCGGAGATAATCATTCGATTTGCCAAAATGATGGGGTTTAAGGGATTTGACTATGGTGAAATGTCAGAGGTCTTTCAGGAGCACTGTAAGCTTACCAAAGGTACCAACATAGATGTGTCAGGATTGAGTTATGCTATGCTAAAGGAAAGAGGTACAGTCCAATGGCCATTCACTTCAACAGCTAGTAAAGGGACAACACGCCTGTTTTTAGATAAGAAATTCTTCACGGCAAATCAGCGTGCACAAATCAGTGTTGAAGAAAATATAGCAACAAATGAGCCCTTAAGCGAGGAATTTCCTCTTGTACTTACTACAGGAAGAATCAGAGACCAATGGCATACGATGACCAGAACAGGGAAAGTCAATAAATTGAAGCAGCACATTTCAAAACCATATCTCGAAATTCACCCCTTGGATGCTCAAGCAAGAAAGCTGGTTGAAAACGACACGGTCATGGTGATTGGAGGCAGAGGAAAAGTAAAATTACTTGTAAAAATCACAGTTGATATTCGGCCAGGGGTGGTTTTTTTGCCCATGCACTGGGGAAGAATTTTTGGAAGTGACTTTGCCAGAACCAATAACCTCACTGGAAATGCCATAGATCCAATTTCCAAGCAGCCGGATTTTAAATATACGGCTGTCCAAGTGAGTAAATTTGTAAAGCCAAAACAAAGAATTGTAGTGGTAGGAGCAGGCGCTGCTTCCTACAGGTTCATTCAGACTTATAGAGAATTGAATGATGTTGATGAAATTACAGTATTTTCCAAAGAAGAACACCCTTTCTATAACCGAGTCCTATTGCCAGATTATGTATCTAAACACAAAACTTGGGCAGAGCTTCAAAAGCTCAAAGTGGGGGAGCTAGAGCAACTCAATGTTAAGTTATTTGTGAAAAATGGAATTGAGCAAATTGATGCTGAAAATAAATTTGTCCTAGATGAGTCAGGAAACCAACACCCTTATGATGTATTGATATTGGCCACAGGAAGTAGGGCATTTGTACCAGCAGATGTTCCTGTTTATTTGCCGGGCATTTTTACCATGAGGAGTAAAAACCACGCCGATGATTTGGTGAATTACCTCAATGGAAAAGGACATGTAGTGATCATTGGAGGGGGATTGTTAGGTTTAGAGCTAGCAGCATCACTTCGCGAAATTGATATACAAGTGACTGTGATTCAGCTTGCCTCAAGGTTGATGGAACGGCAGCTGGATCCAGTCGCTAGTGCCCTGTTGAAAGATAAAATTGAAGAGATGGGGGTAAGTTTATACTTGAATAATCAAGTGTATAAACTAGAACAAGCAAATCCACAGGGGCTTAAAGTACACCTCAAAAGTGGTGCTGTTTTGGACTGCTCTGCTGTAGTCTATGCCATAGGTACACGACCCAATATGGAGTTAGCCAAAGAGATAGGTTTAGCGAGTGGGGCTGGTGTCAAAGTCAATCAGCACATGAAGACTTCAGATCCTTATATTTATGCTTTGGGTGAAATAGCAGAATACAATCAACGGCTCAATGGTATCACGGCTGCGGCTGAGCAGCATGCAGAAGTAGCGGCAAGATACATCAATGGAGATGAACTGAGTGCCTATGAAGGAACGGTTCCCATGAATATATTGAAGTTTGCTGACTTAGACCTTTGTTCAATTGGTATTCCTGAAGTGCCAGCCAACCAAGAGGGGTATGAGGAAATATTACTTATGGATACCTCTCAAAGGTATTATAAAAAATGCATTGTCTATCAAGATAGGTTGGTAGGAGCTATATTGTTAGGTGATAAGTCAGAGTTTTCCGAATTCAAGAGCCTAATCGAAGATCGGATAGAGCTTTCGGACAAAAGGAAAGAATTGCTAAGGGGTAAATCTAGTCACGCAGCTCCCATCGGTAAGCTTGTTTGTACCTGTGGCAATGTAGGTCAGGGTAACCTTGAAGCCGCGATTCAACAAGGAGTACAAAGTCTTCAAGAGATTTGTCAGGTAACAGGAGCGGGTTTAGGTTGTGGAAGTTGCAAGCCAGAAATTAAAAATTTACTTTTAGAAAATAGTCAATTACAAACAGTGTGATGGTAGAAAATAAGGATGATTTAAGGCCTATCGAAAAGTCAGACTTGGTTAGGGTATTTGTCAAGGGGGGGATTATATCTCCAGGAGATTTCAATAAAATCATTCAAGTAGCTCATGAGCAGGGTAGTGCCTATGTGCATCTTGGTTCAAGACAAGATATTCTTTTCCCTGTGGTCAAAAAACATGTAGAGGTATTAGATAAGACCTTTCAGTCTATCAATATTGGATATGACACAGACAAAGAGGCTTATCAAAATATAGTGACCTCTTATACTTCTTTAGACGTTATGCCGACTACACAGTGGTTGGCATCCCATATTTATCATTATATTTTGGATACCTTTGATTACCAGCCAAAGTTAAAGATTAATATTACAGACCCAGTTCAAAACTTAGTGCCCTTATTTACTGGAAATGTGAATTTTGTGGCTTCTAGACAAGAGAATTATTGGTACATGTTTTTGAGGTTCTCTGAAATCAACCAAAAGCCTTGGTGTGCACCCATGCTGTTTTTTGGATTTGAATTAGCTCAAATAGCCAAGAGGATTGAAGATTTGGATCCGTTAGCATCCAACCTAGGCTATGAATCCATATACCAAAAAGCAATGGAAGGCTTGAAACTCAATTGCCATCCATGGGAAGAAGAGCTCCAATTTACAGAAACGATAACTCCTTATTATGAAGGGATGAATAGGATCGCTGGAGGGAAATATTGGTTGGGGCTTTATTGGCGCAACAATAAGTTTAGCATAAGTTTTTTAAAAGCCTTATGTAAGTTATGTATGGAGACCAATATTGGTACCCTGAGTTTGACCCCATGGAAGTCTTTGATTGTTAGGGGGATCTCAGAGAAAGAGAGGCTGAGTTGGGAAAAGCTCCTAGGGAAATTTGGTATCAATATCAGACATTCAGCACTTGAGCTAAATTGGCATATACCAGTCCTAAATAAAGAAGCATTAGATATCAAAGATTTCCTTGTAAGAGCACTTGATAAGCAAGATATTAGCACTTATGGTTTGTCTTTTTCAATCAAAGTAAGTCGCATGGTACTTTTTACAGCGATAGTAATTGAAAAATGTATAGGGTCAAGCGATAAAGATCCTGTTACATTTAATGTGATGTATGCGAAGGGCTTCAATCCCAATCAATCGGAGTACTTCTATTTTGTGAAAAATATTCCACTTGCCGTAGTGCCCACTGTGCTAATCGAATTGAGTCAAAAGTACTATGATCAATGGGATGAGGATAAACTGATGTTAGAGAGAAAAAAGGAAGTTCAAGTGGTGTCCACCAATCGTTTTAAGAGATTTCAGTGCGCTTCTTGTCTTACTGTCTATGATGAAGCGATTGGTGATCCTGCATCTGGGATACAAGAAGGGACTTCTTTTTCAAAACTGGGACAGGATTATTCCTGCCCTGTCTGTGATAGCCCGAAATCTGCCTATCGGGAAGTTTGAGAAGCATGCCCTAATGCAGCTGTGTATAGTTGATTTGAACACAATCTAAATGTCTCCACTGCTAAGTAGTCTGAAATTTTTGGTTTATCAAATAGCTTTTTTGCTCGATTTTTTCTTTTACAACTTGTCCAATGATAATAATAGCAGGTGCTGCAATTTGCGCATTCTTTTGTAAATCAGAAATAGCCGAAAGTGTTCCAAATACAGACTTCTCTTGAGGAAGTGATCCCTGCTGAATCAATGCGATAGGCTCATTACCTCCTCTCTCATTTTTGAAGATTTCTATGATTTGATCAAGCTTGTTAATTCCCATCAGAATGATGGCTGTGGTATTTGACTGAGCAGCCGCTTTGATGTCTTTTGAAAGGCTTCCGTCTTTTAAAGTTCCAGTAACTACCATAAAGCTTTCATTGATCAACCTTTTGGTGATCGGAATACCAGCTAGACCTGGTACTGATAATGCGCTACTAATTCCAGGAATATAAGTACTTGGAATTCCATGGCTTGAAACATACTCCATTTCTTCATGACCTCTACCAAATACAAAGGGGTCTCCACCTTTTAACCTTACCACATGTCCCATTGCCCGTGCATAGCCTACAATCATTTCATTGATTTCTCCTTGCTGCTTATAATGGTGTCCTGCTCTTTTTCCCACAAAAACCTTTAAGCAGGTTGGGTGGGCATGATCTAGCAATGCCTCGTTGATTAATGCATCATAAAGGATAACAGCGGCTGATTGTATTGCTTTGAGACCTTTTAAGGTGATCAGTTCTGGATCACCCGGTCCAGCACCCACTAAAGTAAGTTTTGCTTCCGTATTCATAACCTTTGGTTTTGGTTTCTGCGTATAAATTTAAGTAAAAATACTTAAAAATACTTATTTATTTTAAAATTATATCTTAAATTAGCGGAGAAGTTAAGTGTATGTACTGTAATCGTCTTAATAGGGTTTGTGGAACTTCCAAGACTTCAGCTTTGAATATTTACATTTTGAATAAAATTTGATAGAAATGAAAAGGATCATTGTAATTGGAAATGGCATGGTTGGCTATAAGTTTTGTGAAAAGCTGGTAGCTTCAAATTACGCAGCACATTATACACTAACTGTGTTTGGAGAAGAACCTTGGCCTGCCTACGATAGGGTTCATTTGAGTTCATACTTTTCAGAGGCAAATGCTGAAAAATTGTACATGGCACCATTGAGTTGGTATGAAGCGCATGGCATTGACCTAAGAATCAAAGAACTTATCGTCGGTATTGATAGGCAGTCAAAAGCTGTTATTTCACATAAAGGGGAAACCTATTTTTATGATTATTTAATCCTGGCTACTGGCTCAGGTGCATTTGTTCCCAACATCAAAGGAATAGACAAAAAAGGAGTTTTTGTGTACAGGACTTTGGAAGATCTAGAACATATCATGTCTTATGGTAAACAGGTTCAAAGTGCAACAGTGATTGGAGGAGGGCTTTTAGGGTTGGAAGCTGCAAAAGCTGTTTTAGACATGGGATTGAGCGCTGATGTAGTAGAATTTGCAAGTAGGTTAATGCCTAGACAATTGGATGAAGCTGGGGCTCATTTGTTAAAAACTAAGTTAGAACAACTGGGAATTCAGATTCACTTGAGTAAAATGACTACCGAGATTACTGGCAACAAGGCAATAGCAGGTTTAGCCTTTGCAGATGGTACCTCCCTTGAAACGGAGATGTTGATCATTTCAGCGGGCATTAGACCCAGAGATGAATTGGCACAAACTTGTGGTCTTCAAGTTCATGATAGAGGTGGATTTGTAGTTAATGATAAGTTGCAAACTTCCGACCCTTACATCTTTGCAATAGGAGAGGCGGCATCTGTTGAAGGCATTGTTTATGGTCTGATTGCTCCTGGTGTTGAAATGGCCAGGCAGGTTGCTAATCAGCTGATGGGACAAGAAGTGACACCATTCACATCATTTGATATGTCCACCAAGTTAAAGTTGATAGGTGTGGAGGTAGGTAGCTTTGGAGATCCCTTAGGTGAATCAGAGCCAGTGGAAACCATTGTTTTTGAGGATAAGGTAAAAGGGATATATAAAAGAATTAATATTTCCAAAGCACGAAAAAGACTTGTAGGTGGGGTTTTGGTAGGGGACACTTCGTCTTATGGCATGCTTTTGCAAATCGTACAAAATCAACTGGTATTACCACCCAATCCTGAAGATCTTATATTAGGAAGCAGGGGAGACCAGACAGCAGGATCGGGATTAGGCATTGATGCGCTCCCTGATTCAGCTCAAATTTGTTCTTGTGAAAACATTTGTAAATCAGCGCTATGTGGAATCATAGCAAGTGGAATTGAAGATATAGGTCAGTTAAAATCAAAATCTAAAGCCGGAACAGGGTGCGGTGGCTGCCTTCCTTTGATGAATGATTTGCTAAAGCATCAGCTCAAAACCATGGGTAAGGTGGTTAAAAATGTTGTTTGTGAACATTTTGAGTATACTAGGCAAGAGCTTTTAGATATCATCAAAGTGAAGCAAATAAGGTCCTTTAAGGTTTTGCTCACAGAGGTGGGACAGGGAGATGGTTGCGAAATCTGTAAGCCGTTGGTCGCTTCCTTATTGGCCAGTACATGGAATGAGCACATCACCAAGCAAGATACCATTCAGGATACCAATGATCGATTTTTAGCAAATATCCAAAAAGGTGGGACATATTCTGTAGTTCCTAGAATCCCTGCCGGTGAGATTACTCCTGATAAGTTAATAGTCATAGGAGAGATAGCCAAGTCCTACGGCTTATACACAAAAATCACAGGAGGTCAACGCATAGATATGTTTGGTGCACGGGTAGAGCAACTACCAGATATTTGGGAGAGATTGATTGATGCAGGTTTTGAAAGTGGACATGCCTATGGTAAATCATTGCGAACGGTCAAAAGTTGTGTTGGTTCTATGTGGTGCAGGTACGGCGTGCAGGATGCTGTCTCCTTTGCAATAGAAATAGAGGAGCGGTATAGAGGACTTAGGTCTCCTCACAAGCTAAAAAGTGCAGTTTCTGGATGCACCAGAGAATGTGCAGAAGCACAGAGTAAGGATTTTGGGATCATTGCAACTGAGAAAGGGTGGAACTTATATGTATGTGGCAATGGAGGCACTAAGCCACAACATGCGCTATTACTGGCAAACGATATTGATAGTGAAACCTGCATCAAATACATTGATAGGTTTCTGATGTTCTATATCAAGACAGCAGAGCCGCTGAACCGTACTGCTACGTGGCTAAATAAGTTAGAAGGTGGTATAGCATATTTAAAAGATGTCGTAGTAAATGATGTATTGGGTATAGGGGAGGAGTTGGAAAAGGAAATGCAGTTTGTGATTGATACGTATGCATGTGAATGGAAAGAAGTCGTCAACAATCCTGAATTGAGAGCTAAATTCAAGCCTTTTGTCAATTCAAATGAAGGAGACCCCTCTATCAAATTCAAAGCACTAAGAGGCCAAAAAATACCAGCGCTTTCACAGGATTGAATAAATCACGAATAATAAAATAGTAGAAACATTATTGTATAACTAGCGATTGATTTGCAATGAAATTCAGACTTATTCCTAATTCGAAGCATAGCTTTTAGTCTATTAGCATAGCCCAAAAACCTTTAAATTTTACTGTCTAAGCATTTTTATGCTAGAAAATTTCTAAACTTCTAAAAATACATGTTCATGTCAGCATTAGTAGAAAAATTAAGTTCAAAACAACAAGATTCCCTTATTTGGTTTAAAGCCGCAGCGATAAGTGACTTTCCAGACGATGGTGGGGCCTGTATAAAATACAAAGGCTATCAGGTGGCTGTTTTCAACTTTGATAACAAACAGCGATGGTATGCATGCCAAAACCTTTGTCCACATAAAAAAGAAATGGCACTGGCCAGAGGACTTACAGGGTCATGTAAAGATGAACCAAAAGTGACTTGTCCTTTTCATAAAAAAAGTTTTTCATTGCATTCAGGAGAAAGCCTGAATGAGGAGGCGTATTGCATCAAAACCTTTCCAGTCAAAGTTGAGGAAGGACATGTATACGTAGGTTTTGATAGTAGCTATTAAACTTCTTTGCTTCTTTCTCTTACTTTCTTAGAAATTAAAAATGAGCATGTAAAAGCTTGCAGCTACTTACCCTCTGGCATCAAGAAAAGCAAAAGTTTAGCTTTAGTCCTTGCGTTGCAGGTGTTACTGGGTATATTATTAATTTAATTGGTAGGTTTTAAGTATTATTACCTAAATTTGATCTTATTGAATAGTTTTTAACATGAAGAAAGTGGTTTCTGGACGCCTGACCTTTGAAAATTTACGTTGGAGATATCTTATTGCTTTATCAGCAATAGCATTGACTATCGTAGTTAGTCAAGCACTCCTTCAACATCATATATCCATGCAAACCTCCGATTCTGTTGAAATAAACCTTTCGGGAAGACAGCGTATGCTTAGCCAAAGAATTTCAAAAGCGGCTTTGATTTTGACAACAGTGGATGATAATGTGCTGGTAAATGAATACAAAACTGAAATTGAATCAAGCTTACTGGATTGGCAAAAAACACACCAAGCACTACAGTTTGGAGAAACTAATTTAGGTTTGAAAGGCATCTCGGATGCCAAAATCAAGACTTACTTTGAGCAGATCCAAGAAAATTTTGATGCAATTGTTGACAATGTATCCAACATATTGATCTGGGTGGAGCAAGGAAGAGTGCCCAATGCTTATGATGACCTCTGGATCAATCAAATTCTTGCTAATGAAAGGGTGTTTTTGACAGGAATGGATCAAATAGTATACACTTTTGATAGAAATGCCCATCAAAAAGTACTGAGTTTGCGAAAAGTGGAATTTTGGCTATTTGGGATTACATTCCTTTTAATTTTAATAGAAGTTAGGTTTATATTTTGGCCTTCTGCTGTCTTGATAAGAGATAATTTCATCAAATTGTCGGAAGGAGAGGCCAAGGCAAAGTCAATGGCATTGGAACTGTCCTCCTTGTATGAAACTTTAGTGAATTCTTACCTAGAGATAGTTGACACAGAGCCTCTTCTTAATGAATTACAAGTCTTTGGTAAATTTGAAATTCAAGGGGAATTTAAGTTGATCTCGGCACATTTTAAAGACGTCATGCAATTCTCAAATCCACCTCAAAACTTTTTTGATTGGTTGGTTCAGCAAGGTGTAGAGGAGATTTATGTGTCAAAAATTCAAGAGATTTTGTCTAAAGGATTGTCTTGGGAAGGAGAATTACGCCTTTTTAATCAAGAAGGGGATTTCATTTGGCTGGATATGAATCTAACACCTTTGCTAGAGAAGTCAGGAGAGGTTTCAGAGATACTTTTTACAGCCACTGACATGACTACAGTGAAGGAGGCACGGGCCAGGTCTCAAGAGATTCACCGCGAAAATCTTGAGAAGAAACTTAAAGAACAACAATATCGGTCTTCGCTTATTTTGGAAGGGCAAGAAGAAGAGAGAAGGCGGATATCAAGGGATTTACATGATGGAATAGGGCAGTACCTCACTGCACTAAAATATAGCTTAGATGGGATCAACGATGTTAAAACTCAGCAAGAAGTGATTCGCCTAGATGTGTCCAAAGAGTTGATCGGTAAAGTAATCAAAGAAGTTCGCAGGGTTTCATTTCACCTGACCCCTGTGATCCTGTCTGACCACGGTATTGCCTCTGTATTGAATAAATTCAGTCAAGAAATGAGTAAGATTTCACGAATTCCCGTTATTTTCGAAAATCTATCAGGATTTATCTCCAGACTAGATTCAAAAATAGAAAATAACCTTTACCGAATCGTACAAGAGGCAGTTAACAATGCTATTAAGTATGCAGATGCTTCTCAAATCACCATAAAATTGTCCCACAATGCAAAATTTCTTCACATTGAGGTGGCAGATGATGGGATTGGTTTTGATTATGAAAAGCTTAAGCAAGATGGGCACTTCACGGCTTCAGGTCATGGGATTTTCAATATCAAAGAGAGGGTAAGCCTTATAAATGGTAATTTTGAATTAATTACCTCATTGGGCAATGGTACAAGTATAAGAGTAGAAGTTGAGTTGGAAAATTAGGTTTTAAACCCAAAGATAATTTTATGGAAAACATAAGAGTAGTGCTAGCTGATGACCATGTGGTGGTAAGAAATGGGATAAAAATGCTTCTGGAAAGTGAAGAGGAAATTAAAGTGGTTGGTGAAGCTTCTGATGGCTTGGAAGCATTGGATGTGGTGAAAGCCGAAAATCCAGATATTTTGATCATAGATATTAGAATGCCTAATATGAATGGCTTAGAGGCTACAAGCAAACTACATGCTTACTCGCAACATACCAAAGCACTGGTTTTATCCATGCACAACGATGAGGACTATATCATCAAGTCAGTGGAGTCTGGAGCTGCAGGTTATTTGCTAAAAGATACTTCCAAAGAAGAGTTTTTAAAAGCGATCAGGCTGGTATTCAATGGGGGAAAGTATTTTAGTGGAGATATTAGCAATGTTTTGGTCAATTCCTATTTGAATAAGGTGAATACCAAAAATACAGCTTCAGGAAATAGCAAAGAGAAAAACTATGATTTGACTCAGAGGGAGAAGGAGATCTTAAAGCAGATCTATCAAGGAATAGGCAATAAAGATATCGCAGCTGCTTCTGGAAAAAGTGTTCGAACCATTGAGTCACATCGTTTCAATATCATGAAAAAGCTTAAAGTCAATAATGTAGTTGAGTTGATCAAAAAAGTAGATGAAGAAGGTGAATTGATGAGAGCCATAGGGCTAAAATAGGGTAAGTAATTTTCAATTGGGATTATGGTGAGGGTGAAAAAATCTAAGCTCATAAAACCAATCCAGAAGGAATGATTTCTAAATCTTTTTTGCTGTTGAAGTTTGTAAATAAAAATGGGCTTGGTGCCACCAATTTATCCAATGGAATTTCTTGATGAATCGATTTTTTTATAAAATCTTGCATTTTTAGCTTATTACTTCTTAAGCAAGTAACAATCATTTCCAATACTGATGTTGGATAAATAGCAAATAGGGGATTATACCTGCCCGCTATTGAGCTGACATTGATTCTTTGTTCCAAGGACTTATCTAGCAAATAGGTCAAAGCTTGTATTGGGATCAATGGTATGTCACAACTCAAAAGGAGGATGTGCTTTTTTTGGGAAAATGATAGGGCTGTAAATAGTCCACCTAGAGGACCTCGGTTCTCAATTATGTCCTCAAAGCATGGGCTTTCAAAGTGTTTGTAATTTGCTTTGTTGCTGATGATGTTGCAAGGGATGTGAAGATGATTCAATTTCTCAATGAGGTGTTGAACCATGGCTTTACCCAGAATTTTCACAAGTCCTTTATCCTCTCCCATTCTAGAGCTTTTACCCCCAGCCAATATGAATGCTTCTATGCTTTTTGGATCCATTGTTTCTAACAGTTGTAGTATGCTACCCGATCTCCAACAGCTTTGATGGTATGTTCTGCTGGAATTTCGACAGTAACGTTGGCTTTTCCATAAGCTATAAGATTAAATGATTCTTGTCCAGAAAGAATTGACACTCCATTTTGTGATTTTTTAGCTTTTAAAAAATGAGTAAATCCATTTTTCCCAGAGAATGTATTTTCTAGTGGTAAGAAACCCGAAGGTTCCCAGCAATCAGAATGCCCCATCCACTGTAAAATTGATGGTTTGATATATTGTGAAAAGCAAGTGAAGACAGCACAAGGGTTTCCTGGTAGTCCAAAGACCAATTTACCTGAATTAGCCCCTGCATAAAATGGTTTTCCTGGTCTTTGACTTACCTTGTAAAACAATTCTTCCACACCAGCTTGATCCATACCTTGTTTTACAAAATCATATTCTCCAACAGAAATTCCACCAGACACGATGATGATGTCGTGGCTAGCTAGAAAGCGAACCAAGGTTTGGGAAGTTAGTTTTTCATCATCTTTCAGGTTAACCGTTTCCACAGTATTTATCCCAAGTTGACGTAGAAAGCCTTTAAGTATCGGTCCATTCGCATCATAGATTTCACCCTCTTCAAGTTCAGTACCTACTGTTTTTATTTCATTTCCAGTAAGAATTATACCTATAGATGGTTTTCTATAGACAGGCACTTTGTCTATACCTACTGAAGCTAATAGTCCCATAATGCCAGGAGTAATAAGCACTCCTTGGTCAATTAGCGTATCTCCAGCCCTGTTTTGAGAGCCCTTTAGCCTTATATTAGCTCCTTTTTGAATTCTTTGTTTGTCAAAGTATATCCTGTCTTCCTTTCTCTTGATCAATTCTTGGGGAATTATGGTATCTACACCTTGAGGTATTTTTGCACCTGTAAAAATTCTACAGGCCTGACCTGAGGCTATATTATTGATTTTTTTAGAACCCGCTTGAATAGTTGAGACGACTTGATAGTTGTCATCAGAAGACCAGGCAATGCCATAACCGTCCATTGCAGCGTTGTCAAAGGCAGGGGTTTCAATTGAAGCCTTTATAGGTTTAGCGGTGATGCTATCAACGGCGAGGTTAAGGTCTTGCAGTTCACAAGCTCCTATAGGGCAGGTATTTTTCAGAATCGATTTTGCTTCTTGTACGCTAATCATTACTCGAGTTTGTTAGATATGAAGTGTCTAATCACTGCACTAAATTAAAAAAAAATAAGTAAATACAAGTAATAGTACTTAAAAAAATAAGTAATATTACGCTATTAGAGCAAGTGTTCTCTGTTTTCAGCTTATGAATTGCACTTAATTTCTATTGAAGGTTTCTGAAAGCTTTCTATTTTGAATTTGACAACAATACTTGATAAACAGAAAGATGGGTCGGTATTATAGCAAACCACTCCTTACTCGCAGGTAATTAGTGAAAGAAAGTCAAAAAAATTAATTCTCGAAGAAATAAATACCTGTATACGCAACAATGTTGCATTTAAATTATTATTGAACTATTTTAGACAATGGATAAAATCAAAATTGGTGTACTTACTTGTTCAGATAGAGCAGCAGCCAACATTTATGAAGATATTTCAGGCAAAGAAATAATGTGCTTTTTTGAGGAGGTGCTTGTTGGGGCTTGGGAGCCGATTTATCAGGTGATCCCAGATGATAAAGAAAATATCGTTTCTACCTTGAAATCAATGGCTGTAGAGCAATGTGCTTTGATCGTCACCACAGGAGGTACTGGTCCTGCACCAAGGGACGTAACACCAGAAGCTACTGAAGAGGTTTGTGATAAAATGTTACCAGGCTTTGGGGAATTGATGCGTCAGGTGAGCATGCAGTATGTGCCAACGGCGATTTTATCTCGGCAGACTGCAGGAATCTATAAGCAAAGTCTCATTGTCAATTTGCCTGGTAAGCCATCTGCAATACGTCAATGTCTCGAAGCCGTTTTCCCTGCAATTCCCTATTGCTTAGAATTGATAGGGGCTTCCTATTTGGAATGCGATGAATCTAAGATTAAAGTCTTTAGGCTAAAAACCTAGCGGTTTTTTAATAGCAATGAATCATTCAAATCAGGAAAATACACTTATAAATTAGATAACAATGGATGAAAATTTGGAAGAAATCAATCAATTAACCCCCTGTTTTTCCAAAAGAGGCGGGCTACTTCCTGTCGCAGTTCAGGAATTTGGCTCAGGTCAGATTTTAATGATGGCCTCTGTAGATAAGCTGGCGTTAGAATTTACGCTAAAAAATAAAATTGCGGCTTTTTACAGTACCTCAAGAAAAAAACTGTGGGTTAAAGGAGAATCATCAGGAAACCGGTTGCTGGTAAAAAAGGTACTCATAGACTGTGATCAGGATGCTTTGGTATATCAGGTTATCTTGGAAAAAGGTGGGGTTTGTCATACATTTAACAAACAAGGAAACAACCGAAAGGCTTGTTTTTACAGGTCAGTCAATGTAGAAAACCAAATATTGGATTTTTTAGAACCTTAAATGATTATACATGACAATCTTTGCAGTAACCTTCTACGGCGATAGTCTCGAAGTTGATGTTTTTTCCTGTCAAATCATTAAGGTATTCGATGGGTAAATCTGGAAGGACTTCAACTTTCTGGCAGCATTTACACCTGAATTTGGGACTGTTTTTGATTTCTTTATTTGTAGTTTTAAGTGTAAAAAGGAGGTTTCCGTCAGTACAGGGGATTTTTTGAAGTATATCTTTTTCTGTCAAAAGTATTAAAATACGGTATACTGTGGTTCTATCCATTTTCTCCTTGAGCAATTGATGAAGTTGGCATAAGGAGTAGGCCTTGTTGTTTTCAGTCAAATGCTTGAGTAAACTTACCCTATTGCTATTGGGCCTGATTCCATGCATTTTCAGGATGTTTTTAAATTTTTCCATTGTGTTTATAATTTTTTGGAACTGGATCATAGCCATGAGTACTCCAAGGATGGCATTTAGAAAGTCTCTTTAAACCAAGCCACAGTCCAGCAAAAGCACCATGGGTTTGTATGGCCTGAATCATGTAATTTGAGCAACTTGGTTGATGCCTACAAGAAGATGGAAACATTGGACTGATGAACCATTGATAGAGCTTAACAGGCAATATGAACAGCCACTTAATCATGGTTTGAAATCTTTATAAAGCATACTTGGCTGTATAGCATCATTGTTTTGGTATTTTCCTGAGCTGTAAGTTTCAAAGGGTTTTGAAATATCATGATAATACACTTGACAAATTTCTATTCCTGCATAAATCTTTATGGGTTGTACACAGAAAATTTCTAATGTCCAGTAGCCGCTGAATCCTACATCCCCAAAGCCTGCAGTGATATGTACGAAAAGTCCCAATCGTCCAATTGATGACCTTCCTTCAAGCATTGGGACTAAATTCTCCGTTCGAGTATATTCTATTGTTCTACCCAGATACAACCTGTTAGGTTCCAGTATTAGTCCTTTCTCTGGTATAATGATTTCTTCTTTAGCATGTTGTTTTTTCATGTCTAAAACCTCATCTCTGTAAATCAGCAGCTTGTTGTCAAGGCGGAGGTTGTAACTGTTTGGATTAATCCTTTTATCACTAAAAGGATGGATAAATATATCTTTGTTTAGCCGACTTTTGATTTCTACGCCACTTAAGATCATACGGTAGGGGTATTTACTTTGGTGGTAATTGCATTTTGAATAAGCCTTTCGATACCTTTTCTTTCAATATCTCGACCGATGAAAATCAATACCAATTTTGGGAATTCATCTTTCCTTTTCTGTTTGGAAATTGTAAGCTTGTTTCCAGTCGACTGAACCAAAACAGCTTGTTCTTCCCCTTTTAGCCTTACAAAGCCTTTGATTCTGTACAGCTGGTGGTAGTATAAAAAAATAGAAGTGGAAAGTACAGCATAAAGTTGATCTCTGTCAAATTCAAAAGGTACTTCCACAGCGATGCTTTTCATGCGGTGAACAGGCTTAATTGCATCCAGTGTTGAATGATCTACCTGGGTAAGGATACTGTCAGTACTTGTATCCAACAGCTCAAAATCAAATTTCCCAAATGTGGTAAGTGTGATTTTTGCAAGAGGATTGATTTTTTCAACATCTGATTTAACAGATGCAGCATATTTTTTTTGTACCAAATCAGTTTTATTAATCAAAATCAAATCTGAAGCCACAATTTGACGGTACATTTCTGGAACCTCTTTTACCCTGTCTTCAAAATTTTCGGTATCTATCAAACAAACTACCTGTTGAAAATCAAAGTATTGCATCACGTCCTCACGCTTAAATATTGATGCCAACTGTCCTGCATCTGCCACACCTGAGGCCTCTATAAACAAATTGTCTGGCTGGACATCTGCCTGAATCATTTGAGACATTACTTCGATCAGCTCATTGTCTAGGGAACAACAAATACAACCATTGTTCAATTCGAACAATTTGTTATAATTTTTGGTGACCAGTGCTGAGTCCACTGAACTTTTACCAAATTCATTTTCTATTACATAGTTGAACGCTGATTTACTTCTAGACAACAGGTGGTTTAAAAGAGTTGTTTTTCCTGCTCCCAAAAATCCTGTAAGAAGATAGGTTTTGATTCTTTTGGACATGTTCCTTTTTTACGGCAAGATATCCTATATTTATAATAAATGCAACAATGTTGCATTAAATAAAAGGTCTCATCCTTTTTTACCCAATCCATTTGCAATTTAAAATTTATAGATGCAACTTTGTTGCATGTTATGTAATGATTATACATTACTGCTATAAAATTCGCAATAAAACAAAGGGATAATGGTATGAAAGCCATGTTTTCTGACAACTGTTTATCTAATCAAGCTGGGTTTCATCTTAATCATGAGAGGCATTTTGACCTTTTTCTTATTGATCATTTCAAACTATGCCATTGCTCAAAAGAGTCAATTGTCAGGAGTAGTTTTTGATGAAAACTTAAAATCTTTAGAAGGGGCAACTGTTCAACTCATATCAGCTCGCTTAGTAGTTTTAACTGATCAGCAAGGCAAGTTTAATTTTTCTGGACCTTTTGATAAGAATGATACTTTATTGATTGCCCATTTGGGATTCGAAACCTTAGAGATCGTGCTTTCATCAATGCAAGAGGAAAGGTTTTTAAAAGTGAAACTTAAACCTTCCGATCAATTGCTTTCTGAAGTGATGATAGAGGCCAATACTATTTCGCATCGTAAACAAGAAGATGCAATGAATATAGAAATTGTGAGAAGGAATTTTATTCAAAAAAATTTGGGTGGAAGCCTTATGCAATCCTTAGAGCGCCTTCCTGGAATCAGTAGTATTGGAATTGGTTCAGGTCAGTCAAAACCTTTGATAAGGGGCTTAGGCTTCAATAGGGTGGTGGTATTGGATAAAGGGGTGAAGCATGAAGGCCAGCAATGGGGAGCTGATCATGGCTTAGAACTGGATCAGTTTGCTGCAGAAGAAGTAGCGCTAATCAAAGGCGCTGCTTCATTCATCTATGGATCAGACGCCATTGGTGGTGCCATTAATGTGAAACCTGCAAGGCCTCCAGTTGCTAACACTTTTGGAGGTTCAGTTGATGTAATCGCAAAATCAAATAATAACCTATATGGCACTTCAGTCAATCTTTATGCTAGAAAAAACAGGCTTTTTTTTGATACAAGATTAACATACCAGCGCTATGGTGATTATCGTGTACCAACTGATATCGTCCATGTGTATGATTTTCCAGTAAGTTTATCTGATAACTACTTACGGAATACTGCTGGCTTAGATAAAGGTTTTCACATTCAAACAGGCTATATAACAGAAAAGCTAAAATCTATTTTTTATCTCAGCCATATTCATGGTAAAAGTGGTTTTTTCGCCAACGCCCATGGATTGGAACCGAGAAGGGTAGATACAAAACTCCATGATAGCTCGAATCGAGATATTTTGATGCCAAGTCAGCACGTAGATCATTACAAAATCATCAACCGAAGTGATTTTAATTTTGGTGAACACCAAATTGAAATGGAGTTAGGTTACCAATGGAATTTCCGACAAGAGTATAGTCCGTATGTGAATCACGGTTATATGCCTCCTGTGTATCCTGCTGATATGAATGTGTCTTCAGTGCTAGAGAGAGCGTTTGATAAAAAGGTATATTCGATCAACATGCGTGATATTCATCTGCTTGGAAAACACGAATTCACCTTCGGTATCAATAGTGAATATCAAGATAATGCTATTGGTGGATGGGGTTTTTTGGTGCCTGCCTTTACGCAGCTTACAAGTGGAGCTTTTCTATATGATAAGTTTTCCATCAATGAAAAGCTAATGCTCCATGGTGCTATCAGGTATGATTATGGACATATCAATACTTTGGAATACACGGATTGGTTTACCTCTGATATTACTACCCCAGATGGGGAGGAATTCTCTGAAAATATTCAAAGGGCAGCTTCGCTAAGTCGAAGTTTTAACAGCTTGGTTTGGTCTGCTGGGCTAAATTATAACCTTGAAAGATTTCAAGTAAAAGCCAATATTGGAAAAAGTTTTCGCATGCCAATTGCTAAAGAGTTAGCAGCAAACGGTGTCAATTATCATTATTTCAGCTATGAACGTGGAAATCCTAAACTTTCTCCTGAAGAATCTTATCAAGCCGACCTCGGTATAAATTGGACAAGAAGTAAATGGACGATCCAGCTTAGTCCTTTTTTGAATTATTTCTCAAATTACATTTATTTGAATCCTACTCCAGATCATGATTATTATTATGGTGCAGGAAATCAGGTGTTTGAATATACCCAAAGTCAGGTGTTAAGGTATGGAGGTGAAATCCAATTAGGATATGCCCTGTTTAAAAACCTTACTTCAGCACTTTTAGGTGAATATGTATATTCCTATCAGTTGTCTGGGGATAAGAAAGGATATACATTACCTTTTTCACCACCTCCTTCTCTGATATTGAATCTTACTTGGTCACCTGAAATAAAGCGTTTTTTTCAGGATACTTATTTCTCATTCGATTATCGCATCACTGCCAAACAACATCATATCGTGCCTCCAGAGAGGAAAACTCCCGGATATCAAGTGATTAATGTACAGCTAGGTACAAAACTTCAATGGAATAATCGGCCATTTTTACTTAGTGTACAAGCTCAAAACTTATTGAATACAAGGTATCTGAACCACACGAGTTTTTATCGCTTAATAGCCCTTCCTGAAGCTGGTAGAAACATTGTCATAAACTTAAGCATACCATTTACTAAACAAACCAAACTAAATAAAAATGGAAAAAAGTGACTACTCAATTAAAGATTTGATTTGTAATAACCACCTTACAAAGGTAGTGTTTGTCCTCTTGTTGACATTTTCCTTTGCTTGTAATGAGGATGCAGATATTGATCCTGTGGTTTCAATTTTTATAGAAAATGTTGAAATAGGATCTGGAAACAACGGTATAGGAATTATTGGAAGAGACTTTCATTTTGACATGGATGTTGAGGCTCACCATCGCATTGATATCATCGAAGTGTCAATTGAACAACGAACAGAAGAAACTTACACTGAGGATTGGTCTTTCAAAATAACTTGGGAGGAATTTAAAGGAGCAAGAAATACGAACGTTCACAAACATTTTAATATTCCGAATGATGCACCTGAAGGTGTGTTTGATTTTGTAATTCGGGTAAGTGATGAAAGTGGTGGAGTCCACAAAGAAATACATTCAATTGAACTTAACAGTGCCGCATCACTTCCTGTAGATCCTCAAGTTTACTCCTTGATGGTCAACAAAGTCGATCAAGGTTTCTTCTATATCATGAATAGAGGCTTTGTTGATTCTGAGCTAATAACTTTTTCAAAAGATGAAATCATGAACACTTACATTGATATTAGAAATGTTAAAGACAATGGGACTTTATATGTACTCATTATAAAAAAGAGTGAGCAACATTTGCCAGAATCGATAGACAATATTGACTTCTCGAAAGTGATTGTTGCAGATGTCTTGGAGCATGTTGGGTTAGAAGAAGTCACTACAGTTAATAATTACATTGGAGTGCCAGGAAATGCTCCTCAGAAACTTACGATCGGATCAACTATGGATAATCATTCCCCTGAACCTAATCCTATCGAAGATAATAAAGCTTGGGAAAATGGAGCGTACTACTATGGCGTAGTTTACACAAATACCACCCACAACATGAGTGCCTTTTACTACTTCAGTTTTAATATATCTGGATTTTAATCTAAAACTTTCAAACATATACACTTAAATAACTAAAAACAATGTTCAAGTCAAAAGTAAATCCTTTAATGCGATTACAATCGCTTTTTGTCTTTCTTCTAGTCGTCTTATTTTCCTGTCAAGATGAGGATGATGTAGCCCCAGATCTAGCTATACCGACCATAGAAAATGTAGAAATAGGTTTGAATAATAATGAGATTGGCGTTGTTGGACGTGATTTTCATTTCAATGCTGATGTAGTGGCAGGAGATAGAATTGAAAACATTCAAATCAAAATTATGCAGCGAGAAGATGAAACCTACGCACAAGCATGGAGTCATGAAGTAACTTGGGATCAGTACATAGATGCCAGAAATACCAATGTGCATAGACACTTCAATATTCCTGAAGATGCCGTAGAAGGCAAGTACGATTTTCTAATCATCGTAAATGATCAAAATGGTACTAAGCTTGAAGAATTAAGGGCTATCACAATTTATGAGGCAGAGAATTTACCAGTAGACCCACAACTCTCTGGTTTTGCAGTGATCGAAGTAGATGAGGATTTTAATCAGCTAAGACGTATTTACAATATATTACTTCCAGAATCGGGGGATCGACAGGCTAGTGAAGGTCAAATAATATCCACCTTTGGAAATGTTTCTGGAGTAAAGGGAGATGGAAAAATGTACTTTGTTATCATCAATAAGAAGCATAACCATAGGCCAGAAACTATCGAAGCATTAGATTTTTCTAAGGTAATAGTCTCTGATTATTGGGAACATAAGGATATTGCAGAAACGAGGGTTTTGAGTACTTTATCAGATCATTCTACTAGCAGCACCCGTCAGCCTACTTTTGTGATAGGTACAGAGATGGATAATAATATTCCTGCAAATGCAGTTTCTGGGGAGAAATCATGGGAAACAGGTGATTATTATATAGGTGCAATCTATCATAATGATACCTATAATATCGGCTTATTTCAATACATAGAGGTTTCAATAACTATGGAATGATTGATAGAACCTTACAGTTGCAGAAATCAATAACATATCAATTTATAACTACTTAGATCAAATTAATAAGTGCAGGCTGGCTCAGCTCAATGGGGGGATTTCCCCCTTGAGTTGCATTACATCTTGAAAATTATGGAATGCTGGAAATACTAAAATTCCAGCATTCCTTCATATTGCTAAATCAAATCGCTTCCATGAAAAAGAACCTTAATATAATATTTTTGACACTCCTAGCCCTAGTTTTTGGCTGTGAAGAGAAAATGGAAATAGATACAGAGTACCCAGAAATAATAATGACCATTCCTGATGCATTTCCTGTTCAATGTAGTACCCTTAAGAGAGGAGAATCATTTACTTTCAGGGTTTTACTGCATGATAATGTAGCATTAGGGTCTTATAGTTTGGATATTCACCATAACTTTGACCACCATTCTCATAGTACTGAAGTAGAGGAGTGTGATCTAAATCCAATGAAAACCCCAGTAAATCCCTTTCTGTTTATTCGGAATTATCCTATTCCAGCAGGTCAAAGGAATTACGAGACTTCTATGGATATTGAGGTCCCTTTAGATATTGATCCTGGTGATTATCATTTTATGATTCGTGTTACGGATAAAGAAGGGTGGCAAACTTTAAGAGGAATCAGTATAAAAATTGAATGAGCTTAGTTAAAAAGAACTTATTCTTATAAAGAGTAAGAAGCTAATAGCATTGTCTAGCAGACAATTTTATTACTGATAATCTAAGAGTGGAAAGATCCGAGGGAAAATTAATAGACACCAATATTAGCTAAAAATCCCCTTGATTTGAAGAGTTATTGATCTACTAAAATTAAAAGGGTTTTTGGCTAGTCTGACAAAACCGTGGATGGGAAGCTAGAGCTTACAAGTAATATGTAACAGGTGGTCTCAAGCATTTCTTTTAAAATTAAGCTCATCTAGCACTCAGAGATTTAATCACAAAATGAGCATGTTGTATAATCATTTTGGTCTTCTCCAAGTCACCTTTTTGATTTAACAGAAACTTCTTCTTGTTCAAAAAAGAATAATAACTCCTATTTTTCTACCCATTCCCTGAATGCAGCTGTAGTACTTTGACTGGTGATGAGGTGATTTGAATACCCTTTTAATTTGATGGCAAGCGTATTTTTATTGTAGCGCTCTAACTTTTCGATAAAGGGCTTGTGCACAAGTTCTGATCGATTGATCCTGAAGAATGCCATAGGATCTAGCTGTTCTTCTATTACTTTTAAAGTTGGCTCGGTGAGCATATGTTTTTTGCTTTGGTTATCGTAAGCGAAAACCACACCTTCAGAGGCGATAAAAAATAGGATGTTAGCTGTATCCAAAAAAGAAATGCCATGATTTGAATTGATAACAAAGCGTTTTTTATACTTTCTCTCTTGTAAATTCTCCTGCATCAATTTGGCGAGCCTGGTGATGACATTGACCTGTTCTGAAGCAGATTTTTGCAGTAGAATGTATTTTTCCCATGCCTTTTGAAATCGATCTTGGGAAAAAGGCTTTAACAAATAGGCTATGCCATTGCCCTCAAATGCATCCATCCAAAATTGATCATAGGCTGTGGTGAAAATTATAGGACAGGGTGTAGCAACCTGCTGATATATCTCAAAAGCATTTCCATCAAGTAATTCTATGTCTGAAAAAATAAGGTCAGGCTGGTTAATTTTAAGGAAAGCCACAGCAGCTTCCACGGTATCCAATTCAGCCATAATTTCAGAAGTAGGATATAATGCTTCTATATAGCGTTTCAGTTTTTTCCTTGCTGGGATTTCGTCTTCAATGATGAGTACCTTTGTCATTTCAATGCTTGGTAAATGATTGGAAAGCTTACCTTAAATTCCTTTTCAGATTGATTAATTTCAATGGGTTGTTTTGAAAGTATGCGGTATTGTTCTGCTAGATTTTTCAGTGCGCGTCCTGAAAGCGGTTTTGTATTTCGTTTTGTTTGGACGTTATTGGTAACATGTATTGAACCATCAACTGTTAAGTTGATATAAATCGGGGATTCAAGCGTACCCAAATTGTGCTGTATGGCATTCTCAAGGAGCAATTGTAAGGTAAGAGGAACGATTAGACCTCTTTTATGCTTTGCTTCAATGTTCAATTGATAAGCGCTTCCATACTTGTGCTGAATAAGCCTGAAGTACTGCTCTGCAAAATCCAGCTCTTCTTGAATACTTACCAATTCTTTGTCAGAGGCGTAGAGCACATAGCGATAAATTTCGGCAAATTCATGGAGAAAGTCAGAAGCTTTGTATTTATCCTCTTCAATCAATTGGTCTAAGACATTCAGGTTATTGAATAAGAAATGTGGGTTTAGCTGTGTTTTCAGTTGGTTGATTTTGCTTTCTGAAAGGGCTTTATTGTACATCACCAACTTTTGCTGATGCTTTTTGTAACTGTCGTAATAGTAGTAGCTGAGAAAAAAACTGCCATAAATAACTGCTTTCAAAAAATCAGAAAATAATGAAAGGGTAAAAGTGGGCAGGTTGTAGTTTTGTTCAATCTTGTTGAATACTAAAGCAACAGAAAACGCAAGTAGCTGAATAAAGACCAAGTAGGAACATAAAGATGCTCCAAATATTTTCAACATTGTATTGGCTCTTGGCACATCAGATTTTTGCCATTTTTTGATAAAGAATAGGATGATAAAAAATAAAACTCCAGCCTCGATCAAAGAAATCACTGCAGACTCAGGAGTAAAAATATATGGAGATATTTTACCTCGAACGCTTATTCTGGTGTAAATGGACTGAATATAGGCAAATACTAAAATGAACAGCAGAAATCGCCAATTTTGCTGTATTTTTTGGAAGAAATAGTTCATTAGAAATTGATAAGTCAAATAATGAAAAGTAGTTCTATGATTCATAGAACTACTTTTTTGAGCTTGTTTATTCTTTGGTTTCGGGAAATGAAGCGATCACATTTCCTTTATCATCATAGAATTCTAGCTTGGCCGTATTTTCATTGTCTATAAAGAACATGGCCCTTGGCATACCCTGGTCATCGAAAAGGAATAGTCCATTGCTTTTACTTCTTGTTTGTCCTAAGACCATGCGGTCTACTGTACCTACCAATCCCTGCTTTTTATATTCTTGATATTTCTCTTGCATGGCGTTTCGATCGGTTTTTCTTAATTCAGCCAATTCTTGATTTATTTCACTTCTTCTTGCTTGAGTTTCATTAGAAGGTTGATCGATAAAGGCAATGCTACTTCTCACAAACCGCTCATCACCTACTTTATCATCATTCATAATTAGCTGCATTACCTGGTCTCCATCATATTGATCATAGGTCAATGAAAGTCCAGCAGTGTGTCCATTTTCAGTTTTTCTACCATCATAGATAAAGCCACCACACTCCATACCTTCTTCGTTGAAGAATAACATTCCTGAACGCTTTTTCCTTCCTTCATTGGTTGGCCTGTCGTTAATAATTTCATTTCCACTAGGGAAACGTTCTACATTGGTGATGACCATTTTTACTGTTCCATCATTTTCAACGATATTAATGCGTTCCACATCAATTTCGCTGAATCTGTGGTTGCCTTGTTTTTTGAAAGCCGTAGAAGTGATAAATATCATTCCGGCAACGCTTGCTACCGCAAAGGCTCTTAAAAATACTAATTCTCTTTTCATCTTTTTGGTTTTTTTAGTTGTATGATGAATCAAAAGTATAGAGTGCCCTCATTTTTCTCAATCACAAAACAATGAGTGCAGGAATAAATCGAGTGAGTCAAGGAGAATTAAGCATAAACAGGAATTTGGGTTTCATGTTTATTTTGAAAAACCTTAATTGAAAAACTTTCCAGTTTTTCACGGTATTGGACAGCACCAGCTGCGGCAATTGCAATCCGCTGTAAATATTTATTTCAAGCTGATTATATATATCTTGTATTGAAACCAGCTCAATGAATCCATTAGAGTCAAACCCTACACCAAGAAATTGCTTTGTCAACCCCTATCTTCCAGAGAATTTCACCTGTTTCAGGATTTATTTCTTCACTAAAGAATTTTTCTATTGGTCCGTTTTGATCAATCAATGCATATTTCACAATAGGTCTGACTGCTTCCTCAACTTCAGTACCTTGGTAGTATGTGAAATCTGTACTGGTATATTTTGGGTCAACCATTTGTTGTTTGTTTAATTTCCCAAACTATAAAATGTAGTTTATCAATTCATTCATTGAGACCTAGCTTTGATCAGTTTTTCAATGTTTACCATTTGGTAAAAAGATTGAGGTTGGAGATAATTTTATAGTTTCTTTATCATCTAAAATAATTTAGTTTTTTGAGGAACACTTAAGGTTGTTGCAAAAAAAAAAAAGGCTTTATTCCTTAAGGATGAGAGTGTTACAACAGTCAAAGTACTTGGTTGTTAAGCAAGCTGCAACTTGCAACTTGGCGCAATTCTCCCTATTTCAGACTAGTCCACCATTGCTTAAACTGTTGGTTTTCATCATTTAAGTCTACTTGTTCACCGATCATGGGGGTTACTAAAGGAATGTTGGATGCCTCGTTAAGGGCTGTGATATGCACAAGAGGTTCATCCCAAGGATGTTCTGCCAGTACAAATTTGGAAGAATGAATAGGCATTAGCCTTTTTGCGTTGAGGTCTTTTGCTGCTTTCAACACTTCATCAGGCAACATGTGAATGGCTTGCCAGGCTAAATTGTATTGACCATTGTCAAGAATTGCTAAGTCTATGCCCTCAAATTTTTCACCGATTTCAGCAAAATGTTTATCGTAACCACTATCACCACCAATGTATATTTTCATCTCTGGTGTTTCTAAAATGTAAGACATCCATAAGGTATTGCTTCTTTTAAACAACCTTCCTGAAAAGTGCCTGGCAGTAGCGGTATGAATGGTAATTCCATCATTAAATTCTACTTTACCGTTCCAATCCTTTTCAATTATTTTCGCAGGATCAAAACCCCAATGTTCAAAATGAGCCCCTACACCCAATCCACAAACAACATAATTTATCTTACTTTTCAAACCAATGATCGTTTCGTAATCTAAGTGATCATAGTGATCGTGGGAGATTAGTAGATAATCAATGTCTGGAAAATCTGCAGGAGAGTAAATATCTGTCCCATCAAAGGATCTGTTGCTTCCAGGAATAGGGGATGCGTTCCCACTTAGGACGGGGTCTATCAAAAATCGCTTTCCTTCAAGCTGTATAAAGTAGGATGAATGTCCAAACCAAACCAGTATATTTTTGTCTTTAGAAAGATTTAATAAATCAGTTTTGATTGAGGGAATAGGCTCCAAAGGTTTCTGTCTTGGGAATTTTTTAAACAGGCTGTTCCATATCACTTCAGTCATAGAATAGCCTTCAGTCATGATAGGCGTAAAACTAATGTTCTGGAATTTACCGTTTTTGAAATTAGGAGAGGCTTGTATTGACGCCAGTCGCTCTCCACTTGGAGCTGTGCCAAATTTTGGTTGGAGCGTATAAAGAAAAATGGCAACTGCCATCAGTAAAGTAATGCTTATCGTTAGAATCATTGTTCGTTTCAAAATTATGAAGAGTTTTAGTTATGGAAGTGTTAAAGTCAAAGAGAAATGTCTTTCATACTTGTTTACTCATTTAGTAAAAGCATTAAAAAGTTTTCAACATAATTTTAGTATTTAACATCTTCACTGATTGAAATTCTCAAATATAGATCTAAAGATCTATATTTTTTATTATCCTAAAGAGTACCATCATCTTACCTTAACTGTGTAAACGGCACTATTTTTTAACTTTTCTCCATTAAATACAGGGGAGCATATAAAATGTAAATATTGACCATCATTACTAAAAAAACTAGTCAATACCTCACTATCCACAGCGTGAAAATAATCATTTTCATCAAACAAAAATTTAGGGAAAGTCTTTTCTTCAAACCTTTCAAAATTAGGCTTATACTTTAAAAATTTACTATCCGATAACTGAAAAATCCCAGCATAGTTTTGAATCCCAATAATATCTTCACTAATACTATTTTGTTTGATAAGTGAAAAAAATCTATAATAAGGATTTAATGTTCCTACATGTTTGTAGCTTGTTGGATTAGGTAAATCTTTTTCAAAAATATTCCCTTCTAAATTATAAAGCCGCTGACCATCATCTGAGAACCAAATCTTTCCTGGTATTGGATTACCAGAATTTGAAATAAGCTCTCCTTCATATTGGCCAGGACCTTGAGAAATATTGAAAATACGAATAGGGGTCTTCTCTGATAAATTAAAGAAATAATATACCAGTGGTTCGGTTGGATGTTTGACCAAAGAACCGTTATTATATAGTTCAAAATCACCCGTAGCGGTGATTCTTTCGTTAGTTAAAAGATTTAAGCTAAAAAAAACTGCATGATAGGAGGTTAAGACATGTGCCCAATTTGATTCACCAAATACTATGCTAGTCACTGGTGCAAGATTTTCAGTTTCTTTTATGATGTTCTTTTGAGATATATCAAAATGGCTTATACTTGATTCATTTCCGATTAGTAATAAATTTCCATCAGGATGAAGACTAATACATGTAGGCTTATGAATCAAAGGGTACGCTTCAGTTGTTTTTAAAATCGGATCAATAAAAAGTAGCTTTTTTGAATCAGTCACGGCATAGATTCGGTCAGTTTTTTTATCATAAGCAGCATCAATAACTGCCTCATCAAGTAACCATTTTTTTTCTGTATAATTAATCACACCTATACCTGAATTATAATATTGGGAGAAATTGACTCTAAAAGTAAGGTTGGTATAATAAACATCTTCCTCAATTTCGTCATTTTTTATTAATGCGGTGATATCTACTACCTGACCTGGGCTCAGCTTTCCACTAAATGGTGAAATGCTTATAAATTGTAAGTCAGAAAAAACATCCCATGAAAAGGTAGATTTACCTGTGTTTTTTAATTGAAAGTTAGTTGAACTTTCTCCTGACCTTATTAAAGCTGGAGTATTTAAAACTTCAAACAATGGTTCAGAAACTTCTTCCTTCGGTTCACATGAGGTGTAATAGAGAACACTAAATAGTATGGTGATCGACACCCAAATATTTTTTGACTTCATAAATACAAGAATGATTTTAAAATATTTATAACCGAAATATTTATAACCGAAATATTTATATAAATGTATAAATTAAATCCTTTAAATAAATCTGATTTAGTTCAATTTATTTTTGCCCATACTTACTTAATTCACCTACTTTATATTCCAAATAACCAATAAATTATTCACTTAGGTTATGGAGCCATATAGATCAATTATATCACTTTAGAAACCTAAAACTGGAAATCATTTTACATACTTTAGCTTTACAATGATTGATGTTTTGGTAGCCAAATTATTGGAGTTGGGTTATTTAAAACTTGCACCCAACTCCTGTTGATTACTTAATGATAGGTAATAATCGGTTCCAATGAGCTGCTATGACCCAAATATTTATTGCAAACAGTACCAAAGAAATGCCAATACCTGCCACATCATGTACCGCATGATGAACAACTATACCAATCATTACTGGGAGAATAACTAAAGCTCCCAAAACCCTTGTTTTTGGAATCACAATCAAAATTGCTGCAATGATTTCTACCATGGCTACCAAGGGGAGAATCCATTTGACGGCAATAAATCCAGCCATGACTTCCATCATCTCATCAGATAATTCAGGCATGGGCATGTAGTTAAAGAACTTATTTAAGCCTGCGTTAATCATGATTATTGCAAAAAGTACAGAAAGTGCGGTTTGAATCTTGTTTTTCATTTTACGTTTGATTTTGGTTAATTAATGGTGCAAAATTACTTAGCTTTGATTACTATTAGTAATCAGATACCTTTAGGTAATCAGTTACCTTCGGGTTATCACGAATAGCAAAAAGTTGGAATTAAGCTTGCTTGAAACTGGGTTTCTAAGGGTGATTTAGCAAAGACAATCTTTATTAAACCTTACAGAGCCATGTTCTTGGTGTGCTTACAGCTTATTTGAATGTGTTGTAACTAGAGTAAAACAATTAAGCAAAGATGAAAAAATTAGAACATCATGAGTGTAAATCTGCCTTATTACCCGTGAGGGATACACTGGATATTATCGGAGGCAAATGGAAGATTTTAATTTTGATTTCGATATGGGAAGGCAATAAGCACTTTCGAGAGATTGAAAGAAGTATTCCCAAGCTGAGTACCAAAGTACTTTCCAGTGAATTGAAAGACATGGAGGCTAATCAATTGATCACACGTACCGTTATCAACGGTTTTCCGGTAAGGACCGAATACAAATCAACTGCATATTCTGAAACGCTCAAAAGTGTCATAGCAGAATTGCATGCTTGGGGTGTAAACCACCGAAAGAAAATTTTAGGAAGTGATGGCTTAAAAGCTCATCTTTAGATTTATCAAAAAGGAAGCATTTTACTACAATGGATGACTGTTTGTTTCAAGGTATTGATCAGTTAAAACCAGCCCTAAACTGCAAAGGAGTTTGATTGGTTTTTTGCTTGAACAACTTGCTGAAAGATTGAGGGTGCTCAAAACCTAATTGGTATGCTATTTCACTGATTGATAGGTTTGTGGTACTTAGACATTCTTTGGCATAATCAACCATTTTACTTTGAATATGCTGCTTGGTATTTTGTCCTGAATGAAGTCGTAGCAGGCTACCTAAATAATTTGGGGAGATGTTCAGCCGTTCAGCTAAAGTTGTTACGGTAGGAATGCCATTTTCCACTAAATATCCATTTTCAAAGCATTGTGAGAGCTCTTGTTCGAAACGAATCAGGATTTCATGATTAGATTTCCTCCGAGTGATAAACTGGCGTTCATAGAACCGCTCTGCATAGATAAGTAGCAATTCTATTTGGGCTATGATGAGTTCTTGACTGAACTTGTCGATTTTGGATTGGTACTCTTGTTCTATTTTCAGTAGAATTTCAGTAATCACCTTTTCCTCTTTATCCGAAAGGAAAAGTGCCTCATTCACAGCATACTGGAAAAAATCATAAGATTTTATCTTTTTGACCAATGAAGTATCCCAGAGAAAGTCTGGATGGATCAGAAGAAGCCACCCAGTTGGTTTTATTTCTTGCTTCACCGCTTTAATCTCGACTTTCAAAAATTGTAGTGGAGAGACAAAGGTCAACAAGCCTGAATCAAAATCATATTGCTGTTGTCCATAATTAAATTTGGCATTGACATTCCGCTTTAAACCTATCGAATAATAATTTTGTATCCATTTCAGCTCACTGTCATTCACCGGATAGGTGACTTTACTGTAATCGATTAAGCTTATCAGCGGATGCTCGGGCGGAGAGAGCTTACAAAATGTATGAAACTCAGATAGGGAATTAAAACGAAATGTCTTTGTCATGATAACTAATTTACTAAATTATTTTTCTTTGTACAAAACCATCCCTGCATGGTAAAGGATGCCATCTTTGAACTCACCATCAGCTGTAAAGCCAGTGTCGTCTTTATAATCGATATGGTTTCCGGAAACTTTATAAGCACCCTGATAGGCACTCTTCCGCTTGCCTCGCGCTTCATCATATCGGTTATTGGGCAAGAGTTCATGCCGTATATAGCCATCTTTGGTCACCCACATACCAATATATCCCTTTGTTTCTTCAATAGTTGCTTGCATAGTGTCTGATGTATTTGTAAATAAATTATCCAATGCTTGTATGTCCAAAAAAGCCACTGCTTTTACAATTTTCCCATTATTAAATTCCAGTTTCCAAGCATACTCATTGTGGTAGATCCCTCCGGATTTGGTGCATGCTGTCCCTTGCCAGTGCAGCCAGACAGTTTTTCCTTCTGCACTTATGTCAATGAGTTTTGGTTTTATTGTTGTAGTCAGTTGATCATTGATTGGGATTACTGCTTTTTCCAGAAATTCTTGCCTTCCTTTGTAGCTGCCAGAAAAACTCCCATTACCGGAAACTCTCCACTCAACATGTTCATCCAGGAGGTCAAAGAAACTTCCCTTACCATGTTGCCATTGTTCAAAGGCTTTGGCAACTGTGATTTTATTTTCTTCCGTACCAGAATTCCCTTGCGTTGAGCCAGTTTGAAAATGCAACAGCATACCTATAGAAAAGATAGCATATAGTATGTTCATTGATTTAAAATTTAATTGTTGGAAAAGGCAGTTGAAGTGGCCAGCGTTTCATACGCTGCCATTGTTTCTTGAATAAGCGCTATTTTCTGTTTTGCATATTGGTTGGCATCATTCCCCATGAAAAAATGGACAGGTGGCTTAGCTTGTTTGCTTAATGCAATCAGTACATCTGCCGCTTTTTCTGGATCATTAGGTTGGTTATTGTCTATTTGCTCCAAATGTGCCTGCTCCATCTCCCGGGCAGATTTATACTCTGGAATAGGCTTTGAAGCTACTTTTATAGAACCTTCCTTCAAGAAATTTGTCCTGAAATAGCCTGGATAAACCAATGTGGTATGGACATTAAATGCCTTCATTTCTTCGGCAAGTGCTTCAGTAAAACCAGCCATTGCAAATTTTGTCGAGCAGTAAATTCCAAATCCAGGGAAATTGCCAGTGTATCCTCCTACAGAGGAAATATTAAAGAAATGCCCTGATTGCTGCTTGCGGAAATGTGGTGCCACCTGACGTATTACATTTAGTGGCCCGAACACGTTTACTTCGTAGTTGTACTTCACCTCCTCATCGGAAAGCTCCTCTAAGGTACCTATCAAGCCAAAACCAGCATTGTTTACCACTACATCAATCCCTCCAAAATGATTGATACAATCAGCAATACAAGCTTTCACATTTTCATTATCCGTCAGATTCATTTCTAATGGAAGAAACGATCCAGATACATCCCCAATTTCTTTGATCAATGATTCCATGTTACGGGAAGTTGCCGCAACATGGTAATCATTTGCCAAGAGTTTTTTTACCAATTTCAGCCCCAATCCCTTTGAAGCTCCTGTGACAAACCAAACTTTTCTAGTTTCCATTTTTAGGTGATTTTTAAAGTAAAACGATGGAACAAAGATGGTGGGAATAAATATGGGCTACCTAACCAAATCAAAGGATGAAGTAGTCATTTCGTGGATTTGAGGTTGATAAATATCATTGCCTAATCAAAGACATCAATATTTAAAGTTAAGGTTCATAATAATAAATTTATAATAATAAATTTATAATAATAATTATCAATAAAAATTTTAATAAAATTAAAAATCAGTTAAATATTATTTATATTATTGAAGTATGATTAAAAAACTCCCCATTGTTTGTCCTAGTTGTAGCTCTGGCTTGGATGTAATAAGCCTTCATTGTGATGCTTGCGATACGACGGTGACTGGAAAATTTAGCCTTCCTGTATTACTTAGATTAGAAAAGAAGGAACAGGATTTTATCCTTGATTTTGTCCGCTGTAGTGGCAGTTTGAAAATCATGGCATCACAGCTAAAACTCAGTTATCCAACCGTGAGGAATATGCTTGATGAGCTAATCATTAAAATCGAAAACCTAGATCAAGATGTTTAAAAAGCTAACAAATCCTTTTACATACATTGCAGGGAAAAAATCTCTATTGATAGGCTTACTGGTGATATTTGCTACCTCAATTGTAGCGTTTTACAGTAATACTTATTTTCCCGATATCATATCAGTGAAAATGGGAGTTGATCTTTCCTTAATTAGTGGTGTCACTCAGAATTTCTTGAATTGGATTGTTGTATCCTTATTGTTCTACCTTGCTGCCATAAGCCTATCAAAATCCAAAATTCGGATTGTCGATATTTTTGGAACACAAGCATTAGCCAGGATACCCTACTTTTTTGTATCCCTAATTAGTTTTTCTGAGGTCATCGATCTTTATGGGAAGTATTTGCTATGGGTATATATGAAGCATGGAGAGCCTATTGAAATTACAATGGTGCAGAAATCGATAGCGGTATTCTTTCTGTTTGTTTCCTTGCTACTGACCATTTGGCTGGTGACATTAATGTTTAATGCTTATAAGGTTGCTGCAAATCTGAAAGGTGCAAGATTAATCGCATCATTTATTGTTATCATGATCATTTCCATGGTTGTTTTGACATACCTATCTCCAATTATCCTTTCAATGATCAAGTAATATGAAACTAACATACTCGCTATTTTTTCTATTCCTTTTTACTGAAGCAGTCATTGCTAAAGTTGATTCGGATACCACTTTCCAAGAATTTGATATCAAGTTAAGTACAACAACAGGTGAGATTTTTGGAACCTTGACTATTCCTGTTATTCCTGAAAAACCTCCTCTTGCTGTGATAATCTCAGGATCAGGACCAACTGATAGGGATGGTAACAATCCTGCTATGAAAAATAATTCATTGAAAATGCTTGCACATGGCCTCACCGAAAAAGGAATTGCAACCTTAAGGTTTGATAAGAGAGGAGTAGGAGAGAGCCAGAAAGCAGGTAAGAGTGAAATAGTGCTTCGTTTTGAAGACTATGTCAACGATGTCAAGGATTGGATTTCCATGCTCAAGGGTGATGATAGGTTTTCGAGTATGACAGTAATTGGACATAGTGAAGGAGCATTGATTGGATTGATCGCATGTGATCATGCAGATAAATTTATTGGGATTGCTGGTTTATCTGAGTCAGCAGACTTTACTTTGAAAAGGCAGCTGGAAGCTCAACCAAAGGCTGTTCAAGACCTTGCTTTTCCCATATTAGATAGCCTGAAGATTGGGAAGACAGTGGATGAAGTGAATCCAATGTTGTACTCACTTTTTCGACCTAGTGTACAGCCCTATTTGATTTCATGGTTTCAGTATGATCCTCAACAAATTATTAGCAAGCTAACTATTCCGACACTGATTGTTCAAGGAACAAATGATCTCCAAGTAGAGGTGGAGGATGCGGAAAAATTATCTAGGGCCAATCCGAAAGCAAAGTTAGTGAGGATAGAAAATATGAACCATGTGCTGAAAATCGTCGAAGGAGATCGACAGGTGAACCTAAAAGCATATAATCTTCCTGATTTGCCGATTTCAAATAAATTGATTGAATCAATAGTCAACTTTATTTATGGTAGATGAATTGTATTTGTAAAACGGAGAACAATAAATTATGATTATTACTGCCCTAACTTTAATCGCTCTTGGTTTCTTGGTAAAAGTCTTTCCAAATCTAATTGCTGGCTATAATACCATGTCGCAAAGGCAAAAGGAAAATGTAGATATTGAAGGCTTATCTACTTTTATGAGAAACGCTCTTGTGTTGTTGGGGGTGGTGGTGATTGTAGGACATTATGTATTGAAGTGGCTTGCGTTAGCTTCTGCATTGAGTTATTTTGTTCCAGGAATTATTTTGATAGGTATTGCTTTGATGGTGTGGAAGGCAAGAAAGTTCGATCACAATAAGGAGAAGCTCGTGGATACACGGTTTAAAACAGTCTTTACTGTTATAGTCGTAGTTTTTGCTTGTGGAAGCCTTGTTTATGGTATGATCCCATCCAAATATGAGTTGAACAATAAGCGATTGAAATTTTCAGGGGCTTATGGATTTGAATTGAAAACAGAAGAGATCGAATCGGTAGCGTTGCTAGTAGAAGCCCCCATCATCAAGGCTCGTACAAATGGCTTGGGCATTGGTCAAGTCAAAAAAGGCTTTTTCAATGTGGATGGCTTTGGAAAAACCCGCTTGTTGATCCATGCTGGTCGTGGTCCCTATTTGAAAATCACGACTATTGACAAAGAGACCATCATCATCAACTTCAAAGAAAAAGAAAAGACAACACATATCTATCATGCAGTCAAATCGGTAAGGGAAATGGATTGAGGTTATTAGATGTGTTTTATTGATAATGATAAAAAAAAGCCTGCAAATCTTATGATTTACAGGCTTTTACTTTGTAATTGATTTTCACGCTAGTCGGGTTGGTAAGATGATTACCTATTCCTTTAAATGTTTTAATACCAGTATTTCACAAAATAATTTTAAGTAAGGTCACCTAATTGGTCTCATATTATTTGATTGGTTTTAAGTCGAATTTTCACCAAAATAAAATTAGCAATAAATAATGTCTTTCCTTTATTTCAACTTACCATAGAGAAACATTCTCCGTTGTTGAGCTATGACCCTAACTTATTTTGAGAATTATCGCTGCCAGTTTATTTGGTCTTGATTTCTTATTTGCTGGTATCATTGTAGAAATGATACATACTTAATCCTTTTAATTTAGTCAAATTGTTCAATTCAATGGATAAGACATGATTACAGTAATTGTTTGATTTAGAAAATCATAAAGCATTATAAGGGAAGATTATAATCAAGTTTTTTAACTGTTAGGGAAGTCATTTGACGTTATTTTCACTGCTATTGGTAAAAAATTAAGTTAGTAAATACCAACGATTTCATTTTGCTAATCGTTAGGTAGCTTGAAGTAATAACCTAATCAATGAAGGAAATTCTATCTCTGGCATTTATATTTTGTGTGAGTATTTATTCTTATGCGCAGCATACAATTCAAACACCTACGGGACAAATAAAAACATTTCAGGAAAAAGGGGTTATCAAAGTGACCAATATCCCTTATGCCACGGCAAACCGGTTTGAAAAGCCAAAGCCTGTTCAAGGTTATGATTCCCCCATCAATTCACAGCAGGTATCTCCCGCATGTCCTCAGAAAGAAAGACCTTTGTTTTCTACCATGTTTGGCGTTGAAGCCTTAGATTTAATGGAGCAATCTGAAGACTGTTTGAACCTTTCAATCACCAGGCCAAACAATGAATTGGATAGCCTTCCCGTTATGATATGGATTCATGGTGGGAGTTATGTCTCTGGAGCTGGCGATGCTGTTATTTTTGATCCTAACCAGTTGGTGAAAGATCAAAATGTTATTGTAGTAAATGTTACTTACCGTTTAGGATTACTGGGCTTTTTAGGAGGATACAATGATATTCCTGCCAACCTAGGCTACTTGGATATCTTGGAAGCCATCAAGTGGGTCAATAAAAATATTGATTCCTTTGGAGGCGATTCCCATAAAATTACGCTTTTCGGACAATCTGCTGGTGGGGAAGCCATCACTCAAATGATGCTAATTGAAGAATCAAGAGGTCTATTCCAAAACGTAATCATACAAAGTGCACCTTTGGGATTGATATTTGACAGAGAGGAGATGATACAGGATATGATAAGGGTAGCCAAAGAAATACCTGTGCATGCCCCGATCGACACTCTTCTTAACAAACAAGAAGAAGTCTTGGCAGCTGCTAAGAACTATGGCCTTCAGGCAGGTATGCCTTTGGGTAACCAATATGGTGAGTATCCTTTTCCCGAAGAATCTGAGGTAAGGGGAATTTGGCATAAAAGGGCAAGAGAAGTAAACATCCTCATCGGATACACCAAAGAAGAAACGACATTTTTTGTTCCCCAGATCCCTAAGTTTAGGAAAATTTCAAATTTACCAGTCGTGGGAGGGGGGCTTAAATCCATTTTGGTAGGTATTACAACAAATAAAGTTTATAAAAAGGAAGCCAAGGCATTTGCTAAAAACTGCTCCGTAGATGAAAACAATGTTTATCTTTATGAGATATATTGGGGTTCTAAAACTAATGGCTTTGGTGCTACACATGCGATTGATTTACCACTTTTGTTTGGTGACAGTTCGTTATGGAAAGATGCCAAGTTGGTAGAAGGAATATCGGCAGAGGAGATTTCCGATAGTTCGAAAAGGGTCTGTGCCCTTTGGGCTCAATTTGCAAGGACAGGTAAGATTGATTCTAAAGGTAGAATAGAGGGAGTCCTTAAATACAAGGAGATTTAAGTAGTGACAAAGTATAATCAACAGGATTATCGAGTTTTTTTGCCCAGTCCTTCTCTATAATTGATTTAAATCCTTTTGTTAGATTACTTTTCAAACCTGCAAAAACCCATATTTTGTAAATAAATATTTTTTTAAATAAGGTTTACCATCAGATAGATTTTTATACTAAGGTGTAAAGAAGGGTATTTCAATTTCCACCAAAAACTAACAACATGAAGGTTATACTTAGATTTATTTTTCTTATTTCTTTGATAGGAATAAGTGCCAATTCATATGCGCAAATTAAGGAAAGAGTCAAGGAAAGAGCTAAAGAAAGTTCTACAAGCAAAGCTGAAAGAACAGTCGATCAGTCCATAGAGGAAGTAGCTGATGAGATGATCAATGGTGTGAAATCTTTATTCAAAAAAAAGCCTAAAAAGGAGAAGCAAGCACCCGTTGAAAAGCAAGAAGGTAGTGATTACCGAAGCTGGGAAGGTAGTCAAGATCAAGATTTTGAATCCAATCAAGATTCAGCTGAATTTGATACTCAGGAAAAGAAATCCTTGAGTAGGTACTCCAATTTTTCATTTGTACAAGGAGAGGAAATTATTGCCTTTGACGACTTTCTGCAAGATAAGGAAGGAGACTTACCAGGATCTTGGATTACCACAGGTTCAGCTGAAGTTGTGAGCTTTGATGAGATAGAAGGGAACTGGGTGTGGTTTAATAAAACAAAGGGGAATTTTATACCTGAGTATTTAAAAGACTTTCCCGAGAATTTCACATTGGAATTTGATTTAATGTATGATTTTGAATTTGGAACTTATAGCTATAGCAGGACATTGACGCTAGTGTTCAGCGACATTGAAAACCCAGAAGCAAATCTAGGTTGGGATGGTGGTGGAGAGTATTTCAACCTTCAAAAGCTTTCCAATAATTATTTAGGAATCGAGTTTTCAGGAATTGGTTCTAATGGAGGGCCATTTATCACTGCTCGAAAAGCGGTACACACGGAGAAGGGGCTTAATTTCCAGAATAAATTTCTTGCTAAGCATTTGATAAACGCAGAAGGCAATAATGAACCAATTCATATTTCTATTTCAAGAATGGGAAGAAGGGTTCAGGTCTTTGCTAATGAAGAAAAAGCCCTTGACTTGACTGCGGCTTTTCAGAAAGATGTCAAACTTACGAGTGCAAGATTTTTTGTCAATAATTATACGGACAATGACAATTATTATCTAAGCAACATCAGGTATGCTGTCGGGCAGCCAGATAGCAGAAGTAAGCTTTTAGAAAGTGGGTCATATACTACATCAGCGATCACTTTTGCTTCAGGGTCAGCTGATATTAACCCAGAGTCTTATGGCATTTTGAAAGAAATAGCTCAAGCATTGAAAGCTCAAGCTAACAAAACAGTTCAAATCATAGGACATACCGATAGCGATGGGGCTGAGGAATTGAATCAGAGACTTTCTGAACAAAGGGCCATGGCTGTAAAAGAAGCTTTGCAAAATGAATTTGGTGTCCAAAATGAAATTAATTCAAGTGGAAAAGGACAATCTTCTCCTGTGGCTGAAAACAATACGCCTACGGGTAAAGCTAAAAACAGAAGAGTTGAATTTATTCTCAATTGAATCAAATAGTTAACATTTATCTAATAGAAAACGGCTAATATATCATGAAGAATTTGCTAGGAATAATATTAATCATATGGGCTTTAGCGGCTCTTTCTACAGCCTGTGGAAAGGAGGATGAACCCGAAGTGAATTTTGCAACATTGGTAATAGGAAGGTGGTACACAGTGCAGGAATTTGATAGAAATGGTGTAGAAATGGCTCAAGATGAATGCGAGCGACAATCCATAATCGAGTTCACGACTTCTATGGATTATATCGTAACACCAGTTGGGACATATTATGATGCCAATGATCAACCATACTGTGCTCCAGTGACAGCTACACCATTTATGCTTACTTATGCTATCAATGGAAATAAAATCACCAATGACTTTGGTGAAGGCACCATCGAGCGGATATCCAATGACAAGATCATTCTAAGATCAGAAGAGCCTTTTAGCCATTTGATTTTGGAGAGGGTAAAGTGAATTTTATAGCTATTAATAATACTATTTTTTATACGAAATTTTTTAAAAGAAGCTGTTGCAGTATTGTGACAGTTTCTATCTTTTTTGGAGGTGCTTATCTCATATCAATATTTGAATGGTATGGTAATAATGCCAAACAATCTAAATATGCCTGAGGAAGCGTCTCCAAACCAAGAATACAATCAACATCGACAAACCTGCAAAGAATAGGTAAAGAATGTAATTTGGCTTTGCTGCTTCAACATTCCCTAAATAGACAAAGCCAGCCCAGTAATAGGGATGTGCCGTATTTTCATCGGCATGTTGTAAGTATTCTAATTTAGCATTTCTTATGGCATCACTGTAGCTTTCTCCATTGTATACATTGTCATAAAACGAAGACATTAATTTACTTGTAGATTGGTCAGAAACTGCCCAAAGGCTCATAAGAACATTTGATACGTTAGCATACATAAAGCCACGTGCCAAGCTGATGACTCCTTCACCTTGCTGATGTTCTCCATACCCTGAATTACAGGCTGATAAGGTAACAAGATCAGCATTGAGATTCATTTCATAGAGTTCATGGGTATAAAGTATGCCGTCATCATTATCGTCAGCTGATAAAAGCAAACTGGAAAATAGAGGATTATTCTTATCAATATGGCTATGGGTTGCAAAGTGTAAGATATTAGAATTTTTGCCTTGTGATTTCAAGTAACTCTCTTTGGCTTCATTGCCAATGTACCCTTGACCTGAAAATTTACCACTCAAGGCTGTTACTTCTAATTCGCTGTAGGGAAGGGAAGTGAAAGAAGCCAGGTCTATATTGCTATTTCGTTCTGATTGAGCTAAAAACAAAGGCTTTTCGTTTCCTTGATAGGGAGCAAATCCCAAGAAACTTCCTTTACTCTTTTTTAAGGAAGCCTTTTTGAAATCAATCAAAGAACTGGAATATTGATAGGTGATGCTGTGGGTTTTCAGCAAATAATTGAATTTATCAAAAGCATTCTGTTCTTCGATTGGCTTACTTATTAAAATTTCAAAATTAATGTGATTGAGTGCACCATCAGGAATTATGATGATATGCTCAGCTGGTTCTACTTTAAGGACGGGGCCAATTAATTTCTCATACAAGAAGTAGGCAGCGGGTTGAAAATGCTGTGATTTTGGATTCTTAGAATCACTGATGAATTTATTGAGATTAGAGGTGAATAATTGATCTTTTTCAATCTTAAAAATCCCTTCATTATTCCCTTTTAAATAGATCATTAAAATATCATTTTCAAACTCAATATATTGAATAATTAACTTTTTGGAATTTCTCAATGCTTTGGTCTGATTGGGATCAAAGATACTTTTACTGTTGAAATTCTGACCGCCATAATGCAGGTTGTAATAGTTTGGGAAATCTGTTTTGTAACTCGTCAACAGGTGGTTCACCTCCTCTTTCTTTTTTACGATTAACTGTAATGTCGAATCATTTGAGCTAGATTGTATCGCTTTGGTAAAACTGTCTCTATAAACTTGTAGCTCTAGAAAATTTATATCAGTTCTGAGCTCTAATTCCTTGGCCTGTAGTTCGGATGGGATCAATTTTTGAAAAGTATTTGATTTTTGATTAAGGTGGTGCTTGAGATTGGAAGATTTGTTTAGATCAGCTAGTAGAAATGCTTTCTCCCAATAAGTATTATCATTGGTTTTTTGATATAGTGATGTGGCTAATTGAATTGCTTCGGAGAAGTAGACACTTTTTTGCTGGCCATACTGTGACTTTGATCTGATATTAAAAATTGCATTTTTACTTTTGTTCAACAACAGGATCCCTAAAACATAGGCATCCAAGGAAGAATTTAACAAATTTGTATCGTTGGTGATTTCAGCTATTCTCTTAGTGATTTCACCTTTTTTAATAAAAAAGAATGCTGATTGATAGTTGTCCGGAATTAGGTCAATGGTTGGGTTATCAGCAATTCCATGGCGCCAAGCATAAGAAGGAATGTAGCCCTGTAGGGCTTGAAGCAGTTTGTCTTCTGCCAATTTTAAGTCCTTGATTTTTAACCTAAATTCAGCATCTTCGAGAAGATATTCTATGTAATCATACGTTTTTAATTGATCTGGACGGGCATAGAATTTATCTACTTTGGCAAAAAATCCAGCGGTTGATTCTTGCTGACCTAATTTAGAACTAATTCTAGCCAAAATAGTGAGCATCGAAGGCATATCATCATTGAACTCTCCATGAAGCATGGTTTTTAAGACAACTGCCTTATTATTAAAATCAAAGCTTTGAGAGAAATTACCCTTTTTTTCTTCAATATCTCCCATTATAAGATAAAAATAGACCATGTAGAAATGGTCTTTATTGATTTGATAAAGCATTTCATAGCCCTTTTTTGCGTACTTTGAGGCAAGCTCAAGGTCTTCTGGAAACTCGTTTTTGTAGGCATACACATACGCATAGTACAATGAAATCAGGATCACTTCTCCTGGATTGTTTTGCATATTCAAATTCACGAGATTGATTTCAGATTTTCTCAGACTTTCCAGTGCTTCTTGGAACTGACCCATATTCATTTTGGGCATGGCCTGATTCAAGTAGGCTGCATATGCCAAATGACTGGCCGTATCTAGCCCAGATCTTTTCAAGGCTGTCAGGCAACTATCATAATACCTTAGCGACTGCTCATTTTCTTTTAAATTATTCAGCAATACGGCAAAATTATTATAAGCCCTTGCTAATCCCAGTGTGTCATTTTTTCTCAAATAATCTAAATGCTCCTCGTAGATTTTTTTGCTGTTGATGTATTGCCCTGCGTCGTTCAATGCCGCAGCATATCGGTTGTAAAAAATGTTTATCAGTTCTTTATAAGTCGTCTTTTTTGGACGGATTATATCAACGATTCCTACATTAAGGTAATACAACAAACTATCCCATTTGCCTTCTTGACTGTATGATGAGGACAGGAGCGACAAGCACTCTAAATATTCATCATGATGTTTCTTATTTCTAAAGTACATTTCTAACTCTAGCAAAGCACCTCTATTTTCTATCTCGCTTCTTTGCTTAAGCCTGCTTTGGGATTTGATGGAATCAAGTTTGGCCTTGTTGAGATCAAATGCCTTTCGATCACTTGATGTCTCTTGAGCAAGAGATAAGGATATAAGCAAAAAAAAGAATGCTGTAAATAAAACTGATATGGTAGATCTAAGATTCATTTTATTTGATGATTATGCCAAGCTTAATACCGATATGATCAATTAATTTTAAGTGATATTAGGAAAGCCACTCTTTCCCTCACTCTAGTATGATGATTAGTTTTTTGATAACATTAATTGAAACCTATTTTGATTTTAATCAATCTAGAAATATCAATTGAAGTATTGGAAACATAATACCTATCAAAAGAAGCGTCTATACAGGAAGAAAATCACTATGATCAACAGTACTGCAAAGAGGAAAATAAATATGGCGTTTGAGTTTTCAGCTTTTACATCACCGACATATATAAAAGCTGCCCAATAGTAAGGATGTGCTGTGTTTTCATCAGCTTCAATCAAATAGTCTAACTTAGCCTCTCTAAGAGCTGTTTCGTAAGTTTTTTCATTCTTTATTCTTTCGTAAAACCCAGTCATGAGTTGTTTTGTGGACAGATCTGGTACTGCCCATAGGCTCATCAGTAAATTTGAAACATTAGCGTACATAAACCCTCTAGCGATACTGATGATTCCTTCTCCCTTTTGATATTCACCGGTTCCTGAATTGCATGCAGATAAGATTACTAGATCAGCATTTAGCTTAAGATTGAATAATTCATAACTGTGTAAATAACCATCGTCAAGATCATTTTCTATCAAAATAAGACTGGATAAGAGCGGGTTGTCATTATTTATTTGACTATGTGTAGCCAAATGGATAATGTCAGCTTTTGTAGCGTATTCTTTGAATTTGCTTTCTTGCGCATCTAATGCTAATAGAATAGTAGAATTGAATCCAACTGATATTTCATTCACTTCTGCAGCATTATTTGGTAATGGTGTAAAGGATGCTCGTGTAACTTCATTTGAATTTCTCTTTATATTTTTTGTAAAATCATCATAAGAGGGTGCTAGGCCTAGAAAATTCACATTATCCCTTGACTTTTTTGGGACTTTGTCATTTTTCAAAAGAAATGCAGAGTAATGATAAGAAATTTGATGTTTTTTGATCAAATAGGGTAGGTTTTTGAGACTTAGGTCTTTCGAAACTGGCTCACTGATCAAAACTTCAAAAGGTAATACGGCCAAATCACCATCTGGAATAATTATTATATTTTCCACGTTTTGCCTTTTCAATATTGGCTCTAAAAGGACATTGTAAATCCGAAAGCTAGGTTCTACAAAATCATTTGTCTTATACTTTATTGAAGTCAAAAGTATTTCTATATCTCTTTTTAATTGAGGAGTCTTTTGGATTTTCAAATAGCTAGATTTACCTCTATGGGTATAAAAGGCTAAATATTCCGTACCAAAATCTTGATATTGAATCAAAAAATAGCTTGAGTTGGACCTATTTAAAGGTAGTTTGGCTGGAATTAATTCATTTTCTGTTTCATAAATGTTTCCAAATTTAAGGGCGTAATAGTTTGGGAAGTCTTTCTTATAAGTGGTGATTAAAGCTTCCAAGGCTGATTTGCTTTGATAATATTCTTCATTTTTCTTGTCTACCAAGTAGAATTCTTCTTGAAGCTGACCTTCTTCTGAATTTAATGTTGTCAATCTTGTTGCTTCATACTCTAACAGCTTAGACCTAAGAGAATATTCCTGATCCAATAAATACTCAGGAACACCAGTTGCATCAAGTTTAGCAGTGTAAAAGGCTTCTCTGATTGCCAAGGTTCTTGAGAAATCAGATAATAGTATGCTTTTGTCAAGATACTTACTTTCACCACTTAGGTCGTAAAGCTGATTGCTAATCAAAATGCTTTCTTGAACCAAATCAAAATTAGAGGAGTAAATGTTTGATTTTGAACGAAGTCCATAGATTCCTTTTTTAGTCTTCAAAGATTGTCTAATGGAAAGTAAATAGGACTCTAAGGCTGATTCAAGATATTTTTGATCCTTATTTACAGCATATATTTGAGCCAATAAATAGCCTTTTTTGGAGAAAAAATCTATTAAAAAATCTTTGCCAGATAATTCTTGAAAATCGGGGTTGTGGGTAATTGGTTTTCCTTCTATTCCTAAAAAAACTTTTGTTGCTTTCTGAATTTGAAGTTCGGCATTTTTAAGATTGTTATTTGTTATTTCAAATGCAGCTTTGTTAAATAACAAAATTCCGTAAGAGTCTCTGATTATATTGTTTGGCTTCTCAAATTGTTTAATCGCTTTATCCCTATATTTTTCTTCTTTAACCTTATTTCCAAGTGCTCTATAAATTTTAGAATATTTCGAATAAGTATCAGCAAGATTCGGTCTGTCTTCTCCATATGCTTCTAGCTGAAACTTTTCTGCTTTATTTGTATAATACAAAGCAGAATCATATTGCCCAGTTACATAGTATGCATTAATGAACTCGTTGTAGTATTCCAAAAGTTTTGGGTCTTGCGGATATTGTTTTTGGAATTGATCATAGTTCCTATTAATGTATTGTAGCGCAATTTCCCCATCTCCTGGACCTTTTTTTCTACTGGAATATACATTGGCAAATATCAAATCAAGAGGAAACCTGTCCATGATATGGTCATATTGGTCAGGGATATTGTTTCTGATTATTTCAGATTGTTTCAAGTGCTCTAATGCCAAATCATCCACACCCATGGCGCTATAGATCAATGCAATATTTGAGTGGACCATCTCTCCAAGCATCGAATTCATTTCTGATTTGTCCTGTCGTAATATCACAAGACAGCTATCATAGTACCGTAATGATTGTTCATTGTCGTTAATGCTTTTGTAGACCGTAGCAACATTGTTATAAGTCTTAGCTATATACTCGTTGTTTTGGTTTTCATGATTGTTAGCTTTTAAAAAATTTAGTGATTTCAAGAAAAATTCAGCAGACTTAGTGTATTCATTTTTACCTGCTAATACCGCAGCATATGTACTTCTGACCAAATTTACCAACCTCATATTTGTAGATGCCTGATTGTCTAGAACATCATTGGCTTTTGAGTGATAAAAATCAGCTGAGTCTAATTTGTTTTGTCTATGGAAACTTGTACCATGTAATGTGTAGACATAAGCAAGTCGATCTGTAGCATTTACTTTTTTGAAGTACCTAGCTAAAGTATTTAAAGTTTTTCGACCTTCTTCCATTTCTATTTCCTGCCTTGAAAGCTGTATGGCTATAGCATCCAAAAGGTCTGATTTTTGCCAATATTCCGTGCTGTCCATTGATGCATTTTGTTGAGCAATTACATTCTTATGTGCCAAATCGAACAGCAAAATCAACAAAATGATAATTGAAATTCTAGTCATATTACTTTGTGTTTTCTGAAAAATTAGTTCAATCTAACCTCAACAATAACTGTTCAACCTCTTCCATTTTGTAGCCACTGCTTTTCCTGAGTTTTATCAACTCTTCTTTCCCTTTGATCGAGTCACCTTTGACTAGGTAGCTTAATGCCATATACCATTTGGCCTGATCTCTAAACTGCATTCCATCTGAATAGATGTAGTTTTCAAAATAGGTTGTGGCACTATCGTATTGCTCAAGTTCTATTTTTGTAATCCCTTTGTAGAAAAGGAGATACTCTTTTTGTTGATCTAATAGTATAGAAAATAGACTATCCGCAAGCTTGAAATCCTGGCTTTCATAGGCCAGAAATGCTGCTTTTTCCAGCTCATCTGGATTTATTGCTTCGCCTCGTGTGATTGGCTTGACCACGTTAGGATAAGCTTCATAATAGGCATAGAAATCTTGAGGGTATTCATTATCAGAAGAAACAATATTTCTTTTGATAAAGAAGGTAATGGCAATTACCGAAATCAATACAGCTGCAATCAAGAATGGCCAAAGATTTCGTGACTTTATTTTTTTAATTTTAACACCCTTTTCGGATTCTAGTATATCTTCTTCAATTTGTCCCAATAAACTTTTCAGGGATTTCCTTTCATGATTTTGAAATGCCTTTTTCGTTTTGATTTGAAATTCAACTGATTCCCGAAAATGCTGATTTGATGCCATCATTTCATCAAAAATAATTCTCTCTTCTTCAGTAAGTTGTCCTTCAAAATATTTGTCTATAAGTTCAGAATGATTACTCATATCTTGTCTTGATTAAGTTCGATTGATGATCTAAGTGACTTTAAGCACCTGGATTTTTGGCTTTTGACTACGTCGGTATGGTTATAGTTTAGGATTTCTTGAATTTCTGAAAGCTTTTTCTCTTCATAATAGAAAAGCCTAAGAAGTTCTTGGCACTTTTTACCCAAGGATGCTATTCCATTCTCTATCAAGATTACTTGAGGGTCTTTCTCATCTAAAAAATCATGATAATCTGCCAACCCCTCAAAATAATCGTTATCATTTGAAATGAATTCTGTATTGGCATTTTTTTTCAATCTGCTAAACAGCATGAATTTGCCCATACTGAAAACATAAGTTTTCAAGCTACCTGTAGTTAATTGAAGCTTCTTTTTTTTTACTTTTTCAAACAAGGCGATAATAACATCTTGATAGATATCGCAAATCTGATTTTTGTCAGCATGATACTTAGATGCGAATTGAATGAATGGTTCCCTGTATTTCCTATAGATCTCTTCAAGTGCGGTAGTGTCTCCAAATGACAGCCGTTCCAGTAAATTATTATCCATCATTGCTTAGTCTTAAAAGTGGCATAATTGTAAACATAGTCATAAAAGTTTTAAGTGATGTTTACTTTTTTAATTAAATGATAACTAAGCTAAGAATAGTATGAATTTATCTGGATTTTGTTCAAATCACATTTGTATTATTCTATAAAGTTAAGTTAATCAGTCTTTTGTGATTGTTGTGAACTTGCCCTTTGCATAGGTGTAGAAAGTGTAAAGTGGACCTATTACTTGATCGAAACTTCTGAAAAAATGTAAAATAGTCTTTAATCAAATGAAAAAATCATGAAAAAACCCACACTACTTCTCTTAGCGATTATGCTTTGTTTTGGACTTGCGACTCAAGCTCAAACAGTGAAAGGAGGCATCACCATTGGGAAATCTTCTGAACTCAAAATTGAAACCAAATCAGATAACATTATTGATTTGTTTGTCGAGTTCAGAAAAGATAAATATCCAATTCTTTTTTCTTTTCAAGGGGATAATATCAAAAGTAAAAATGATAGAGAAATCATATTTTTTGACTTCGTAACAGAAGTGTATTTTAATGGAAAGCTGATAGGAAAGGCCAGTAGAAATCCTATGCCATACATTCCAGGGGATATGATCATCGGTACAGAGGGGTTTGATTTTATTTCCCTTTTGAGCTTCAATGAAATGACAAAAGCTTCGATCAAAGATGCTCCAGGGAAACTTCCTAAAGGTAGCTACCAAGTGAAGCTTATCGCAAAACCTTTGGACTACAAAGGACAAATCAAACCAGGTATATTTTCTTTCAATGTTCAATAATTAAAAATCAAAACAATGAAACTTAGTCTAATCAATTGTTCAAAATTAATTTTGGTCGCTTTGACCCTTGTGTTTTCATCTTGTGGATCCGATGATCCAGTTCCCACCGCTGATGATGGAAAATCTGCCTATGAGTTTACTGTAAACTCGGGTGAGTTGGCTGGTAAAAAATTCATGAGCAAACAAATTGCTATTGGCTCACCTGGGTTCATAACAGCAGGGAATGGCGAGTTGCTTTCATCATCAGTGTCTTTTTTTGAGTCTTACTCAACAAATACACTTTTTAAAATCTATTGGGATGGCGAGCGGGTACTCGGTTTTCAACCTGATGAATCAAAGTATGATGAAGGATATATCAGGCTAGTTGCTGTAGAAGGAGACAAGACTACCATTTTTGAATCCCTGAATGTCACTTGTCAAGTCACAGATATCAAGACCGTGGTTTACCAAGACCCTATTATCAAAGATCAGAATTACAACTTGAGAGATTTCAAAATGACCTTCTCTGGGACTTTCAGAAACAAATCAGATGAGGAAACAACTGACATTTCAGGAAGCCTCCAATTTGTTAATAATTTCGACTAAATCAATTATAACTTAATTTTCATCTATTTTAAAAATTGTAACTACTCAGGTACATTATTTACTGACCAATATTCAAGTATTTGGAGTCTTGTGCTCCTTTGTAGCGTATTGACGCGTATTTGTATGTTAATGTACGAAAATCAGCTTTAAAGTTGGTTTATCC
>NZ_JAKZGP010000017.1 GCF_022549775.1 Belliella filtrata | reverse complement strand
TTGTACCTAATAGGCTGTAAGTATATGATCCTGTCCCTCCTGTGGCCGTGATCGTAGCTGAACCATCACTTCCTCCTGCTACTGTCACCATGCTGATCGTGCTCACCGATGCGGTCAAGGTACTGTTGCTGTTGGTAATGTTGAAGTTCGCTACTGCTTCACAGCCTGTGCCATTGCTGAATACTGCTGTGTAGTAACCTGCTCCTAAGCCTGTGATTTCTAATGCTGTGCCTGCTAGGATATTGATAGCTGCTCCACCGTTCAAGCTTACTGTTCCATCTGCACTGGAGATCAAGCTTACTGATCCAACGTTGGCATTACACTCCGTTGTCGTTGTAGATTCAACATCCAAGAATGTGGTACAAACTGGTGTTGGATCAGTATTGGACTGAGGGCCGTTTCCATTTGGATCAGGGTCAAAACCATTTTGAGAAATATCTGAAACCTCTTGTTCATTGAACTCTCCTGAAGCCTGTACATTACTTTGATATCTACCAGAAGTACTAGGTTCAATATCAACCTGAACAGTCATCGATTTTTCCTCCCCTACTTGAAGCTCATTGACTGGATTACTTAAAAGTCGAACATCAGTAGATCCATTATATGAGCTATTCAAAATAAGATCTGAAGAACTCAAATTTATGTTACTGAAGTTACCAGCACCAAACACATTCTCCATATCAAAAATCACTTGGATTTTTTCCAAAGGAGTGTTACCAAAGTTTCTAACCCTTACATTGTATGTTGCTCTAAAAGTGCTTGCTGGAGAAGGATTTCTGACTACAGAAATCAGCTCTTTTGCAACCCCAATTTTTGGTTCACCATTTTCTACCGTAACTACTAAATAGAATGGAGGAGAAGGACATGCTGTCGGAGTTGGACCTACTGGTTGAATGGTATAAGTAATCGCACCATTGGAAGGTCCAACATTCACTAAAAGGTCATTGATCAGCGCACCAGAACCAGAAGTTGTAAATCCAGTCACAGTACCTACAGTATTTGCTGCAGTCCATGTATATGTTGTACCTGGTACATTAGAAGTAATAGTATAAGCTACAGACTCCCCACTGATGATAGTTTTACTTGATGGTGAAGTTACAATCGGAGTTGGGTTGACAGTAATAAAGAAAGATTCAGCAGGACCTTCACACCCACCTTCGAAGGTTGGTGTAACTGTGATTTCAGCCACAATAGGTGTATTCCCAAAATTCACAGAATTAAATGAAATGTCACCCGAACCTGAAGCTGCTAAGCCAATTGCAGGATTAGAGTTTTCCCAAGCATAGGACATTACACCACCTGTCCTGTCTGAAGTAAAGAACACTTGAGTAAGTTCATTTCCACAAACCTCCACATCATTCACTGGATTTACTTGACCTGAAGGATTTACTGTAATTGTAAATGTCTCTGACCTGCTATTATCAGTACAAGAAACCCCTTCATTTTCAAAAACAGGTGTAACCGTGATGGTAGCTGAAATAGGTTCTGAGCCAATGTTGGTAGAGTTAAAAGTAAAAGACGCGCTACCATTGACACCATTATCTGATATACTTCCAGATGCTGCAAGTCCTATTGCAATATTGTCATTAGTCCAATTGTAGGTAGTAGTACCTCCAGTATTATTTGTAGTAAATGCTATAGTAGTTTCAACATCACCACAAACTGTTTGGTCAGCTGGTTCATTAACCTGGCCCCATGGATTTACTGTAATCGTAAATGTTTCTGCATCGCCTTGACAGCTGACACCATTATTGGTGAATGTTGGCGTCACGGTAATGGTAGCCACTACTGCTGAAGTACCTGTATTGACTGCCGTGAATAATGGAATATTTCCACTACCTGAAGCTGCTAGACCTATACTTGGTGTATCATTAGTCCATTCATAGGTTACCGTACCGTTTGTATTAGCGCTAGTAAATACTGGAATCGTAACATCCTCATCTGCATTACACACAATTACATCATCTGGAACTGTTACAACTGCATCTGGATTCACAGTAATGTCAACATTAATAGACTCTCCAGCACAATCCCCAATAAATGGAGTAACTACATACCTTACCACGCCAGGAGAAGTCCCTGAATTAGCTAAAGTCTGATTGATTTGATTTAAAGTTCCTGCTGCATGTCCACTAAACCCACTCAAAGTTCCATTTGACGGTGAAGTAAGGACACTTGCAGTCCATCTGTAATATACAGGTGACGTACCTGTTGAAACAGAACTAAGTTCAATATTAGTTTGATCTCCATTACAAATTGTTTCCGATGCTGGATTGGCTTCTACTTTTGCCGTTGGATTAACGGTAACAGTTACTGTAAAAGAAGCTCCAACACAATTACCAGCAGCTCCTGAAGTTGGAGTGACAATATAAATGGCTGTTTGTACTTCATCGGTAAGATTTTCTAATTCACCAGAAATACTTGAGCCACTTCCATCTACCAACCCACTTAGATTCGCATTTAGAGAAGCTACCCAACTATAAGTAGTATTTGCAGGAACAATATCTCCATTTTGTCCATTAGAAGGAGTAATGGTAAATGTTCCATTATCACAAATTTCCGCAACCTTATTGTTGATTTGAGGTGTTGGATTTACAGTGATCACAAACTGTGCTGGTGTACCTTGACAGCTTACTCCTCCATTAGTATAAGTAGGAGTCACCGTGATAGTTGCTACTATTGGTAAATTCGTATTGTTAATTGCAACAAAACTTGGAATTCCTGTAACATTTCCTCCACTATTTGCGGCAAGTCCAATGTTCGTATTGTTGTTTGTCCAAGTGTAAGTCGTATTTCCATCAGTATTGGATGTCACGAATGTGATTGATTCTGTATTTTGTCCTGCACATAATTCTTGAGAAGTAAATGCTGAACCTGATTCATCCTCGAAAGAAACTTGTCCTCTTGGATTAACTGTAATTACAAAAGTTTTACTTGGTCCGGGACAAGCAACTGATCCATTTGTAAATGTTGGTGTCACTTCTACAGTACCTGAAAGCTGAGTATTGGATGTGTTTTGAGCAGTAAAAGAAATATTTCCAGTACCACTAGCTGCCAAACCAATCGCATCGCCAGAATAAGTCCAAGAGTAAGTGGTTGTGCCACCTGTATTGGCTGTAGAGAAATTAATGTTAGTAACATTATTGTGACATACTATTCGGTCAACGACATCATTGACTTGACCTAGAGGATTCACTACAATAGTGAAATTCCTTGCAGCTCCTGTACAACTCACACCGTCTTTGGTATAAGTCATGGTAACTGAAACTGTCCTAGAAATCGGAGATGTTCCTGAATTGACAGCTGTAAATGAAGGAAGATTTCCAGTTCCTGAATTGGAAGGTAGGCCTATAGAAGTACCATTTGTAACAGACCAACTATACGAAACCTCATCAAAACCTGTCATGTTAGTGGTGAATACAGTCTCTGGAACGACAGAATCTACGCAATGAACTTGATTGGCAGGTTGGTTTGCAATACCATTTGGTAAAACTTGTACATCAACTGTTTCAGCTGGACCAGTACAAGAACCTATCGCAGGAGTTATAGTATATCTCACTACCGCAGGTGCATTTGAAGTATTCGTAATTTGTCTGCCACTAGGTGAACCAGTTCCACTAGCCACAAAAGTTGCAGTACCAGATACTAGAGATGCTGTCCAGGAATAAGTAACTCCAGGAGTTGTACCACTATTTGTGCTGGAAAGGCTAAAGTTTGTAGAAGAGCCAGAACATATAGTTCCTGCATTGTTTGTGATTGACACATTTGGTGTAGGCTGGACTGTCACCGTAAACTCAAAAGGAGCTCCTTCACAATCTGTAGGATTAGGCCCAGTTGGTATAATGGTATATCTCACGACAGCAGGTGTAAGTCCTGTATTGTCTATTTGGTCATTAATTAAATTACCAGACTGAGAAGTTGTAGTAATACCTGTGGCAGTACCTGAAATCAATTCACCAACCCACTCGAAAGTTGTTCCTGAAACATTTGAAGTAATTGTATAATTCACAAATGCTTCATCACAAATTGTTCTAGTTAAAGCTGATGTAACAACAGGCACAGGGTTTACTGTAATAGTAAAAGATTCTGAAGCCCCGCTACCTGTCACTCCATTGTTTGTATACTCTGGAGTTACTGTAATTGTAGCTGTGATTGGAGTAGATGAATTGTTTATTGCTGTAAATGAGGATATCGTACCAGTACCAGATGCAGCCAAGCCGATAGAAGGGGTGGAATTGGTCCATCTGTAAACCGTTCCATTTACATCCCCTTGGAATTCCACAGCTATAGTACTTTCCCCAGCACAAAGAACTTGATCTTCAATTGGATTCACATCTGGAGTTGGATTGACTGTGACAGTAAACACAAACTCATCACCTTCACAACTTGTGGCACCAGGACCATTTGGTATAATTACATAAGTAACATCTAAAGGTACATTACTTGAGTTAATTAAGATTTGATTGATATTAGAACCACTTCCATCAGCATTACCAGAAATACCCACTACAGTAGAAGAAGTCCATTGGAAAGAGGTACCAATTACGTCCGATGTAATAGTATAAGCTACATTATCCCCACTTCTTATTGTCTTCACATTGGAAGAGGTTATTTGAGGTACAGGATTGACAATTACTTGAATGCTATTTGATATCGATTCACATGTCAATGGTCCTAGCGGGCTAGGGTTTCCACCAGTTACAGTTAATGTGCTATAAGCTATTCTTCTAAACCAGGTTGTCTGATCTAAAACTCCTGGAGACAGACTCTGTCCAGTTGCACCTACAATATCTGCAAATCCGCTATTGGCACCAGAAGTACTAGCTTGCCACTGATAAGTGATTGCCCCACTATTTGGAGAAACAGCAGCTGTTCCTGTCAGCTCAACTTGAGTTTGGGCATTAGGCCCTTCATCTTCGCATACAGCCTGTACATTGCTAGAGATCACTCCTGGGGTCAATCCATTCACTGTAACTGTAACAATTCTTGAGAAACCAGTTTCACAGGCATTACCAGGTGCAGATACATAGACCCTATATCTTGTGTTGCTTGATAATGTAGGAGTTGTATAGCTGGTACCAGTCGCATTGGTAATATCTATCCAATTATCAGTACCAAATCCATTCTCTCTCTGCCATTGGTAAGAAGGTGCGGGAGTACCACCCATTGCTTGTACACTCATGGTATGAGTATCACCAGTACAAATCAACCCATCCTCTGGCTGAACTGTGACAACTGGATCTGACACAATTTCATATGTAACTGGTTCTGATGTAAGCGAAGCACATACTGATCCATTGACACTCGGCACTATCAGTACTCTGAAAGTATACACTCCAATATCAGTAATACCTGTAACTGAAAGTCTTTCGGTATTTGCTCCACTATATATAGCTCCTAACGGGTTGTCATTGGAAACATCTTCCCAAGTAGCACCATTCAATACTTGCCATTGATAAGCATAAGTGATCTGATTTACTGAATAACCTTCTTCTACTTCTACAAAAAATTCATTTTCATTGAACTCAATATTTGATTCACATGCAGAAGATTGAATTGCAACAGGTTGCTCCACGATAGAAGGAACATAAATCCCCGCTAACTCTGATGTCGCTTGGTCACAACCTAAGCCATCTTGAACGACTACAAACCTAAAGAATGTGTTTTCAAATACTGGTTCAGTAGTGTATGCTAGTTCATATACGTCACCACCTACTAGAGTTGGCTCTACGACAGTTCCGCCTTCTGGGAAAGATGCTAATCTTGTAAACTCACCGTTTATTTCATTAGAAAACTCTACCCAATATCTTGTCTGACCAGCTCCTCCATTGACACTAGCAGTAAGCTCAACTGTTTCACCAGCGCAAATATTGGCTGATTCTGGCTGTTCATCAAAAATTGCATCACAAGATACTCCGAAGAATACCGAATTGGAAATCACAGTATCGCAACCTCTACCACTTGCACTTACCGTCACACGGACTTCTCCTTCACCTCCATTGACTGCACAGTCAGAAAACTCAGCACCTTCAAATAAATCTGTCAATCTAATGTATCTCCATGCATAGCCTGCAGCAAAATCACCATCCAAATAAGTTGTCATACCAACTATAGCGTAGCCAGCTGGTGCCACTTGTGTATTTTGGATAATACCACCATTCCCTCCAATACCTGTCATCAAGGTATTAGAATTGTTGGAGTTACCTGCCAAAATCTCAGAAAGAGGTTTTGATCTGCCTTGAAGTAAGTCAACACCGCAACCAATTCTATTACTAAAACCAACCAATGCTGTATTATTTGGTGCAGTCACTGACTCTGTTCTATCACCAGTTGCAATTCCATTGCTACAAGTCACATCAGCACCAGCTCCCCAAGTACCGTCACTATTGACTTGGCGACATTGTAATGTGAAAGAAGAAATTACATCTTCCCCAAAAATATTCCCTACTTCTGCAGTATAACCCACTGCAACCATACCTGAAGGACAGTCACATGATGGAGCAACAAATGCTGGACTTGGACAAAATGTTTGGGTAGATTTTACTTGAGCACTGAAACTTCCACCATCTGGTTCGCCTACGTGAATCACAGTCCAATCATTTTCCCCTGGGCCTGTTCTTTGTTCCCATACATAGGTCAAGAAAGGCGTTCCACCAGTAGCATTTACCGTAAGGATTGGCTTGGCATCCGCATCAGCACAGAATTCATCTGGTGTGATCGAAATCGATGTAATCACTGGGTCTTCAACCACAAACACATTGATACAAGGAGATGTATATGCTGTGATACATATTGGATCTACACCATTTGCAGGATCTCCGACATCTGTGATGATATATCTGTATCTGGTCGTACTAGAAAGAGACGGCGTAGTATAAGTAGTAGAAGTAGCGCCAGGAATATCAGTCCAAACGCCATTACATGTACCATCACTCACTTGCCATTGGTAGGTGTAAAAACCCGTACCACCAAGAGGTGTAAAAGTCATTACTTGATCACCTCCTTCACAAATCTGGAAATTCCCAGGAGCAGCGGAAGATAAAGGTGCGAGATTAACAATTGTAGTCTCATTTCTTTTAGGTGTACATGCCCGTCCATTAGCAATATTCCAGCTAAGCACATAGGTTCCTGGTACCAAATCTGTGATTTGACCACCCAAAAACCCTCTAGCGATAGCATTAGGATTGCTCGGATCTAGTAAACTAATATTATCTGGATTTACAAAAACAACTTGTCTCGGACCACTTACAAATTCCCACTCGCCATCTCCGACTTCTGGGAGGTTACCATTCAATATCACAGAAGGCTCATTACAGAATGGTCCATAGGTACCTGCAAGTGGTGTGGTAGGCTCATCCCAAAGCCTTATTTCAATTTCATCTTCAGTAGAAGAGCATCCAGATCCAGCTGAAATAACCCATTTGATTTTATATATAGTAGGCTCTCCAAAATTTGTAAAGCCTGAAGCTACAACCGAAGGACTACTTGGATCGTCGAATGTGATCACATTAGGTCCTGAAACAAATTCCCAATACCCCTCTTCACCCTGACCTGGAGTATTTGCTTGTAATGTAATACTTCCGTCAAAAGCAGGTGTTGACTCAGGGAATCTACATATATCTAAATATTGAGAATTTGTTTTAGCTTGAGTTACTGTGGTCAGTGCTGTCAAAGTCACATCCGCAAAAGTTGGAGGACATACAGTTCCATTACTTACTTCCCATCTAAACACATAGGTACCTGGCACAATGATTCCTACATTGGTCACAGCACTATTTGGTGAAGCAATTTGAGAATTGGTCGGGCCAGATAGCTGTCTCCATCTTCCATTGCCTACTGTTGGAGCAATGGCTTGTAAGGTTACTGGATTGAAAAGACAAACAGATATTTCATCATTCACAACTTCAGCTATTGAAGCAGCAGGAATAATATTGACATTCACCTCATCAAAATCAACACATTCAGTTCCTTCTCCAATTGTCCATCTGAACACATATTGACCTGCACCCGCAGGTATGAAGTTTGCATTTGGTAAGTTAGCATTTGAAAAACTTCCACCTGGGCCAGACCTCAATGTCCAAATACCTGTCTGTGAAGGATCAGCATCCAATTGAATACTTGCTACACCTTCACAAAGTTCTTGATCCAAACCCGCATCAGCTTCAACTTCAAAACCAGTCACGGTAATCGTAACTTCATCTTCATTGGAAGTTTCTGCACAGATGAAACCAGAAGCAGGAATCACCTCAATAGTCCATCTAAAAGTATAAGAGCCAAGTTCTGTAAGACCATTTACTCTAGAATTTGGAGCATTTGGACTTACTATAGTTGCAGCAGCGCCTGAAGGCTGAGACACAATGATCCATTGACCTCTGGCACCAGCTTGACCCGTATTGAAATTGATTGGAGTGTTAGCGTTTAAGTTTGTGAAAGGTTTACATATTGTTTGATCCTCTCCAGCATCTGCTGAATTAATGGAATCACTTACTTCTGGGTAATTGTAAATCCAAACCCTAGAAGAATTACTGATGCTACATCCATCAGTAGAAGCTATCGTCCACCTAAAAATGTATGTTCCAGGACTAGCACCTGTGAAAGTAGTGCTTGGGTCATTCACATCTGTGAATACCCCTCCTGAACCCGAGATCATTGACCATGTTCCCACTTCTCCTGAAGCTGGGGAATTTGCATTTAAATTGAATTCTGTTTGGTTGCACAGTTCTTGAGAATCACCTGCATCAGCAAGTGTAGTTGGGTTGGCATTGATAGTCACGACCATCTCATCGGATGTTTCTGGACAATTGCCATCAATAGCAGCTATCGTGTACCTGAACACATACTCACCAGGAGTTGAAAGCGCTGTGGCATTGGCACTTGTAGCAGATACTCGGATAATATTTGGTGTACTTGGACCTGAAACAAAAGACCAAGTTCCTTCTGCTCCATTTCCGTTCAGGGGTATGTTTGAAACTGAACCACAATATTCTAAGTCCCCTCCTGCATTTGCTACAGTAGATACGATCAGTTGTACAGGTGCAGAAGATGGTGAACAAAACTGACCAACAGCAGGTACATTCCATGCTAAATAATAAGTACCAGGGACTACGTTTCCAATATTGGTATTGGCTAAATTTTCATTAGAAAATGCTGGCACAGTGGGCCCTGATTTGAAAGACCAATAGCCACCATCAGCAGCAGTAGCAGTAAGCTGTCCTCCTGTTCCATCACATACACTCTGGATTGCAGGAGCAATGGCCTGAGGAGCACCGACTGAAGGAATCAAAGTCATGTCGTCACTACTTGTTTGAGTAGCACAACCTTCCAAAGTCACCGTCCATCGAAGGACATAATATTGACCACTGATGAAACCAGAAACAGTAGAAGTTGGTGAATTTGGATCATTGATCACTAGTCCACCTGGCCCTGCAATTTGAGTCCATCTTCCATTTCCTACATTAGGTGATACCGCCTGCAATTGAACTAAATCTTCATCACACACAATCACATCGGGCCCAGCATTAGCATTATCAAGTTCTTCAGTCACATTTACAGTAACCCTATCTGAAGATGTCCCACAAGCGCTAGCACCATCCCTACTCAAAGTCCATTCAAAAACATATACTCCTGGTACATCAATGGTTACACTTGTATTTTGAATTGTTTGATCCGCAAAAATTGCAGTAGCTCCACTAGGTTGCGAAACGATTGTCCAAAGACCGGTATGGTCGGCTGGTAGATTGGCATTAAGTGCAAATGTATCTGTATCTGAAGGCAAACATAAATCATTCCCAGCATTTGCTGCCACGGCACCCTCTGAGCTTGTCGTGGATATGATGATGTTTTGATTTGCAGTTCCACAGCCATTTGTAATTCTGTAGGTAAAAGTATAAGTAGTATTTGCTGAAAGACCAGTTACAATCGGATTTACAATAGAAGTGCTTGAGAAATTAACCCCTGCTGAAGGAGTCACCGTCCAAGAAATACTTTCATCTCCAAGCATATTTGATTTTCCTTGGAGCTGTACTGGCTGACCAAAACATACTTCGACTGGTGCAGGCGCTGGAGAAACAATAGGAAGATTTGGAGAGACTTTCACCACAACATCATCTGAAGAACTTGGGCAAGCTGGACCGTTTGAAACCGTCCATCTAAAAATATAAGTACCTCGGATCAATCCCGAAACAGCAGTTTCTCTTTGACTAGGTGATATTATATTTGCTTGATTTGGACCACTTACCTGAGTCCATCTTCCTACCGAAGTTCCAGTTGGCGCAGCCGCTGTCAAATTTGTAGACGAAACGTTACACACTTGTTGGTCTGCACCTGCAAGTGCAACACTAGGTGGGTTAGACTTGACCACCTTTAGATTTGTATAAGAAATTCCACACTGACCTGTCGGTGCAAATTGGTATTTTCTTCTAAATTCAAAAGTATATTCTCCAGCTACATTAACATCATATATATTAAAAATACCAGCTGTGGAATCATTCTCCAGTGGCATCCATGATGTAGTATTAGATAAATAGCCATTCACAGGTGCTGGACCACTGACTACTCTGAACTCTGTAAGATCACCATTACTCTCTACAATAGGTATCGAGAAAGATGAACTTCCACAATCCATCAGGAATGTCTCTTCATCACCATTTACTTGGATATCTACATCTGAGTCTACTATCTGAACCAGGATAAACCTTGAAGAACTACAACGTATCGCTGAATTAGGATCTGCAGGATCTGTACGTGTCTCGATTCTGTACTGCAATTCATATAGACCCGCAGTCAAATTATTCAAACTTACATTTTGTCCAAATGGAGCATTTGGTGTAAGACTCATCGGACCTGTGTAATTGGCCGTCAAGTATTGACCGTCAAACGCGTTGAAGCCTGTCACTGTTCTGATGTTCCAGCTTACTGTTTCTCCAGCATTCTCTGGAATAGAACCATTGAATACAAATGCATTATCAGGTGCTTCATCTTTACAAATGAATGCTACATCAAAATTTCTAGTACCTGGAAGTAACTCCATCGGTACTGTAATGGTAGATTGAAAGTGGCTTGGATAGCTTACGTCTGCACTTGTGGCTCCACCTTCGGCAGCAGGTACGATGAGGGTAAGGTTGTCCTCACCATTGAAACATCCATTTTCTACCCAATAGCGGAAAACGTATGTTCCTTCTTTAAGATTTCCAAAATCATAGGTGTATTGTCCTGTATTATTTACAAACCTATTGATCGAAGGTCGAGAAGGTCCAGACACAAAATCGTACCCAGACTGAACTCCACAAAATTCCTGTCCAGCATAACTTGGCGTAATCCGTCTAGTAGTCGTAAGGCTATAACAGGACCCCAAATTGATTATATTACTTCCATCTCTATTTGCATCTACTGGTTCACCACCACAATTGAGGACTTCTATTTCATCAGAATCAACACAACCAGTGATCGTGTTAGTCACAGTCCATCTAAGCCCAACGTTACCTCCTACTCCTTGCAAAAATCTTACTGTAGCAGTTGGTGAGGTAGGGTTAATCAATTGAACTGAACCCGGTGTAACTAACTGTCCAAGGGCATTTTCTACCTGAACTATTTCCCAAACTCCAGATTCACCTGTAGCTAATGCAGCAGCGTTAAGCTGGTAATCCCCAGGACACCCTTGGATAGATTCTCCTGCATCAGCTGTGGGGGTATTGGCAATTGTAAATCCAATTTGTTCCACCATCAAAAGCCCAGTTTCACAACGAGTCTGAAACTGGAAAACATAATATGCACCTGGAATCACTCCTGAAATCGTGGCTTGTGTCGTATCTGAGTTTGTTTGAAACAGAACAGAAGGACCTGACAACTGAGACCACTGTCTGATGTTTCCTGATATTTCTGGGCTGATATTTCGAGCTCTCAATACAATCTCATCATTGGCACAATACACTGCATTACCAACTAACTCAAAACCACATCCTTCAGACGAGAATGAACTGATTTCAACTAAAACTGGCACACGAGCGCTAGCACATCCAAACTGTGAAGACTGTGCATAGTAAGTAACACCATCATTTAGTTGGGTATTGCTGCTCAAAGGAGTCCCTCCTGATGCTGCTGTGAACCACTGTACATTCGACCCAGAAGCGACCAAATTGCTCACTCTTGGAGTAATACTTGGAGAAAAATATTGAATTGGGGGAGCATTCGGTGCTATAAGGTTTACACTTACCAAATCCACTGTGATTGCTGCTCTAACTGCACTCTGACAACCAAGCAAAGTTTGAGTAGCATAATATGTTACTCCATCTTGGAGGACAGTATTTGAAGGTAACTCATCACCACCTACAGCAGCATTGTACCACCTGATGTTGCTCCCTGTAATCTCTAGATCCTGTAAAGTAGCACCACTTTCATCACAAATCTCCTGAGTTGCAGGTGCTATAGGAGCTGGAGGAATAGGGTTAACAGTAATCGAGTGAACTGGAGAAGCAACATTGTTACATATTCCATTGACGATAGCCCTGATGTAGGTTGTCTGAGAGATAGTCCCTAAAGAACTGCCTGATAGCGTTGCTCCTGTTTCACCAGAAATATTAGTAAAGTTTACATTGTCTGTACTTCTTTGCCATTGAATGGTTCCAGAATAGTCTGACAAGATAATATCAGCAGGTGTACCATTTGCACATATCACTTGATCTGGAGATATGTTTCCAGCAGAAGAAAAATCTACTTCTATAGCCACAGCATTGCTATAAGTGGTTCCACACTGCCCACTAATCGCTTCAACTCTATAATATCTAGTGCCTGTAAGTGTACCTATTTGCGTACTTGTCAAAGTAGTCGCTGTAGCCCCATCAATATTTATCCAACCACCTGTCCCAGTAGTAGAAACTTGCCATTGCAAATTTCCAACTGCACCAGAAACTGTCAGTGGGGATGCCTGTCCTCCAGGACAAACTACCTGATCATTTGGAGTAATAACTCCTGCGCTCGTCAATGGATCAACTTCAATCAATACTACATTGGTCACAAATGGCAAACATGCTCCTGAACTAACCACTGCTCTGAAATATGTTGTGGTGCTCAAGGGGTTTGAAAAATTCAACGTTGCAGAAGTTGCGCCTATTATATCTGTAAAATCAACATTGTTTGTAGAAGATTGCCATTGTATCCCTGATGTAGCACCTGAAAGAGAAAGAGGAGAAGGAATATTTCCAGCACAAATTTCTTGATTACCCATTATCGAAGACTCTACAGGTGCAGCGGTAACGGATATGGTGGCAGTAGTACTAAAAGTAACACAAGTTCCAATCGTCAACCTTGCTCGATAGTAGCGTGTCGCAGATGCTGGACCTAAGTTTAGCGTAGGAGAAGTTTCTCCAGTTACATTTACAAAGTTGACATTATTTGAAGATATCTGCCATTGAATCAAAGCGCCAGTATCTGATGGGATAGATAATGGGTTCGGAGTAGATCCCGCGCATACCGTTTGACTCTCGCTTGTAATCACTCCCACAGCCGCCTGAGATACCACCACATCTCTGGTGACTGTAGTAGAGCCATCTTCATCAGTTACAGTGTAGCTTATGGTAGCTGTCCCTGCACTAATACCTGTCACCAAACCTGATGCATTTACAGTAGCTATAGACTCATCACTAGATGAAAATACACCACCTGGTGTATTACTCGTAAAAGTGGTCGTCCCACCCATACAAATCGCTTGATTACCATCTAGAGGCTCGACTACTGGAGCATCATAATCATCAAAATTGAAAACCTCATCAATTAAAAGTTGAGTTGATGATTCGGGCACCAGAAGATTGGATCCGTGGCTCGATTTCATCACATCTCCTGCACATACAGGAACGACGGCTCCCAAAGCCAATCCAATAATTAACAATAGGTTAAGTTGTAAAATTCTACTCATAGTGATACTATTAAGGGTGATAGGCTTTGCCTTTTACATCTTCAAACCCCCAGCTTATGACTTAAAGTCAGTTAACCTGACATCTTTTGTATTAGATGATCAGGTTATTGATTATTGAGTTTTAGCTGAAGATTTTATTATAAAATACTTGGGTGATAATACTTTATTCGGTAAATGATAATTCTATTTTTTTGACTGACTTACCAAATCAAATTGTTAGCATTTCTCCTAGAAAGCGCATAAGTCAGCATAAACTCATGGGTAACATTGGGAAGTAAGTAGCTTTTTAGCATTGGCATTTCATAAATATATCCGACCCGGAATGAGTCGAACAATAAGCCAAATTGATAAGAGTTGGAATAATTGATCCTATGTCCTCCACCAAGCCATAACTTTTCCTTGATAAGCACCTTAAAATTGAGTTCAATATTATCTGGAAGATCATTCTGATGCCTATATAGCGCATTGGTCGCAAGGTTGAGGCTGTTTCCAACTGGAGACCTGAACCCCGCCATGGCTACTCCCACTCTAGGTTTTCTTTCCATGAAAATATCTCCTCTACTGAATGCACCTTGATTGACATTGCTTACTGCATAGGATAAATAATACTTTGCATGAGTGATAGCCATTCCAAGATTGAAATCAAGAACTTGCATATCTGCAAACCCATTGAGATACTGACTAAGGATCGGATCATTAGCTTGCTCTGCGGTAAGGCTATTGCCATCCAATCTCACATTGTTGAAATTGAATCCTGCACCAAGCCTTAAGTTGATGTTATCATTGAGTTGGATTCTAGCTGCATAGGATGTTATCACCTCTGTTTCTATAAAAGCTCCATACTGATCATATAAGACATTGATGCCTGTTGCATTTTTCCCCAGTTCCGAGGTGGTAGCTTGTGATCCAAATTGAGAAAAGTCTAATTCAGCTGATATAAAAAATGTCTTTGGTGCACCTTCCCAACCTGCCCATTGGTTTCTTACAAAACCTCGAAGCATAGAACCTTCATATCCTATCAGTGAAGGATTGTAATAACCTTGCAAATGGCTAAACTGACTAAAGTACTTTCTGGACTGTGCAAACAATCCAGATTGCATAGTCAAAAGCACTATGAACACACTAATCAGAAACTTCTTTTTCATCATTGAAAATACATTTAGTTATGTGGATCAATCAGCTGCTAATGTCCATTTAAAGTGTATTTTTTTCAAAAAGTAGACGTTTCAAAATCGGTATATCAGACACATTGCTGCATCAAAAAACTAATTCTATATTCAAAATACATTTTTATTTAATCCTTTTTTATGTTCAAAATCATGCAAAACCTTGCACTTTTCACTTGATAATACTTCAAAGGCTAAATTTGATTTCAAATCAAAATGTCAGAAGACCAATTATTCTATATAAAAATCTTATCAAAACATCCTGTAAAGTGTAAGAATTAGTTAGGGAAATAATAATAATAATAAACAAATCAAGATATTTGACTTTCCTATAAATACGTTTAGTTATGATAAGAAGACTTACCAGATTTGTACAGCGTATTAATCACAGGCAATGATTATAGATATGTTCTGTTTAATAGAACACTTAATGGGTCTAAACTTAACAACATTGAATTACCAATCTCTAAAAAATAACACCTAATTTTCAGGTAAAAACCTTCATCACACGCTAAGTTCAATCTCTTTCTTATTCAAACAAAATGATAGGTTTGGTCTAATTGATCTTTAGAAGGTTATATGATTTTAGTCTGTACCAAATAGAGGTAGAGGTTAGAAATCCAGTAAATTCAAAATATGAGGTATAATTTGAGGTAATAAAAAAAGTTACATCATGTTACGATTGCTTTTCTAGTTATCAAAAGGGGTAAAAAAGCTTATTCTCAAACAATTAAAATACATCAATTCAAATGCTTATCCTTGAAAGTTTTTCCAATATTCTCCAGGGCTGCAGGACATTTCTTTTTTGAATGAATTGAAGAATGTAGATCTTGAATTGAAACCTACACTTTCGCACAAACCATTCATTGTATAATCATCTAAAAACCCCTCTTCAATTAAGGCAATGGCATCTTGAACCCGATGATAATTGATAAACTCATTGAATCCCTTATCAAAACATTGCTTGATACCATATGAAACCAATTTGGGAGAGAGTCCAACCTGTTTTGAAAATTCTGATAAAGTCAAATTTGAATTTCTGAAAATCTTATCTTTTTGTATCAAATCGACTATACGGTTTTTGAAAGTTAAAATTTCTTCGACATCAATCAACTCCTCATCTTTGCTTAAAGCCTTGTTTTTCGGGATATATTCCAAACTTTGTCCTAATGAATCATCTATTCCTTGAAATTCAAATCTAAAGGAACTAAGAGTTTGAAGCTCCATAGGTTGACTTGTGAAATATGTTGGATATCTATCCTTTGAGCCTGATGCATCAAACACCAATTCAGGATAGAAGTTGATATACAGATTCAACAATAAAATCCCTAGCAAGGCTACAAAGGAAAAAATTTGGCTATATTCTGAAAATCCATGAACATTGATAAAAACCAAACTACCTAATACATCATAAATAAGATTGGAAAAAACTACCCAGCCCACCAAAATCATCGCCATCAAAAACCAATTTGAAAATAAATGAACATTAAGTCTTTGTGAATGCTGTTTCCTAGACCTGTAAAATAGGACAACACTATGGCTAAAGTATCCTGCAAGCAGCAAGGTTCTGAAGAGGTAATGAAATCCAATAGGAATAAGTCCACCTCCAAGCCATCTCAATTGGGACTTATCTCTCAAAATCACTTGAAGAACTTCTAACTTTTGAGAAGAAGATTCAAAGAAAAGCGGCATCAATTCTACAAAGTGAAAAACTGCCGGAACAAAATGAATCCAATCGTATTTTCTTAATCCTTCTGTGCCCTGAAGTGAATTCCTCACGAAAAAATAGAACAAAGGGCCAGTAAAATACATCAAAGGACTGACTGTCCTAAACATATGAGGTTGACTGAGGATAAACTCTAATTCAAACCAAAGGAAATAAACCAATAAATAAAGGTTATAAAAAAACAAAGTACTTCCAAACATCTTGTTGTCGACGGCACCATTGGTAGGCTTGACCATCAACAAGACACTATTAAGTGTACCCGCAGACAATATAATCACACACAACAGTAATACAAGAATCATCATTAACTAGCCAGATTTGTAAGTAAGTGGTAGGTAAATGTAACCTGTCTACCGAATTGGAAGATTAATTCAACTAAAAAACTGAAAAAATATTGACATTTGTCAAGCTAACTTGATGATCCTACTAAAAGTCTCTGGTCTCATGCCTAGCAAAGATGCCAAATGCTTGTGAGGTACACGCTGAAGCAAGTGCCTATTTCCTGACTTAGCGAAGTAATTATAGCGTTCAACTGCACCTGGTATCCTCGCTATAAAAGCCCTTTCTTCTGCATGTATGTAATATTGCTCAAGCAATATTCGGTTGATTTCTATCATTTCAGGAAAATGCTTTAAACAATATTTCAAATCAGAAAAATCAAGTACTTCAGCTTTGACCTCTTCGAGTGTTTCTATATTTTCCCTACATGGCTTGTTTTGAAAAAAACCAGAAATTGATGTTACAAGCTCATTTTCACAACTTATCCATGTTGTGATTTCCTTGTTGTTACTCACAAAATATCCTCTCACCAATCCACTCTTGATAACATACATTTGATTACAATATGTACCTGCTTCACTGATTGTTTCTCCTTTTTTGAAGTTCCTTACATACATTGCTTTCTGTAAATATGCTTTCAATTCATCGGATAAAGGCCTAATAGAATCTAGTAATTTGATAGAAAATAGGAACGCTGGAATTTTCATATGCCTATCTTCTTTTTTGAGTGTTAACTAAAGTCTTTTCTTTAACTCGAAATTTTCGATAAAACAATTGAGGTAATGGATACTTTTGATCGATCAACATGTATTTTCCTTTTAAATCTGTAAGTATAGGTTAAGCCAACAAATATATCCGCATTGAATTAAAAATGCACTTTAAATTACATAAATTGACTTTTCAATCACATATTATGTCAAATAAATAAAATGGAACTCTGGCTAAATCATTAGTAAGAAATCAATTAAAACACAAATGCCATTTACGACACCCAAAAGTCAACCCAAGTTCAAACAGGCTTCTTAAAGTATCATAATCTTGTAAAAGAATGAAAAAATAACTTAAGGTCTACCTAGATTAGCTCGATGTATTTACCCCTTCACAATAATTGTATTATCTTTGCACCTTCGAAAAAAATGAAATTCAATGATATCTGTAGATAATTTATCTCTCAAGTTTGGTAAGAGAACCCTTTTTGAAGACGTAAATCTAAAATTCACACCTGGAAATTGCTATGGTGTAATCGGCGCCAATGGTGCCGGTAAGTCCACCTTTCTGAAAATTCTTGCTGGTGACATAGACAGCACCACGGGTCTGGTCAATATTACTCCAGGCCAAAGAATGGCTGTTTTGAAGCAGAATCACTTTGAGTTTGATGAGCATGAAGTATTGAAGACAGTAATCATGGGTCACAAAAAACTCTATGAGATCATGTCCGAGAAAGATGCCATTTACATGAAGGAAGACTTCACTGAAGCAGATGGAATACGTGCATCAGAGCTTGAGGCAGAATTTGCTGAAATGGACGGCTGGAATGCCGAATCTGATGCAGCATCTATGCTATCTGGATTGGGCATATCGGAAGACTTGCATTATTTACCAATGAAAGAATTGGCTGGTAATCAAAAAGTAAGGGTTTTACTTGCACAAGCACTATTTGGAAATCCAGATATCCTTATCCTCGATGAGCCTACCAATGATCTTGATTCTGATACTATCAATTGGTTAGAAGACTTTTTGGTCAATTTCAGAAACCTGGTAATCGTAGTATCTCACGACAGACATTTCCTAGATGCTGTTTCTACACATATCGTAGACATTGACTTTAGCAAAATCAAGATTTACTCTGGTAACTACACCTTCTGGTATGAGTCTTCCCAACTTGCAGCTAAGCAGAAGTCTGATCAAAACAAGAAAGTAGAAGAGAAAAGAAAAGAACTCCAGGATTTCATCGCTAGATTCTCTGCCAACGTTGCCAAATCAAAACAGGCAACAGCAAGAAAGAAGATGCTTGAAAAACTGAATGTAGATGATATTCAGCCCTCTACAAGAAAATATCCAGGCATCATCTTCAAGCCAGAAAGAGAAGCGGGAGATCAAATATTCATGACGGAAAGTCTGGCATTAAAAGATGACAATACGGTATATTTTACTGATGTCAATCTTATGGTAGACAAAGGTGATAAAATTGCCTTCATCTCGAAGACAAAACAGGCTGTTACTAAGTTTTTCCAAACCATCATGGAAGAAATCCCAACCCAAAAAGGCACATTCAAATGGGGAGTAACTATCAATAAGGCTTATTTACCTAATGATAACGCTAAGTATTTCCAGTCTGAACTTAGCCTGATTGATTGGTTGAGACAGTATTCTTCAAACCAAGAAGAGGCTCATGTAAGGACTTTCTTAGGAAGAATGCTTTTTACAGGTGAAGAATCATTGAAGAAATGTTCTGTCCTATCTGGAGGTGAAAAAGTACGTTGTATGGTTTCTAAGATGATGCTCCAAAACCCAAATCTATTGGTAATGGATGAGCCTACCAATCACTTAGATTTGGAATCAATCACAGCATTCAACAATGCCATCATCGAATTCAATGGGACTGTCCTGATGACTTCTTACGATCACGCTTTCGTACAGTCCACTGCCAATAGGATCATTGAATTCACACCTAAAGGAACTATCGACAGAAGGATGCCTTACGACGATTACCTTGAAAGTGAGGAGATCAAAGCACTTAGGACAGAAATGTATTCCTAAAATTTAGTTATAAAACCCTAGTATACTATATTCCCCAGGTGATTTACTTGGGGAATTTTGTGTTTCTAAGGGAAAAATGAAGTGGAAGGATCATGAAAGGAGTTTTAAGAAATCTAGGGTCAATTTTCTATATGAATCACCTCCTCTCAAGTTAATTTTACTCCCTAGAGAAGTTAAATTAAGGTGTGATATTAAATTGAAATTGAGACTCCACCTCAGTTACAACACATGGTTTAAATTGACATCATTTTAAAAAACGAGTTAAAAAATTGCTACTAACAGCTATAATCATATACCTAATCATTACGGTAGCTATCGGTGCATGGTCTTCCAAACTGGTCAAAAACTCTAGTGACTTTGTACTTGCTGGAAGGCAACTTCCACTATTCCTTTCTGCCTCTGCCCTATTTGCTACATGGTTTGGTTCAGAAACTATCTTTGGAGCTTCTTCTGAATATTTAGATTCTGGGTTGCAAGGGGTGATAGAGGATCCATTTGGCGGTGCGCTTTGCCTTGTACTTTTTGGCATGTTCTATTTACGTCCCATGTACCGCATGAATGTGCTTACCATAGGTGATGTTTATAAAAGGATTTTTGGGAGTAAAGTTGAATTCATGGCATCATTATTTATGATCCCGGCATACTTCGGTTATGTGGCAGCACAATTGGTAGCCCTGGCATTGATATTCAACTCCATAGCTGATATTTCCATAGCCATTGCTATTGTAATAAGCGCAGGAATCGTAGTCTTTTACACCTTTCTGGGAGGTATGTGGGCAATCTCTATAACTGATTTTATACAAACTACGTTGATTGTAGTTGGTCTTATCTGGGTATCGGTAATGGTTTCTCAGCAAGCGGGAGGAATTACACCTATTTTGGAATCAGCACCAGAAGGCAGCTTTCAGTTTTTCCCAGAAGCTAAACCTACCGCTTGGCTGAACTACCTGGGAGCATGGATGATCTTAGGTCTAGGAAGCATCCCTAGTCAAGACATCTATCAAAGGGTAATGTCAGCAAAGTCTGAAAAAGTTGCTATTCGGTCAACTTATCTCGCAGGAGGATTTTACGTAACAATTGGACTTTTACCACTTTTTATTGCTTTAGGTGCCAAATACCTCTATCCAGAAATTTACCTTGAAAATAAACAGTTGCTACTCCCCGAAATGGTCTTAAGACATGGTGGCATTCATGTGCAGATCCTTTTCTTTGGTGCTTTGATTTCAGCTATCATGAGTACTACTAGTTCAGGGCTGCTTGCTCCAGCTGCGATTATTTCAGAGAATCTTATCAGACCTTATTTTGGCAAAAGGCTCAATGACAAGCATTTTCTTTGGATTTTGAGAGTGAACATCGTCTTAGTCGCTTTGGTCGCTACATTCATGGCACAATGGAAAACTAACATCTATGAGCTCGTTGCCGAAGCATCTATGCTAATGTTGGTAAGTTTATTTGTACCTTTGACGGCCGGATTGTATTGGAAAAAAGCCTCCGAAGCTGGAGCCCTAGCATCCTTGATAGGCGGAATGTTCGCATACTTGATTTTATCAACGATAGATCTGCCTATTTACGCCCATTTACCCGCGCTCTTGATCAGTCTGATATTCATGATCATTGGTACATTGGCTTTCCCAAAATTAAACAAAACATAATGATTCAATATCCTAAAATTAGCTTAGCAAAGAACAAAGAAATCTCAATTTTGAGAAAACATCACTGGATTTTTTCTGGTGCAATAGCCAAAAGAGACAAGGATCTCGAGAATGGGCAGCTTGTTCAAGTTTACAGTGCCAAGGATACTTTTCTAGGAATCGGACACTTTCAAAATGGATCGATCATGGTGCGTATCATATCTTTTGAAGAAAAACCTATAGATCAGATTTTTTGGAATGCAAAAATCCAATCGGCACTAGCTGTTAGAAATCAAGTGGGGCTTATTGATCATGAATACACTAATGTCTACAGATTGATTCACGGGGAAGGTGATGGGCTTCCAGGTTTGATCATTGATTTCTACAATGGTACAGCTGTGATACAGGCACATTCGATAGGTATGCATCGTCATGTCGAAGATATCTCTAATGCATTGCAAAATGCATATGGTAGTCAATTAGCTGCGGTGTATGACAAATCTGCTGAAACATTGCCCAAAAACTTACCAAACATAGAAAACAGATTGATATTCGGTGAACCAAAAACAAATGTGGTCAAAGAGAATGGCTGTATTTATGAAATAGATTGGGAAAAAGGTCAGAAAACAGGATTTTTTGTGGATCAAAGAGACAATAGGCACCTTTTTGGTCTTTACAGTAAAGACAAAAAAGTCTTAAATACATTTTGCTATAGTGGTGGTTTTTCTGTTTCCGCATTGAAAGCTGGAGCAAAGGAAGTACACTCCATCGATATCTCTGCCAAGGCAATTGAACTCACAGAGAAAAATGTAGCTTTGAATGCAGGATCATTCTCTGGAAAGCACGAATCCATTGTAGCTGATGTGGTAAAATACATTAAAGAAATCGAGCAAGACTATGACGTAATCGTACTCGATCCACCTGCATTTGCTAAAAACATGAAATCACGACACAATGCTGTTCAAGCATATAAGAGATTAAATGCTGAGGCATTCAAACAAATCAAGCCTGGAGGGATTTTATTCACATTCTCTTGCTCACAAGTAGTAGACAAGCAACTATTCACCAACACCATAACAGCAGCAGCTATGGAAAGTGGTCGAAATATCAGGATTTTGCACTTCCTCTCCCAACCACCTGATCACCCCATCAACATTTACCACCAAGAAACAGCCTATCTGAAAGGGATCGTGGTGCACGTGGAATAATCATCATCTTTAATCATATCAATAAAACGATTGATTTCAACAGATTGAAACAAGCATCAACTATTAAGAAAAGTAAGAATATAAAATTATGACTGAATTTGACCAGGTGGAAAACTGGATTGAACAGATTTTAATATCAGCAAATGTAAGCACTGGAAGTTTAGCATATTGGAAATTGCTGATTTCATTGACATTATTAGCTATCATTGCCATTGTAGTATTTTTTGTCACCAAAAAGGTAATCATAAACTACATCTACAAGCTAGTGAGGAAGTCCCCGATCACATGGGATGATATCTTGGCAGACCATCAAGTATTCAACAACGTTGCTCATTTTGTCCCAGCATTATTTGTGAGGTCGCTGGCTCCGTCGATTTTCGCTGATTTCCCAGACATACTCCCCTTTGTGATCAAACTTACGGATGTATATTTGATTATTGTGGGAATGACTGTGTTTTTTGCCTTGCTCAAGGTGGCAGAATTTGCACTAACTCGACATCCAGCATTCAAAGACAAGCCGCTGACGAGTTATTTTCAACTTATCCGAATCATACTATACATTGGTACGGGTATTTTTGTGCTATCCATTTTGCTTGGAAAGTCACCACTCTATTTTTTGAGCGCATTTGGAGCAATGACAGCTATCCTATTGTTGATTTTCAAAGATACTATTCTTGGGCTTGTAGCCAGTGTTCAGATGTCTTCCAATGACATGGTTCGTGTGGGTGATTGGGTTGAAATGCCCAAATTCAATGCTGACGGAGATGTCGTAGCGATCAATTTGAACACGGTGAAAGTGCAAAACTGGGATAGAACCATCACGACTATTCCTACCTATTACTTCATTACAGATAGCTTCAAAAACTGGAGAGGAATGGTAGAAAGTGGTGGCAGAAGAATAAAAAGATCAATACACATCAACTCACACAGCATCAAGTTTGTGGATCCAGAAAAGAGAGAAATATTCAAAAAGTTCAACCTGTTGACAAATTATGTTTCGTCGAGACAAGAAGAAATTGACAAGCACAACCAAGACAATCAAATCGATACCTCAATATTGATCAATGGAAGAAGGATGACCAATATTGGTGTTTTTAGAAAATATGTAGAATCTTATCTTCAAAATCACCCAAAAATCAAAAAGAACATGACCATCATGGTCCGTCAACTTGCCATAGAAGATCGAGGAATTCCTATCGAGATTTATTGCTTTACAGACACCACGGCATGGTTGGAATATGAATCTATACAGGCAGACATATTTGATCATTTGCTAGCAGCTGCTGCCTATTTTGACTTAGAAATATTTCAAGTCCCTAGCGGAAAAGACATTATACAAGCTGCTAATGCGTACAATTCCTATAGATCGTCAGAGAATCCCTCACTGAACATCTAAAATCTGCAAGAAAATGTTGTAATCGACGGATTCATAGCAACAAAAGACCTTCCAGGTTTTACGCTACTTTTTCTAATAACTGATTGGTAGTCAATGAAAACCTGAAAGGTCTGCAGATTTTAATAAATAATTAAAATTTATAAATCGAGATCAGAACAAAGAATATTTGGGAATGAATGCTTAATTTTAGCTCGCTTATCAAAACTTAATAGCTAAGTTCAGCGCTTAAATACGTACTTAATAATTTTCACCAGTAAAAAACTTAATTCAGCAACATGTATACAGGACTACAGCATGCCCACTCTGGAATCGCTTATTTGGCTTTAGGCGCACTTGCCATCATCATGATCATCGCGTTAATCGGTGCATTGAGTGGTACCACATTTACCGAAAAGCATAGAAAAATTGCCTTAATTGGGTTTATCATTTCTCATATACAATTACTTGTTGGGTTGATCTTGTATTTTGTAAGCCCGATCGGCTTCTCCTTGCTGACTGGAGGCGGAGCTATGGGTGATAAAGTAGCGAGACTGACAGCGCTAGAACACCCAGTGATCAATATCATAGCAATCGTAATCATTACCATTGGCTATTCAAAAGCAAAGAAAATGACCGACAGCAAAGCCAGGTTCAGAACCATATACATGACTTACGGTATTGGCCTCCTTTTGATTCTAAGTAGGATTCCATGGTCTAGTTGGTTGGGGTAAGGTAGTCCCGATAACTATCCAGAATAGATTGTAGATTCAATGTCGAGTAGTTTAGACCTTTTAGGTTTGACATCAAATAGTGCATGTGCAAAGTAATTGCACTTTCCCAATACATAAGCCAAATCTAGCAGGTCTTCCCAGCTTAACTAAAAGACATTGGTTGTAGCTTTTAGAATCTAACTGGAATCAATAAAGAAATGCCTTTTGGTAAAAAATTTAATAAAATAAAAAAGGTGAGTTTGAAAGCTTCAAAATACTTCCAAACTCACCTATAGTTTTTAAGATGTAAAACGATTACTTGAACTGAACAACTACTGGAAAGTGATCAGATAGAAAGGTGTCGTCAATACGTAAGCTATAATTTTTGTATAGTTGGATATCCATGTTTTGATAAAAAACATAATCAATCCTTCTATCGTAGTTTGTATCTATCTTGAAAGCATTGAATGTACCCACAGGACCTATTTTGATTTTTGCTTCATGAAATGAATCTGAGAACCCCGCATCTACTACCCTTTTGATCGGCTCATTATCAGGCTCTAAATTAAAATCTCCCATAATGATAACCTTGTCCGTATTGTCAAATTCTTTCATTTTTTCTAAAATCACGCCAACACTTTCCACCCTTGCTACTTTCCCTACATGATCAAAATGCGTATTGAGAATCAGATAAGTCTCTTCAGTACCTTTTTCTTTCAAATGAACCCAAGTACAAATTCTTGGTAGCGCAGCATCCCAAGCTTTGTTTGGCTTAGAAGTGTCTGTAGAAAGCCAGAAAGTTCCCCCATCCAAAAGTTCAAACTTCTTATGGTTATACAAAATAGGTGAGAATTCACCAGCCTTATCTCCATCGTCACGCCCAACTCCTTGATAAGAATAATCCTCCAAGTTGTCAGCTAAAAACTGTATTTGATTGTAAAGGGCTTCCTGCATACCCAATACATCGACCTGCTCCACTTGAATGAAATTGAGGACTTGATCTTTTCTATTACTCCATTGATGTACTCCATCACCAGGATTATCAAAACGTATATTAAAGGTACTTACTGTTAGCTGTGCGTACACTGGCACATTGAACAGCAAAAGACAAATTAAAATGCTTAGGGTGGTAGTTTTCATTGATTACTTTTTATGATTGAATCGTGAAGTTATAAATTACTCATAAAATGACCAGCTAAAAAATGGATATTTAACAATCTAGTAAAATTATATGATTTTGACTCCTCGCCTCTATAAATCCTACACTTTCTTTAAGGTGGCATTTGAAATTAAAGGTTTAGCCCAGACACCAATAGAGAAAATGTAAGTCAGTGGTAAAAACAGGATAAACATCGCCGCTTTTAAGCCTATCAAATCTGCAAAACTACCTACAATCAATGGAAAGACTGCACCACCCACGATAGCACTACACAAGATTCCTGCAAAAGTTCCATGAGCAAATGAGACGGAATTCAAAGCAAGAGAAATTATTATCGACCACATGACTGACAAAAAGAAACCTGCCAAAGGAAACGCTATCAAAGCAACTTGGTGAGTACCGACCAAAGCCAAAAATAAAGAAATCATAGCTCCTAAACTGAAAATCTTCAAAACTAATTTACTATCCAAAAGTTTCAACATTACCAACCCTAACAGGCAACCTATAGTCAACAAGCCCCAAAAATATGATATTGTAGTAGCTCCAGTTGTAGCTGGTGCCAAGTCATGGTAATCTTGTAGAAACTTAGATATCCAATTGGCAATACCTTGCTCGCAACCCACATAACAAAATATTCCAAAAAAATAAAACCAAACCATCTTCATCTTCAATAATGATTTCAAACTGCCTCCTAACTCAACTTTTTCATCATCCTTTAAGTCTACTTGTGGAAACCTGACAAACATAATCATTATGACCATCACCATGGAAACCAATGCAAAAACCCAATAAACAGATATCCAAGTAAGGTTCTTAGGAACAAAGTTTTCTATCCATATAATGAAGTGGTTTGTATGGATTACATCCTTGTGAATATGCTGGACAAGATAGCTGTACAATTGTGGACTTAGGAAAGATGCAACACCAAATGCCAACTGCCCCATTACTGAATAAAATGCAAAATTCACTTCACCACCAGCTGTTCGAAGCAAAGGGTTAATTACTACCTGAAGCATTGCCATTCCTACTCCAATTATAAACAAAGAAAAAAATGCTGCTTCAAAACTAGCCAACAAAGCAAATAAGAGTGCTCCTATTGCAGAAAGGCTAAATGCCAATATTAGGATTTTTTTCTCTCTGTATTTTTCAACCAATAACCCTGCAGGTATGGACATCACTCCATAAGCTACAAAAAAAGAAAAAGGAAGAAACCCCGCCAGACCTAAACTTAAGGAATAACTTTCAATGATATCTGGAATGATTGGACCCAGTATATTGGTCAATAAAGAGATTACAAAAAATATCAGGAAGATTAAAGCGAGGATTAAATGTTTTTTAGCCATATACAGTTTGATTAAATTTTTCAAAGCATCAAGCACCTAGATCGAATTCATGAGTGGCATCATTATGTCTTATTTGAAACAAAGTACACCCAAAAAACGAAAACTATAATTTTCAATAATTTCGATATCTGGATATACTTTTCGTGCGTATTAATAATTAAGCTTTCAGATCAATTTTCTTTAAATTGGACAGCAGTTTCATCGATATGAAATGGATGTTTTTGAAGCAATAATATGACTTCTGCACCTGCTAAGAGTACTGGGCCATAGCTATGAGCTGCAAATACATTTACTGGTCTGTGATAATAAAATGCCGGATCAAAGCCCATTCCTGTACCCACACAAGTTCCTTCAACTTGACCCATGGCATTGACTTGACTAGCTACAGCATTCCATGCTAGAAGAGTAAGTGGACCATAAACCCTATAATCTAGCCATCCGCTATTGATACCTTTCGCAAAACCATAAGTAAAAATTGCAGTAGCCGAAGTTTCTAAGTATGAGTCATTTTTGTCTAACAATTGATGCCAAAAACCTGAACCTGACTGCAAAGATGATAACCCAACAGCATGTGCTTGATAGTACTTTAAAACTTCTTCATAATGAGGATGATCTTTTGGTAACACGGATAGCAACTCTACCATGGCCATGAAAGCCCATCCGTTTGCTCTTGCCCAGTGAAAACCAGGGGCTGGACCAGCACCCTCTACCCATCCATGTCGGTAAATCCCCAATTGATCATTAAACATCCGCTTAGAAAACAACAACACTTGATTCACTGCATCATCCATAAGATTTTGGTTTCCTGAAATATCTGCGTATTGAGCCAATGCAGGAACACTCATAAAAAGATCATCGAGCCAAAGGGTATTCTTCAGTGGTCTCATTCTTGCGAAGGTCCCATCAGATAGCCTATATTCTTTGGTACTTATATATTTTATAAAATTCTGAATCATGAGATCATATGCTGTCGTACCTGTGATTCTTTTAGTTTTGATCATTGCAGCACACAAAGCTCCCGCATCATCTAAAGCATGTGGACTTACTACTGATTTCATGGGAAAAGTTTCTTTGGCATTTTCTTCAAAAAACTTGATTGAACTTGGAAACAACTTAGCTAAAAAGTCTAGCCTTTGCTCAGTATACTTTTGATAATTCTTACTTCCCGTGGATTGGCTTGCAAGTAGCATCCCTGCATAAGTCACTCCCCATTCATAGCTTGTAATTCTATAGTCGCCTTTTTGGAAAATGGTATTTGACCCGATTTTGGTGAAATCTATCACCTCCTTGCCAGACTGCAATTCTACAAGCTTAGCAGGAGTTACTTTATTAAGGTAATCAAAGACCCTTTCCAAAACTTCTGAGACCTCAGTAACACTAGTCTTACCGTATGGTATCGGGTAATCAGGGGGTAACAAATGTAATGGCGTATTAGAATCTGTTACTACTGCCTGCGAATATACCAGCTGCAGAGGTATCATCAGTGTCAATAAAAGTCCTATTAAAGTCTTCATTTTCTTCATCTTACTTTACTTCATATTTCACTTTTGCACCAAGTTTGATTGCTAGAGATTCTAAGTAGGACTTAAAATAGGCCTCGTCTGTAAATCTTTCGTCAGCCAGCTCCCATGCTGCCACTGCATAGTAACTCAACGTCTGACCATTCTGCAATGCAAATTTTGCCAAAAATGTATTTGATAATGAACCTTGCTTGGGAGCATCAAAATATCCCAAATAGTTTTGTTTTGGCAGTATCAATGCCAAACCTAAGTACCATTCCTTTTCATAAGTCTGAAGGTCGTGTGTATACAAAACTTGAAATTCTCCAACTTCAAATTGACCTAACGGTTTACTTGTTCTGCTATTTACCAATCCGATCAATAATTCTTCATCACCTTCCAATCCATCAAAGCTAATTGTATTCTTGTATCCATGCATGCCAGGCCAGATGGATGTATATTCTTTCACTTGATAGGTTCTGTTAGTATCTTCTGGCTTCCAGTCATGATAATCAAACCTCATCAATCCTCTAATTGGACCATTTTCAAGTACAGCATAATCAGTGGCTGCTACATTGTTCAATGAGTCTTGCTCTGTTACACCTAACCTTGCTAGCTTATCACCTATTTTCAAACCAAATCCACCAATTCCCACAGAGTTACCTACAGACAATATATCCCTACCCCATTCCTCCATGACATGATAATCGTCTTCGGTCACTCCTTCTGCGTTGATCCCTACATTGTCTGGAGACATGTATTTGACTTTTTTACCAAATACATCTTTTGAATTTCTACCATCTAGATAATGCCTAAAACCAACACAGTCATTTTCCCAAGAAGGGCCATCGGTCTGATACGGCTGATATCCCATGACGCCTGGTAGCATATCAGGATAGAATGTATGAGAAGTGGCAGCTTTCACAATATCTTGCTCCGATGCCCTTACTCCAAAGCGGACATTTACTCTTTTTTCAAATATTGGCTGATTATCTATAAGCAATAGTCTCACCTTACGCCGTTCTTCTGCCTTCAATGAAATCAGAAAGAACAACTCATCAGGCTTTCCATCATCATCTTTATCTCCAAAAAGAGCTGGAATGGTATCATTCATTTCTGTAAGAATCACAGGAAACAATTCTAATGATTCTAAATCAGAAAAATCTTCCAAAGGAATCGTTATTGCCTTTTCTTCCAAATCAAAAGCCTCTTCATTTGTAAGTATAATTTCATATTTACTAGATTCCCTTTGCTGATCACACGATGTCAAAGCAATGAATAATGCAAAGCTAAAAAGCCAGTTATAGTTATATTTTTTCATTTGCTCTCAGGTTATTTTAATGTAATGGTATGAATAAAAGGGCTCACACCTGTCAGATAAACATGACTACCTGATGTGCGCAATGTTCCAAAATGCACAGTGTACATTTCACCATCTAACCTGTATATGTTTTCGTGCTTTTTGATCCCTGGACCAAAGGTGATAACATCCTCACCAAACTGATATGTACCCATTCCCTCTTCCAAAAATCTATTCCCAAAATCATCAACTACAGAGCTTACTCCTTGAAATTCACCGCCCTGCTGAAAGCAAAGCTCAACGGTAATAAGAACACCCTCCAGCCCACTCACTTCAATATGCAGATCTGCCTGACCATTTTTCTCTTCTACTGTGATTTTACTTTCAAGGGTTTTCACATTGCTCACTGGCCTGTCTTCAAAAGACATCTTACTCCAAAATCGGCCATCCACACTTGGTCCTAGCTTATAGTCGCCAGTTGTATTTCTTTTATCCTTTGGTAACGGTTGATAGTATGGAGCTTCTAATTTTTTGTAAAGAATATACTTATTTCCATCTACTTCAAGACCTTCGCTTCTAAAATGTCCCATACTAAAAAATGCAGAAGACATTCTCATGTATTTAAGAACGGCTTTTCCTTTACGATAGGAGAAAAAGTTGGGACTAACCGATCTACCAGACGCTATGATCAAAGGCCAATCTACTCCGCCGAATACAGTCATTGCCGTATCTCCTCTCCTGATCCTAGCCAAGCTTGAAGTAGGGAAAACTTTTGCAAAATCTCTTGGAAGTGGTGATGAAAGAGGCATTTCCTCTTGAAGAATTTCATGTTCCATGAAATAGTAAAGACCACCAACTATAATTTCCTTATAAAAATCATCAAAACCTTCAATTTGTCTTGCAATACCCGCAAAGAATTGGTTTTTGTCTTTAATTGCCAAATATCTAAAACTCAGGTATTGAGAGACGATACTTTTGTGACTGTACTGATCCTGGCGTCTAGAGTCAAAGGTTACCAAATCACCATTTGGCTCCATATAGTAGTAGGACATCTCTAGATTCTTCCTTACTGGATCTAGTAATTCTTCCTTATTGAGTAGTTTAGCCATGGTGATAAAGGCTTCATTCTCGACAGCAGAGTAGTTCATACTACGCTCTGGGTAATGTCCATCTTCATCGATAAAAATACCTTCATCTAACCAATCTTCTATACGGTCTACGTATCGCTGATCGGGGTAAACATGATGAATTTTGGCCAAAGCAGCACTTAGTACCCACCGGTGATTGGGCGTATGTATACCTCCTGTCACTAAAGCTTCACCTGCATTGGTCACAAACGCTTTAAGCTTTGCTTTGACTTCAGGCAAACCCTTATGTTGTGAATCTCTCAAAATCTTTGCAGCAGCACAAAGTGGCTCCATCACAAAAGCCGTGTCCGGAGGAGACTCCAAATTACCAGTATTCATGGTACCATCAGGTCGCTGTTGGGATAGTAAAAAAAACACAAGCCCTTGCATACGACCTAGGACTTTTGAATCTTGGAAATAGGATGAGTCAGGATGGCAGAAACTTGCAGTAAGCACCGCAAAGTCATAACCAAGCTGTCTTACATATACTTTTGGATTACTATTTTCTGGCAAAAGTAATTTACTAACAAGCTCATCATTAGATTTGATCAGCTTAGACAAAATCCTTTGATCAACCGACCTGTTGTTTACCTGGTTTGCCCATACTACCGATTGGAAAGGCATCAAGGAAGTAATTAAGCCAAAGCTCATTGATTGTTTTATAAATGTTTTTCTCGAAATATTTTTCATAGGTATTTATATTTGGGAGAGGTAAGCTTTCATTTCACCTGGTAAATCGTCGAAAGTTAACTTAGTACTGAGAAAGAAACTTCTTAATAGAGATCATTTGACAATTTTTGTCTCATAAAGTAAAGTTCCATCATATGCTATTGCAAAAACGCTTACTTCTTCGACATTGACTGAGAAAACTAGAAATCCAAATTCTTGCTTGGAAAACTTCGTAATCGGAAGTTCTCCAACCTCGGTTGCCTCAGATGCTGAGCCTGAAATAAAATGATGAACTCCTCCATCTGGCAACAAATGCTGAAGACTGTGATCATGACCAGCGATATAAGCATCAACTTTATTGGATTCAAGAATATTCCTCAAGCTACTTCTAATAGCCCTTGTATCATAACCCTCTCTTCTTTTTTCACTTGCTGTGAACATGGGATGATGACCTATAACGAGTTTCCATCTTTTATCTTCCCGAGACAAGACTTCTTTCATCCAGCCGATTTGAGCTACTGTGTCTTGTGTTATCACATTTGGTCCATATTCCAAATTATTGTAAAACTCAGGAATCAGTGGATTGGTATCAATAAAAGTCAATTGAAGTACATCCTCTTTGTCTCCCCGCAGTTTGAAGTCTTTGGTATAATATCTCCCTGGCATCATCCATCTACGACTGATCTGCGTATAGGCAACTTGTGCATCTGGATTCCCCATATAATCATGGTTGCCAAGTATGCTATACCATTCTTTTTGGTGAGCATAGTCTTTGTAAATATCTTCGAATGAATAAAACCAGTGAGCATCTTGTGTACTGGCAACACCCTTGGGATAAAAATTATCTCCTACACTAATAAAAAACTGGGCGTGGATTTCTTTAGCTGTTTTTGCCATCTGATCTGCAACTTGCTTTTGATGATCGTCTCCATACCTTCCCCAGTCACCAATCACGATAAAATTCAGCGCATCTGATGAAATCCTGTCAGCTATGCCATGCTGCTGTGCAATAATAACATGAGAGAAAGCAATTGTAAATGTTACAAAAAAAAGCAGTCTCTTGTTTGTATCTAAAATAAAAGGTAATATCTCTAACTTCTTAAATCCCAACATATTTATATTTTTTGTATTTGGTTAAAAAAACAACTATATGTAGCTTCTGGTGAATTGCCAGATGCTACATATAGTAATAATTTATCAAAACTATTTTATTTTAATTGTAATCTGGGTTTTGGGATAATGCACCACCAGTAACATCAATTTCAGCTTGAGGAATTGGTCTCAATAAATGAAAAGGTCTGATGGCATTATTCAAGGCTGCGTGTGGATTATGAGCCAAGACCCTTTCTATTAACTTTCCAGTTCTCTTCAAGTCCATCCATCGGCTTACTTCTCCAGCAAGTTCTCTAGCACTTTCATCTAGTATTAGATCAATGGTAATTTGATTAGCTGTTATCGGAGTGTTTAATCCGGCTCTAGATCGGATCGCATTGATATGCTCGGCTGCTTTTGAAGTATTGTTACTGTTCAAATAGGCCTCTGCTGCTATTAATCGGGTCTCTCCTGCTCTCATAATGATCGCATCTCGCTCTCCGTCTGGATTGATTCCTGGATTTGTGTATGGCACACCTGGATCATCAAACTTTCTAAACATTGGATAATGAACTTGAGTAAAACCATTAGGAATAAAATAATTCGCTGGATTAACTACGACATATCTTTTTCCCTGAATTTGCGATTGAGCCCACGGCGTTTTTGGAAAATAAATCGAAGTATCTCCAACACTTATATTCGCTGTTGCATCATTTACCTCTGCCAGCATTAACCTTCTGATCGTTGCAGCCTCTCTTTGGTCTCCATCTTGATACAATGAGAAGAAGTATGGTGTGGGTGCCTGACCAAGTCCTCTGTGGTATAGCGTGGATCTTGTCTGTCCGGGATAGACATCATATACAAACTTGAACAACAAATGTCTACTATTTCCTACTCCTCTGGAAACTGGGTCTGAACCATAAAGTACTGCAAAAATAACTTCACTATTTCTTTGATTGGATCTCGATACCAATGATGCAAAGTCACCTACTAAAGGATGCGCACCAATCACTGTTTCAGCCAGAGCAGCTGCTTGAGTAAAATCTTGGGAGGTTCCAAAATTCTTGTAACCTCTAGTCAAAAGCACTTTTGATAATAAATGGCGTACTGCATTCTTAGATACTCTGCCGTACTGTGAAGGTGCATCTGGAACTCCTTGTAACGCATCATTCAGATCTGCTATAATTTGAGTATACACTTCCTCTTCAGTATTTCTAGAGAAATCTACAGAAGCACTTCGCAGTTCATTGAGAACCAATGGCACACCTCCAAAATTCTCCACTAAACTGAAATAACCATAAGCACGGAAGAATTTTGCTTCTGCTATACCAACTGTCCTTATTTGGTCTGTTAAACCAACTATCTCAGAAGATCTGTCTATAGCTGTATTTGCTGCGGATATCATTCTATAATTTACAAACCAATGATTAGAGACTGAACCATTCACAGGTCTGAGGTTTACATAGTCATTTAGCTCATTGATACCTGCTATAATATCTCCTCTGGTAAAGATATCGGTCCCATTGAAATCTAAATCATATGCACTTGTGACCGCACGCATTCTGTTGTAAACCTCAGCTACTAGCTGATGGAAAAACTCTGGATTCAAATTGGCTACTGCATCAGTTTCGCGTGATTTATTCTCTTCTTCAAGAAAATCACTACAACTGAATGTCACAAGTAACATTACAATCAAGCCAAGTATAGATAGATTTTTATTGATATTTTTCATTGCTTTGATTGATTAAAATTTAACATTGATACCCCCCATCAAGATTCTGGATAAATTGGCAGAACCCCAGCTGTTTCTTGCGGCGGTCTCAGGATCCCATCCTTCAAATGATGAGAAAGTAAATGGATTTTGAGCGGTAAAGTATAGTCTTAGACTCTGTACTTTCAAAGCATTGTTAATAGCTTCATTGAAGTTATATCCTAATGTGATGTAACCTACCTTTACAAAAGATACATCTCTATAAATCAATGGTTCTGCAAATGGTCCATCATTACTTGGTTGATGCCATTCGTTAGATGGATTGTTTGGAGTCCAGTAATTTGTCTTCAAGCTATTGAACCTCGCCAGTACATTGTAATAACCAGCATGGGACATGTGGAAATAACTCGTTGAAATCGCACCTTGGAGGGTATGTACAAAGAAGGTAAAGTCAAAGTTTTTATAATTGAACGTGTTCGAAATTCCTCCAGTCCAATCTGGAAGGTTGTTTCCAATGATGGTTCTATCATCAGCATCAATCACCCCATCATTGTTGATGTCTTTAACTCGTACCTGACCTGGTAGCTGACCGAAGCTCTGAGCTTGTTCTAACTCATCCAGCTGCCAAATACCATCAAAGGCCCAAGTGAAAATTGAACCAATAGACTCTCCCACTCGGTGAATATATGAACCACCTTGTACCCCAAACAATATCTCATCTGTCTGACCTGTCAACTTGGTTATTCTATTTCTATTTGCGGCAAAATTCAAAGAAGAAGTCCATTTGAAGGTGCCATTATCAAAATTCACACTATTCAATGATACTTCGATACCCCTGTTTGTAGCATTACCAATGTTTTCAAATACTCCTGAGTAACCTGTCAAAATAGGTGTAGGTCTAAAGAATATTATTCCAGTATTGTTTCTATTATATACATCAACAGAACCATAAACTCTATTTTTAAAGAAACCAAAGTCCAAGCCTAAATTAACTTCCTTGGTTCTTTCCCAAGTCAGATCTCTATTGATCAAACTGGTGATCGCAGCTGTTCTTATAGGTTGACCTCCCAAATTCACGAATGATGAATTATTTACAAGGGATTGAGCTGCCAAAGGTCCTAATCCACCACCTGCACCATTATTTCCCGTTTCACCATAACTGACACGCATTTTGAGGTCTTCAACAAGCTTTTGTCCTTTCATAAATGACTCATCTGAAATCCTCCAAGCAAAAGCTGCTGAGGGGAAAAATGCCCATTTATTGTTATCAGCTAGGATTGAGGATCCATCGTATCTACCAGTGACAGTAAACAAATATTTATCTTTCAAATTATAATTTACTCTAGCTGTATAAGACTCTAAAGTCTGCTTGGAAAGCCCACTGGTAACGTCCCTGATATCTGGCCCTGCCTGCATGTTATAAAACAAAAACTGATCAGTAGAAAAACCTCTTCTTTGCATTCTATAATTCTCATACCTATCCATGAACATTGAGTATACGAAAGTTGCGTTGATCACATGATCTTTACCAAATTCCGCATTATAATTTGCGATGTTATCCCAAGTATATGATATCCTATTACCATTGGTCACATCGGCTCTGGTGTTTTGAATGATACCATTTGTAGATTTATTGAATCTACCCCTATACTCTCCAAATCTCAAAAATTCGATGTTTGGAGAAAAATTAGAAGTGAATTTTAAGCTTTTAGTAGGACTAACAGACAGTGAAAGATTACTTAGATAATTCAAAGTACGTGTCTCCATTGTCATTGACTCTGGTTCAAACAATGGATTGGTTATGAAGGTCTCTCCTTCTATAGGGAAAAACTTAGGGCTGCCATCTTCCTCAAACGGTGACCCAGTAGGCCTCAATCTGTAAGCACTTCTTAATCCTTCTCTACTTCCTTCATTTCTTGTAGCGAATGAAGCATAATTACTAAATCCGACTGAAACATATTTTGAAAGATTAGCATTTACATTAGCTCTTAAATTGAAGCGCTCGTAATCTTCTCCTGCAAAAGTTCCTTCATCTTTTGTATAAGCTACCCCAAAACCATAGATAGAATTGTCATTTCCACCACTTAAGTTGACTGTATGGTTTTGTTGTGCTCCTGTTTCTGTCACTAAGTCTAGCCAGTTGGTAAATCTTCCAGCAGCAACGTTAGCCAACTCATTAGGTCTCATGAAATCACTCAGTACTACATCATTTACTGTAAAATCTCTATTGCCACCTGCCCACTGATTTCCTACTACTGCATCTCTAAAATATTGAAGAAAATCTTCTCCTTGCAACATATTCGGCACATTATAGGCCTGTCTAACTCCCACATAATTATCATAAGAAACCGTCAATTTACCCTTTGCTCCTTTTTTGGTTTCAATGATTACTACACCATTGGTTCCTCTCGAACCATAGATTGCTGTAGCTGAGGCATCTTTGAGGACATCCATCCTTTCAATATCAGATGGATTTAAGAAAGTAATATCATTCACAAAAATCCCATCTACTATAAACAATGGGTTTTGACCTGCACTAAATCCTCCTTGGTCAACCGTTTCGTTCGCATTGATTGTATTGGCACCTCTGATTCTGACATTGAACCCTCCACCTGGTTTGTTGTCTGTCGCTTGAATATTTACACCAGCAACTTGACCTTGCAGAGCCTGAAAGGCATTCACTTTGTTAGTTTCCCTGATATTCTCTGAATTCATCGACCCGACCGAGCCAGTTAGGTCACGACGTTTACTTTCTCCATAGCCAATCACGACTACTTCATCTAGCTGAGAAACATCTGGTTCTAACGTCAATTGGATATTGCTACGATTATTGATTTGTATTTCCTGGGTCAAAAAACCTATGAATGAAAATACAAGAGTTGAACTTGACGGATCATTGATGCTGATCGAGAAGGCTCCATCCATATCAGTAACAGCTCCATTTGTTGTTCCTTTTTCCATGACAGTGACACCTGGAAATGGTAGGTTATCTTCACCAGATATTACCACACCTTTGATTGTCGTCTGCGCACTAGCCGAAGCTATTGTCAGCAACCATAAGCCTATAGCTAGGCTCATCAATTTTAGGGCTGGATTCATCTTATCTCTGAAATCAAAATAAGTTATCCATTTTAAATGAGTAAGGGTTCTTTTCATTTGATTTTGGTTTATTGTTATTTTTATAAATTAAAGTTGACCTGTAATTGAGTTTTCATAGGATTAATTTTAGGACATAGGAATTCAAGTAGCTGAAATTCAGCCAAACAAATTAATTTTTTAGTAGTGTTTGTTAAATTGGATTGTTAGCCCTAAGATTTATCAATCTTTTGGGCACATGGCAGGTTTTCTTTTTCTTAATTTTGATACCCTATATGAGAGTATACAATTTTAGTTATCCGGGTGGGTTTAGGGTTTAATTTCAATACTCTCGAAACAACTCCTTTCTCTAGTGATGCGGAATATTTTCTATGCTATATTAGTAACAATTTTCGGCTGTAGCAAAAGAGATTTATGCAAAGGTTTGCACAAATAACAATCACATGAAAAGTTTGTTAATAAAGGAATTTTATGAGATTATTTGCTCAGGGATTAATTGATCAATTTTATCTTCTGAAAATTCCACAATTGCAACTGGACGATTTATGACTACAGACTGCTTTGCAGCAAGTGCTATCATCATAGCTTTGAGCCCATCTACACCACTTACTGGCATTGGTTTTTTTTGCAAAACAGCTTCAATGAATCGATTTAGCTCTATTTGATATGACATGGTGTATCGCTCCATAAAGAAGTTTAATGGAAGTGCTCCATGGGCTCCAAGATCGTTATATAGTATGTGTGTATCAGGCTTATTATTATCAACTTTAGCCATACCTTTTGATCCGAATACTTCCAACCTTTGATCATATCCGTAGACAGCTTTTCTGCAATTGTCTATCACGGCCATAGATCCGTCATCAAACTTCAAAGTAATCACTGCTGTATCGATATCCCCAGCTTCCTTCACATCATCTGATACGAAAGCCCCTGCTTTAGCAAAGACTTCTACGACTTCTTTCCCCATGATATACCTGGCCATGTCAAAATCATGAATGGTCATATCCAAAAACATACCTCCTGAACTTTTTAAATACGCTAATGAAGGTGGTGCAGGATCCCTACTTGTGATTTTAAGTAAATGGACATCACCGATCTTTCCTTCTTGCACTAAGGATCGTATTTTTTGAAAATTTGGATCAAATCTTCTATTGAAACCCAGCATTAACTCAACTCCAGCGGCATTCACTTCTTTAAGTGTCTCTATAACACGACTTATGGACAGGTCGTGGGGCTTTTCACAGAAGATATGTTTGCCCGCTTCAGCACACATAGAAATATATGCTGCGTGTGTATCTGTCGGTGAGCAAATGATAACAGCCTCGATCTCTGGATGCTGAATCAGCTCCTCTGGGCTCAGGTTTGGGAATTCAGTTGGATCTTGATAAAATGGATCAGAAATAGCGACTACTTCTGCATCATTAATTTGGTGTTTTAAATTCCCGAAATGAATCTTTCCAATCCTACCCATTCCGATCACACCTACTTTAACCTTTTTCATAGCAAATGTTATTTATTCTTTGACTTTCTTAAACGCTCATTACTTTACATTCAAATACACATTCAGTATGAACATGCTATTTGATATACCAATAAAAAATTTACATGGTCTTTGTCCTCACAGACTTATGTATGCACCAATCACAAACTAAATCCCAAAAAGGATTCTTAAGACAATTTCAGATGATTCTAATCACTTACAAGCCTAGTTTTTTGATATATTCCCTATTATGAATAGCACATGCCAGTGGGCTTCCCATACCTGGCAAGACATCTTGCTCCACTACTATCCATCCACTGTAATCTTTGGTTTTCAATATTCCAACTATCTCTTCAAAATCCACGGCTCCCTCACCTAGTTTGCAAAACACTCCTGCTTTGACAGCATCAAAGTAATCCCAATTCTGCAACTTACTTTGCTCTCCTATGCTTGGGTTATAATCTTTGAAATGAACATGCCATATCCTATCATAATGCTTATTTAATATATCTACAGGATTACCTCCACCATACATACAATGCCCCATATCAAGACATAATCCTAAAACATCAGGATTAGTCAATTTCATCAATCTGTCTATCTCTGAGGATGTCTCAATATATCCAGCGCAATGGTGATGAAATACCGTTCTCAAGCCATAAGTATCCTTAACTTTTTGGGCAATAAGATCCGCACCTTTAGCAAACACCAACCATTCCTCCTCTGACAACCCCATATGTTCACTAATTCTTCCTGCGTTAAGTGTCCTCTCTGGTACAGATCCATTTTCATCTGCTAATACAATGAATGCATCATTGAATCCCGCTTCAACGAGCAGTTTGGCAACTTTCAAAGCTTTGGCAAGCCCTGCTGCATGCTCCTCTTCGTCTGCCAATGCTACTGGCACAAAAGCACCAGGAATCCAAAAATCAAAGTTTTTTATAACGCTCTTAAGTTCATCTGGTTCAGATGGCATAAAACCCAAATCTCCTAACTCCGAACCTACATATCCTGAAGTTTTCATTTCGTCCAATACTTCATTATACCCTTTGGAATCTCCTTCAAGGTCAAACTCCAGGGCTCCCCACGAACAGGGTGCATTTGCAATTTTTATCTTTTCCATATACATTAAAATTTTCTGGTCCATTCTCTTGGCCAGCGTTCAATCACTACTTTGGTCTGTGTAAAGAACTCAATCCCATGTCTTCCTTGACCATGCAAGTCCCCAAAAAAGCTATCATTCCACCCACTAAAAGGAAATTGTGCCATAGGTGCAGCTACTCCAATATTAATCCCAATATTGCCAGCATCTGCTTGGTTTCGGAACTTTCTGGCACTAGCACCACTACTTGTAAATAGGCAAGCCATATTTCCGTAGCTATTGGTATTGATAAAGGAAATGGCTTCATCAAGATCTTTCATTGCCAAAAGGCTCATCACTGGTCCAAAAATCTCCGTCTTCACCAAGTTTCCAGTAGAAGAAACCCCATCCAAGATTGTGGGAGCTATAAAATTACCTTTGCTATAGCCATCTACTTGAAATCCTCGTCCATCGAGCAATAGATTAGCGCCTTCGCTTTTCCCCATTTCTATAAGCATCTCTACTCTTGATTTGCTTTCTTTCGAAATCACAGGGCCCATTTCAATGCTTTCATCCAATCCAAACCCAGTGATTTTCTTTTTCGCAGCTTCATAAATACTCTCTTTGACCTTACCACCATGATCTCCAACTACAATGATATTTGAGGCTGCCAAGCAACGCTGTCCAGCACATCCATACACACTATCTGCTATGATATTTGAAGTAACTTCTAAATCTGCATCAGGTAGTACGACAACAGGATTCTTAGCACCTCCCTGAGCCTGAACTCTTTTACCATTAGCTGCCCCTTTGCTGTAAATGTATCTGGCAACATTTGTGGAACCTACAAAACTCACAGCCTTTACCTTAGGGTGCTCCAACATGGCGTCTACAGTCTCCTTTCCTCCATGTACAAGATTTACCAATCCATCAGGAAGACCTATTTCTTGTATCAACTCAAACACCTTCATCAATGTCAAGGGTACTTTTTCCGAGGGCTTGATAATAAAAGAATTGCCACAGGCTATGGCATAAGGTAAAAACCAAAATGGTATCATACCTGGGAAATTAAATGGTGCAATACACACACAAACACCTAAGGCTTGGCGAATCATAAATTCATCCACTCCCCTGGCTATGTTTTCGGAAAATTCACTTTGAATCAGTGTTGGGGTAGCGCAGGCTGTCTCTACATTCTCTATTGCTCTTTGAAGCTCAGCACGAGACTCTATGATAGTTTTGCCACATTCCAAAGTGATGATTCGTGACAACTCCTCATGATGCTCCTCCAGCAAGGCTTTGAGTTTGTAAAGAGGCTGCACACGTTGCATGACCGGGACATTTCTCCACTCCAAGTATGCTGCATGAGCACATTGTACCGCTTGATCTAAATCTGACGCTGTACTTGGCCCAAAAGGGACTTGTGCCAAAACTTCTTGTGTAGCTGGATTGATGACTGAAGAAGTCTTAGGTTCTGAACTTGTCACCCAGTTACCATTGATAAAATTTTTAAGCTTTTCCATTAAATTTTACTAAGTTTTAAATAGATCCAAATATGATGTATACTGCAATGGTTATTACCACCAAAGCCAAAGACACCAATCTTGCATATTTCCATTGTGATAATTGAATATTACTAAGTCTGATTTTCTTCGAATCTTCAGCATGCTTAGGCCATAAAAAAGAAACTAGAAGCATGACTACACTATTGATCACGAATTCAATGCCCCATACATGTACAAAGTGAATGTCCGATTGAAGTACAAATGTGACGATGATGTAAAAACCCAAACCTACTATCAATGCTACTTTTGCTGCAAGCGCTGTGATCCTTTCAGTAAGAAATCCAGCTAACATGATCGATGCTATGGGGATAAAGAATATTCCATTGAGCTGCTGTAGCAATTGAAACAATCCTTCTGGGGCATTTGACACCAAAGGAGCAACTATAATGGAGATCACTGCCAATACAGTTGCAGAGATTTTCCCTGCTCTTACCAAGTTCTTATCTGAGACTGATGGGTGAATTATTCTTTTGTAAATATCAATGCTAAAAATGGTGGAAGCACTGTTCAAAACACTATTGAATGTACTCAGCACAGCTCCCATAAGGACTGCTGCAAATATTCCAGTCAAACTCACAGGCAGTACTTTTTTCACCAAGGCAGGATAAACTAAATCCTGTTCACTTATCAGGGAGTCACCAAAGTAATAAAACCCAATCACACCAGGCAGTACTATTATAAAGGGAACAAATAACTTCAGGACTCCAGTATAAAGCAGTCCCTTTTGGGCTTCTATAAGATTTTTGGCACCTAAAGCACGCTGCAATATAGTCTGATTCATGCACCAAAAGTATATTTGATTGATTATGAGGCCAGTAAAAAGCGTTTCGAATGGCAATACTGAATCAGCATCTCCGATTACACTGAATTTCTGTGGTTCATGTTCGAAAACCTGTAAGATTCCATTCAGTGGGTTTCCATCTCCAATGTAAACCAAAGCCAGAAGTGGTATAAGAATTCCTCCTATCATAAGACCATAGCCATTGATCGTATCAGATACTGCCACAGCCTTTAGTCCTCCAAAAATCGCATAGATAGAACCCAATACCCCTACGAACAATACTGTAAACCAAATCCCTTCTTGTCTGGAAACCTCCAAAATCTCAGAAACTCCAAACAAACTTTCTAAGTTGATCGCTCCTGTGTACAAGACTATAGGTAATAAAGTAACAGCAAATGATACCAAAAGGAAAAATGCCACTAGCGATCTTGTACTTGCATCAAACCTATCCTCTAGGTATTGAGGAATTGTCATGAGCCCCATTTTTAAGTATTTCGGTACAAAATACAAAGCAGCCAAAATCAGAGCTAAGGCAGATGTCACTTCCCAGGCTACTATGATAAAGCCATTTTTATATGATGAACCATTCATCCCAACCAAATGCTCAGTAGATATATTGGTCATGATCATAGAACCTGCTATGACCACTCCAGTGAGACTTTTTCCCCCAAGGAAATACCCTTCTTTGGTCGATAAATTCTCGCTTCTTGTTTTATACCAAGCATAGACAGCTACAAACAGTGTAAAGCCTACAAAGCTAAAGACAGTTAATGTCATAGGTTATTGAATTGGGTTAGTGAAATCTAGGTATGGAAGTATCGATTTATAAGAAGTTCTTAATGGAAATACTTCTGGTTTTCTTGCTGCTTCCTCATTTTTTTATAGGCCTCTTGCACCCCTATGCTTTCTGACACTTCTGATACAGGTACTTCCCACCAAGCATGGCCGTAGCCTGCCAGTTTTCTTTCTGGCTGAGTTTCTATGTAAATCACAGTAGTTTTTGTGAGTTTTTTCGCTGCGAGAAGCGCTTCATTGAGACTTGACACATTTGCTACTTTGATAAGTTCTGCTCCGAGGCTACGGATATTTTCAGCCAAGTCCACAGGCAATACCCCTCCATCAAGCTGATTTGTTGATGAATTTCTGTATTGGTATGAAGTACCAAAACCTTCTGTTCCAAGGGATTTGGAAAGACCACCTATACTGGCATAGCCATGGTTATTGATCAGAATAATGGTCAGCTTGTAGCCTTCTTGAATGGAAGTCACTATTTCCGAGCTCATCATTAAATAACTCCCATCTCCTACCATCACGTAGATTTCTCTTTCAGGGCACGCCATCTTTGCCCCTAGCCCACCTGCGATCTCATAGCCCATGCAAGAGTAGCCATACTCAAGATGAAAACCTTTTGGATCTCTCGTCCTCCATAATTTATGCAGATCACCTGGCAGACTACCCGCTGCACAAAGCACAACATCTTCTGGGTTTGAAAATTCATTGACAGCACCTATTACTTCGGACTGAAAAACGCTACTACCCTCAATGGATTGATAAGCTTCTGAGACTTTTTGATCCCAACTTAGATTGTATTCTTTCGCTAACTGAGTATACGAATTGTCAGTTTTGTATCCGTCCAACAGGCTCAACAACAAGGTCAAAGTAGCCTTAGCATCTCCAGTGAGTGGAATTGCACCATGTTTGAAAGCATCAAATGCTGCAATGTTGATATTGATAAACTTGACATCTTGATTTTGAAAAGCAGTCTTGGAGGCTGTAGTAAAATCACTGTATCGCGTACCTATACCTATGATCAGGTCCGCCTTTGTACTGAAAGCATTCGCGCCCTCGGTACCTGTAGCTCCAGTAGCTCCTATATTCATAGGATGATCGTAGGGTAATGATCCTTTGCCTGCAAAAGTCTCTCCCACGGGTATTCCTGTTTGAGAAGCAAAGTCATCCAGCACATCGGTAGCTTCACTATATATCACACCTCCCCCAGCGATGATCATTGGTCTTTTTGCATTACGAATCAATTCTACTGCTCTATTGACCAATTCTATATCAGGTAAAGGTCGAGGTATAAACCAAATCTTCTCATCAAACATAGAAACTGGAAAATCATATGACTCTGCTTGCACATCTTGAGGCAAACAAAGTGTAACAGCTCCTGTTTCTTCTTGAGAAGTGAGTACCCTCAGGGCTGAGGGCAGAGAATTAATAAGTTGCTCAGGTCTGTTGATCCTGTCCCAGAATTTTGAGACCGGCTTAAAGCAATCATTTACTGAGATATCTTGTGTATATGAGGCTTCTAATTGCTGAAGAACAGGATCCACCCTTCTTGTGGCGAATATATCTCCTGGTAAGAGTAAAACTGGAATCCTATTGATTGTGGCACCAGCTGCAGCAGTTATCATATTGGTCGCACCTGGACCTATGGATGAAGTGCATACCAATGTAGACAACCTATTTTTCATCTTAGCATAAGCAGCAGCTGTATGAACCATAGCCTGTTCATTTCTGCTTTGGTAATACCGAAAGCTAGGTGTCTGGTGTAAAGCCTGCCCAATACCCCCTACATTTCCATGTCCAAAAATCCCAAAGCAACCTGCAAAAAACGGCTGAACCACTCCATCTCTTTCTACTTTTTGTGCGATCAAATATTTGATAAGCGCTTGGGCTACTGTCAATTTTATAGTATTCATTATCTTGGGTTTAGGTATTTATGATTCAACAGGTACTTGAAATCCTCCCTGAGAACCTATGAAACTTAAGGATTCTTCAAGCGTAGGCATAAAGTTGGCACAACCTGATTGCAATACAACCTGTGCTCCACTGGCGTTACCCATTCGGCATGCTTTGTACAATGACCAGCCTTGTAAGTATCCGTAAATGAAACCCGAAGCAAATGCATCTCCTGCTCCAAGTACATTCAAAGGATCTACGGGAAAGCCTGGCACATTAAATACTTCACCACCTGCTGTATACACAGTCACTCCTTGCGAACCTCTCTTAACTAGCAAAATTTCAACACCAGTTTTTAGGATCAAATCAATAGCCTCTTCAATATCACCTGTAATCTTTGGAGCAGAAATTTGCTGGTGCTCTATGGTGATTTGACTTTGATCCTTAAGCATGGCCGCTAGAATCTCCTCTTCTGTACCTATCGCAATTTTGACCTTTGAGAGTAATGATCTTACTGTCAAACCAAAGGATCTTACATCTTGCCATTGATCTGCTCGGAAATCAATATCCAATACCACTGGCACAGCTACCTGATTTGCCTTTTCTACAGCATAAAACACTGTAGATCTACTTGGCTCTTTGCTCAAAGCTGTGGCTGAAATCTCCACCAATTTGTAAGCATTGAAGTTAATTTGTGATGCATGATCTAAAGTAATCTGAATATCAGCACAGTTATCTCTATAGTACACCAATGGGAATCTATCCGGAGGCTGTATTCCCAGCACAACTGCACTGCTTCTCGCTCCAGGTATTCTTGCTACATGAGTGGTATCTATGCTTTCATTCTGAAGAAAATTCAATATAAAATCGCCAACTTTATCCTCCCCCACTCCCGTAAACAAAGAGCATTTCAACCCCAAGCGAGCACAACCAGTGGCTATATTCAATGGTGAACCTCCTACAAAAGCATCAAAACCTTTGATATCCACAAAATCAGCACCGACTTGCTGACTGTATAGATCGATAGAAGAGCGACCTATAGTAATTACATCCATTTCTTTATTCATGATGATCATTCATTTGAGCAGTTACCATTGGAATTCTTGGGTCTTTTCCCTTCCAAGAATCAAAAATCCAGGTATGATCGGGGTCAGGTGTATTGGCAAGTGACTGATCGCTGCCTGTTAAGAAATTTAAATAGTAGACATTGTAACCATGCCCAGCCACTACGGGATGATACCCCTTGGGTACCAAGACTACATCATTGTTTCTTGCCACGGCAATCTCATCCAAACTTCTATCAGCTGTATACACTTGCTGTATGGCATACCCTTGTTTTTTATCAATCTTATAGAAATATGTTTCCTCAAGCCTAGCCTCCAAAACATCCCCTTTCTCATCTACTTTTCTTTCGTCATGTTTGTGGGCAGGAAAAGAACTCCAATTTCCTGAAGGAGTATATACCTCAACAGCTACAAGTCTATGGCATGAAGATCCAGGACCTACAAGGCTATTGATCTGCCTAGCAGCATTATCTCCTCCTCTAATTTCTATCTCTACTTGCACTGGAGTTTTGAAAAATGGCTCAAAATCTTGGTCAGTCTCACACCAGCCATAAGCAATATCTAATATTTCTGAGTTTGCAATTAATTCAAACTGTGTATTCCTAGGAAGATAAAGGGTATGCGCTATTCCAGAGAATACATCCTTTCGACCATTGATGGTCTGCCATTCCCCTTTGTCAGACTTTACTGAAAAATTCCCTGAAAGTAAGACAATAGCATACTCATGATCACCAGTATTACATTCCCATACTTCACCTTTCTGCATGAGTCTGGCTTCAAAATTTAAAAACTCCCAAGAGCCATCTACTTTCGTGACTGATTGATAGATTCCTTCACTTCCAATTGATTTGGCTAGAAGTGGATATTTATGATCCTTTTTCATTGATTTCTCAGTTTTAAGTGTTCATTTGATTGTCCAAAGAAATTGCATGACTTCCCTTTAGATCCAAGAAGCTCAAATTTACTTACAAGCATCTCGATCAACTCTTTTCTATATTGCTTCCCTGGTACAATAGGGTCAAAAAGGCATGGGTTTAGATAAAAATGCTCTCTATGCACAGCTGTCCAAAGAATACGTAGGTCTGTGGCGATATTGACTTTACAAATACCTAAAGGAATGGCCTTCTGAATCTCTTCATCCTTTACCCCGCGACTTCCAGTCATCATGCTTCCACCAAATCCATTTATTCGGGTAACATGATAAGGATTGACTGCAGATCCACCATGCAATACCAATGGAAACTTTGGAAGCATTTCTTGAATCATTGCTAAAATATCGAATCTTATTCCTTGCTTCCCTGCAAACTTGTACGCTCCATGGCTAGTTCCTACAGCTATAGCCAAACTATCACAATGACTTTGACTTACAAACGCAAGTACTTCTTCAGGTTTAGTATATTTTGCCTGACTATCTGATACATCGATATCATCTTCCACGCCACTTAGCACACCGAGCTCAGCCTCTACAGGAATACCATGAGCGTGAGCTTTTTTTACTATAGCAGAAGTCCTCTGCACATTATCTTCAAAAGATTCATGAGAGGCATCTATCATCACAGAAGAGTATTTACCTGACGATAATGCGGAGTCAATATGAGCTTCTACACCATGATCTAGGTGAAGGGCGTAAATTACATCTGGAAAAATTTCTGCTGCTGCATCTATCATAGCTATGATCATGGTCGCACCTGCATAATCTCTTGCCACTGGGGTGGTCTGGATGATAACAGGTGATCGTGAAACCGACGCAGCCTCAAAAACTCCCAATACTTGCTCCATGGTAAATACATTTACCGCAGCTATCGCATACTTTCCATAGCAATCATCAAACAGTCTTTGGGTAGATAATTTCATTATTTTGGGCATTTCTTTGTACTACAATACAACACGAAATACTCCATAAAAGAAAGAATTACACCAAATAGTCTTATGCAAAGGTTTGCATAATCAAAACTTAATTTTACAAAATAAAATCCTATATTCAGGATATATTAATTTTGTAACAAACATGATATTTAACAACCTATTACCGTCTTTATTCAAGCTCTACTAAAAACTACATGGTGCAAAACTTAACGTCCAAGTGAGAATTGAATTTAATGTTCATAGGATTTTTCAAAAAGTGAAAATTATATCGGAAGCTTTTTTGAAGACTCTCTAATCATGAGCTCAGGCTTCAATACCTCATACCTATAGCTGCTAGACTCATTGTCTGCCATCAAATTATCAAGTAGTATTTTTGCGGAGAGCAAACCTAAATCATAGATTGGTTGCCAAACTGAAGTGAGTGAAGGTTTGAAATAAGAACTGTATGGCTCATCATCAAATCCAACTAATGAAATCTCTTCAGGAATCTGTATCCCTCTTTCCCTGATTACTGACATTGCGCCAATGGCTATGGCATCATTATAACAAAAGACAGCATCAGGAATCACTTCTAAGTTCAACAAGGAAAGCATACATGTAACCCCACTTTCAGAACTAGAATCTTCTCCATTTATTATCAATTCATCAACAATTGACACATTATTTTTAGCAAGTGCATCTAAATAACCCATCTTTCTATGCTGGGTAGTAGACAGACTAGCTGCTCCACCAATATGCGCTATTCGCTTACAACCTGTCTTGACAAGGTATTCTACTGCTTGAAAAGCTCCGGAGTAATCATCTACAACTACTTTATCTGCTTCAAAACCTAAACAATCCCGATCAAATACAACCAACGGGAATCCAGAGCTTTTGATTTTCTCAAAGTGATCAAAAGTTGTCGTATTTGAGGAAGGAGAAATCAAAAAACCATCTACCCTAACCAAGGCCATTGCTTCCATCAGTCTGATTTCCTCTTCAAAAGATTCATTTGATTGGCTTATCATTAACTTATACCCACTACTACCTACTTTATCTTGAATCCCATTGATAGCAGTAGAAAAATAATAACTTGTAATTTCCGGGACCACGACCCCCAAGATCTTAGTACGCTTATTCAAAAGGCTCAATGCAAGCTGATTCGGACTGTAATTCATCTTTTTTGCCAAATCCATAATCACTTTCTTTCTTTCTTCACTAATGAATGGACTATTATTCAAAGCTCTGGAAATAGTGGAAGGCGAAACATTAAGTTCCTTTGCCAAATCAGTTATCGTAACTTGCCCCTTTTTCATTTATTATCTTTCAAATAGTCATTTTTGGTGACACTACACCTTGTTCGATAGGCTATTTAAGTATTTTTTATCGAAAATAAAATATATTACCACAACCCTATTGCGTAGCTAAATAACTTCATATATATTTGTAGTCAAATGACTACACAATGAACTTACGAAGAGATATATTTCAGGCGATAGCAGATCCTACGAGAAGAGCTATTTTGCTTCTTTTGGCAACTCAATCACTTTCAGCGGGATCCATAGCCGCAAATTTTGAAACGGCCAGACCTACAGTATCTAAGCACCTTCAGATTCTAACCTCTTGTGAACTTCTCAGCCAGAGGCAAAAAGGTCGGGAGGTCTACTACCAACTCAATATTGAAAAAATGAAGGAAATAGAAGACTTTATAGAACCCTTCAGGAAAATTTGGGAGGAGAGATTTGACAAACTTGAGCAGGTGATGAAAAACTACCAATCAAACAATCAGTAAAATGGAACCAAAAACAAAAGTATCTGCACCAGAAGGTCTGCAAGAAATTCTAATCACTAGAACTTTTAATCTTCCCGTAGAACTGTTATATAAAGCCCATACTATACCTTCTTTGATAGAGCAATGGATGAATAACAAAGTCCTAGAATTAAACAATGAAGCATTTGGATCATACCAGTTTGAGAACAAAGATGAGCATGGAAATATCCTTTTTCTCGCTCAAGGTTGCATCCATTCCATCGTAGAGAACTCACAAATCGTAAGAACTTTTCAAATGGTAAATGCAGGCTTTCCAGTTCAATTGGAATTCTTAGATTTCAAATCTACCTCTAATAACCAGAGCAAGCTTGACATTAAAATCATATTCAAATCTGTAGAAGACAGGAATAACCTACTCAAGCTACCCTTTGCCCAAGGTATTAATGGAGCTCATAACAGGTTACAAAAAATCCTCAAACCACTATAAAATTTATACTTATGAAAACCCAAAGCACAAAAACAAAAAGAATCATCTATTGGATATCAACCGGATGGCTTTCGCTCGGAATGGTATCAAGTGGAATCGTTCAACTTATCCAAATGGATGACAATGTTACCATGTTCGATAAGCTTGGCTACCCTTCCTATTTATTGACCCTATTGGGAACATGGAAAATGCTAGGTGTGATCGCAATACTCTCACCAAAGATCCCCATATTAAAAGAATGGGCTTATGCTGGCTTTTTCTTTGTCTCTACAGGAGCCATCATTTCTCATATGGCAGTATCGGATCCAGTGTCAGAGATTTTCCCAGGTATTTTGTTGCTAGTCTTGACCCTAGTATCTTGGTACTTTAGACCTGAAGACCGAAAAATCTCGCAAATATGAAAGAAGAAATAAAGATCAACCCATTGGTTGATAAGTATTTGATAGATGGATGTATGCGTTGTAAGTATGGCGGTACAGCACAATGCAAAGTATTAAAGTGGACCAATGAGTTAGAAACACTGCGACAATTGGCACTAGAAACTGGGCTAAGGGAAGAGATCAAATGGGGAGTACCCGTATACACCCATGAGGGTAAAAATATCATCACTGTAAATGCCCTCAAAGACACTGCAAATATTGGCTTTTATAAAGGAGCCATTCTTAAAGATGAGGCTCAGATATTGGAGCAACAAGGTAATATTCAGGCAGCAAGAATTGTAAAGTTTACTAATGTAGCTGAAATCGAGAAGGTTAAACCCAAGCTCAAAACATACATTCTGGAAGCCATAAAATTAGAAAGAGAAGGAAAAAAGGTAGAAACTGTAAAAAATCCTGAACCCATTCCTGAAGAATTATCACAGGCATTTGAAGAAGATGAACTTTTCAAAAATGCTTTCAAGTCCTTGACACTTGGAAGACAAAGGGGCTATATAATCCACTTTTCCCAACCAAAACAAAGCGCTACAAGAATGTCACGAATTCAAAAATTCAAAACCCAAATCCTAGAAGGTATAGGCTTGCATGACCATTATAAAAAGAAGTGATATTTCGGATTGCAGATTGATTTTAACAATCAATTACTACCATGTAACAGACTGAATATCCCGAAATAACGAAACAACTTATGGGTATAAACAAATACCTTAGAAGAATTAATTTTACAAAAAATGTTATCAGGGATAATAATACTTTGTTTCAGCTTCATAAACATCACATCCTAAACGTAGCATTTGAAAACCTTGATATACTTTTTAAAAGAAAACATACTTTCAACTAAAGAAAGGTGCAGATGGCTGATTTTTATGATATTTATTTAGACAAACAGATTAATCCTTTGTCGTTTTTTGTGAATTTTTTTTTGCAACAAGATGAGGGCTAGAGATTAGACTTTCCTTATGGGTTTATTTCCATTTGATCTTTTACAATAGTTCTGAAGGTAAGGTTGATGCGTGGACTACGAACAGTTTTGGTTGGTGGAAGCCGGTGTAGCCAGTGACTTTGGGTGGTTCCTTTCATTACCAATAAGCTTCCCTGCTCTAAAATCATGGAGACAACTTCTTTGGTATCTTTGTGTTTGAATGCAAATTTCCGCTCTGCACCAAAACTCACTGATCCTATGGCTCCATTTTTTTTCAAATCCTTCTCTCCATCGCTGTGCCAAGCCATACCTTCCTCTCCACTATGATACAAGTTCAAAAGACAAGAATTGTATGTTTCTGCTGATATCTCTTCTATGGTTTTCTTCAATTTCAAAAGTGACTCAGTCCAAGGAAGGGCTCTCTTGGTGATTTTTGAATAAGTGTATTCGAATGGTTCATCACCATACCAAGCTACTTTTCTCTTGGTAATAATTCGTTTGCCATAGATCAGTGCCTCATCATTCCTCCATGCTATGTTATGAAGCAATTCATCGTAATATTCCTTGGATTCATCTAAGTCAAAGATTTTTCCATAGTAAAAAACCTCCCCATCTTTTGGCAAGCAATTTCGAGTAACATCCCTTCGATCTTCAAATAAATCCATCTTAAATACTCATTTTTTATGAATGAAACCATCCTATATACAAAGCAAATATAGGATCAAATTGTTGAAATGGAGGAAAGAATAAAATTGAAATGAATGAACTTTTATGTCCTTTCAATCATTTTATTCATGTGATTTCTTTTTTGAATTGGAAGACAAAATTCATCAATAAAAGGACAAATTATCAATTCTCTAAATCCCAATAAGAGGTCTTCCAAACCTCTTCATTGACCCAAATTATGACAAAAAACACCATTTCATATGCTATCCTTGAGCTTGCACTTGTACCCCAAGGTGACTCCATCAAAAAGACTTTAAATAATTCACTCACCTTTGCCAAACATGCTGAAAACTTGGGCTACTCTAGGTTTTGGTTTGCCGAGCACCACAATTCTGAAAATATTGGAAGTAGTGCAACTTCATTGCTGATTGGGTATGTTGCAGAAAACACGACAAAGATTAAAGTTGGATCAGGAGGTATTATGCTTCCCAATCATTCTCCATTGATTATTGCCGAGCAATTTGGCACACTTGCTCATTTGTATCCCAATCGAATCGACTTGGGAATAGGTCGGGCACCTGGTACTGATACGCAAACCGCGCAAGCCATCAGGTCAGATTTCATGAAAGCTGCATATGCATTTCCAGAAGAGTTAGAAAAAATTCAAAAATACTTTTCAAAGGATAACAAATCCTCAAAAGTACGTGCTACCATTGCAGAAGGCACTGATGTCCCTATCTATATCTTGGGTTCTAGCACAGATAGCGCACACTTAGCTGCCAAAAAGGGACTTCCTTATGCTTTTGCCAGCCACTTTGCTACCACGCACCTATTCAATGCCCTGAATATTTATCATAATGAATTTCAGCCTTCAGCCGAACTTAGCGCCCCTTACACTATGGCTGGTGTAAACATCATCATAGCTGATACAGATGAAGAAGCTGAAAGGCAGTTTACTACACTTATTCGCATGTTTTTGGGAGTACTATCTGGCTATCGAGAAGGTCTGCAACCACCAAGTGAGTTAACAGATGAGCTTCGAGGCCTACTTTCGCATCCTTCTGTCGAGCAAATGCTAAGATATGCTTTTGTGGGGAGTAAAGAGACTGTGAAAATGCAGGTGAAGAAATTCTTGAAAGACACTAGGGTTAATGAATTGATAGCTGTAATGAACACCTATCATTTAGAAGACAGGATGAAGTCAGCTAAATATTTTGCTGAAATCATGCAAGAAATTAACCAATAAATCAAAAAGGCCTGCATGATGCAGGCCTTTTTGATTATCTACTTTTAGTTCAAAGTATCACGTTCCATTTCCATTTCTTCCAATTCTTCAATTGGCTCATTGGTGTAGGTTGTGTCTTCGTACACTTCTGGTTCTTCAGGTTCTAGAAGAGTGTCTTCTGTGGTTTTGTTACCACACGATGCTAATGTAGCCATCCCGGCCAAAAGCATCCATGCAAATAGTTTTTTCATAATTTGTTGGTTTTTTAGTCCTTAATGGATAATTACTAAGTCACAAAAGCCATGCTAGAAATACTAATGTCCAGAAATATTACTAATTTAAATAGTATTTTATCCCAAATTAATCTAAAATCAATGCTTAAAATAACTTGAAGTCCTTCCAATGATAAGCAATTCCCAAATAGAAGCTACTGTCCAACCTGGAGCAAAGATATCATTGTAAAAGCCCTTTCCGTTTTTACCATAATCCCATGCTGTATGCTGTACGACTTCAGGATAGTACCCTGGCTTGGCTATACCCATAAGATTACCTTGGTGGGGAAGTAACTGTTCCCGCATGGAAGTTCTAATAACTTGAGCAAATGCTGCAAAATCACCTTCACTGGTCTCATCAGCCAACCAGTCTAAAACTTCATCAAATTCAAATATAAATACGTCAATATGGTTGTTTTCTACGGAAACATTACCCCATCCCCTACTTTTGAGACCTATATCTCCCAGCATTTGACCTTGAGCAAAAGGCACATCCCAAGTGTAATACCATGAAAGCGTAAAGTATGCAGCTTTCTTAGCGAGATTGACGTAGTGTTCTCTTTCTTTTCCTTTGGTGATTTGAGCCATATAGTACATAGCTGTAGCTGCATACAAGGAAGCTTCTTTGTCCTCGCAATCTGCATCTAAGGTAGATGAGAAATAATCCGACGGTCCAATAATTGCCTCTTCTTGATATTTGGCAACTTTTCTCGCTATATCCAAGTATTTTTTCTCTTTGAAATATTGAAAAGCCATCGCCAGAGGCAAGACTATAGACGGAGTACTACCTCCTGTCTCATCTATCACTTGAAGTTTGGCATCAAACTTTCTCGGAAAGCTACCATCTGACATTTGTAACTTGATTAAAGTATCAAACAAGCCTTTCACTTTCTTTTCTAATTCAGGATGAGTTCTTTTCATTTTTCGCTCATACTGTAAGTAAAATAACATTGCATAAAGCCCCTCAGATTGTCTACGAATAGAAAAGACACTTGCCTCTGTTTTTTTATCAAAATCTACAACCTCTCTGATCAATCCATCATCGTTGAAACCATTGGCTTCATAGCTTGCAAAGATCGCTTGTGACATCTCAAGTAATTCTTGATCTTGATTTGCCTCTGCAAACTCCAGCGCATTGAAAGCATTGAGTAACACCCTTCCAATAAAGCCGATCTCCAAAATCCCAGTTGACTCACAAGTAGTTGTTTTGATATGTACTCCCGAAAAGCCCTTTAGTGTCTCAAAATCAACATAGGAGGCCTTGAAGTATTTCACCAATTCTTGCTTGATCTGGTGATCAGTGAATTTTTGGTCAACAAGCGGTTCTGGCTTCAATAGCCCATAACTATGGTGCCATATAGCCTCCACAAATGCTGAATAATCCGTGCTTTTATGCTTCTGAATTCTATAAGACAAAGTTTGCTCTTCACCCTTTTCTAATTTAGAATATGCCGTGACTGGTGAAGCCAATGTGAGTTTTCTAATATAGGTGTGAGGATGCTCTGCATGTGGATAGGCATATTCTAGGTAAGTATGATCTTCAGATTTACCAAATCCTAAGGCACCCAAGTCTGATTTCCCTGAAAGTATTACATCACCAGATTCGTGAGTGGTCAAGGCGGCTGTTTTGATATCATCCAGTCTCATCAAGCTGTAACCATACTGCTGATTGGGATCAAAAACACTCACCAAAGGTGTACTCATTCTATCTTCCCTGATCAGCCAATCTGTAGACTCTCTGACTGAAGGAGCATTGTCAGGTGATCTCAAGTTCTTCCGATACCAATACCCAGGAAGTAGCAACATGCTGGGTTGGTAAGACATATCTTTGAACTGCATTTTTGAAGAAAAGTTGAAATAGACCTTTTCTCTTGCTACAATGTTAACTTTAACATCAGCATAACTGTCTTGTTCAATGATTTGAACTTGAATTTCTAATGGTACGTCTTCATTAGCTTGGTATCGACCATTATCGTCTAGCTTTATGGGAATGTTTACGGCTGGATTACCTGGTTTTAGCAATTTCAACTCATAGGAAGCATCAGCAAACTGGAAAGCATGAAGATTTGAGACAGAAGTGATAAACATCAGCCACGAAAGGATTGATAATTTCATTTTCATATCCATATCAATTGAAAACTGGTGCAGGTCTACTGCTCAAACTTGGTACACTTTGCTCGATTGTCGGCCAACCGTCTCTCCAAATCAACTTATCAAGCATCAAAGGTCTTCTGCTAGCCCCATTCTGTAACAAAGGGTTACCTTTTGGTATAGCATGATATAAAAGCCAATCATCGCCAGCATCATCTGACATGATATGACCATTATGCCCTGGACCTGCGAAGCCATAATTTTCGCTATTGCCACTCAAAATAACCTCCCCATAGTTCCCTGTTTTGATATCATTTCCAGCCTTATCTACATAGGGTCCCAAAATGTTATCCGAGACTGCTACCCTAACCCTATAAGAACTATTTGCGCCATCGCAACATGATCCTTCTGAGCCGAAGTAGTAGTATTTCCCATCCTTCTTGTGGACATAGCTTGCCTCTAGGTGATTGTACCCAATGTGAATTTTCTCCCCTTTGACACTTTTCCCATCATCGGCAAGTTCCACCACATAAATCCCATGAAAACTTCCCCAAAAGAGATACTTTTTTCCATCATCCTCAATGTAAAATGCATCTATAGAATTTGCCACACCGATCTCTTGCGAAAGAAAAAACTTACCTTGATCGATAAATGGCCCCTCTGGTCTGCTTGCAATTGCTAAACCTATCCCAGGATTAGGATCACCCCAAGTTGAGTAAGAATAATACATGAAAAACTCATTCCCCACTTTCACTACATCAGGAGCCCAAAGCCCTCCTTGATCTTTCCATGCTGGCTTAGCAGGAAAAGCCGTGCCTACCAATTCCCAATTGACCAAGTCAACGGACTTTACGATTGGCACCAATTTATGTCCGCCTTCATTTCCCCAATTATCCTCTGTGCCATAAGCATAGAAAACTCCTTCATGCTCTAGTACTGACGGATCTGCTAATACTGGTCTGAAAACTGGGTTGACATAGGTCGTCTGAGCTTCTCCAGGTTCATTGCCTCCTTGACTTGGATTCTCATTTTCGGGGTCTCCACATCCTCCCGCAGTCAAGAAGAGTACTGAAACAAGCCCTAAACTTAATCTTAAATAATTCATCATGAAACATTTATAAGTTTAAAAGAAACAGGGAAAACCCCTGTTTCAAATTAGATTTAATAGGTTAAAATCTCAATTAAATGTATAATTTTTCGTAAGCATACGACCAGCTTTTTGCTCCAGATCATTTAATAATCTGCGACCAATCAGATTAAACATTTTATATCAATTGGTATCAGATCCTAATAAAAACTGGTAACAAACCTGAATTACATTTCTAAATCATTACCAACCTGGATTCTGAACGAGATTTCTATTGATATCAAGATCTCTTTGTGGTATTGGCAAAAACTCATGTCTACCAACCACAAAGTTGTTGAACCCTGGATCTCTAGGAGCTAGATCTCTTCCAAGATCACCCCATCTGGCAAGGTCAGACCAGCGATGTCCTTCACCCGAAAGCTCAAGCAAGCGCTCATGCTTCAACTGCTCCAAGAATGCTTCTTGTCCAAGTCCTGGACGTGCAGTTGATAGCGCTGGTAATCCTACTCTAGCTCTTACCCTATCCACATGAGCATAAGCTTGGCTCGTCCTGCCAGTGGCGTTAAGCACTTCTGCATACATGAGAAGAACGTCCGCATATCGAATCACGCGATAGTTGTTGGGAGACCTATATCCTTCTTCATTTTTCCAATGATCATTGAGGAATTTTCTAAAATATGCCCTTGTATTTCCAGAACCGTAGCGCTGCGTAAAGGACTGGCCATAAACCATACTGAAATCAGGCCCCCTTTCATCTGTGAATGCGTACAGATAGGATGCTGCTAACCTTGGATCTCTTTCACCATTAGTCGTTTGCTCTTCCAAGAATTCGGCAATGGCCCAGGTTCTTGCCTCTGCATCCGCCCAACCAATACCCGGAGGGGCTAGAAACTGAGGAATAGATGTGCCGTAATTATGGTTTGGTGTACTCACATCATTATCTGTAACCTCTGTAGCATTGACTGTGAACTGCCACTCAAAAATTGACTCTTGATTGTTTTCAGATGTGATCAGAAAATTGTCTCTGTAGTTTGGCATAAGGTTGTAAACAGATGCACCTTCACCGTTGACTAGCCAATTGAGTGGAGCTTCAGCCTGATCATATTTACCTTGCTGCATAAATACCTTCGCAAGTAAGGCATGAGCGGCACCTTTGGTAACTCTACCTAAATCCCTGCTATTTGGATAAACAGCTGGAAGCCCATCTACAGCACGTCCAAGATCCAACTCAACTTGCGCCCAAACTTGTGCTTGAGGCGTAGTAGGTGGCAAATCGGTAGGCTTGGAAGCTTCTAACATCATTGGGACATTTCCCCATAGTAAGGCCAGGTTATAATAAAAATACCCTCTCAGAAAATAAGCCTCTCCCAACAGTCTATTTTTTAAGGCATTGTCCATTTCTATAGCTGGTACATTGTCAATAACTTGATTGGCACGAAAAATCCCAACATAACAATCCACCCATACATCGATAACTGGACCGAAATTATAATCAGGCTGGATAAACCCTCCCATGGCGTTAGCCAAATCAGACCATGGACTTCCAGAGAACCCTTCATCTGATCTGGTAATGTGTAAAATAGGCATCCACCTTGACATTCCTGGACGGGCAAAAGTCGAATAGATAGCGTTTACACCTTGCTCGGCATCTGTGGCGTTTTGCCAAAACACTTCCATTGTCGGTTGGTTTGGATTGGTAATGTCCAATTCTGGGCTACAACTAAGCACTACTGCTGAAGCTGCCATTAATATATATTTTGAAATCTTTTTCATGATTTAAATGCTTTTGGAAAATTAAAATTCGAACTGTAAACCAAGAGAATAAATCTTGCTCGCTGGCCAATTGCCATTGTCAAAGCCTCTTTCTAGTATTCCATTGCCGGTGACATCTGGATCAAGACCTGAATATTTGGTAAAAGTCAGTAAATTCTGTCCACTGATAAATAAGCGGGCGTTGCTTACATTCCATCTTTGAAGTCTGGCCATGTTCAAGTTATAACCTATTTCCACATTTCTCAATCGAATGTATGATCCGTCCTCAAGCCACCTGTCACTTTCTAGTCTAGCATTGTCAATAAGTCCAGGGTCTCCAACAGAAACACCTATTCTTGGATCATTCGTATTGGTATTGGTTGGCGTCCATGGACTGATATCAGCCCTAAAATTGGTGTTCTGATAGCTATCTATATCTCTTCTCACACCATTCATGATTGTGTGCCCAAACACCCCAATCCATTGCATGTTGAAAGTAAAGTTTTTGTAAGTAGCATTGAACTGAGCACCAGTCTGCAATGTCGGCCAAGGAGAACCCACAAAAGTTCTATCTTCTTGATTGATCTCTCCGTCACCATTGACATCTACAAACCTGATATCTCCAGGTCTTGCAAATGGCTGAATTACCCTTCCGTCTGCATTGGTGTGATTGTTAATTTCTTCATCACTTTGGAAAATCCCATCTGTCTTGAGTACGTACCACTCTCCCATAGGTCTTCCGATTTGGGAACGTGTGATACCCGTTTGAATATAATCTATGCCTTCACCAAGATTACCCACATCCATTACCCTATTCCTGATAGTAGTCACATTGGCAGATACATCCCACTTAAGCTCACGTTTCATGTTTCTATAAGTAGCGGCCATTTCTATACCCCTGTTCCTGATAGATGCTGCATTGACTGCTGGCTCGCCTCCAAGGTTTCCTAAGTACCATGCTATAGGCAAGTTTACCAATACATCCTTGGAAAGTGAGTTGTAATACTCTGCAGAAAGGATCAATTGATCATCAAACAAACCTAAGTCAAACCCTAAGTTGTGGCTAATTCTTCTTTCCCAACCTAAGTTTGGGTTAGCAAGTCTAGCTTGTGTAGCTCCTACATAAGCTTGCTCATCTGGACCGAAGATTGCTCTTGGGTTAGAATTCAAAAATCCAATATAATCCCATGAACCTACAGTTACAATTCCTAACTCACCATATGAGGCTCTAAGCTTCAAATCAGAAACAATCTGGGAACTGAAAAAAGACTCTTCAGAAATTCTCCAACCACCAGCAATAGACGGGAAAAACCTTGACCTGTTATCACTTCCAAATCTCGAATCTGCATCATATCTACCCGTCAAAGTAATCAAGTAGCGATCATCATAGGTATAGTTTGCTCTACCAAGAAAACCCGAAATGGTATATTGTACGGGAATAAAACCGTCTGCAATTGGGTCACCAGTTGCTGAGCTGACAGTATTCAGATACCTACCATCAAATGACTGAAGGTCTGTTCGGCCAGCTGAAAGCACATCTCTTTTGGTGATTTGCTGAGAATGTCCGATTACCCCAGAAAAGCTGTGCTTATCTATAACTTTATTATAATTCAAAGTATGCTCCAATAAAAAGCTGGAGAAAAGCGACCTCTCTTCGATAATGTTGGTAGGTGCTGCAGGCTGATTAAAGTGCCACTCACCTGCTCTACGCATGCGTTTGTTGTGGTCGAAGCTCAATTCTGCACCAGCATTGAATCTATAAACAAGTCCATCTAAGATATCTACATCCAAGTAGGCATTGCCCACTACTTTAGCAAAATTACTTCTATAGCTATTGATTGCATTTACCGCAACTGGATTCCAAGCATAAGTAACGGCATCAGTGGTTCCTTTACCCCATCCATCTGGATTGGCTGCACTGATAAATCTATCATCCCTTACTGGAATCACTGGAAGGTTAAGAGGCATGTCGTAGAAAGGATTGCCTGTACCTGGTGAGTTGGTTATAGAGTTTGTGAAAATCAAGTTTTCTCCAAAAGTGACTCTGCCTTTGGTGTTTTTGGTATTGATTCTCAAGGCTGCTCTTTGAAAATCATGGCCAATGAGAACACCTTTATTTTCAAAATAAGAACCTGAAATCAAATAACTCGAGTTTTTGGATCCTCCAGAAAGCGTTACATTGTAATCTTGCGCATTTCCGAGTCTAGTTACTTCATCATACCAATTGGTATTGATGCTAGGATCAAATGCTGTACTTACGCTAGCTGGAGCTGTAAGCCCCGAGTTGGCAAACTGTGTCCTTTGCATTTCTGCAAATTGCACATTGTTCATCATTTGATAACCTTGAGGAAGTTGCTGAATACCGTACTTGGCGGTCACACTTACACGAGGAGCACCTTCTGCACCTTGTTTGGTAGTGATGATAATGACACCATTTGCCGCTCTAGATCCGTAAATAGCTGCCGCAGAAGCATCCTTTAGTATTTGTATACTTTCAATATCATTGGTATTGATTGTAGGGTTAGCATCTGCGATCATTCCATCGATTACGTACAATGGGCTGGAATTGATAAAACTTGCAACTCCTCTGATTTCGACTTGAGCATTCTGTCCTGGACCTCCTCCATTTCTCACAGAAACCCCAGGAGCTAAACCTTGTAAAGACTCCCCTAGCGAAGCTGCAGTTACTTTGTTTTGCTTATCTCTACTCACTACAGCTGTAGCACCAGTAAGGTCTTTTTTCTTCACAGTCTGATAGCCTATCACTACGACTTCATCCAAATCACTTAGATTTTCTTCCAGTTCTATCGTTATGTTGGTTCTGCCAGCTAGTGGAATTTCTTGCTGAATGAAACCTATAAAAGAGATTACAAGTACACTCTGAGGACTTGATACTTGTATTTGAAAGTTCCCATCGATATCAGATACAGTACCATTAGAAGTACCTTTTTCGATAACTGTGGCACCAGGGAAAACTTCACCTGTAGACTTGTCGACTACAGTACCTCGCACAGTTGGAGCGTTTTGTGCCAAGGCAGGCAGATAGTTACAGCTGAGGAAAAATAGTAGCCATAAAGCTGATTTTTGTAGCTTTTCTTTCATGGACATTTTGGGTTAATAATTAATTGAGATTTTTTTGCTTACCAATTATTGCGTCAATTCATATGACATCATCTTTGGCAGGTTGAATGTAGATTGAATAGGCATCATTCATTGAAACTATTCCTGCAACTATTAAAACTATTCCAGCTAGTGAAGCAAAATGAAGCTTGAGTTTTAGTAAGTGACTGATTTATTTCATTACTTGGTATCCTAAATTGATTTACTTGCATGGAATCAATGATCAATTAAATTCTACTACCCAAAATACTCCAGAAGTCAATTATGCAAATCAGGGCAATACTTCTCCTTATCTGTGTCCTATTATTTAGCAACGCTCATTATGCCTTTACTCAAAAACCTTACTTCCGTCACCTTGGTGTAGAGGATGGTTTGAGTCACAACACCGTATTTACTATCTACCAAGATCACAAAGGGTTCATGTGGTTTGGTACCAAAGATGGTTTGAATAGGTATGACGGACATGTTTTTAAAGTTTTCAAAAATATCCAAGGCGATGAGAGCTCTTTGACAAATAATCACATCTTATCACTCTATGAGGATAGAAATAAAATGCTTTGGATAGGAACCAATGCAGGAATTTCTATATATGATCCTCATGTGGAAAAATTCAAATCATTGGATGTAGTAGATCAAAATGGAGAGCAAGTATGGGGACAAATATTAAAAATCAAGGAAGATGGTTCTGGCAATATTTGGGTGGCCTCAAGCACTGCTGGCCTTTATCGGTATCAGCCGAAGGAAAATAGCCTTAAAAGGTTCAATCATGACCCAAATCGCCCATCAAGCCTTGGGTCTGGATCTGTTTCTTCTTTGACTGTAGATGATAAGGGTGTTGTATGGGTTGGCATACTTGGCGGAGATGTAGAAAGGTTCATCCCTGCCAATGATTCTTTTATGAAATATGAAAAATCAGCTCAAATTCTTAAGAGAGACTTAATTCTAGAGATTTTCGACCTTGGAGGAAATGACTTGCTTGTTGGGACAAAAAATGAAGGGTTGAAATTGCTTAATAAAGAGACAGGTTCAGTCAAGAATATCCTCCAAGAAGATAAGGAAGGCAACAATCTTTTTGTACGTAACATAGCCAAAAGTGAAGGCCAGGAAATCTGGATAAGTACTGAGCAAGGGATTTATGTGTATGATTTCAGTCAAAACACTTATAAGCATTTTTCCCAAAACCCAAATGACCCCTATACCCTATCAGATAATGCCACCTATTCTATCTATAAAGATAGAGAGGGTGGATTTTGGATAGGGACATACTTCAGTGGACTAAACTATCTACCAAATATCCCTACCAATTTTGAGAAATTCTATCCAATTATCAATCAAAACTCTATCCAAGGAAAAAGAGTCAGAGAAATGGTGGAAGATACAGATGGAAATATCTGGATAGGCACCGAAGATGCAGGGATGAGCATGTTCAACCCCAATACCAAATCATTTAAAAACTACTTGCCCGAAAAATCAAATAACTCTTTGAGTTATCATAATGTACATGGTTTGCTTATTGAAGGAAATAACTTGTGGATATCAAGCCATAGCCAAGGGTTAAAGCTGGACAAATTGAACTTAAAAAACGGCATTTTCGATAGACTAGATCAATCAACCTTACAAAACCCACTTTTTGACACAGATATTTTTTCCATTTACAAAGATTCAAAAGGTAACAAATGGTTTGGAACTATCTCTGGTGTATATATCATGCCTTTTGGCGAGAAACAATTAAAATTCTTTGATAAGTTAAGCATTAGCTTTTATTACGATATAGTAGAAGATAGTAATGGAATCATTTGGTTTGCTACGATCAATAATGGGCTATTCAACTACGATCCTACATCAGAAAAAGTCAAGCATTATTTACCAAACTCAGAAGAGGTAAAATCCCTCCCCGGAAATGCAATCGTTACACTTTATGTAGATAGTAAACAAAACTTATGGATAGGAAGTGAAGGGTATGGATTGGCGAGATATGTGCCAGAACATGATGGCTTTGAAACCTTAGATGTGACAAAAGGTCTTCCTAGTAATACCATTTATAAAATAATAGAAGATGATTTAGGTCAACTCTGGTTCAGCACCAACAGAGGCTTAGTAAAGTATATTGTTGAAAATCAAAAGATTGAAGTCTTTACTAAATCAAACGGCTTACTATCAGATCAATTCAATTACAAATCAGGATTGAAAGCAAGCGATGGAAAGCTTTATTTCGGATCGCTCAATGGATTCATTACTTTTGACCCTAAGACTTTCTCCAAATCATCCTTTGAGCCTAAAGTCACTTTCACCAACCTGAAGCTTTTCAACAAAGACATCATCGTAGGTGCTGATGATGGGATTCTTTCTACTTCAATTGCCCTAACAGAAAAAATCACACTTGCATATCACCAATCTTCACTGAGTCTATCTTTTGCCGCCTTGGGATATACACAGCCTGAATCTTGGAAATACTTATTTAAACTTGAAGGTTTTGAGAAAGAGTGGAGTCGACTTGAAAAATCAAATGAAGTAAGCTATCCAAACCTCTCCCCAGGAAATTATAAACTTATCGTCAAAACTATCAATGAACAAGGTGAAGTTAGCCAAGAAGAGACTAGCTTGATAATTGAAATTAAGCCTCCATTTTACTTTTCAACGTTGGCATATTTCCTTTATGCTTTACTACTTTTATTACTTATTGTCAGCATCATTCTGTCTTATAGAAAAAAAGTGCAAAAGAGACACCAAAAGAATATAAATGCTTTGGAGGCCCAAAAGGAAAAAGAAATCTTCAATGCCAAAATCGAATTCTTCACCAACATCACTCATGAAATCCGAACGCCATTGACTTTGATCAAAGGACCACTCGAAATAATCCTCAAACAAGAAAATCAACTTGAGGAAAATACAAAAGAGAACCTTAAGATCATGGAAAAAAATGCAGATAGACTTATTCACCTGAGCAACCAACTTCTAGACTTTAGAAAAGCTGAAAAACAAAGCTTTCAATTGAATTTTGTCAAAACAGACATTTCAAGGTTGCTAAAGGAACTTCATTATCGATTTCAGCCCCTTGCCCAACCCAATCAGTTGATATTTGAGATCATAGGTACTCAAGCAGCATATTATGCTGATGTAGATCAAGAAGAGTTGATTAAAATCGTCAGCAACATGATTTCAAATGCAATCAAATATGCAGCAAGGCAAGTCAGCATTACTTTGGTTACTATTGAAGAGTCAACTTTTGAGATTATAGTCTCGAATGACGGGAAACTAATAGATGAATCATACAGGGTGAAAATATTTGAGCCATTCTTTCAAATAGATCCTGATGAAACAAATAAACCAAGACAAGGTACAGGTCTGGGCCTTCCACTAGCGAAATCTCTAGCAGAACTTCATGGTGGGGATTTATCATATTCTTCAACCTATTTGGGTGAACTGAATAGCTTTATTCTCAAGCTTCCAAAACATCAAACCAATAGCTTTGAACTTGATAATCTTGAAATAGAAGAGGAAGTAAATTTAATTGAAAGACATCTCGAAAACTCAAAAAATGATAGTAATTCTGAAAGCCCGGTAATCTTATTGGTGGAAGATAACAGAGAGTTGCAAACTTTCATTGAATCAAACCTCAAAAATGACTTCCGAATACTCAAAGCTAATAATGGCAAAGATGCCTTACAACTTTTAGCGGTTCAGCAAGTGGATCTCATCATTTCAGACATCATGATGCCCGTGATGGATGGCATCATGTTCAGTAGAAAATTGAAATCTGATTTGCTTTATTCTCATATCCCTATTATACTTCTTACAGCCAAAAACAACATCCAATCAAAGTTAGAAGGCTTGGAAGTCGGTGCTGATGTATATATTGAAAAGCCCTTTTCTGTTGAATACTTGATACTTCAGGTAAAAAACCTCTTGAAATATAGGGATCAAGTCAGGGATAATTTCGCCAAATCTCCACAGGTATTGTCGGTAAGTATAGCTCACACCAAAGCTGATGAAAAATTTTTACATGAAATCAACCAGATCATAGCCGATGAAATATCAAATGAACAGTTTGGTGTAAACGAGCTTGCTGAAAAAGTCCACATGAGTCAATCTAGCCTACTACGTAAAATCAAAGGAGTTTCTAAACTCACACCAAACGAATACATTCGACTTGTAAGACTCAAAAAAGCCGCAGAATTACTTAGTTCTGGCTCTCTTAGCATTGCTGAAGTATGTGTAAAAGTAGGATTCAACTCACCAAGTTATTTCGCAAAGTGCTTCCAGAAACAATTTGGTGAGTTGCCTAAAGATTATCAGAAGTAAAAGGATATGTTTTTCAAAACACATTCTACTCACAAAGTCTCTTCAATATATCAAGAGCTTGTTCCCAAGATTGCTCAAATGATGCTGCATATGCTGAAGGAATTTCTGACTTGACAGTTAAGTGGGTAATGCCATTCATTTCAATTAACGCATATGACTCTTTGCCGCCCTTCCATGTGTCTACAGCTTTACCTTCAAATATCCTTTTTCCTTTGCTAAATAACCCAGTATAGATTAAGGTTACTTTTTCTCCATAAGCATACTCCAATACTTCAGCTATCATACCTGAATCTTCCCCTTGCTCATTTGGCCCAACAAACAGCAGCTCACCTCCTACTTTATCCCAGCTTCCTATGAAATAAGATCCTGGATGAAATGCGCTTACCCACTCTCTATAAGTCTTATCAGCCAGCATAACCTCAAAAACAGTAGACTTTGGTGCATCAATTTGGGTTTCAATTGAAATTTCGACCTTCTCATCCTCTGATAAGCCTTGAACATATATTCTGAAATTATCAACTATCGCCTGCCAACCTGACTTCTGTAAATCGACATCATTCAGTTGCTCGGGTTCAAATCGCTCAATCAATAAAACCTCTTCTCCATCTTGCTGAAACTCCACTTCTACCGCTCTACCATCATCAAGCTTAAATGTCAAGATCTTCATTTCTTGGACTTGTTCAAACACACCACTAAAATCAAATGCCATACTACCATCCTTTGCAGCCATAGTATAAGTGAATCGACCTCCTTTCTTAAGCTCAAGCTGTGCAGCGGGGCAATGCCAGGTATCACTAGCAAAATTCCAATTGACAATGTGTTTTGGATCAATCCAAGCATTCCAAACTTGCTCTAGGTTACTCTTTATCGCTGTGCGAACTTCTATTGGGTTTTTCATATTTCTTGTAGTTTTCAAATCAAATTTAGGATAAATAGATACTTAAGACATCGTGTAAAAACGACAAAACAAAAGGTCAGATGCGACATCCTATACGGCTTCAACAAGTCCGTATTTTTGTTTATAAGCAACAGGAGTGATCCCTGTATATTTCTTAAAAACATCCCTAAACGCCTTGGTATCGGAATATCCCACATCATACATTACCTCGTTGATTGTCCTCTTAGATTTCTCTAAATGCCTCTTCGCTGCTTCTACCCTAACCTTCTGAAGATATTCAAGCAAGGTATTGCCTGTGGCAAATTTGAATCTCCTCTCAAGCGTCCTTCTGACCAAATTGAATTTATCTGAAAGTGCATCCACACTAATCTTTTCTTGAAAGTTTCTTTCTACAAATTCCTGAATTTGTATGATAGGTTCATCACCATGTTCTTTTTGACCCACAAAAATGATAAACTCTGATTGAGAAATTCTTCCTATGTCTATTTGAAAAATTTTTGAGCAATAAATTGCAGCATCTCGATTGATAAACTTCTCAATGAGATAAAGAATTAGATTAGCGGATGAAAATGCCCCCCCACCTGTGTAAACACCATGATCATCTGTTATCAATTCACTACCTTGATAAATTGCATTTGGAAATAGTTTCTGAAACTGATCAGCAGCTTTCCAGTGTGTCACACATTTTTTTCCATCCAATAAGCCTGTGCTTCCTAGAATAAATGCGCCAAGACATAATGAAACCACTTCTGTTCCTTTACAGAAATGATAACGAATCCATGGTATAAAATCTTGATTAGACGCTATTCCTGATCGAATATCAAATTGTACGGGTGGAACGATGATCAAATCCGTATGCTTCACTTGATTAATGGTCTGATCTGGCTTCAGGCTAAACTTCCCTCCATTGAGCTGCACTACTTCCGACATTCCAATGAGCTGTACATCGAATAGTGGTGCTTTACCTAATGATTTCAGGTATTCATTGGCTTCAAGTAGTCCAAGTCTAGCATTTTCCATGCTACCCAGGTTTACTTGATTGAGAAGCAAAATTGATATATGTTTCATAAATTCTCTGACTTTATTATCCTTTTCAAAATAGCCGGTTTGACAACGTTTATAATGAATCACATGGCAAAATTGACCTACATAACTGTCGCAATCAACCTTTTACATTGTCGTATTTACCAGTACAAGATAATTAATTAAACCTTAGCTTTGTAATCTTTACAGTTACTTTAAAGATTCAATTATGGTAGAGGTATTTGCTACAAACATTTACAGTTTAGGACAAGCAAAGTCTTTAGAGGTTACTATAGCAAAGAGATTTCCAACTTACATAGTTAATTTCGACCTAGAAGATTGTGACCGCATTTTGAGGGTGGAGAATCAATCTTTGATAGAATCTCACACTTTAGCAGAAATTGCTTCATCACTAAGTATTGTGATTAGGGTATTGGAAGATTCGTAATTAAAAGAACTCGATACGCATTTAGATTTAAATTTTATGGAAAGTATAGAGCAAATAAACTACATCAAAGCACCCATTCATACAGTTTACAATACACTTACCACACAAGAAGGTTTGGGTGCTATTTGGACAAAAAAGCTCAAAGTGAAGCATGAAGTTGGGTACATCAATGAGTTTGACTTTGATGAAGAATACCTCACCAAAATGAAAATTATAGCGCTCCAAAATAATAGGAAGATTGAATGGGAATGCATATTTTCGGATGCTGAATGGAAAGGTACACGTGTGATATTTGAACTTTCAGAAAAGGGAAACACCACAATGATTCTTTTAAAGCACTCAGACTGGAAAGCAAAAACAGATTATTTAAGGTGGTGTAGTTACAATTGGGCAATGTTTCTTTTTAGTCTAAAAATGCACTGCGAAGCGATACATCAAAATGAATGAACAACTAGAAAAGAAAAAGGGTGGGCTTTGGTATCACCTTTTACTCGCCATCAAAGGTTCTGAGGAGGATTACACACAAATAGACATGAAAAAGGCCATCTTTCTGTTGGCAGTTCCGATGATTTTGGAATTACTCATGGAATCAACCTTTGCAGTCGTTGACATTTTCTTTGTAGGAAAACTTGGATCTTCAGCTGTAGCTACAGTAGGATTGACAGAAACTTATCTCTTCTTGCTTTATTCCATAGGCATGGGATTGGCTACTGCTGTGACAGCGATTATCGCTAGAAGAACAGGAGAAAAGCAAAAAGATCAAGCCGCCATTTCGGCCGTCCAGTCTATCATTTTGGCTATATTGGCTTCCCTGCCGTTCATGATTCTTGGGATTTTTTATTCCAAAGAAATGCTCTCACTCATGGGTGCAGATGAGTGGGCTATCACATACGGATTTGGCTATACCCAGTGGATGCTGGGGACTAACATGGTTATCATGTTACTTTTTGTTATCAATTCGATCTTTAGGGGGGCTGGTGATGCAGCTATTGCCATGCGAGTCCTTTGGATATCCAATGGTATCAACATGCTACTTGATCCATTATTGATATTTGGCTGGGGGCCAATACCCGCTATGGGAGTCGAAGGAGCTGCTATTGCTACCACGATCGGACGTAGTATCGGAGTAATCATCCAACTTTGGGTTCTCTTCAATGGTGGTAAGCACATCAAGGTACTAAGAGCTCACTTAGTTTGGGACAGCAAAGTATTGAAAAACATATTCCAAACATCTTTAGGCGGTATTGGTCAAATGATCATAGCCATGAGTGCATGGATCTTTATCATGAGAATTCTGGCAGATATCAGTAGCGAGGCTGTAGCTGGGGCGACTATCTCCTTGCGCGTTTTGCTGTTCACCATGATGCCTGCATGGGGTCTTTCCAATGCCGCGGCAACTTTGGTCGGACAAAATCTCGGTGCTTCTAACCCAGACCGCGCAGAAGCTGCCATCTGGAAAACTGGAGGCTACAACATGATCTTTCTGGTCTTTGTCTCTATATTTTACTTTATTTACTCAAAATCATTGATGGCAATATTTACAGCTGATACATCTGTAATTGAGATTGGTTCAGAGTGGCTTAGAATTCTCTCCTATTCGTTCTTCGTATATGGTTGGTGGATGGTCTCTGTACAAGCATTCAATGGCTCAGGGGACACCATCACGCCTACAAAAATCAATGTAGTATTCTTCTGGCTGATTCAAATCCCACTCGCCTACCTCCTTTCAATTCAACTGAACTGGGGACACTCAGGTGTATTCTGGGCGATATTCTTCTCAGAAACATCTGTCGGGTTATTTACACTGTGGCTATTCAGCCGTGGCAAATGGAAAACAGTGAAAGTTTAGTTTTTTTTTTTAGAAACAAAGACTTTATCTATTCCAAGGTTTAACAAGTCATGAAATTTGCATTTATAAAAATGGATAAAGAATTTGGGGGATAGTTCATTAAACTGTGTCTAAGGTTAAATCTTTCTTTCAGCCTACTGTCTTAGTTGCCTTAAGGCAACTAAGACAGTAGGCTGAAAATTTAGTTTTTTTGCGGTACCCTCTCTGGGTATAGTTCCATGATTTCTCGCTGGATGGAAGTCCAGCCGTGAGCTTTTCTTCTCCATGATTTTTCATTTCGGCTAATCGATAAATAGAGCTGTTTTAACAGTGCTGTTTCCGATGTCCATGCGGCTTTGCTTTTTATCAATTTTCTCATGATTCTATGGAGTGCCTCTACCGGATTGGTCGTATAGATCATTTTTCTCATAGGTAATGGAAAATCAAGGAAAGCCATCAGTTCAGTCCAGTTTTCCCTCCATTGTTTGACGATGTACTTGTACTTCTTCTCCCAAGCTGCTTCAAAAGCTGATAGCGCTGTTTTCGCACTCTCTTCGGTGGTGGAAGTATAGACTTGACGCAGGTCCTTAATTACGGCTTTCTTATCAGTTTCATCCACATATTTTAGTGAATTCCGCATTTGGTGGACTATACACTTCTGGACAATTGAACTAGGAAAAGCCTCCTGAATCTGATCGGAAAAACCCTGCAAATCATCCGTACAAACTACCAGAATATCACTTACTCCTCTTACTTTCAGGTCTTCCATCACCAAGCCCCATTTCTTAGCCCCTTCACCACCAGAATTGATATAAAGCCCCAGCACGTCCCTGTTTCCTTCCCAATCCACCGAATATACCGTATAGAAGGCGCTGTTGGT
>NZ_JAKZGP010000016.1 GCF_022549775.1 Belliella filtrata | reverse complement strand
TTCAACTATCTCTAGCAGGTGGGAAAACCTTGAGAGTACCATGGATTATTGTCTCAAACACCTTTATGCTTATCGACGCCAGATTCAAAGAAATTTAAACAGATCCCCAGAAACATGACAAAGTAGGATTAAGCTAAAAAAACTTTCTAAGAGCTATTCAAAATCTTTGATTTTGAATGATTTGACTGTGGATTTTGAAGAAAATATGATCCATGGTATTGTCGGTGCCAATGGAGCGGGTAAATCTACACTATTGTCGTGCATTGCTGGAGTAGAAGGATATGATGGTGAAATCTCCTATGGAAATAAAGCGAAGAGGAGTAATATAGCTTTTTTGCCAACAGATCCCTTCTTTTTTGAGTGGATTACAGGAAGAGAATATTTGAAATTTATAGCTGATTTAAGAAAAATAGATGAAGTAAATTATGTAGCAGTCAATGTTTTCAAGCTTCCTCTCGAAGCATATGCTTCATCTTACTCTACAGGAATGAAAAAGAAATTAGCACTCACCGCTTTACTTTTAGATGAATTTGATTTTTATGTACTTGATGAGCCATTCAATGGCATTGATAGTGAAGGTGTCCTTTTGATGATTGACATCATTGAGAATTTACAAAAGAAAGGAAAAACCATTTTTATTGCTTCTCATTTCACCTCCACTTTGATGCAAGTTTGCGATGATATCTACAAACTCGTTGATGGAAATATTCATAAACATTAAAAATGGCGCTATCCAAAAGTTATTTATTTCTATAAATATCAAAGAAAAGGCCTTGTGGGTCATATAGTTTTTTGACTTTAAGTCATTTTACAATTCATTGATAGACGAAATGAGGAACAGGTCAATTAAATATCAAAACAGACTACCTTGTACGCCAGGTGTTCTGCTTGGGCGAATTGTTCCTCTAAGTAGGTCTTGCATCATTTTGATAAATCCAGGCTTCCAATTTTCCACATGGATTTTAATTTCCTTCATTTCATAATTAATAGGACCATTTAACCTTTCATAGCCAATCAGCATACTCCACAAGGTGTAAAAGGTGATTTCGGGCTGCAATTCAGGTCTAATGCTTCCGTCCTTAATTCCTAAAGAGACTATTTGAATTCCAATCTTGCCACAGTCATGATGAATGTCGAGAAGTTTGTTGAAATGAACACTTTCCAAAATCAGTGGATCCATTTGACTTCGCAATTCTTTGTCATTGTATTGGTTCATCAAGCCCATAAAATTAAGAATGGCTTCATAATACATTCTTTGCTCTTGGCTGAAATCCATGTATTTGGAGATCAAATCCACCAACATATCCATTCCATTTTTATTCTTTGAACGGAAGATGTCTCTAAAAATATCTTTCAGGTTATCAAAGGCCTTTTTAGTAACAGCCATGTAAAGGTCCTCCTTGTTTTTGTAATAGAAGTAGGTAAGTCCTTTAGATATATTTGCCCCTTTGGCGACTTCATCCATTTTGGTTCCGTGAAAACCTTTTTCAGTGAATAGTCTAATTGCTGTATCTAAAATTAACTTTTCCTTTTGTACCCTTTCTTGAGCTCCCATATTGCGATATTAGATTGAATGTTGTTCAAATTTATTAAACTAGATTTAGCATTGGAAACAATATTTTCATTTAAATTGTAAATTGATGATGATCAAGAAGATAATTTATTGTTTTACTCCCTAAAATCCGCAGACTTTTCAGATTTTTATTGACAGCCATTCGTTTATTGATAATAATGGAGTGGAACTTGGTGCTTATAAGGTTTTATAAATCAATTGATTGCAATATTCTCTTACAGATTTTAGGTACTTACTAAATCTCGTCCATGCCTCTTTCTAGAATTTCAGGACCCCTGAAAGTGATTTCATTTTCTGTAACTTTAACCGTCATTTCAATCCTTTCTTGATTTTGGTCATGAATGTTAAGACAAGCATTGAAATGAACCACTACAAAACCTAGAATAATTTTAGCGGTATTATCTGCCTTCGAAACAATTGTAGAAATAAACTTAACTTGTTCCACAACTGCACCTTGAGGTTTGTAATAGTAGCTTAGCATGATTCCAAGTTCTTTTTGATTAATTTCAACTTGCTTTTTGATCAAATCTTCGTTTGATTCAAATTCGGATTTGTTGTTGATCTCAAAGGTCCAGATTTCTTGCATATGTTTATTATTTGATAATCGTGAAGTATAAATTTTAATGAAAAGAATTAACATTTCTAAAGCGAGGCTTGTCCTTAAATCAAACCATCAGCTATTTGAATATAGTTTAAGATAGTAAAAGCAAGATGATATTAGAATTTTAAAGTTAAGCATATAAAAGAATGGAATACCCAATATACTTAGATTATAATGCCACTACACCTGTAGATCCAGAAGTTTTGGAAGTTATGCTTCCTTATTTTACTTCAAATTTTGGAAACGCTTCAAGTAAAATCCATCCCTATGGATGGGTAGCTGAGCAAGCAGTAGAAGTTGCTCGTGAGCAGCTTTCAACGCTGATAGGTGCTAAGCCAAAAGAGATCATTTTTACCTCTGGAGCTACTGAAGCTATCAATTTGGCTATAAAGGGGATTTTTGAACATTATACAGCAGAAGAGCAGCATTATATTTCATGCGTGACTGAGCATAGAGCAGTTTTAGATACCCTAAAAAGTATCGGACAGAAAGGAGCATCAATTACCTTATTACCAGTCAATTCTAATGGAGATTTAGACCTTGAATTGCTGGAATCAAGCATCACCCCAAGCACAAAAATGATATGTCTTATGTGGGCAAATAACGAAACGGGAGTGATTCATCCTATGGATAAAATAAGTGCAATAGCAGAAAAGTATGAGGTGATACTATTTACTGATGCAGTACAAGCAGTTGGTAAAATTTCTATAGATGTAAGAGGCATACATTTGCTGGCACTTTCAGCACATAAGTTTTATGGTCCTAAGGGTGTAGGGGCTCTTTACATCAGGCACAATCACCATTTGCCAAAACCATATGCTTTGATAGAAGGAGGGGGTCAAGAGAAAAATTATAGAAGTGGGACTTTGAATGTACCAGCAATAGTGGGAATGGGAGTAGCAGCAGAAATAGCCAGCAAAGTAATGTCAGAGGAATCTGAAAGACTAAAAAAACTTAGAGATTATCTTGAGTTCAAGCTTATGGAGATCAACGGGACTGTCTTGAACTCTGGTCAATCCAAGCGTTTGGCTCATGTTTCCAATGTATCATTCAATGGAGTAGAAGGGGAAGATTTTCTTAGAGCTATCAACAAGCACGTGGCAGTGAGCTCTGGATCTGCTTGTACGAGTATTTCACCAAAACCATCTCATGTGCTAGCTGCTATGGGAATAGATACTGAACTAGGCAGGTCATCGATACGCTTTAGTTTAGGTAGATTGACTACCCAAGTAGACATAGACCAAGCTGTACAAGTTATTAAAGAGATTTATCAGAGACTCAAAGAATAAATGAATATTGATAAAAATTTGACCTGAAATTTAACTTAGTATATTCTTATATCAATTTGTGGTACATTTGTTAAACATTTTTAGATGAATTTAGTCTTAATGTATAGGAACAGCACGTATTTGAAATGAATGTATTTATCGTTGGAGCAGGAGTCTCTGGACTTATTGCCGCTTTTGAACTTGAAAGGTCGGGAAATACCCCGATTATTTTAGAAGCTTCTGACCGTGTAGGTGGTCGTATAGCCACAGATCTACATGAGGGTTTTTTATTAGACCGAGGTTTTCAAGTGCTTTTAACTGCTTATCCTGAGGCTAGAAGATACCTAGACTATGATGCTTTGAAACTAAAATATTTCAGCCCGGGTGCAAAAATATTGAACCCTGGAAGTAGCTATACCATAAGTGACCCGATGAGAAACCCTAGTCGGTTGATTGGTATGATATTGTCAAAAGTAGGTAGCTTATCAGACAAATTGAAAATAAGGAAGCTTAACTTGGAGCTTACAAAAATGTCTGTAGATGAAATCTTTGATACTCCTTCTACAACAACTTTATCCTTTTTGAGAAACTATGGTTTTTCAGACAAAATCATTAATAATTTCTTTAAACCATTTTTTAGTGGAATTTTCTTAGAAAATGAATTGAGTACTTCGAGCAGAATGTTCAAGTTTGTATTCAAAATGTTTGGAGAAGGACATGCTGCTATACCAGAAGGAGGAATGGGCGAAATAGCGAATTACTTAAGAAACAAACTGAACCATACAGAAATTAGACTGAATACACCAGTAGCATCCGTAGAAGGTCCTAAGATTACTCTTCAAAATGGAGAAGTAATTGATGCAGAAAAAGTAATTGTAACTTGTAGACCAGACTTGGTAATAGATCAGCTAAAGGGACAGTTTAGCTCAAATCGTTCAGTATACAATGTTTATTTTTCCCTTGAAAAGTCTTTTTTAATTCAACCTCTTATTGCACTTGTTTCAGATGGTAAGTTTTTGATAAATAATTTGGTGTTTATGACTGATATTAGTAAGTCTTATAGCACCAATGGTAAGGCATTGTTGTCTGTTTCGGTTACTAAGCCTGTGGCAAATGAAGATTCATTGGTTGATTTGATTAAAATAGAACTAGAGGCTTTGAGTGGGATAAATGCGGAGTTTTTCAAACATATCAAAACATATAAAATTGAAGATGCTCTTCCTGAAGTAGATGATATGAAAGCAAATCTTCCTTTTACCAATTCAAAGCTCAATGATCATGTGTTCTTGGCGGGAGATTACATGCTCAATGGGTCTATCAATGCAGCGATGACTTCAGGTAGAAAAGCCGCTGAGGCAGTCCTTTTAAGTACTCAAAATCCATTGTAATTATTAAATACAAGGAATATGAATTGAAGTAAAAGATGTTTTTTTGTTAAGTTGGAAGATGTCTATTTGGAGCCATTGGCTTTTAGATAGATAACTACCACATTATTTTTTATATTAGCTCAAAATCTCAAATTAAAAGATAGCCAGAACAATTGGTCGTGCTAAGAGAATCAATTAGAATGGATATCCAATTCCTATATTGAAGACAGTTTGTCCTTTTTCTCCTAAGAAGCCATTGAAGAAATTCCCTATGATAAGTCTTTCACCTTCTGGCCTTGCAGGATCCAATGCTTTGACCCCCATGTCGAGTCTAAGCACCAAAAAATCAAAGTCCATTCTAAGCCCTAAGCCTGTGCCGACAGCAAGCTCTTTATAGAACCTGTTAAATGCAAAGTTTGCTCCGGGTCTAGTGGGATCATCTTGAAAAGTCCAGCTATTTCCGACATCAATAAAAAAAGCACCATCAAAATAGCCGTAGATCTTTCTTCTCAACTCGAACATTCCTTCAAATAGGATATCGCCTGGTTGCTCGAACCTGTAATCAAACGAACCATCCTCATTTACTGGCGGGGTATAAGACCCAGGACCTAATCGTCTTGGTTGCCATGCTCGGATTCCTGTACTACCTCCAGCAAAAAAATACTTCTCGTATGGCAATATACCATTACTAATGCCATAGGGCCGTGCCATTCCAAGGTTCAGTCGATATGCAAATGTTTGCTTAGTAGAGATTGGGATATACCTTCTTAAATCTGCTTGAAATTTTAGAAACTGGAAGTAAGCTAAGCTTCGATTCTCTATAAATGAGGGGTTGACAAAGTTTAAGGTGGTTCCACCACTTTCTACAAAGATTCTTAAGAGAGAGGCCCTATTCTTTTGAAATAAGCCATACTGATTGAAATTCACAATCAATTGTCCAGAGATACTACTGACATAGGAGGGAAGGAAAGAGTTTATAAGGTTATTACCTTGATTTTGAAGCCCTTCAAGTACTTCTCTGAAATCATTACTTAAATTAGATCGAATAAAATTTGCATCTAACAAATTCACTGCAAATTGTTGCCTTAGGTTTCTTGTATTCCAGTTGTAAGCTAGCACACCGTTCAAAGCCTCTCGATTATATTCTGGCCTATCTACAAAATTATAGCCTATCAAAGTACGCGTCCTTGGGTTGTATCTCCCCAAAGACTCTAAGGCGTACTTTCTCATCGGAATGAGAAACTGGGGAAAAATAATAGAGGCAGATGTGTTCAATTCACGAGATCGAAATACCCCCCCTTCACCAGTTGCCGAAACTACTCCCTCAAGTCCAGCTCTAAAATTGAATTCAAAAATCTCAGCACCTCGGAAGAGGTTTCTGTTCCTTAAGGAATGGCTAAAAAATGGCCCTGGAACTTGTTCTGTAATACTTGCTCCCAATTGATTTGTGATGAGGTACTTTTGGTTGGGTTGTGTAAAAATCCTTGGTCGCAGCACGGTTCCCAAAGTATCAAAGCTGATGTTTACAAACCTAAACAGATCCAAGTTAGCTAATTGTCTTTGGGTTTCTAGTACATCTGTTTTTCGATAGAGATTATCTTTTGAAAGAAATATCCTTGAGGAAATGATTTTTTCAGAATACCTGTCTCTATATATAGAGAAATTGATGTCCTTAAACTGTGAATTTACGGCATCTCCATAGAAGGATTCATCATTTGGTGCATCTATTGAAAAGTAAACAGAGTCTAAGGTATACACTTTGTGGAAATCACTTCTTGAAGGTTTTCTTATGATCTGCTCTACGACGACTTTATGCTCTACGGTGTCTTTAAATACATTATATTCTATGTAGGATTTAGAAAAAGTGTAATATCCATTCTCTTTTAAGAAATCTTCAACCCTTTGTCTTTCTTTGGAAAGTTGGGCTTGTTCATATCTTGAGCCGACTCTGATCTCTGTGTTTTTTTTATACCAATCAAAGATTTTGTAAATATTACTATCATCAGACCTTGTGTAAGCAGAATCAATAAAATAGGGTTCATTTTCTTCAATTACATAGTTGATTAATACTTTCTGTTTATCAAACCTCATTTGAGAGGTGACGTTTGCATCAAAAAAACCATTATTGGCTAGGTAAAAATTTATTTGACGTTTGGAGTCTTCAGTTTTGACGCTATCTAGCAAAACTCTAGGATTACCAGTCCTCATGAAAAAATTACCAAATTCTAATTTCTTTTCGGTTGCAGTGAGTCGATTAGTTATTTTGTTGTATCGCCTAATTTCTTTCCGTGTCAATTCACCTTCCTCATCCTGCTTTGTGAGTAGAAGATCACGATCTTTCTCTAACTTTTCTTTTCGTGCAATATGCACTGTACTATCGAAAGTCCATTCACCAAACCGATACAATGACACCCCAATCGAAGTGTTTAGCAGGGGGATTCGTGTGTTTGGTTGCTGCTTAATCAAATTTGAAATGGCATCCTTGTCACTTCTGTGAATGCCTTCAATTTTGACTTGATAGACCAAGATTTCATTTTCTTTTAGTCCTTTTGTCAAAGAACAAGCAGAAAACAAAAAGAGGAAAAAGATAAAGTTTATATATTTGGACTTATTCACAATTTGACGCGCTCCGAATGTTAAGCAAAAATACGCTTAAGTTTATAAAATCCTTGCAGCAGAAAAAATTCCGTAAGCAAGAAAATGCTTTTTTTGTAGAAGGTACTAAAAATGTTGTAGAATTGCTCCATGCTGACTATAAAGTTACCCATGTATTATATACTGAGAAATTCGCCCAAGAGTATTCTAAAGAACTTGAAAGATTTGAAGGAAATAAATATTTGGTTACTTCAAAAGCACTAGAGTCAGCAGGAACATTCCAATCCAATGACGGAGCACTGGCAGTCGCTGAAATCAAGCCAAATTCCGCTCCAGACCTTAAAAAGAATAAACTTATATTAGCTTTGGATGATGTAAGAGATCCTGGTAATATGGGCACCATCATTCGCATAGCTGATTGGTATGGAATCAGCGAGATCGTCTGTTCACTTGAATCTGCAGATTGCTTCAATCCAAAAGTGATCAATGCGAGCATGGGAAGTTTTACTAGGGTCAATATCTTCTATACTGATTTACCTTCATACCTCCAGACAGTAACATCTCCCATTTATGGAGCATTTTTGGGTGGTGATAATATTCACAACAGGAAACTAGTAGCAGAAGGTGTAATTTTGATGGGTAATGAATCAAATGGTATTTCAGCAGAAGTGGGGAGCTTTGTCACGGACAGGTTGACTATTCCTCGGTTTGGAAATGCTGAATCGCTTAATGTAGCTATTGCAACGGCGATTATTTGTGACAATTTTAAGCGAAACTGATTATTTGACACACCAAGCTCTTGTTCTTTACTTGAGGTTATTGGTTACAAAGCAGACATTTACATCTAATGGAAAATATATTCGAGAAGCTAAGGAAGGTTGGGATCAATAATTTTTTCTTTCTTATGATCGGCATGATTATTTTGGCGCGGTTTTTCCCTGAATGGGGTACTTCTTCGGCACCATTACCACTCAAGTCGATGACAGAAATTGGTATTGTAATCATATTTTTTTTCTATGGTGTCAAATTGAATCCTCAAAAATTAATCAATGACCTTTCAAATTGGAAGTTACATCTCGTCGTTCAGTCAAGCACTTTTTTAATTTTTCCATTAATCGTCTTGATATTGTATTACGTTTTCGGTGAGCCTGATTCATACACTTGGTTGGGGGTGTTTTATTTGGCTGCATTACCTTCTACTGTTTCTTCATCCGTGGTGATGGTTTCTATCGCTAAGGGAAATTTGCCAGCGGCGATTTTCAATGCAAGTATTTCGAGTATCATTGGAATATTTATCACTCCAATCTGGATGGAATTGATGTTGCCCGCTTCAGCTATGGATTTTGACCTGACAGATACTTTTCTCAAGCTAAGCCTACAAGTGCTAGTCCCTTTGATCATAGGATTAATGGTACATAAGTGTTTAGTTTCATGGGTTACAAAACACTCCAAATCTCTAAAAAATCTTGATCAAGGGATTATCTTATTGATTGTCTTTACCGCATTTGCAGAGTCTTTTGCTGAAAAAATGTTTGATGGAAAATCAGCTCTTTCTTTATTTACTTTAGGTGCATTGATGGTTTTGTTTTTCCTTGTGATGATGACTGTGATGCATTTTATATCCAAAGGTTTAGGATTCAATGATGAGGATCGTATAGCTGTTCTTTTTTGCGGAAGCAAAAAATCACTGGTTCAAGGAGCCGTGATGGGCAGGGTAATGTTCCCTGACCCCGTGATCTTTGGTGTGATATTACTTCCTTTGATGATGTATCATGCACTTCAATTACTTTTTGGCACAGCCATAGCCCAGAAGATGGGACAAAGAAAGATTAAGTCTGCTGATTTAGATCCTGTTTGATAGCGGTTAAAGGATTGAACATTAATTTTATAAATCATTCCTTTTGCAATACTATTTCAGAAACAGATATTTTGATAGGACGAATGGAATCCATTTCGTCCTATCATTTTTTGGTGTTCATGCTTAAATCTAAACCAGTTTTTCTCTAAAGAATCTGATTGTCCTTTCCCAAGCAAGTTTTGCTCCTGCTTCATCGTATCTAGGTGTGGAGTGATTATGAAAGCCATGATTTAGATCTTCGTAAAAATAGACCTCATATGCTTTATCATGTTTTTCTAAGGCTGTTTTATAATCATCCCAACCAGCGTTTACCCTTGTGTCGAGTGCTGCAAAATGCAGTTGAATAGGAGCTTGAATGCTAGGTACTTCATCTGCAGTGGCTTGTCCACCATAATAGGGTACTGCTGCTTTCAAATCAGGTAGCTTCACAGCCATCATGTTGGAAATCCATCCACCAAAACAAAATCCTACAACTCCAATATTACCATTGCAGTCAGGGTGATTTTTCAAGTATTCAAAAGCGGCGATAAAATCTTCTAACATCTCGTCCCTGTTTCTTTTGGCTTGCAAAGTTCTACCTTCATCGTCTGTACCAGGATAGCCACCAAATGGTGTCAAGGCATCAGGAGCTATAGCTACAAATCCATCTAGTGCACATTGATGTGCTACATCTTCTATGTAAGGATTGAGCCCTCTATTTTCATGAACAACCACAATTCCAGGCAATTTATCTGAAATTCCTTTTGGTCTTGTTAATAGTGCTTTCATTTCACCAGCCCCTTTTGGAGATTCATACTTTATATATGAGGCATCAAACCTAGTATCATTTACATCAAATCTTTTGGCTTGTACATAATTTGGAAGAAGGAAATTCATCAATCCAGAGACAGTAATTCCTCCTGCCGTATATAATGAAAGCCTTTCTACAAACTGTCTCCTGTCTATTTTACTATGAACATACTCATCATAAATGTCAAATACTTTTTGGTCAATATCTTCTTTTTTGATTGGCTTCATGGTTGTTTTCTTTTTGACGGTTATAAGCAATAACTTAATTAAATATGATAATCACAAAAGCTACCTGTTTGTTATTTTACAATAGAACTTTGTGCAAAATCCAATAGCCTAACAATACAGTAATAAGCCAAATAGGAACTGCAATGAGATTAGTATACATGGTATTATGGTATCCTTTCATAAGTGATCTCTTGTTTACCAGCCAAAGTATATACCCACTAAGAATCGGTAATAAGAATCCATTAGCTACTTGAGCAATAGCAATCAACTGTACAGGTTTGATTCCTAATGATGCAAAAAACAACCCCAACCCTAATATAAATATGATGCTTAATTTCATCTGCTTATTTTGAAGGCCAGTGGGCCAACCAAAAAGGTCACAAACTACGATCGATCCCGCTAGAGGGGCTGTGATGGCTGAGGTGATACCTGCAGCAAAAAGTCCAATGCCTATCAAATATTTGCCAAACATTCCAAGACTTAATGTTAGTCCGTTTGCCAGATCAGCTGCATTTTGGACTGAAGAAGCGTTACCTTGTGATGCCGTGATGAGGATGGCCATAGACACCAGGCCTCCTAATATGACACTTAAAAATGTATCTATTCTTGCATATTTCAATTCAGCTACAGAAGACCAAGTTTTGCTGACAAGGCTGGAGTGGAGAAAAAGATTATAAGGCACTACGGTGGTTCCTATGAGCGCGACTACTGTTAATACATTAGAATGATTGATATTTGGAGAAAAGCCAGTGATCAAAATGCCCATATTTGGACTAATCTTGAATGCTGTATAGAGAAATGCCAAGCTCATCAGAATTACTAAAAAGGTCAGTACTTGAGTCAATCTTCTAAAGTTACCAAATAGGAGTAAGGCTAATGCAATGATTCCTATACCGAAGTTTATGATGTTAAATTCATATTGACCCACATTCAAAACATAAGGATTGAAAAATATTTCTAGTCCCATTGCTCCACCTGCAATATTACCTGCTTCATAAGCTGAATTTCCTATGACTATAGCAACTAGAATCACCGAGACTGATATAAACTTTGAAATTCCAGTAGGGACAGTACGTGTAATTACAGCTGCCAAGCCTTCTTTGGTAACCAGTCCAATTCTTACAGCCATTTCTTGTAGCACTACAGTGGCAATCACTGATAAGAGCAAAGCCCAAAGAAGGTCAATGCCAAAATTGACTCCTGCCATGGTGCAAACAGTAACTGTACCTGGGCCTATGAATGCTGCTGCCACCAAAGGGCCAGGACCGATATACTTACGCCAACTCATAGACTGCCTTGCTGCATTGCGTATATCGCAAAACTTCCGAGCCAATGAGTTCCCTCGTAGTTATCATCTACAATTGCAGGTAAGGAATAATTTATGTGTTCATTAGCTATAGAGATCAGATGCTTGTACTTCTTTGGGTAAGATGAAACAAGACCATAAATACACCATGCTCTACTGAAATTGAGGCCATCTAAATGTACCAGCTTACCATCTGTCCTATCACTTACTTGACCTGGAGTCAATGAAAAGTTTTTGTCTTTCAAATCTGGCATGAATCCATCTATCCAAGACTCAAATTCTTCCTTCTCCAATATTTTCCTCATGATATCAATTTCTTGAAAACACGGTGATAAAAAATCATAGCCACTTGGTTCCCAGTCTAGGGGACAACCTTTGTCTTCCATAAACCAATCTTTAGCTCTTGACCTTATCATTTCAGCTAACTCTTTTTCATTTAAAGTGATGGCATAATCATATGCTAGGGACAATCCAAATGCTGTATTCGGATGCTCCCCGACACGAATAGGATAGATCAATTTAGGTAGAAATTCGAGGTACTTCTTAACAATCAAATCTGTAAGAGGCTGTAGATTTTGAGATAATTCTCTGGCAACAGGATCATTCCAACGATGAAGTTCTTCTGCCAGTTTTAAAACCCAAGCCCATCCATAGGTTCTTTCAAAACTTTCATTTTGTGGCTGGAAAAAATAATTGACTTCAGCAAGTATATTGGTATAGCTCAAATTCTCTTGTAACTTTTCTATGATCTCTGATCGATTTTCAAGGTCTGGGAAGTCACTCAAAAGTGAAATTAGCATCCAATGTCCATGAACACTTGAATGCCAATCAAAACAGCCGTAAAACCCTGGATGAAGTTCTGATGGAGCTTTTAAATATTGAGATGAAGCAAGTGTTTGGTTTAGTTTATTGGGATATTCCTCCTGAATGCAATGTAGGGGTAATTTTGAAAGCCTATTTGCTTCCTCAAGGGTCAGTTGTATGAATAATTCGCTGCTATTTGTTTCTTTTTGCTTTTGACAAGAAGTCAAGATCAAAAGTATAGAAGAAAAGATAATATAAATGTTTCTCATGTAGCTAGTACTTTTCAGGTAAAGAAGTTAGGCTAATTTAAACCATGTTATTCATTCCTCCTTTGTTTACTTCATTATTTGCATGAAGAATCGACAAATTTTATTGAAATTATTCTAATAGAGCTCACTTTTTAAATTCAGGTACCTTTTGACCATGATTTGAAATTGGAATAAATGATCATTGAATCTATTGTAACCTATATTTCCGTCAATTTCATCAGTAAGTGTCAGAAGTATAGAACCTTCCAAAATCAAATCAGTTTTAGGGTTTAATTGATAGGTGAGACCAGCTCGAACAGGTACATACAAACTCATCAACGTTTGATTCCTATTTGGCTGCCCATCACCATATTGTAAGTTGGTCCTTGATTGTAGTACACCTACACCTGTACCAACATGGAAATTGAATTCAGGTCGAATCAATGGATACGCTGTGCCAATCAGTTTGTAGGTTGGCATAATATCTAAAAAATTAGCGTAACCAGTAAATCCAATCGCAGCGTTATTTGAATTCCATGTATCAATTCGTTCTTGGTTTGTAGCTTCTCTAACCCCGATTCTTTGATGGCCGAAATTAATCCTGATATCTAAGTTTTCATTGAAAGACTTGCTGTAGGCGGCTGTAAATGCTGGATTAAACCTAAAATTGAAATCTGTAAACCTACCCCCATTATCTGCATAGATAAAAGAAGGGCCAGCTCCAATCATGATGGAGTGATTGGCCTGCGCTTTATATTTGAAGAAGTTTTGTCCAAACGTGTCAGAAACATTCATAAAAGAAAGCATTACAAAACAATTTAAGAAAAGTAATTTTAAAGAAGAATATTTCATCAATTTATATGTTTTGTATAATTTGAAAGCTAAACATTAGTTTCAATTATAGTGATTAAAAAAAGTTTACAAAAAGGTTGCCAAAATTTGAAATTTTTGAAATCTACAGTTCCAAGTAATGAACAATGATTTTTTATTCTTCAAAAGCCTTATTTATCTCATTCTCAGTGTTTCTTAGTTTTTCTCTACAGTCTTTGACTAGGGTAGAAGCTTCCTTTACAAGCGCTGAAAGTTGGTCTATTCCCTTATCACCGGATTCTAAGATGCTTACTATTTCTTCAATTCGCTTTACAGCTTGGTCGTAGCTTAATTCATTATTTTCCATTTTTTTCAATGTTTATTACCGTACTTTCTATTTTGTTTGATGCCGTGAAAGTAATTATTTTATCACCTGCTTTAACATCCATTTGATGCAGTGGCTGTCCTTTGAGTTCTGTTTTTGTATAACCTTTTGCAAAAATAGATTTGGGATCAAGATTATTGATGGTTTTACCTAAGACATCAATGTATTTATGTTCTGATTGAATTTTGTTTTTGCTCGTCTTTTCAAGAGCGTTTAAGTGTCTTTCTATTTCAAGGCTACCCAGTCTCAATTTATTCAAAGCACTCGACTTTATTTGACTTTCTTTATTGGTCAGGTAAGTGGTTTCCTTTTGGATTCTTAGTGCAGCTAATCTTTTGATTGTAGCTTCATGATCACTCAAATTTCTATCTTCCCATTTGAGTACTTGAGTCGTATGTTTCTCGACTGTTTTCAAAAGGTTTAAAATGTTGTCTTCAAAATTCAAGAAGCCAGAGAGTATAAATTCAGCTGCAGCTGTAGGAGTTTTCACTTTAGTGTGGGCTACAAGATCCGCAATTGTTTCATCCCTTTCATGTCCAATACCAGTGATAACAGGTATAGTGAATTTTGCAATGGTAACAGCCAAATCATAATCATCAAAACAGTCCAAGTCCATTTGTGCTCCACCTCCACGAATGAGTACAACAAGCTCATACTTGATTGTGCTATTCTCTATTTGTTTCAAAGCCTCGATTATAGACTTTGCGGCAGCATCACCTTGCATGCTGGCTGGAAAAAGAACTTGATTTATATGATATCCAAACCTATTAGACTCGAGTTGATTGACAAAATCACCATAGCCTGCGGCTGTGGCACTGCTGATTACAGCTATCCTCTGAGGTACAGTTGGCAGTGCAAATCGCTTATTTGTTTGCAAAAGTCCTTCCTGTGTTAGGCGCAAAATGATCTCTTGCCTTAGTCTTGCCCTCTCTCCCAAAGTAAAGTTTACATCTACATCTTTTACTTGAAGACTAATCCCATAAAGCTCATGAAATGTGACAGTTACTAATGCCAATATTTTCATTCCAGCTTTGAGAGGGCTTCCTGTGATTTGCTCAAATTTTCCTGCAATAGTTCGGAAGGTGTATTGCCAAATATTGGCTCTTATTTTTGCTTTGACCTGATTATTGTTTTTTTCCACGAGCTCTAAATAGGCATGTCCTTGAGCTGCTACTTTCATTTCACCGATCTCTGCTATGACCCAATACTGTGGAGCAAGCTGATTTTCCAGCGTCAATTTGATGAGGTTGTTTAATTCTAAAAGTGTAACTGGCTGCTGCATATCTTGAAACTGTCTAGGATAAAAAAAACCGCAAGTAAATATAGATCGCGCTAATAACTTGCGGTTTGGATGTTTTGTTCTTTATAATTTCAAAGCTTCAATCCTAGCTTTGAGACTTTCTGAAGCTTCTACAAGCGGCATTCTTACATGATCATCACATATTCCCAAAAGCTTTAGCAAATATTTTAAGCCAACCGGATTACTTTCCTCATACATCAATGGGTTAAGCTGCAGGAGCTTGAATACGGCATTTTTGGAGACATTGATATCATCATCACAGATGCTTTTGAATAATTTCGGATAAGCATTTGCAAGCACCGAAATCACACCAGATGCTCCTATCGCTTTCATTGCTGTGGTTAGCATATCATCCCCAGAGATCAATAAAAAATCTTCAGGCATGCCAGCAGCGATGTTCATACATTGCTCTAAATTACCACTAGCTTCTTTCATGGCGATGATGTTAGGGTGTTTTGCCAAAGTGAGTGTGGTGTCTGCTGACATATTGGTAACTGTCCTGCCAGGCACATTATACAGTATCACAGGTACTGGACTATTATCAGCTATCATTTTATAATGTGCGATGATCCCAGCCTGTGAAGGCTTGTTGTAATAAGGACATACAGAAAGTATGGCGTCTATTCCTGAAAAGTCCGTGGTCTTTATTTCTTCTAGTACGGCATTGGTGTTGTTTCCGCCCAGTCCATAGACAATTGGTAGCTTACCTGAATTATATCGAATAGATGCCTTTAAAACTTCCTTTTTCTCTTCTTTGGTCAATGTCGCTGATTCTCCAGTAGTTCCTAAGACCACCAAGTAATCCGCCCCTGCCTCACTGACATGATTTATTAGGTTTTCTAGGCCTTGAAAATCAATAGAATAATCACTATTCATTGGCGTAACCAATGCTACACCAGTACCTTTCAGGTTCAACATGCTGATTTAACTTTTAATAGATTGTCCAACAATTGTTGGATGGTTGTTTCGGTTTCCTTGCTTTTTGATTCTATCATGAGGTCCAGGAAATCTTTATTTTCCTCGGAATAAAAACCTACCTTGAAGCCACAAGATGAATTAACAAGCAAATAAAGCAAATATGGGCTTAGCTTTAAAGTTGGAACGATAATAAAATCGAATTTTTGTGATAAAAATTTTAAAATCTTTTCATTGGGCTTGCCAAATAAACTAAAATCACCAATCGAAACCCCTAATTCATCTTCCTTTTCTCCCAAGTAGTGACCTGAAATGTCTACATTATTTTTGAAGTATTTTTTCAAAGAATCAAGGGTGCCGTTGAAAGAAACCTGATCATCTACCAATACTCCTATATTATTTATGGAGCTAGGAATCTCAATACTTTCTGATTTACTCCTTTTACGCTTTAAGATACTTGATTTTATAAACTGGTCTTTTATAACTTTCATTGACTTTTGTTTTTGGAAGTAATGCTAAAGCACTTACTTTTCTACCATTTTTAGAAAATCCTCTTCTGAAATTAATTTGACGCCGAGTTTTTGGGCTTTTTCTTTTTTACTTGGCCCCATGTCTTCTCCTTCTATGATAAAATCTAGAGATTTGGATACTGATTTGACATATTGACCACCATGGCTTTCTATAAAGTCTATTATTTCATCACGTTTGAAATGATTCAGTTTTCCAGATGCCAATATCTTTTTACCTTCTAGTGAGTTGCCTAAGGATGGCTTTTCAACTATTTCTAATTCGAATTGTATGCCATGATCTTGCAATCTTCTTATCACTTCTAAGTTCTCGGAGGAAGCAAAATACTCTTGAAGGCTATTGACTAGGGTTTCTCCTATACCATTGATAGCAAGTAGGTCCTCAGTACTAGCTTCTTTCAATAGATCAATGCTAGGGAATGCTTTGGCTAGTATTTGAGCCGTATTTTCACCTATGTTTCTGATTCCCAATGCAAACAATACTTTACCGAATGGTTGTTGTTTTGAAGCATTGATTCCTTCTACCATGTTAGAAATCACTCCTTCTTGAAAAGTATTTGATTTCAGCTTTTTGATTTTGTCTTCTTGGTCAGAGGTTAGGCTTACACCAGCTTTTAGAATAATTCCGTGAATGGTATGCGCTTGAGCTGACAACTCTTTAAGCCTTGTTATGCCTACTTGTTTTCCGATAAGTAAGCTTAGAACAATAGGAACAGGAAGGTAATCCTCAATCTTTGGAAAAGGATAAGCTACAAGTACACTTTCCAGCTTTTGTATGGTACCAATATTCTGTGCTACTTTCTTCTTGCTCTCTCTAATAAAGGTTTGAAAAGCTTTAAGGGTCTGTTCCAGTGGAGCAGTACTTTGTGAGGCTAGAAATTGCTGTATTGTGCTTAGCGATAATCCGTCGGTAAGTCCAAATAGCGCCTTGTGCAAAGCAAGATAAAGCATACCTTCATCAGCAACCTGATATTGATCTTGACTCATTTCTAATCCGAGTAGCTGATCTGTCTTTTCAACTAGCTCATAGATGTCTGCAAAGTCACTGATGTAGCCTTGATCTATCAATGCGCGGATTCTCTCAGTGCCTAAGGAGTCTATATCCATAGCTCTTTTGTGAACAAAATGCTCTATTCTTCCTAAAAGTTGGGGTGGACAGCTTTTGAAATTCGGACAATAGTGCTTTGCCTCAGCTTCTTTTCGAACAAGTGAAGTCCCACATTCAGGGCAATGGTTAATGTATTTTACAGGTAGAGCTGATTGATTTCGTTTTTCTACAAGTACTCCTGTGATTTTGGGAATGATTTCTCCTCCTTTTTCTACCAATACATGATCCCCTTCATGAAGCCCAAGTCTTTCTATTTCATTAGCATTGTGCAAGGAAGCTCGCTTTACAGTAGTACCTGCGAGTGACACGGGACTAAGGTTGGCCACGGGTGTAATCGCTCCAGTCCGACCTACTTGGTAGGTGATAGAAAGTAGTTCGCTCTCTGCGCTTTCTGCTTGATACTTATACGCAATAGCCCATCGCGGAATTTTGGCGGTAAAACCCAACTCTTCTCTCTGATCATAGTCGTTGACTTTGAGAACTACCCCATCAGTATCAAGTGGTAGTTTATGTCTTTTTTCTCTCCAAGAATCAATGTAGTTGAAGACTTCATTGATTCCGGTGCACTTCTGATAAGTAGGGGATACATTGAATCCCCATCTTTCGAGCAAAGCCATAGCCTGATCATGCTGATTAATATCAGCTTCATCGCTTATTAGCTGATAGAAATAACAGTTTAGCCTTCTCTTTGCGACGATGCTACTGTCCTGCATTTTGACTGTGCCAGAGGCAGCATTTCGTGGGTTGGCAAGGAGAGGGTCTCCTTGTGCTTCACGCTCAGCATTGATCTTTTCAAATTCTTTTCTTGGAAGAAAAATCTCACCACGGACCTCGAACTTTATAGGAATATTTTCTCCTTTGACATGTAAAGGAATATTTCGGATAGTTTTTACATTTTCTGTGACGACATCACCCTTAGTCCCATCACCTCTAGTTACAGCACGAAGTAATTTGCCATTTTCATAAACCAAACTAATAGCGACACCGTCAAATTTTAACTCACAAAAATATTCATAATTTCTATGCCCAAGACCTTTGGCGACTCTCTCATCAAAGGCAGATAGTTCTTCTTCGGAATAGGTGTTTCCTAAAGAAAGCATGCGGTATTCATGCGCTGCTGACTCAAATTCCTTTGTGATACTACCTCCAACTCTTTGTGTTGGGCTATCTTCTGATAAAAATTCCGGGAACTTTTGCTCAAGTTCTATCAACTCCTCCAATAATTTGTCAAATTCAAAATCTGAAATATCTGATTTATCTTCTTGATAATAAAGGTGGTTGTGATAATTTATCTGCTTGGTGAGTTCTTCTATCCTCAGTTTGGCTGTTGTTGCCATCATATATTTTTGCTTTGAGTCTATTGCTTCTGTAAAGTCAAAATTAATCTTTGTATTCCAAAGGACAAAGCAGAAAGACGTAGTAAAGCATGATAAGCATTTTAAGTTTGTGGAAGTGTTTGCCTATATTTGTTTTGAAATGAAAAGCAATGAGTAAAAAAAACGATACAGAAGCTAAGATTTTAGATATAGCCTATAAGCTATTTGTCAATCAAGGATACAAAAACACAACAATGGATGACATAGCCCAAGACTTGGCAATGAGTAAAAAGACACTTTATAAGTATTTCCCTGGTAAACAGGAGCTACTTGCTGCTTCATTTGATTTACTTAAAAATCGGCTGTCTCTAAAGGTGGAAACTATTTTAGAAAATAGGTACCTACCCTTTATGGCCAAGCTGAAATCTTTTTTGACTGTTGTAGCCAATGACCTGGCACCGATTAATCCAGAGCTTCTCCAAGATTTGAGAGATCATGTGCCAGAGGTTTGGGGAGAATTGCAAGATTATGTCAGAGACTCAGCGTATTTGAGGTTTCAGCGCCTGATAGAAGAAGGTATAGCGAAAGGCTATGTTCTACAAGGATTAAACAAAACACTTATTGTATTGGTCTATGCTTCTGCTATTCAAAACTTAATTGATCCCAAATTTTTAGCTCAATTTCCTAGACAGATGCGAGAAAATATGAATCTAGGCACATCTGAAATTTTTGATCAAGCCATTCAGATTATTTACCAAGGCATCTTAACCGATGAAGGTAGGGAAGAATACCTCAAGGCTTAAGCTGAATAATTTCCTGTCAATTTAAAAATAAGAGAATCACCAAATTTTCTATCTTTGCACGCTATGAATAAGAATGAATTCAAAAGATATACCGTTACAGCGGCACTTCCATATGCCAATGGACCTTTACATATTGGGCATCTAGCAGGATGTTATATTCCTTCAGACATATATGTCAGGTACTTAAGGTCTCAAGAGCGAGATGTGGCATTTGTGTGTGGATCTGATGAGCATGGGGTGGCTATTACCATCAAAGCCAAAAAAGAAGGCATTAGCCCTCAAGAAGTAGTCGACAGGTATCATGAAGTGATGAAAAGTAGCTTTGAGCAGTTTGGAATAAGTTTTGACCATTATTCAAGAACTTCTTCTCCACTTCATCATGAAACAGCCTCTGCATTTTTCAGGGATTTATATGACAAAAAAGAATTCCTAGAACAGTCTACCGAACAATATTTTGATGAGGAAGCGGGGCAGTTTTTAGCAGACAGATACATAGAAGGCACTTGTCCAAAATGTGGACATGAAGGAGCCTATGGTGATCAATGTGAGAAATGTGGCAGCTCTCTAAGCCCTACAGAATTGATCAACCCAAAATCAAAGCTTAGTGGTAATACACCTGTTTTGAAAGAGACAAAGCATTGGTTTTTGGATCTTGCCAGGTATACAGAGTTTCTGAAAAAGTGGATTCTCGAAGATCATCAAGATGATTGGAAAAACAATGTGCTAGGTCAATGTAGGTCTTGGTTAGAAGCTGGAGAAGGATTACAAGCAAGATCCATGACCAGAGATCTAGATTGGGGAATTCCAGTGCCTATAGAGGGTGCGGATGGGAAAGTACTTTATGTATGGTTTGATGCACCTATAGGTTATATTTCATCGACCAAAGAATGGGCTGACGCCAATGGTAAAAACTGGGAGTCTTATTGGAAAGATAAGGACACAAAGTTGGTACATTTTATTGGCAAAGATAATATCGTATTCCACTGTATAATTTTCCCTGCCATATTGAAGACACATGGTGGCTATATACTTCCTGAAAATGTACCAGCCAATGAGTTTTTAAATTTAGAAGGAGACAAGATTTCAACATCAAGAAACTGGGCAGTATGGCTTCATGAGTATCTTGAAGAGTTCCCTGGCAAGCAAGATATTCTAAGATATGTTCTCACAGCAAATGCCCCAGAAACCAAGGATAATGATTTCACTTGGAAGGATTTCCAATCAAGAAATAATTCAGAACTGGTTGCTGTTTTTGGTAACTTTGTGAATAGGGCTGTAGTGTTGACACACAAATTTTTTGATGGTGTAGTGCCTATAAGGGCTGAACTGAATGGGTATGATCAGGAGGTAATAGAAGCGATGAAGGGTTTCCCAGAAAAAATAGCAGCCTCCATAGAAAGATACAGGTTCAGAGAAGCACTATCTTATGTGATGGATTTTGCAAGATTGGGCAACAAATACTTGGCTGATACAGAGCCTTGGAAAACTATCAAAGAGGATAAAGAAAGAACAGGTACAATACTTAATATTGCCCTGAACATTGCAACTAACTTGGCGGTGGTAGCAGATCCATTTTTGCCATTTACTTCGAAAAGAATGTTAGAAATGTTCAATTTGGAGACATTAAAATGGTCTGATGCTTCAAATGATTCCCTGCTAAAGGCTGGACATGCAATCAATGCAGCTGCTTTGCTTTTCGAAAAAATAGAAGATGAGACAGTTGAAAAGCAGGTAAATAAACTCTTGGAAGCAAAAAAACAAAATGAGCTTGCAAATGCTACTGTTCCAGCCATGAAACCTATTATAACTTTTGATGATTTTGCAAAATTAGACCTTAGGGTAGTGACGGTGCTACATGCTGAGCCAATGCCTAAATCTAAAAAGCTCCTAAAGCTTACAGTGGATACTGGTTTAGAAAAAAGAACTGTACTAAGTGGAGTTGCCGAACATTTTAAGCCTGAAGATTTGATAGGAAAACAAGTGACCATGCTTATCAACTTGGCGCCTAGAAAGATGATGGGAATTGACTCTGAAGGAATGATTCTCATGGCAGAAGATAAAGATGGAAGCTTGCGACTTCTTCAGCCTGGACAAGCGACAGCAAGTGGATCAACGATAAGTTAATACGATTGCTGGTTTGGAATATCATGTCCAAATCAAGTTTCAGTGCTTGGAAATTATAAAAAGGATTGTCAGATAAATGCTGACAATCCTTTTTTGTTTAATTGTATTTAAAATATGTGAAGCAAGTATCAGTATTAGCGTAGTTTGGGTTGGTTGGCAATTTTATCTGGCTTTTATGATAATTAACAAGCCAAATTATAGATTAGTATGAATAGCATGGTTTCAGCCGATTATTTATCTATCTAAAAAAAATGAAAGAGGATTATCTCGGTTTGAATAGCTTAAAATTTTATGTAAAATGATTATTGGTTATTTAAACCTGTCATTTGACTGTTTGTTGGTTAAAAATACTTTAAATATAGGTTATTATTCATTTATAGGTCGAGGTGTTAAAATTTTTTTGAATTAAATATTTTCCAGAACGCGTAAAAATCACTAAAGTTTGGAATATTCGTAATTTTTAGCTATATTAATGATCAAATTTTTAATTAAACAAACAATATTTTATGGATCTACAATCTTACGAGTTTAGTGCCAATTTTGACGAAATGTTTGATACCGGAGGGAAATGCAGGGGACATTATCAAGAATTATTAAGTCTGATTAAGAAAACGAGTTCTAAGAAATTGGGGCAGTTGCAGTTTTCGGCAAACAAGACACAAGTAGCCATGGGAATGACATTCAATGTCTATCATGATAGTCAAGGCACAGAAAAAATTTTACACTTAGATATAGTACCACGGGTTATCCCGAATGCGGAATGGAGCATGTTGGCTGCTGGTTTGAAGCAAAGAATCAAAGCATTGAACCTTTTTTTGCAAGATATATATAACGATAGGCAGATACTCAAAGATGGGATAGTTCCAGAAGAACTAATTCTGAATAGCAAAGATTATTTAGAGCCTTGTATAGGCTTGACACCTCCCAAAGGAATCTGGTGCCATATCACGGGTACAGATTTGGTGCGGGACAAGAGTGGAGAATATTACATATTGGAAGATAATTTGAGGTGTCCTTCGGGCGTATCCTACATGTTAGAGAGTAGGGAGATTATCAAGCGAGCTTATCCGGAGCTTTTCAATGAATTAGGAGTAATGCCAGTATCAGATTACCCAGCTAAACTCTTGAAGATGCTTCAATTTCTTTCTCAAAAAGATAAGCCTGTTGTCGGTGTTTTGACCCCAGGGATATATAATTCAGCATACTTTGAGCATTCTTACCTTGCCTTACAAATGGGAGTAGAATTGGTTTCTGGAGTAGATCTTGTGGTAAAAGATAAGAAAGTCTACATGCAAACGACAAAAGGGCTTCAGCAAATCGACGTATTGTACAGAAGAATAGATGACACCTTTTTGGATCCTTTGACCTTCAACCCAGACTCTATGCTTGGTGTTCCAGGAATTTTTGAGGCTTACAAAGCTGGAAATATAGCGTTTGCAAATGCGCCAGGAACAGGTGTAGCAGATGACAAAGCTGTCTATGCCTATGTGCCGAGAATCATTCAATATTATCTCAATGAAGAACCAATATTGAAAAATGTGCCTACTTACTTATGTAGGGAAAAAGAAGATAGAAAATATGTTTTGGATAACATTGAAGCATTGGTGGTCAAAGAAACTAATGCAGCTGGAGGCTATGGTATGCTTATAGGGCCTAAAGCTACTAAAGAAGAGCATGAAAAATTCCGTGAGCTTATAAAAAACAACCCCAACAACTACATCGCTCAACCTACACTTTCACTTTCCACAGTTCCAACACTTACAGAACAAGGTTTAGAAGGTCGGCATGTTGATCTGCGACCTTATATACTGTATGGCGAGGATATAGAAGTGATACCAGGAGCACTGACAAGAGTAGCGCTCAAAAAAGGATCATTGGTAGTGAATAGCTCTCAAGGTGGGGGCAGTAAAGATACGTGGGTTTTATATAAATAATAAATATGTTAAGTAGAGTAGCAAATTCAATATATTGGCTAGGTAGATACCTGGAAAGAGCCGAAAATTATGCTCGTTTTATTGATGTTAATATAAATCTATCGATGGACTTACCTCCTGATTTGAACGAACAATGGGAACCTTTGGTCAAAGCCACTGGAAGCTTTGAAAGTTTTAAGACTAGAGGTTTAAGCTTCGATAGAAAGCAAGTGATACACTTTTTGACTTTTGACACAGAGAACTTGAATTCCATAATTTCTTCTGTGACTTTTGCTAGGGAAAATGCTAGGATTATTCGAGAGAATTTGACCAAAGAAACTTGGGAAAAACTCAATGAATTGTATCATTTTGTAAAAAAGAAAGCAATTAAAAAAGAGTGGAAAGCAGAAGATCTTCGGGAGTTTTTTGAATCAGTCAAAAATCAAATTCTTTTAATTTATGGACTTGCTGAATCCACAGTAGCCCGATCAGAGAGTTGGCATTTTCGACAGCTGGGCATGTACTTGGAGCGAGCAGATATGTCTAGTAGGATTTTGGATGTGAAATATCACATTTTACTACCCTCTCCGAATATGATTGGAACACCTTTGGATTTCTTACATTGGACAGCATTGCTCAAGTCCGTGACTGCATTCAATACTTACAGAAGACTTTACGGAAACATAGATTCATCAAATGTAGTAGAATTTCTAGTATTGAATGGGACTTTTCCGCGGTCGATATACTATTGTATGTTGGAGGCAGAGAAATCTCTTCAGAAAATATCAGCTGAAGGAAGAAGTGGAGGTAGAAATAGTGCCGAAAAAGCTTTAGGAGAATTGAGGTCAAAACTTGAATTTGATGATGTTACAGATGTGATCAATTCAGGACTTCATGAGTACCTTGATGAAGTTCAATTGAAAATAATTAAAATTTCAAATGAGATTGACAAGAATTTTTTCCAGATTAAACATAATTTTATAACTCAAAAAATCGAACAATAATGACATTTTGCTTAGGAATCAAAACTAAAAATGGATTGGTGGGATTGTCTGATACCAGAATTACATCAGGTAATGAAACTACTACATCCAAAAAAGTATATAAAGTAAATAAAGAGAAGCATTCATTTTTCATCATGACTTCAGGTCTTCGCTCTGTTAGAGACAAAGCGATCACTTATTTCTCTGAAACAATCGAAAAGACTGACGACCAATTCAAAAAATTGTATGAGGCAGTGAACGAGTTTGGAGATCAGATCAAACGTGTGGCCAAAGAAGATAAGGAAAGTTTGGAAGAGGGGGGACTATCTTTTAATCTATTCTCTATCATAGGAGGTCAATTAGAAGATGATAAAAGTCCGAAGTTGTACCTACTGTATCCGCAAGGCAATTGGATAGAAGTTAGACGAGGAACACCATTTGTAATCATTGGTAACTCTGGAGCAGGAAATCCAATACTGAAGCGATCATTGAAATATGAAGAATCCTTAGATTACGCTTTGAAATGTGCTTTTTTGGCATTTGATGCAACTAGAATTTCGGCAAATGACGTGGATTTCCCGATTGATACGGTAATATTAGAAAATGACAGTTACCATATCATAGAAAAGCGCTTTGAACAAGCTGAACTTTCACATATTTCTGAATTCTGGAATTCAAGAATTAGAGAAGCGATCAGTGAACTTCCAGCTGATGTATTGAAAAAAGCCTTTCAAGACGCTGCTGCTCTCACAAATCAATGAGTAGGTTACTGAAAATTGACCATAAGTCAACATACTTTTATGAAGAAGTTGTTTCACTTAGTCCTCATGATGTACTGATTTTTCCCCAGCCTAGGACATATTTTGAGCTTAAGGATACAAGCCTGCATATCAGACCAGACCCTAAAGGAAAGTATGAGAGAATCAATGCCGAAGGTAATATTTATTATAATATGTGGTTTGAAGGTGAAACCACAAAACTTGAAGTGCTTTCATCGATCACCGTCGAGTTATTTGAATTTAATCCGTTTGGGTTTATTCTCAAAAGGGATTTAAAGTATCCATTCAGCAATTTCCAATATGAGGAAAGCGATAAAATTGCTCTTAGTCCATGTTTGATTCAAGAAGAGGACGCAAGTCTTCTTCTTGAGTTTGTTGACAAAGTGATGCAGGAGTCTATGGATTTAGTTTCATTTTTGACCCGCCTAGTTTCGCAAGTGAAAGAGACCTGGAGCCATGTACAAAGAGAGGAGGAAGGTATTCTTCCATTGTCAAAGATCTTTGCTTCCAAGTCAGGTTCATGCCGTGACTTGTCTTGGTTGATGATTCAGATGCTAAGGGCCAAAGGTTTAGCTTCCAGGTTTGTAAGTGGATATGCATTCAATCCCGATCTGGACACGGGTCATGAGCTTCACGCTTGGGTAGAAGTGTATTTGCCAGGCGGGGGCTGGGTTGGATTAGATCCTAGTCTGGGTTTGTTTGCTGATGAGTTTTATATTCCATTGGCCTGTAGCCATGACCCCTTGTTGACAATGCCAATTTATGGTTCATTTTCAGGAACTAAAAGTAGCCGGTTGGAAACTCAGGTTGATATTATTCAAATTAACAAATAATATGATCTAGATCAGAACTATTATAGAGGAATAACTGTATAAGACTTCGTACAATTTATAATTAACAATATGAATCAAGTAGGAAGTCTTATTTTTCTTGTTGCACTATTCTTATTTTCCACCTTTCTGAATTGGTATGTTTTTCAAGCTTACAAAACGGTTCTTTCTGGAGTGGATTCAGAAAGGTCAAAGCAAATGCTAAACCTTATCTATTGGATAGTATTTGGAGGGATTTCCATTTGGGTAGTATATACTTTTCATCAAATATTTAAAGCAGGGGAAATTTCCACAGCACATCAACAAGTATTGAATGTTTTCTTGACTATCGTAGTGACTCAATTGGTCTGTACTATTTTTCTTTTCGGGGAGGATATTTTTAGAAATATTCAAGCTGGATTTTCACTTTTGGTAAATGGCAAATCGGAAACAAGCTTCCCAACGAGACTTAAATGGTTAAGTATTATAGCTATAGCGATATCTATGGTGCCATTTACAAGCTTCGTTTATGGTATCACCAAAGGAAAATACAACTTCACTGTACATAGAGAAATCATTTATTTCGATGATCTTCCAGATGCATTTGATGGTTTTACCATTACCCAGTTGTCAGATATTCATGCAGGTAGTTTCAAGAATCTTGATGCTGTAAAAAAGGGTGTTGACCTGGCAATTGCCCAGCAATCTGATCTTTTTGTATTTACAGGGGACCTTGTCAATCATGAGGCAGGCGAAATTGAACCCATGATTGATATTTTTAACAAAATCAAAGCACCTTACGGGCAGTTTTCAATCATAGGAAATCATGATTATGGTGACTATGTATCTTGGGAAAGCCCTGAAGCAAAAGCTGAAAACTTCAAAAAGTTTATCAAACAGCATGAAAGGCTAGGGTATAAGCTTCTGATAGATGAGCACGTGGTTATTGAAAAAGATGGCCAGCAGATCACTTTGGTCGGTGTTCAAAATTGGGGTAAAGGATTCCAATCAAAAGGAGATCTTACAAAAGCAATGGAAGGAGTAGCTTCTGAAAATTTTAAGATTTTGCTATCGCATGATCCTTCACATTGGGACTATGAAGCCAAAAATGAGCCTCGAAAAATTCACCTGACACTTTCTGGCCATACACATGGTATGCAGTTTGGCATAGAAACACCCCTCATCAAATGGAGTCCAGTTCAATACAGGTATCCAAATTGGGCAGGCTTAACAGCTTACCAAGGAAGGTTTTTATATGTAAACAGAGGCTTTGGCTTTCATGCATTTTCAGGAAGGGTAGGGATCTGGCCAGAGATTACAGTGATTGAGTTGAGGAAAAAGTGATTTTACAGTACAAAACCATACAATCAGAGTATTTAAAATAAGAGCTAGATAGATATTATAGTAAATATGTGTAAGTAATTTGGGTGTAAACATACCTTTTATTGGTACTTACGCCATTATTCCTATTTATTTTGATAGATTTAGCAATCTTAATCTGAATGTATTTTTCTTTAAAATAATTAATCAAAGAATAAATATTGATAATTATAGATTTGTCTCAAAAATACCTAGAAGTAGGTATTTTTTGGTTTGATGGTATTGGGTAAATTTCGAATCTAAACTCAAGGAGATATGAAATTCTTTTATCTAAGTACTATAAGCGATGAAAATGGTAATTTTCAAATTCATGAAAAGGAATGTCCAAATCTTCCAGATGCACTGGATAGAGACTATTTAGGGCCATTCAATAATGGAAAAGAAGCATTAAGAAGGGCCCTTTCACTAAATGAAAATGCCAGCTTATGTGACACTTGTTGTGAGAAAAAATCAAAATTATCACTTATAAAACTAAAGGAGCTCTAATCGAGCTCCTTTTTTATCTAGGGCTAGGAAATTTAGTGATAAGAAACTGTATACCACATTTCAATTCTTTCCAAGTAATGCCAATATCAAGGGAAATTGATATCAAAATGTGAAATTTAAATTCACAATTGGTGAAGATAATTGAGCATAATTACTGAAGTTATTTGCCTTTGCTTGTAGTTGTTGGTTCAAAAAGTAATTTTCAGGATTGACTTCAAGATTATACTTTAAATTTTTCTTTTCAGTTTTACCAATGTTTCCTTGAAACCTCAAGTTTTCATTTTTGTATTTATGAAAAAGAAGCTCTTGGGTGATTAGTGCAAAGCTTGATCCAAGTGCTAGGTAGACCGTTGCAGACTCGCTTTCTGCTAGAGCAGCAATACCTACACCTACTAATGCAGCTCCTGTGGAAGCATAGTTTATGGTACTACCTTGCTTTGCACTTAAGTTTACTCCTTGAGTTTTTCGCTGGCCTAAATATGTTCCAAGGACCCCAAAGCCAGCAGGAATAAGGGCCAAACCACTTCCTTCAGATCCACTATAGGCTATTTCATTTGCAATTGCGAAACCCAATCCCACACTTACATTGCTCATGTTGATAGCGTATCTTCCATCACCTTTGGTATAAGGATATTTTCGAGAAGCAATATTTCCTACATAAAGACCTGTTGCTCCTCCAAGTAGTGAGGCTAAACCATAAACCCAGCCTTGGTCTCCGTCACCAGCTGCGATTGCAGATAGCCCGACGTAGCTCCCTAGTAAGCCATGGTGTCGCATGATTTCAATGTGTCCTTCAGAATACCTTTTCTTCTTTTGTAATTGAAAAGCGTATTCACCTAAACCTATACTGCCAATGGTAGAACCAATGAAGGCAATTTTTCCTTCATCACTACTATTTCCTGCGACTAATAACCCCAATGAACCACCATAAACTAACCCCAAAAGCCTTCCAGAATTGTTTGCCCTGATCACTGATCTATCAATACCTTCAAATTTTTTCGGGTTGATTAGTGGTCCTAGAGCCCACAATCCGCCAGTTATCATTGGAATCCCTACTACCCCTGCATTGTCAATCTCAAAAAGTGATACCAGAGAAGCACCATACCATATTCCATAACCGATGCTAACTAACCGATCCCTTCCTCTCCATTCAAAATCATTTGATTGATCAGCTGGATAAATAACAGATGAACCCTTATTACTTTCTCTGTCCCATTGAGTCTTCATCTTTTGATAAAGGTCCTGCTCTTCGGAAGACATTTTATTGTAGTAATTGGAAAGGAAAAGCTCGAAATCATTCAAGTAATCAAGCTCTTCTGCTTCAAGTGTGTCGCCGACAGCTTGTTTATGCTTGATTTGCTTATAGGTTGGCTTATTTGATTCTTCCCAATACCCACGTGCGGTGTAGATTCCTTGCGATTGAACACTGAAGTTCGCAGTTATGCAGAATATAGCAAGGAGCAAGATTAATTTTAGGGTTGTTTTCATAGAAAAGGAGAAATTAGAAATCGAATGTATCAATTTTTTTTCTAATTTCTCCTAAACTATTAATCTGTGAAATTTAATGTCTTTTAAAATTTAGCTGAGAAGACCCGGAAAGTATGATCAATGTATTGTGAATGAGACACATATCTTGCACTTACACTATTTGATAGTAAATTTGACAGGTCTAGACTAAACGACATTGAACTGAGTCTTAAATTTTTGCTATAGGGGCAGCTATGCAAGATTCTGGGATACCAAATGAGGCTGTCAAAGCCAATGCATTCTTTCTGATCTCCCAACACAGCTGATTTACTTCTTTTCGGATAGCCTTGGTTTTGACACCTTCCATATAGCCTTGCTCCAAATACCAACCTCTATTCTTCTCAATGGTATGAAGTGCAAATAGCTGACACAATTGGGTTAGTGCGGTCTTTACTCCGTAATTAGGAGTAGCAATGATTTCCTTTTGAAACTCCTCAAGGATAATTCTTTCTATATAAGCTTGACCCACATTCAAAAGATGGTGTTGGACTACATTGAAAGCATCGAATGAGTCCATACCTTCATCGATATGTTTTTTGATTCTTTGCGCAGCACTAGCCAATATAGCTCTTTCTCGATATTTAAAAGCGCTAAGGTGAAAATCCATATCCAATAAATGAGCCTGATCAGTACTTCTGATGATCAATGGATTTTTTTCGGACAGGCTAGTTTTAGCTTGACTGACTACATAGTTGAATATCGTGAACATATTCATATCACCAAATTCCTGTCTGAATTCAGTTAGCCTATTCTTAGCAACCAATTGCATCAAGACAACATTGTCACCTTCGAAGGTAGTATATACATCTGTATCATTTTTGAGGGCATCTATTCGATTCTCTGATAGATATCCTTTACCACCGCAAGCCTCTCTACATTCTTGCAGGGTCGCTGTGGCAAACCAAGTGGTATATGCTTTCATTCCCGCAGCCAAGGCTTCTATCTCTTGAGCTTCCTCTTCAGTTCTTTCCAAAAATCTTTTGGTCAAATACCTTAATCCAAAATGTAGCGCATAACTAGCAGCTAAGGGTGGCATTAACCTTCTTTGATGCATTCTGTAGTTCAAAATTGGAACTTCAGCACCGCCTTCTGGCCCGAATTGCTTTCGTTTTTCACCGTGTCTTATGGCTATCGTTAGTCCAGTTTTGGCAGCTGAAAGTGCAGATCTAGGAATGCCTATTCTTCCACCTACAAGCGTACCAAGCATGGTGAAGAACCTTCTGTTGTCAGAACTTATTTCACTTTCAAACTCACCCTCATCATTGACAGTAGAGAACCTATCGAGCATTTGATCTTTTGGAATCACCACATTATCAAAGTAGATCACCCCATTATCAACCCCGTTTAAGCCCATTTTTCTACCGCAATCTTCGATCTGAACACCTTTAACAAGATTTCCTTCTTGATCTCTTAAAGGAACAATAAAGGCATTTACTCCAAAATCCTCCCCGTCAATGATGAGTTTTGCAAATACAGTTGCCATTTGACCATGAACAGCTGCATTTCCGATATACTCTTTTCTGGCATCTGGATTTGGAGTATGTATGGTGAAGGTCCCAGCTCTATGGTCATAAGTAGCCGTGGTCTCCAAGCCGCGTACATTCGAGCCATGTCCAGTTTCTGTCATCGCAAAGCAGCCAGGAAGCTCAAGACTTCCAATATCCTTAAGGTATTTTTTATGGTGCTTGTCTGTACCTAAGAAAAAAACACTCATTCCCCAAAGTCCAAATTGTACTCCAAATTTTATCACTAAACTTAAGTCATGATAGGAAAGGGTTTCCATGATGGTGAAATATCCTTTCATATCATCTTTTCCACCTGCAAATTTTGGGAATGCCCATGCACCTAAACCATGATCTGACAAAACCTTGCACCATGCGAGCACTTGCTCTCTTTGATCACTCAAACTTTCATATTCCCGATAAGCAAAACTTGGATCGGAGATTATCTTTTTTACTTTTTGTATGATCTTTTGTTGATCACCGTCCAGAAGCGCGATCATTTCTGCAACATCAAAAGAACTATCTGAGACATGGCTGGTAGTGATTGTATCATGTCCCGTTCTAAAGGCGTACCCAGCCTCTTTTCCTAATAGCCCCAACGCAAGTTCTGTGTGATGGAAATCTTTAATTTCAGCTTCCGAAAATTTTGCATCAGGATCATACTTCTCCACCAGTTTGAGACCGATAGAGGTCAAACCACTGTCGGCAGAGATCTCAAGATTCTTGATCTCCTTTTTCCAAGATTTGAGCAATTTTGGCTTAGGTGGTAAAGCAGGATTGAGATGCTCTATGAGCATATTTTTTTCTATCGGATTGATCCATTTTTGTCTGGAGATCAGCGATTTCATCTCTTCAATCTCCAAGGGTGTCAGAACACTATCAGCCCACAGTGTATAGTAAAGTGGTAGAAAAATATAAATTTTGGGATTCTGGGTGGTTAATTCAGATTGTATCATATGGTTGTTTGGTTAGTCTTTGATTATACTATTTTTTTGATCCTAGGTTATATTAAGGAAAATTCAAAGCACACTTTGCCATTCATTTTTGCATGCTTTGCACTTTAGATGATCGATCTTAAAATTTCGATAAACGATAAATCATTTTTACATTTGCGGAAATCAAAACTCCCAAATTTGAAGAAGTTCATTCCTCTTGATCAGGAAATTCAAACTCTACAACTACCTGAAAAGTTTAATTTCCCATTCTATTACCAACCTTCAGCCATTTCATTATTAGCAGCCCAAAAACTCAAAGCATATCTTTCAAATCAACAGGATTGGAAACATAATTTTGGTTTTGATAAAGATGATGAGCGTTTGGCGATAGGCAAAATGTTTGGAGTTTTGGTGGTTAAAAGCCAAGATGGAAAGTTGGGATTCATAGCTGCCTTTTCAGGTAAGCTAGCAGACAGCAATCACCATACATATTTTGTGCCACCAGTATTTGATATGCTGGCTAATGATGGTTTTTTTAAGAAAGAGGAAGCAGTGCTCAATGATTTGAATAGGAGGATCGAATCATTAGAAAAGGATAACGAATTTATCAATAAAAAAGAAAACCTATTGAAATTTCGGGAAGCTGCAGCAAAAAAAATCGCTGATGGTCGCTCCAAAGTCAAAGCTGCTCAAAAACTGAGAAAAGCCATTCGGTCTCAAAAAGTAAAGGAACTGGATGAAGTTCAATATGAGGTATTCATGGAAGGTCAGCGTGAAGAAAGTTTAAAGATGCAGTATTTTCAACGAAAGCTTGAGCAGGAATTGACCCTTCAAATTGAAGCACTTGAAGCAGAGGTTTATCCATTTGAACAAAAACTTTCATCTCTTAAGTCAGAAAGAAAAGAAAGATCACAAATATTGCAGGACAGACTTTTTGATGAGTATCAATTTTTAAATGCTAAGGCAGAGTTGAAAAGCTTGAAGCAGATTTTTCTTAAGGAGCTTAACCTGCCCATTCCTGCAGCTGCGGGAGAATGCGCAGCTCCAAAATTGCTTCACTATGCTTATGCCAATCAATTGACACCAATTGCCATGGCGGAATTTTGGTGGGGAAGGTCTCCCAAATCTGAAGTTAGGAAGCACGGAGAATTTTACCCTGCCTGTAGGAGCAAATGTGAACCCATACTTGGTCACATGCTTCAGGGAATAGTCGTAGATGAAAATCCCATGCTCTCAAATCCAGCTGAAGGAAAGGAGTTCAGGGTACTATATGAAGATGAAGTATTGATGTTGATCGACAAACCTGCGGAGTTTCTCTCTGTTCCAGGCAAAAACGTAGTCGATTCTGTACAAAAGCGAATAAGCGACATTCATCCAGATGCGGTATTGGTGCATAGACTGGATCAGAGCACATCCGGGATCATTCTTGTGGCGAAAACAAAAAAAGCTCACCGACAGCTTCAGGCTCAATTTATCAAGCGAACTGTAGAAAAAAAGTACATTGCCTTGCTAGATGGAGAGCTTGATCAAGAGTCAGGCGTGATAAATTTGCCCTTGAGGGTGGATTTGGACAATAGGCCAAGACAAGTAGTTTGCTACGAATACGGCAAACCCGCAGAGACAAGGTATGAAGTAGTAGAAAAGACAGGTGGAAAGACACGTGTGGAATTCTACCCGATCACAGGACGGACACACCAACTCAGAGTACATGCGGCACATGATGCAGGTCTTGGATTACCCATTGTTGGAGATGATTTGTATGGAAAAAAGGCGGATAGACTTTGTTTACACGCAGCCTTACTAGCCTTTACACATCCTAACTCTGGAGAAAGGATGGTCTTTGAAGTTCCACCAGCATTCTGATAAAATCCACTAGTGTAATTTCAGCATTTAGCTTACTTGAAATGTTTAATTTTAAGCAAAAAATAAAACCTAAATATATGAGAATAATAAACATTTGTTTTTCCCTATTACTTTGTGGGGTTTTTGGTGGTCTATCAGCCCAAGATGCCCCAAATTGGCTTAGGTATCCCTCTATTTCTCCAGATGGTAAGCAAATAGCTTTCACCTACAAAGGGGATTTGTATACCATTCCCTCTTCAGGTGGAAAAGCTACTCAGCTGACATTTCATGAAGCGCATGATTTCATGCCCGTATGGAGCAAAGATGGACAGCAGATTGCCTTCGCCTCTGATAGGTACGGCAACTTTGATGTATTTGTGATGTCAGTAGATGGAGGTGCTGCCCAAAGACTTACCTATCATTCAAATGATGAATTTCCATATGCTTTTTCATCAGACAATAAAGGTGTGATCTTTGGCGGGTCAAGACAAGATGCAGCTAATCATAGACAATACCCAACAGGCTCACAACCTGAACTATATCAAGTACCCTTGAAAGGTGGGAGAGTAGATCAGTTGTGGACTATACCTGCCGAGTATGTTCAAGTGAGTAAGGATGGTGGCAAGATGATCTACCATGATAAAAAGGGTGGTGAAAATGAGTGGAGAAAAAAACATCAATCAGCTATCACGAGAGATATTTGGATGTATGATTCCGAGAAAAAATCTCACAGTATGCTGACTACTTTTGGAGGTGAAGACAGGAATCCAGTTTTTTCTCCCGATGAAAAATCTATCTATTACCTATCCGAAGAGAAAGGTTCATTTAATGTATTTAAAATGAACCTTGCCAATCCTTCTCAAAAAACTGCATTGACAGATTTCAAAGACTTTCCAGTAAGATTCTTGAGTATTTCCGATGAGGGATTGATGTCCTTTTCATATGATGGGGAGCTCTATACTTTGAAGGATGGAGAGTCACCAAAAAAACTGGAAGTAAGCATCAAAACACAAGCAATTCAAAATCCAGACAGCTTTATCAATATCAGTGGTGGAGTGAGAGAGATGTCCATTTCTCCTGATGGAAAAGAGATTGCATTCATCGCAAGAGGTGAAGTATTCGTGACCTCAGTGGAAGGTGGCCTGACCAAAAGAATCACCAATACACCAGAACAAGAACAATTTGTTCAGTTTGCACCTGATGGAAAATCCATAGTCTATGCAAGTGAAAGAAATGGCAAATGGACAATTTATCAAGCAAAAAAGGTTCGAGAAAAAGAAGAGCCTTTCTTCTACGCAAGTACTTTAATAGAGGAGAAGCCACTCGTTGAAAATGAGCATGATAACTACCTACCTGTATTGTCTCCAGATGGGAAAAAGCTTGCATATGTCCAAGCGAGAAGAAACTTGAAAGTAATGGACCTATCTTCTAAGTCTACGGTCACATTGATGGGACCAGAGCAGCTGATGCATATGAGAGATGGGGATCAGTATTTCACTTGGAGTCCTGACAGCAAGTGGCTATTGGCCTCATACAGCCCGACTATGGCAAACGGTGAAGTGGTTTTACTAGATGCTTCTGGCAAGTTGCCTATGGAAAACCTTACCAAATCTGGATATGGAGATAGAAAACCTAAATGGGTCAATGGTGGAAAACAAATGCTTTGGTTTTCAGATAGAGATGGTCTAAAAGGCTTTGCAACAAGTGGCGGTGCCCAATATGATGTGTTTACCATGTTTTTCACCAAAGAGGCTTATGAAAAGTTCAGCATGAGCAAAGAAGACTATGATTTGATGAAAGAGATCGAAAAAGCAGCAAAAGGTGATGATAAGAAAGACGATAAAAAGGACGAAAAGAAGGATGATAAAAAGGTAGAAGATTTAAAAATAGAGCTTGAGGATATCGAGCTGCGCAAAGCTAAGCTGACTATTCATTCTTCATCATTGGGAGATGCTGTGTTGGACAAAGAAGGAGAGAAGCTTTATTATCTTGCTAGGTTTGAAAAGGGAATGAACCTTTGGAGTACTGATCTAAGAACGAAGGAAACAAAGATGGAACTCAAGCTCGATGCAACTGGGGGTAGTTTGGAATGGGACAAAGAGATGAAAAACCTTTACTTACTTAGTGGTGGAAGCATATCAAAGATCACAAGTAATGGAACCAAGCGAGAAGCTGTCAAGATTCAAGGAGAGATGGACATGGACACGGAGGCTGAGAGAGCACATCTATTTGATCATGTTAATATAAGAACCAAAGGAGTGTTTTATACACCTGATATGCATGGTGTAGAATGGGATCAGTTAGCGGAGTCTTATAAAAAATACTTGCCACATATTGGTAATGGTTATGAGTTTGCCGAAATGTTGTCTGAGATGATTGGAGAGTTGAACGTATCTCATGCTGGAGCCAGATACAATAGGACTGTACCACAAGCAGATGCGACAGCAGCTTTGGGTATTTTTATGGATTATGAGCATTCAGGACCTGGTATCAAGATTGCTGAAATCATCAAGGGATCGCCATTGGATAAGTCTTCATTGTCTGTCAAGCCTGGTATGATCATCGAAAGCATCGATGGCGTGACCATAGCTGAAGACAAGGATGTAGCACAGTACTTCAATAGAAAAGCAGATAAGTTTACACTTCTGACCGTACTTGACCCTAAGTCAAATTCACGTCAACAAATCACGGTAAAGCCAATTACCCTTGGAGAAGAAAACAGGTTGCTTTATACGCGATGGGTAAAGAAGAACCAAGAAGAGGTGGAGAAGCTTTCTGATGGGAAGCTCGGATATGTTCATATTCCAGGTATGTCGGATGGCCCATATAGAAATATCTATGAAGAGATGATGGGTAAGTTTCACGATAAAGAAGGTATCATTGTAGACACTAGGTTCAATGGGGGAGGTGACTTGGTTGCTGATTTGGCGATGTTTTTTACGGGAGAAAAATTCATCACCTATGCCACAGAAGACAGAGAGGTAGGCTATGAACCTACTTTCAGATGGACTAAACCAACTTTGGCCATGTTCAATGAAGCCAACTATTCAGATGGACATTGTTTTGCTTGTGGGTATACAGATTTGAAAATTGGTAAAACTGTAGGTATGCCTACTCCAGGTACTTGCTCCTTTGCTGGGTGGGAAGCATTGCCAGATGGGACAAGATGGGGTGTGGTGCCAATTTCAGCTAAAAATAAAGCTGGTGAGTGGATGGAAAACAACGAAACGGCGCCACAATTCCAAGTGAAAAACATGCCCGGAAAAATAGATCAAGGCGTTGACCAACAGCTAGAAAGAGCTGTTGAAGAATTGCTGAAAGACATTTAAATCTAGGAAAAGGACGAAGTTTTTTGAATGTTGTTCAAATGAAAGCCACATGAATCAAAGTCAAGTAAAAAAGACTTTGAGCCATGTGGTTTTTTAATTTTTAAGAAATTTTAGAATAAAGTCTCTTAAGCGTTTAACCGGATTTGCTTTATTTTAAAAGGGAATCAGTATACCTACAAAGATGCCAGTAACCAAATCCTTCATGCTATTTCGAAGATTCTGCTATAAATTGATATGAATGGCAAAGTGCAAATGATCTAATTCGGATAAAATCAACAATTATATTGTATCAGTTAATATCTATTCAATCAACATTTGAGCCTTTAGAACAATTAATCCTGATTGGAATTAATTTAAGCATCTACTTCGATGATGTAATAGTTCTTTTTGCCTTTTTGAACCAATAGGTATTTGTTCTGAAGCAAAGAGGCGGAAACAGAAGCATTCGGATCTGCTACCTTTTCTTTGTTGATACTCACACCACCACCTTGGATCATTTTTCTGGCTTCACCCTTGGAAGGGAAAATGGCGTTGCCAGATTGCTCTGCCAATAAATCCAAAACTGAAGTAGTACCTTCATAAGAAGCCCTATCGATAGCAACCTGAGGCACACCTTCAAACACTTGAAGGAAAGTTCGCTCGTCTAATGCAGCAAGATCTTCCGTGGATGATTTTCCAAATAGGATGGCGGAAGCTTTCAAAGCCATTTCATAGTCAGCTTCACTGTGAACCATAGTAGTCACTTGCTTTGCTATTTCTTTTTGTAAAATTCGCAAATGTGGAGCTTGTTTATGTTCCGCTTCCATGCTTTCAATAGTTGCTTGATCAAGGGTAGTGAATATCCTGATGTATTTTGAGGCATCTTCATCAGAAACATTTAGCCAGAACTGGTAGAAAGCATAAGGTGATGTTTTCTCAGGATCTAACCAGACTGACCCACCCTCTGTTTTTCCAAACTTAGTTCCGTCAGCTTTGGTGATCAATGGTACAGTCAGGGCAAAAGCAGACCCACTTCCCATTCTTCTGATCATTTCAGTACCAGTGACGATATTTCCCCATTGGTCGGAACCTCCAAGTTGAATGCTCACGTTCTCGTTTTTCCAAAGATGGAAGAAATCATATCCTTGAATCAGCTGGTAGGTAAATTCTGTAAACGAAAGGCCATTTCCATCTTCAAGTCTTCTTTTGACAGAATCCTTAGACATCATGTAGTTTACGGTGATATGCTTACCAACATCTCTGATAAAATCAAGAAATGAAAATTGAGACATCCAATCATAATTATTGACTAGTTCAGCTTTGTTTTCAGCCCCTTGCTGAAAATTCAAAAACTTACCCAACTGCCTTTTGATACCAGCGACATTGTGATCTAAAGTAGCCGTATCTAGGAGGTTTCTTTCAGCAGATTTGAAGCTTGGATCTCCAATCATACCAGTGGCACCACCTACGAGCGCAAAAGGCTTGTGACCTGCCCTTTGAAAGTGTAAAAGTGTCATTACACCTACCAAGTGTCCAATATGTAGAGAATCTGCCGTAGGATCAAAGCCTAGATATGCTGAAGCCATACCTTTGTTAAGGTGTTCTTCAATCTCTGGTGTCATATCTTGGAGCATTCCTCTCCAGCGCAATTCTTCTATGAAATTATTCATCTGATTATTTGATTCGGATTTTTAGAAGTGCAAATATAGCGCTTTGTTTGGGAAGCTTAAAAAAATGATAAAAACTGATGCAATTCTCTTTTTTGCCAAGAGCAAATTATTGGCTGATTTGATGTGGAAATTGTAATTTTGGAAGAATTGTGATACATTTAAGGCAGATTCTGATCATATACAAATCACAATAGCTTTAGATGTATTCACTTTTTCTTTATTTAATGAGTGGCTTATACGTTTTTGCTGGTTTCATGCATTTTATAAAACCCAAAATGTATGAGCGAATTATCCCACCCTATATTCCAAATCCAAAATTGATGAATATATTAGCAGGAGGATTTGAGATAATACTTGGAATCGGTTTGTTGTTTGAAGAGACAAGATCTTTAGCAGCTTTTGGAATCATTGTTTTACTGATAGCAGTGTTTCCCGCAAATATTTATATGTACCAAAAAGGAGCAAGAGGAATACCAAAGTGGGCTTTGTTGTTAAGACTTCCCATTCAGTTTCTTTTGATCGCATGGGCATATGTATACACTTAAAATATTGAATAGTTTTGAACTTTAGTGAATTTAATTTAGAATCTTCTCTTCAAGAAGGATTAGATGCAATGGGCTTCGAGAAGCCAACTCCTGTGCAAGAGCAGGCCATTCCAGTTATATTGGAAGGAAAAGATATTATCGCCTGCGCACAAACTGGAACAGGCAAAACAGCGGCTTTTATATTGCCCGTATTGAATAAGATAGCCCAATCTGGTGGTGGCAAGCTCGATACTTTAGTATTAGCTCCCACTCGTGAACTTGCGATTCAAATTGATCAACAGATCCAAGGTTTCGCTTACTTTGTAGGGATCAGTTCTATCCCAATTTATGGAGGTGGTGATGGTGTAATCTGGGAGCAACAAAAAAGGGCTTTGGAACAAGGTGCGGAGATTGTGGTAGCTACTCCAGGAAGGTTGATAGCCTTGCTGGCTGGAGGAAAAATCAAATTAGATACGCTTAAGCATCTCATTTTAGACGAAGCTGACCGCATGCTAGACATGGGTTTTTCGGATGATCTTTTGACCATAGTCAATTATTTACCGAAAGAAAGGCAGACCATTTTGTTTTCTGCAACCATGCCGCCTAAGATCAGGACTTTCTCCAAAAAGCTTCTTAACAATAACCCTGAAGAGATATCTCTTGCTGTGGGTAAGACAGCGGAAGGGGTAACACAATCAGCATACCTGGTCTATGATGCGCAAAAGGAGGATTTGACCAGACATATTCTCAAGCAGAAAGATTATGAGGCTGTGATCATTTTTGCTTCTACTAAAGAAAAAGTAAAAAGCCTTTACAAGGCTTTGAAAAAAGATGTTGAAGTAGAAGCATTTCACTCTGATCTTGAGCAAGTTGAAAGAGAGCAGATCATGTCAAAGTTTAAGAATAGGGCATTGAAAGTACTGATCGGGACAGATATCATCTCCCGTGGTATTGATGTGGTAGGAATTGAATTGGTTATCAATTTTGATACACCAAATGATCCTGAAGACTACGTACATAGGGTAGGAAGGACAGCAAGGGCTGATAGTCAAGGAGAAGCCATTACTTTTATCAATGATAAGGATAGACACAAGTTCAATCGCATAGAGGCACTGATAGGTATGGAAATAGAAAAGCTACCCTTACCAGATGGCTATCCAGAGGGTCCAAGCTATGGCAGCGCGGCTTCATCGAAGCCTAGACATAAAGGAAATGCTAAGAACAAGGAAAAAGCCAATACACAACATAAAAGTCCTGATAGGTCCGAAAGAACCAAAAAACCGAGGGCTAGACAGAATGTCAAAGAAATCCCAAGCTCTAGTAATGTAGAAAATAAGGAGCAGGCTACAAGCATAAAACCTAGACAAAATCCAAAAATTGAGAGAAGTCCTGAATTTGAAGAAAAACCTTCAATCTCAAAATATGCGTCTAGAAAGAATGTTATTGATTAAGTTTATCATTCAATAGATCAAAGTAGCTCCCACTGATGGGAGCTACTTTTGTTTTGAAGCTTACTTGATGCCTTTCTAGTTTGATGATCTTGGTCAGGTTTACTAGAAAAGACCTGTGAGTTTTGATAAAATGTGCAGGTAGCATTTTTTCCGTTTCAGCCAGTGTCAAGCGACTAAGTATTTTTTGATTTTCTAAATGGAAATTGACATAGTTTCCATTAGCCTCACAGAAGAGAAGATCATCGAAGTGAATTTTGACTTGCTCATATCCTGTTTTGATAAAGATAGATCCATTGCTTTGTGTACCATTTTTCAAGGATATGAGTTCTTGGGCTTTTTGACAGGCTTTGAGGAAGCGACTTAGATTGAATGGCTTCAGCAAATAATCTATTGCATCCAATTCAAAACTTCGCACTGCATGCTCTGAATAGGCTGTAGTAAATACAATCAAAGAATCCTTAGGTAGAAGAGAAGCTAGCTCCATGCCAGAGATATCAGGCATTTTGATGTCCAGAAAGATCAAGTTTACTGGATTGTCTTTCAAGTATTCAAGTGCTTTGATTGCATTGGTAAATGTCTCTTTCAAACTCAAAAAGGGGACTTTGCTTGCATGAGACTTTATTACCTCCAATGCCATTGGTTCATCATCGATTGCGATTGCTGTGATCATCTATTTTAAATTTTCATTAAATCAAACCTTCATTTTTACTACTTCCTAAAATCCACAGACCTTTCAGGTTTTTACTGACTACCAATCAGTTGTTAGAAATAATCGAGTGAAACCTGGAAGGACTATTGTCACTATAAATCAATGGAATACAACATTGTCTTGCAGATTTAAGGTTGTTTATAGCTATTACTTAGTAATTTGTACAAAGTATACGCTACAACTTGACACTCAAATGTACAAAGTATTCTATTTCATTTTCTCTGATCATCAGTTCATAATCATTTGGATAAAGTAGATTAAGTCTTTGTTTTACATTTTCTAAACCAATTCCAGATGCTTTTTTCTCCGGATCTTCATCATTGCTTCTGTGAATACTGTTGTTGACATCTAGGTGAACAGATCCTTCAAGACACCTCAAACTGATTTTGATCCAAGATTTCTTTTGTAGGCTGATGCCATGTTTGAAAGCATTTTCTACAAATGGAATCAAAAGCATGGGAGCAATCATCCCAGTGCAGCCATCTTCGGTTCTGTTGAATATGATTTCTACATTCTCATGCTCTTTGATCCTTAAGTTTTGAAGATCAATGTAATTGACCAAGTATTCCTTTTCCCTTTCTACTGGAATCTGATCTTGGTTGTTCTCATGCAGCATGAACCGCATCATGTCGCCAAGTTTTTGGATTCCTTCAGCAGTCCGGTCAGCTTGTTCTTGCAGAGCGGTGCCATATAGCGTGTTGAGGGCATTGAATAGGAAATGAGGATTGATTTGTGAGCGTAGAAATGAAAGGTTTGCAGTGCCTTGATCCACTTTGACAGTCAAGGTGTTCAACTGACCCAAGTAGTTATCATACTTTCGAAAGAAGAAGTTTGAAAGTGGAAAAAGAATTGCCACAATGCATAAAAGTATGATTACACCAACCACCAAGAATTCAGGTTTGTTCTTAGCAATAGCCAAGCTGATAAAAGCACCTGCAATAATTGAAATTAGGAGTACATAGAAAGCGATTGATTCGCCTTTTCTACCTTGATTTCTCAATCCATAGATCAAGAAAAAATTATACATCACAAGCCCGATGATCGAGGGTATAATAATTACAAAGATGATGGTGATAAATTCCTCAGCAATTTTTTGAAATTGTAATAGAAAGATCACCACAAAAAGATATATCAATAGAAATCTTAAAGCATTGTAAAACCTAAAATCTATCTCATTTTTACTCAGTAAAATCTGATTGATGATATAGATTATTGCCAAATATCCCGCATAGATTGCCAAAGTGTTGAAATAGAAAGGCATCATAAAATCATTCGAAAATCGCGCCCCCATAGAAAATGCTCCGACAATAAAGAATGAAACAAAGACTATCAAACAACTATATATGATCAATTTGAAAAGTTTTTTGTCCCTTTGAAAGATGGGGATCAGCTTCATATGGACAAAATAGAATGAAGCCAAGAATATCAGTGGAATAAATAATTTGGCAAAATACACCACACCTTCTCTTCCTGAAAAGTAGAAATCATTGGATTTCATAACATTGGACAAAATGATGCTGACGAAAAGGAAGGTGACTACCCACCATTCTATCTGCCTAAAAGGTAAAATTTTCTCTTTCATGATTGTTAAGTTAAGTGCTGTTTATGATTTTTTGCTTCGTTTATTTAAATAAGTATGAAAATTATTTTGAAGAAGCCTTTAAGTTAGCTCAAGGCTAAAATGATACTGTAACATACTCCGATAGTTATCAGGATATAATAGGTCCACTTTTCTTTATTCATTGACTTTTGCATGATTACAGAGGCAAGAATACAGTGACTACCAAAAACAGGCAAAAAAATGTGATGAAGGAGTAACCTAATGTGAGGAAGGTTTAAAGTTGAGGGATGAGATTTGAGGGATGAAAGGATGAAGGGTGAAGGAAATAGAATTGATATGTCTTGTCCTGAAATTAGCTGACAGTTTGCTCTTGTTTCTGTCTCTAATCTCTAATTTCTCGTCTCTGGATTCTCCTTACTGAAATATGCTTTCGGCGAGATATTGGACAGGATGAGTAATCAAATAAAAATAATGAATGATACGCAAAAAATTATATTTCACCGAATGCCCAAAATTCTAAAGGGAAGCATGAATATGGCTTTGACCACATCAAATGAAAGCTCAATGGCAAATCCCAGTAGCCTGAATGGAAGCAGTAACAGCCAAATAAAAGGATAAAGGATCAATGCAAAAATAGCTATTGGCCAACAAATGATAAATAAGATACACCAAAGTAGGAATGTAAGCATAGTTTTTAATTTTTTTTAAAGATCAGCAAGTCTAGTACCAAACACACTTTTCCTTCATATTAGCCCAATTTCAAACATTCATCATGCACTACTGTGCATAATTGAACATTTTTTTCTTAAAAATGAACGGCTCACCATGCTATGTAACAAAAGTTACTTCATGACTTTTATCAGCTATTTACATTTGTGTTATCATTTTAAAACATTAATTCATGACTAGTTTAATTATCGGATATATATTGGCAGTTTTTGTTGGCGTATCCTTAGGACTTATTGGGAGTGGTGGTTCTATCCTTACTGTTCCTATTTTGGTCTATGTGATGGGGGTAGAACCTGTATTGGCTACAGCATACTCGCTGTTTATTGTGGGGGCTACTTCCTTGATTGGTGGAGTTCAAAATGCGGTACAAAAGAAGGTTGATTTCAAAACGGTAATTATTTTCGGAATTCCCTCTATAGCGGCCGTTTATTTTACTAGAGCTTATTTGGTTCCATTCATTCCTGATGTAATATTTTCTACCGGCACATTTGTACTCACCAAATCAATAGCTTTGATGGTTCTCTTTGCTATAGTGATGATTTTCGCATCTATTTCGATGATAAGACCTTGTCTACATTGCAACGAATCGGAAGATGCCGCGATCAAATACAATTATCCTATGATTCTATTAGAGGGTACCTTGGTAGGGACTGTCACTGGTTTGGTCGGTGCTGGTGGTGGATTTTTGATAATCCCAGCGCTTGTAATCCTTGCACGCATGCCAATGAAATTAGCCGTAGGAACATCTTTATTTATCATAGCGGCCAAATCTCTACTTGGCTTTACTGGAGATCTTCAAAGAAATGAGGCCATTGATTGGTCTTTATTGGGAATATTTACCTTGCTATCAATCATTGGAATTTTCATAGGAATAGGACTCACCAAAAAAATAGAAGGAGGGAAGTTGAAAACGGCCTTTGGCTGGTTTGTTTTAGTAATGGGTATATACATATTGGTAAAAGAACTGTTCCTATAATATCCTTATGTAATCAAAGTTACTTACTGATAATGCAGTAATGTGTAAATTTGATACAAATTAAGTTTATGATTTAGGATCATGTGTTAGATATAAAAGGTCCAAAAACTATAGTAAATTGAACAAAAGTCAATAAATGATTTGTTTAAAAACAAGGTAAAAATTCAAAAAGTATTTAATCGAAAGTATATCAACATTTTAAAAAATAATTAACATGTTTTTCCAACACATTTATGATAAAACATTAGCTCAGGCGAGCTACTTAATAGGTTGTCAGGCCAAAGGTGAAGCAATCGTAATAGATGCACAAAGAGATATAGATGTCTATCTAGACATTGCTCAAAAAAACAACCTAAAGATTACCCATATAGCTGAAACACATATCCATGCTGACTTTCTATGCGGATCAAGAGAATTGGCAGAGGTGACAGGAGCTGAAATGTACCTTTCTGATGAAGGGGGTAAGGATTGGCAATATCAATTCCCTCACAATGGCTTGAAGCACAAGGATAAAATCAAAGTTGGTAATCTCACTTTAGAAGTACTTCATACACCTGGACATACCCCTGAAAGCATTTCATTCCTACTTACAGATCATCCAGCTACGGACAAGCCCGTGATGGTATTTACTGGTGATTTTGTCTTTGTAGGTGACGTAGGTAGACCTGACCTTCTCGAGAAAGCGGCTGGCATTACCGGTACGCAGGAAAAAGGTGCAAAGCAGATGTATGAATCTATTCAGCGGTTTTCCGAGCTGCCTGAATATGTACAGCTTTGGCCTGGACATGGTGCTGGTTCTGCGTGTGGAAAGGCTTTAGGAGCTGTGCCGAGCTCTACGGTCGGGTATGAAAAGATTCGAAACTGGGCTTTTCAATATGAAGACAATGAAGAAGGATTCATTGACTATCTTCTGGATGGTCAGCCTGAACCTCCAAAGTACTTTGCAATGATGAAGCATCTCAACAAAGTAGAAAGGCAGCTTTTGGTTGAGGTACCTGTGCATAAGGAATTGTCCAAAGAAGCTTTTTTGTCTGCCTATGACAATGGACTCACAATCATTGATACACGAAGCAAAACAGAATTTGCCAAAGGCCACTTACCAAACAGCATAAACATCCAAGGCAATAATTCATTTGCAACTTGGGCAGGTTGGGTTTTGAATTACCAAGAGCAATTCATCCTAGTGGCTGATCATGATCAGGTGGAGGATCTTACAAGGAAATTAATGAGAATAGGGCTTGACAATATCTACGGATACATTGCTGATATTAATGCATTCGGAATTGAAATGGAAGCAGCTGATATCATTGATATGGATGAGTTCGAATCTTATATAGAGAATCCAAATGCACAAATTGTAGATGTAAGAGGAGCATCAGAGTTTCAAAGCTATCATGTAGAAGGAGCGGAGAACATCTTCGTTGGGCATATTGTGGACAATTTAGATAAGTTTGATACAGAGAAGCAAATAGTTATTCACTGTCAAAGTGGTGATAGGGCCACTATCGCACAATCTTTACTTGCGAAATACGGGTTCAAAGACGTGAAAAATTATAGCGCAGGTATGAAAGAATGGATGGCTGAAAAAGCGGTTTCATAATATATAAACCCAATTCTCGCATCAATACCAACTCGTTTGGTGTTGGTGCAAATTGGGATTTTAACAAAAATAAAAGATCAAAAGCATGTTTGGAATGTTTAAAAACCTCTTAGGGGGAATTAAAAGCATTAGAATAGTTTCTGTACTTTGATAGGAAAGTACACTTCAACCCTACACGAATTTCAAGCATCACTTTTGGAACAATATCAATTTTCCAATATACTTTTCAAGTTATTTAAACCCACTTCAAAATCATCACCGATCATTTTATCCATGTCCATAAACCATAACATAGCATTCATGGGGTAATTCATCCTACCATTATAACCCCATATTACTTTGGTTTGATTACCTGAAAGAGATTCAAGTTCGAGAAATGCAAAATCAGAAGCTTCAAAAGGTTCCTTGAACCTCAAGGCATAGTCGATTCTTTTATTTTCTTCCATTTTCAAGATTTCCTGTTCACCAACTCCTACATCTGGTTTATCACTGAACCATGCATATACAAAGCCTACTTGTCCATCAGTGCCAGAATACTCCTTTTTCATCTGAGGATCCATAGTGTCCCATTTGCTATACTTTTCATGATTTTTCATGAACTTGATATAATCATATACTTGAGCACTGGATTTATTGATAATTATTTCACGGGTAACCTTTACTTCTTTCTTTGTAAATAGTGCCACAACAAGGGGCGTAATTATTAAAATTAATAGCCCGATTCCAAGAACTTTTATTACTTTCATAATGCTGATAATTAGAGGGTTAGTTGTTTGGTAAATCGTTAATCAAACTAAGTCAATTTTTTTTACTGAATTTAATTAAAAAGTGCGAACTTTATTGAGCTAATATGTATTTTATGTTAATTCATTAATGCAATCCAATGGTTTGATTAAATTAAATAGATTTTCTTAATACAAATATTATCATCGTGCCACTTGCCTAAAAAAAGAATATGATATATAATTTGCACGAAATTCTAATTTTTTATTCTATAGTACTTTTAGTTTTTTAATATTTTGAAATTTAATTCTAAAATAAACCCAAGAAACTTTGAACTTATTGAAAGTTTCCGCAGTTTTGCGGGAAATTAAATAAGATTTGGACACAAGAGAAAAAATTATCGTTTCGGCAGGAGAGCAGTTCATGAAATATGGAATCAGGTCTGTAACGATGGATGATATTGCGAGACTTGCGGGAGTATCCAAAAAAACTGTATATCAAGAATTTGCTGATAAAAATCAGCTGGTTCTATTTGTATTTAAACAGGAATTGGAAAATGATCAATGTAGAATTGATGAACTCCCAGCCAATAGTGAGGAAGTTATAGATCATCTGATCAAACTATCAAACTATCTGAGAAAGCGGTTTTCAGAAATGAATCCATTTATCTTGAACGAGATTCAAAGGTATTATCCAGAATGTTGGCAGTTGTTTGAAGAATTTAAGACCAAACACATTCATGCTGAGATTAAGGAAATATTAGAAAAGGGAGTAGATGCGGGATATTTTAGACCTGAGATCAATATTGAGATCATCACATCAATGCGTATAGAACAAATGACGAGCTTGTTTGACCCTGTGAAATTTCCCCCTTCCGAGTATGATATGGGACAGCTTCATATGGAAGTCTTCGAGCATTTTATCTTTGGATTATTTACAGAAAAAGGAAAAAACACTTATCTAAATAAGAAAACCAACCAGCAATGAACAGTAAGAATTTGAAACTCCTTATTGGAGTTTGGGCTGTAATCATGATGCAAATTCACCCATTGGTGACCCAAGCACAAGAACAAGTAGTGTCTTTGACTTTGGAGGAAAGCATTAAGTATGCCTTAGAAAATAATGTAGAAGCAAAAAATGCACAATTGGAGGTATTAGCTGCTAAAGGTACGATTGGCGAGAATTTGGCAAGAGGCCTACCTCAAATAAATGGATCGTTCGAATTCACTCATAATATGGCAATACCTATTATGTTCGTTCCAAATGAGCCGCCATTCGGTGATCCATCCATCGATTCAGAAGTTTTACCTGTAAGATTGGGAGTAGATTTTCAATCTACGCTTGGTGTTAGGCTTGAGCAAATGATATTTGATGGATCTTATTTTGTAGGTCTTAAGGCTGCTAAAACTTTAAGAATGTTAACAGAATATGATAAAGAGAAAATCGAAAATGATGTAATTGAAAATATCAAAAAAGCTTATTTCACAGTTTTAGTGAATAGAGAAAGGATGATTCTGGTTGAAGCAAATTTGAGTAGGGTAGAAAATCTATTAAAAGAAACTACAGCATTAAATAAAGAAGGGTTTGCTGAAAAACTTGAAGTATCAAGGGTTAAGGTTCAACTTAATAATTTGAAAACCGAGTATGATAAAATTGTGACTGCAACAGCTATAAGTGTCGAGCTTCTAAAACTTCAAATTGGAATACCTTATGGTGTTGAAATTGATATCTCGGAAACATTAAATGACCATAATCAAGCAGATTATATAAACGAAATATTGCAGAACAATGGATATAGAAGAGTTGAAATTGATCAAGCGAAAACCAATTTGGAATTGGCAAAACTGGATTTAAAAAATAATCAGGTTCAATATATTCCGACGATAAACGGATTTTTAGCTTATCAGAGGTCTGGTGCAGCTTTAGATTTTGATAGAGCATTTAATAGTTCTAATTGGTTTAGTGCCGCTTTTGTAGGTTTAAATATGTCAATTCCGATTTTTGATGGTTTTCTGAAGAAAAATAAGATTCAAAAAAATCGAATTCAAATAAGGCAATTAGAAAATCAAATCTCTTTTCTTGATCAAAATATTGACGTAGAAATTTTTCAAAGCAAGAAGAATTTAGTGAATAGCTTAGAAACGCTCAAAGTCCAAGAAGAAAATAGAGAGCTTGCTTTAGAGGTCTTTGAAATGACAAAAATCAAGTATCAAGAGGGGGTGGGATCAAACTTAGAAGTAGTAGAAGCAGACTCTGCATTGAAAGAAGCAGAGACCAACTATTTCTCCGCATTGTATGATGCATTGATTGCAAAAGTAGAATTAGAAAAAGCATTGGGAGTACTTTAATTATTAATTCAGAAAAAAAGCAAAAAATATATGAAATTTTCATCGAAGTTTTTGATTATGCCTATTACCATGCTAGTCTTTGCATGCGGTGGTAATGATGAATTGGCTCAAAAGAAGTCCGATTTGGACGAAAAGCGAAAAGAAGTAGCTACTTTAAATAGTGAAATTGAAGCCTTAGAAAAGGAGATTGCAAAACTGGATCCTGAGTTTGGAAAAACCGTAAGAAAATCAGTTTTGATCACTACTACTGCTCCTTCAAAAGAAAACTTTAGACATTTTATAGAACTCACTGGAGCCGTACTTTCCAAAAAGAATGTCAGTATCTCTGGTGAGGTTTCAGGAAGAATCCAAGAAGTAAGAGGTGTGGAAGGTATGCGTGTCAATAAAGGTGACGTTTTAGCTACAATTGACTCTGAGTCAGTGGAACGAAACATGGATGAAGTACAGAAGCAATTAGAATTAGCAACTATAGTTTTCGAAAAACAAGAAAGACTTTGGAAGCAAGAAATTGGCACTGAAATCCAATACCTTGAAGCAAAAAATAGAAAAGAAACCTTAGAAAAAAACCTTTCAGGAATCAAAACCCAACTGGACAGAACCAAAGTTAGGGCTCCTTTTACTGGGACAATCGAGACAGTAAATGTTCGTCTTGGTGAATTGGTTCAGCCAGGTACTCCGATGTTTCAGTTTGTCGGAGAGAGTGATTTATTTATTGAGGCTGATGTTTCAGAGCGCTATGTTGGTATAGTTGGCAAAGGAGATTCTGTCGAGATTGCATTTCCTTCTATAAAACAGACCTTGAAATCTAAAGTGTCGTCAGTAGGCTCTGTAATCAATCCAAACAATAGGACCTTCAAAGTAGAAGTGTTCTTACCAAGAATGGAAAATGTGAAACCAAACATGATCTCAATTGTAAAAATCAATGATTATGAAAATAGTGAAGCGATCACAGTTCCAAACTACTTGATCCTTCAAGACAGCAAAGGAGATTATGTGTTTGTGGTAGAAAACGACCAAGCTAAAAAGCGATACATCACTAGAGGAATGACTTATAAAGAGATTACAGAGGTAGAAGATGGGTTGAATGGATCAGAGGTTTTGGTAGACAAAGGATTCAGAGAAGTTGGAGATAATTTCACCGTAAAAATCACAGAATAATTTTCTTATGTCCAATCAAGAAGAAAAGAAAAAAGAAATTACTAGGGAGTTTGGTTTAAGTTCACTTTCAGTTGACAATCAGACCTCCATAGTTATATTGGTCTTTATCATTACCATTTTAGGTTTGATGGCGTATAGGACCATGCCAAAGGAAAGTTTTCCTGAGATTGTAATCCCTACGGTGTATGTAGGGACAGCATATCCAGGAAACTCACCTGTGGATATGGAAAACTTGATTACTAGGCCAATCGAGAAGGAGTTAAAATCGCTTAACAATGTAAAAGACATCAAGTCTACATCTGTTCAAGATTTCTCATCTATAGTGATTGAATTCAACCCTGGAGTAGAAATTTCTAAGGCAATTCAAGATGTTAAAGATGCTGTAGATAAGTCCAAAAGTGAACTCCCTACGGATTTGGACAATGATCCAGATGTTATAGAAATCAATACTTCTGATTTCCCAATCATGAATGTCAACATTTCGGGAAATTATACTGAGGAGGAATTAAAAAAATTTGGTGAGTACCTAGAGGATGAAATTGAGAAATTACCAGAAATTTCTAAAGCTGAACTGAGAGGAACCATTGAAAGAGAAATTAGGATAGATGCTGATATCTATAAAATGGAGGCCCTTGGTGTTTCTTTTTCTGATATTTCTGATGCTGTAAGTCAAGAGAATGTAACGATCTCTGGTGGAAATCTCCTCGCTGGAGATTACAGAAGAGCACTAAGAATCGCCGGTGAATTCGAAGATCCAATGGAATTGTTGGAGATCATTGTAAAAACAGAAAATGACAAAATTGTCTATCTCCGAGATGTCGCAGAAGTAAGTGATACTTTCAAGGAGAGGACTTCCTATGCAAGAAGCAACAAGCTGCCTGTGGTCACCGTCAATGTGGTCAAAAGAAGTGGCGAAAACCTTCTAGATGCTTCAGATAAAATCAAAGAGCTGATAGAAAGAGCTCAAAGTAATCGTTTCCCTGAAGATTTAGAAATCACAATCACCAATGATCAATCGAAACAAACTCGCTCGCAGGTAAACGATCTTGAGAACAGTATCATTTTCGGAGTTATTCTCGTGATTTTGGTATTGATGTTTTTCTTAGGATTTAGAAATGCACTCTTTGTAGGTATTGCGATACCACTTTCCATGTTTATTTCATTCTTGATTCTCAATGCTTTTGGAATCACACTGAACTTGATGGTACTCTTTGCCTTGATTTTGGCGCTTGGGATGCTAGTGGATAATGGGATCGTAGTGGTCGAAAACATATACAGGCTGATGCAAGAAGGTAAGCCAGCTATGAGAGCTGCCAAGGAAGGAGTTGGAGAAGTGGCATGGCCGATTATCACATCTACAGCTACTACACTCGCCGCATTTTTACCTTTGGCTTTTTGGGATGATATTATAGGTGAGTTTATGAAATACTTGCCCATAACATTGATCATCGTATTATCATCTTCCTTGTTTGTCGCATTGGTGGTCAATCCAGTATTGACTTCTATGTTTATGAAAATACAAAACCTTGACGAAGTTAGACCACGCAAAAAACCATTAATCATCGCTTTAGTGCTTTTTAGCTTGGCATTGCTGTTCTACATTTTCGGTTGGATTGTGATGGGTAACTTGGCAATGATTGCAGCTTTACTTACAATTTTCAATGTATTGGTGATGCGAAAAGCTATTCGCTGGTTTCAGAATGTATTCTTGGTAAATCTTGAAAATGCTTATGAAGGCGTTTTAAGTTATGCTCTCTTAGGAAAGAGGCCATATATATTCTTTGTTGGGGTCAACTTATTATTGGTCTTATCAATCGCATTGTTATTTGTAAGATCACCTCAGGTGCTGTTTTTTCCTGACAATGAGCCAGCTTTGGTCAATGTATTCATAGAAAAACCAATAGGTACAGATACAGAAGCTACCAATAGTTTTGTGTTGTCTATGGAAGATGAATTGATGAGTGTATTGAATCCATATGAGGAGATTATCGAATCTATCATTACGCAGGTAGGAGAGGGAACTGGAGATGAATCTGAAGGGCCTAGTATTGCCAATACACCACATAAAGCAAAAGTCACCATTAGTTTTGTGGAAAGTCAATTCAGAAACGGTATCAATACCAACCAAGTAATGGAAGAAATCCGTGACTTGGTAGAAAAGTACCCAGGTGTATTATTTACTGTGGATAAACAAAGGAATGGTCCCCCAGTAGGAAAGGCTGTTAATATTGAAGTTGCTGGTGAAAACTTTGAAGAGCTTATCGCTTATGTAAGTGAATTTAGAGAACATTTGGTATCAGCAAATATCCCAGGAATTGAAGAATTGAAGACAGACTTAGAGTTGGGTAGCCCAGAAGTGATTTTGAATATCGATAGAGAGAAGGCAAGGAGGTTTGGACTTTCGACTTCTACGATTGCAAACGAGCTTAGAACAGCACTTTTTGGATTGGAGGTTTCCAAATTCAAAGAAGGCGAAGATGATTATCCTATCCAGTTGAGACTCAAAGATGAATACAGGTATGATATTACTTCTTTGATCAATAAGAAAGTCAATTTCAGAGATAAGTTTGGAAATCAAAGAGAAATTCCAATTTCTTCAGTTGCAACACTTGAGTATGGGTCAACTTATGGTTCTGTCAAGAGAAAAGATTTGGAGAAAGTTATCACCATTTTCTCTAATGTTACGGATGGCTTCAACCCAACAGAGATCAATAATCAATTGAAAGATTTGGCAGCTAATCATAATAGGCCAGATGGAATTACGGTGAAGTTCACTGGTGAGCAAGAAGAACAAGCAAAATCACAATCATTCTTGATGAGGGCATTATTTATTGCTGTATCTGTGATTTTCTTGATTATCGTAGCACAATTTAATTCTGTGACCACGCCATTTATCATCATGGCATCTGTAATTCTGAGTACCATTGGTGTTTTCCTAGGCTTGGTGATTTTCAATATGGACTTTGTAGTGATTATGACGGGTATAGGTATCATATCTCTAGCCGGCGTGGTGGTTAATAATGCCATAGTATTGATAGATTATACAAACTTAGTTAGAACACGTAGACGAGAAGAGTTAGGCCTAGGTGAAGATGAGTTCCTAGATTATGACGAACTTCTCAATAGTATCATACAAGGCGGTAAGACAAGGTTGAGACCAGTACTGCTTACAGCTATCACTACTGTGTTAGGTTTGATCCCACTGGCTATAGGTATGAACATTAATTTTGCCACCATGCTCTCTGAATTTGACCCTCAGTTCTACATTGGAGGTGACAATGCAGACTTCTGGGGACCAATGGCATGGACTGTAATATTTGGGTTAACCTTTGCTACATTTCTTACGTTAGTGATCGTACCTGTCATGTATTTACTGGCAGACAAATTGAACATGTATTTGCGTAGATTCAAATAACATGATTTAATAAAGGTTGGTGGTTTTAAATGATTAAACCCTTGGGATATTATCTCAAGGGTTTTTATTTTTGTACTTTTATGAAAATATGGAAGAATTACACTGGTTTGTTTTATACACTACAGCTCGGGCAGAAAAGAAAGTGGCTCAAAGGCTAGAAGATCAAGACATTGAAGTTTTTTTACCTATAGTAGAAGAGTTAAGGCAGTGGAGTGACAGGAAAAAGAAAGTTCAGCGGCCCTTATTCAATGGTTATTTGTTTGTGAAAACATCTAAAATTAATCTTTGGAAAAGCCTTCAAACACCTGGTGCAGTCAAGTTTGTGAATTTCAATGGGGAGCATGCCACAGTACGTGAGTCTGAAATAGAGATGATCAAAAGAATACTTGATACAGGAGTGGCTGTTGAAACTGACAATGAAGATATTGCCCCAGGCCAGCAAGTCAAAATTATCGGTGGAGCTTTAGAAGGTATGGAAGGAGAGTGCGTAAATAAAGGCAACAAGGATTATTTTATTATACGAGTACCAGGTATCAATCAAAATTTAATAGTCAATATCCCCAGGAAGTTCCTTCTTACAAATTCATAGTTTGTGGTCTTTAACTTTTACAAAGTTGGATTAGTAGGGCAAAAGTATAACCTGAAAAGAGTTAACTTTTGAAAAAGTTAATCATAGTTTAGTAAGATAGGGCCTTCGTCTTTGATTCCCAATATAATTTTAACAATCTGACAAATGAAAAAAGTAGGATTATATATCGTAAATGGGCTATTGGGTTTTTTGCTTTTGATTTTAATCATATTGATCAGCAGCTATAGGTCGGATTTGACCTTGGATGAATTAGCACCTCGCTATATGGACCAGTTCAGTCACATGATCACAGTAGATCAAGTGCCTGTACATGTAAGCATCAAAGGTAAAGGTGAAGCTATTATTTTGATTCATGGAAGTTTTTCTTCTCTGCATTGCTGGAAAGAATGGGAAAAAGAGTTATCACAGCATTTTCTTACTATCTCGATTGATCTACCAGGCCATGGACTTACTGGTCCAGATCCAGAAAAGCGCTATAGCATAGGAGATTATGCAAGGCTTGTAGCTAGCATTGCACAGCAATTGGAAATCAAGGAATATCACTTGGTGGGAAACTCAATGGGTGGGGCTGTAGCAATGATGATAGCTTCTACATTTCCTGATCAAGTCCTTACGCTAAACCTAGTCAACGCTGCCGGAGCATTCAATCTTCAATCAGAAAATGATAATGTTGAAATAGTGGAGAAGGAATCTAGCTCAAGACCTACTATTTTTAAAATTGCCAATAGTCCATTGGCTTCTAAGATACTTTTGAAATGTACGCCTAGGTGGTTGTTCAAATTAAATCTTCAACAAGTCTATCATGATAATTCCAAGATTGATGATGAGCAAGTGACAAGATACTATGAACTCATGCGTCGTGAAGGTAACAGGCAAGCTACATTGGATAGGTTGGCAATTCAAACTTCCTATGTGATAGAAGCTGAGAAACTCCAGATGCCAATCATGATCATGTGGGGTAAGCAAGATACTTGGATACCTGTAAGTAATGTTGATCAGTTCAAAAGGATGCTTCCAGAGGCATATGTCAAAATATACAACCATACAGGCCATGTACCTATGGAAGAAAGACCGACAGAGACTGTCGCAGAATATCTATCATTCCTAGGTATACAAGCAGATCGAGATTACTTTAGTGCTCCTAATTATTATAGCTATGCATACAGATAATCTTTTGATGCTCATTTGTGCCATTCAGTTGGTTCTTTTGTTTATTTTGATTTACCGTTCTTTTAGCTCAAAGTCTGATGATAAGGATGTGATTCAATCCCTTAGAAGAGAGCTTGATGATCAAATGCAGGCCAATAGAAAAGAGATTTCACAAGGGCTTGTTCAGCAGTTTAGTTTGGTTTTTGATACACTTCGGGCTACTTCCAAAGAACACCGTGAGGCCCTTGGTGCATTCGAATTATCCTTCAAATCAAGTGTTGGAGAATTTAATGCTTTGCAAAAAGAAAAGTTTCAAGACCTGATTCAGAAGCAAGAGCGAATGCTATCAATTACCGACGAAAAGTTGGAAAAAATGCGCGAAACTGTCGATGAAAAGCTTCAAAAAACCTTAGAAGCTAGAATTGGGCAGTCTTTTGAGTTGGTCAACAAGCAGTTGATGGCTGTGCAGAAAGGACTTGGAGAGATGCAGAATTTGGCTGTGGGAGTGGGAGATTTGAAAAAAGTATTGAATAATGTAAAAACAAGGGGCATTTTGGGAGAATATCAACTTCAAGCCATACTAGAAAATGTACTTGCTCCTGAGCAGTATGAATACAATGTGCAGGTAAAGCAAGGAGCTTCTGAACGTGTAGAGTATGCCATAAAAATGCCAGGATCAGGTCAGGATGAGCGAGTGTACCTTCCCATAGATGCCAAGTTTCCTCAAGAGACCTATTATCGGTTACTTGATGCTTATGAATTAGGCGATAAATTGCTGGTAGATGCTGCAAAAGCTGATTTGAGAAAGGCTGTCAAAAAAGCAGCAGCTGATATTCATCACAAATATATCCACCCTCCTTTTACCACTGATTTTGCAGTATTATTTCTTCCTATGGAAAGTCTTTATGCTGAAGTGATCAGAGAAGGTGATTTAGCACAGCAGCTGCAGAGGGATTTTAAAGTTATCCTGGTAGGGCCGACTACCATGGCAGCTATCCTGAACAGTCTTCAGATGGGGTTCAGGACTTTGGCCATTCAGCAGCGTAGTGGCGAGGTTTGGAAGGTTTTGGGTGCTGTGAAGACAGAGTTCAATAAATTTGGGGATTTGATCAGCAAGGCACAAAAAAAGATAAATGAAGCAAATAATGATTTGGATCAGCTCGTAGGTACCAGAACCCGTGTGATACAAAGAAGGCTGAAAGATATCGAAGAGTTACCGGACAGTGAAGGAAGTCAATTCTTGGATAAACCTTAGTATTTCTTTGGATAGTGTTTTGTTGATTGGCGTTTAGGTTTATAACTAATCTGCCACAGATTCGTTATTTTTTTGATATCTTGAACTTTATGTTTCTTTTAGATCTTTCTATTTACTCACAACTATAATGAATACTTGTATTATGAGATATTTATCCATTTTCATACTATCACTCTTTCATGTGTCTGTCTCTTTTGCTCAAGAGATGTACGAAGTAGATGTAGATGAGCGGAACAATTCCATAGTGATCACCAACACTGCCAATGATATGATGGAGAATGGAAATTATGAGCAAGCAGCAAAAGTTTTAGAAAGTATTTTTAAAAATGATCCTACGTTTCATCCAGCATATATTGAATACTACAAAGCTATCTATGGCACCCAGCATGATAGTAGCAAACTAATAGAAGTACTGAAACAAGGTTTAACAATTTTTGAAGATGATGATGAATTAGCATACTATTTAGGCAATGTGTATCAGTCAGCCCGTAGATTCAATGATGCCATAGACGCTTATTCGGATGCCATAGCATTCAGTAAAATCAATGGAGAAGATTATCCTATAGTGTGGGGATACCATTTCAACCGAGGAAATTGCCATTTGAAAACGGCACAATATGAAAAGGCTATCAAGGATTATTCTTATGCACTCGAATTAAGCCCTGATAATGGAGACATTCTGACCAATAGGGGTACGAGTTATTATCAGGTCAAGCAAAAAGCCTTGGCTTGTGAAGATTGGACAAATGCGCTCAAGTTTGGTGCTGATGCGGCAAAAAAATATGTTGATCTCTATTGTAAAACTATTGACTAGGATAATCTATCACATATATATTGTTAAATATCCTATAATCCTACGATAATTATTGATATCGCTAGATTAAGCGATAATTTATAATATCCTAGGATCCTAAGATATTTTGAATTATCGTATATTTCAACGATAATTGTAGAATGATAGCAATAATAAGAGCAGATATCGTCTCTTCTAGAACTTTGGATGACCAAGATAAATGGATTCGCCCACTCAAGCAGCTATTAGCCACATGGGGGAAATCACCAAAAACCTGGAAAGTGGACTGGGGAGACTCCATACAAATAGAGATAGCAAACCCTGAAGAAGCACTATTGAAAGCCTTTCAAATCAAAGCATTGATCAAGAAAGTAGCACCAGGAGAAAGGAGCAAACTACAAAGTAGTATCGATATACGTATTGCTATTGGAATAGGAGAGAAGACGTACGCTGCAAAGTCAATATCGGAGAGTAATGGACCAGCATTTATAAATTCAGCGGAAAAATTTGATCTACTGAAGAAAGAAAATGTCAAATTGGGAATTAAAACTCCATGGGAGGTATTTGATGAAGAAATAAACCTCTACCTCAAGCTTGCTGGGCTTTTTATGGATAAGTGGACTATTTCATCAGCTGAACTCGTAGAGTATGTGCTTTTGGGGTCTCATAAGACCCAAGAGGAAATCGGCAAACTACTAGGAATCAAGCAAAACACGGTCAGTGGAAGATGGAACAGAGCAAATATTGATGAAATCAAAGCTGTCGAGAGAATTTTTAGAAAAAAAATTAAGAACCTTCTACAATGATCATTATCATCAAGCTTCTTTTGGCTCATTTTATAGGTGACTTCGCTTTTCAACCAAGGTCTTGGGTAGAAGAAAAGGAAAAGCGAAAAGCCAAATCTCCCAAGTTATACTTGCACATTCTGATTCATGGTGGCTTGATCATGTTGCTTTTGTGGGAGTGGGAAGTATGGCCACTGGTATTGATCTTGATGGGGCTACATGGGATTATTGATGTGGTGAAACTCTATGCTCAAAAGAAAAAAAATAAGACATCTTGGTTTATCATGGATCAAGTACTGCATCTTGCGAGCATCTTTGGAATATGGTATATCATCTATCAACCAGCCATAGATTTCATTAGTCTACTCCAAGATCCGATGGTATGGATTTATATGTTGGCTATTTTGATAGTGACATTAGTGACTGGGATCATGATGCAGGTTTTTATGCACAAATGGGCGAAATCTTTGCAAGAAGGTAATGAGTCTTCACTCAAAAATGCTGGCAAATATATTGGGATCTTAGAGAGGCTATTAGTACTTACTTTTATAATAATAGGAAGATGGGAAGGTGTCGGGTTCTTATTAGCAGCTAAGTCAGTGTTCAGGTTTGGAGATTTGAAAGAGAGTAAAGACAGAAAATTGACAGAATACATCCTGATAGGTACCTTGATAAGCTTTGGTATCGCTATTGGTGTAGGATTGATTTTAGTTCAATTACAAAATATTCTGTAGACTCATTGCCGTAAAATTTCTTTTTCGTTCGTTTTTTTATCTATATCTGGACCCAATATGATATAAAGTACTTACCTTTGTTGCTTAAACATTTGCGTTTTCGTCACTTATGGGAATGAAGATTGTAATTGCAGGAGCAGGAGATATGGGATATCATTTGGCCGAGCAATTGAGTTTTGACAATAAAGACATCGTATTGATAGATACGGACAAGGATGTACTTGACAATGTATCTTCACACCTTGATGTGCTGACAATCGTTGGGGATGCTACATCTTTCGAAGTACTCAAAAATGCAGGTGTTAAAGATGCAGCCATGCTCATGGCAGTCACCACATCCGAAAAAACTAACATTGTAACAGCTGCCCTTGCAAAACAACTAGGTGCCAAAAGGGTCATAGCGAGAGTGCGTACGCATGATTACCTTCAAGCTGGTCATGAGAAGTATTTCCAACAAATGGGTATAGACAACATCATTTCACCAACCATGCTTTGCAGTGGGGAAATCAAAAGGATGTTAAAAAACTCAACTTTTACTGATGTTTTCGAATTTGAAGAAGGGAAGTTAAGTGTAGTCGGGATCACCCTAGACCAATACAGCTCATTAGTAAATAAGAAAATTTCAAAAATGAGGCAAAATCCAAAATTTAAAGATATAAGGATTATTGCGATTGTAAGAGGTCAAATGACGATCATTCCACACGGTCAGACAATCATTAGAAATAATGATCATGTTTTTTTTATTTCAAACAAACAAGCTGTAGAGTCTATTTTAGAATTGCTTGGTCAAAAGAAAGTCACTGTAAAAAATGTGATGATCATCGGTGGTGATGATATGGCTTATGCTACTGCTCTGAAGCTAGAAAATGACTATCGAGTTACGCTCATACATAAAGACAAAGAACGTTGTAAATGGTTGTCCGAAAAACTTGATAAAACTTTGGTTATCAATGGTGACTATAAAAATATTGAACTATTGGTTGAAGAGGGCTTAGAAGAAATGGAGGCGTTTATTTCAGTCACGGAATCTTCTGAGACTAATATTATCACTTCACTTTCAGCAAAAAATCATGGTGTATACAAAGCCATTGCCCACGTTGATACCAGAGAGTATATTCACATTTCACATAGTATCGGTGTTGATTCCTTGATCAACAAGAAGCTGGTAGCCGCTAACCAGATAACGAGGTTTTTGAAAAAAGGAAATGTAGAAGTTGTCTCAGGAATCCAAGGAGTAGATGCTGAGTTTATTCAATATGTGATCACCAAAAATAACCGAGTAACAAGAAAGCCACTTAAAGACTTGCATTTTCCAGAAAGCGCTATAGTAGCTGGGGTTATAAGGGGAGAGGAAGTTTATATTCCAGATGGAGATTTCACCCTTCAATTAGAAGATAAGGTAATTGTATTTGCACTACCAGGTGCTAAGGCTCCATTAGAGAAATTATTTCATTAAACCATGATCCATTACAAAGCCATAGGAAAAATCATGGGAGCATTACTCATGCTCTTAGGATTACTCATGCTTCCAGGAGTTGGATTTTCACTGTACTATAAGAGCAATGATCAAATTGCCTTGTTATCTTCAGCATTTGTTACCCTAAGCATTGGAGCGGCATTTTATTTTTCTCTATCAAAACAAGATCAGCATATCAGAAAGCGAGAAGGTTATTTGATTGTAACCCTGAGTTGGATTTTGATGTCTCTGTTTGGGATGTTACCATACATTTTTAGCAATACCATACCAGAAGTTCATGATGCTATATTCGAGACCGTATCTGGATTGAGTACTACTGGCGCATCGATTCTCAATGACATAGAAGCCATGCCAGCTGGTATTTTGTTTTGGAGAAGTATGACACAGTGGATTGGAGGACTAGGAATCATTGTGTTGACAGTGGCGATATTGCCACTATTAGGTATTGGTGGTATTGAGCTCTTTGTCGCAGAGTCACCAGGTCCTACTTCTGATAAGTTGCATCCAAGAATCCGTGAGACAGCCAAAAGACTTTGGTTAGTCTATGTTGGGCTCACTTTACTTGTTTGTTTTTTATATTATTTAGGAGGAATGACTTTTTTTGACGCAATCAATCATGCCCTTACTACTATGGCTACTGGTGGATTTTCTACCAAAAATGCCAGCATGGCATTTTATGATTCTGCATTTATTCAATATACAGCTATTGTATTTATGTTTTTGGCGGGTACCAACTTCACGATTATTTATTTCGGACTTAGAGGTAAGTTTGGTAAAGTATGGAAATCAGATGAGTTTCGATCTTATGCAATGGCAATTGTCTTTTTAGCTTTGCTGTTCGTTTGGCCTATTTATTATTACAGTGGGGAAGGTTTTGAAGTTTCTTTCAGAAATGGATTGTTTCAGATAGTTTCGTTGATTACGACCACTGGTTTTGTAACAGCTGATTATACCTCTTATCATCAAGGACTTACTTTATTGTTTTTTATGATGTTGTTTCTAGGTGGTTCTGCGGGTTCAACAAGTGGTGGGATTAAGTTTGTAAGACACTTGACCTTTGTGAAAAACACTTGGCTTGAATTTAAAAGAATCGTACACCCTAGGGCTATTGTACCTTTAAAGATTAATGGTGATCGAGTGACAGGGAAAATCATCACGCACATCATGAATTTTCTGCTGATTTACTTAATGATATTTGTGCTGAGCTCTGTAATTATGGCTTTGATGGGTTATGATATACTCACTGCGTTTGGAGCAGTGGCTACTAGTCTTGGAAATGTAGGCCCTGCAATAGGTCAAGTGGGACCTATGGATAATTTTGCTTTCTTTTCACCTGGTGCTAAGCTGTTTTTGAGCTTTTTGATGCTTTTGGGTAGACTGGAATTATTCACCATTTTGATAGTGTTCACACCTTTCTTTTGGAGGGCAAATTAGTTTGCCTTTGGAATTTCAAAAAAGAAATCTGACCACAGTCCATATTCACTTTCTACCCAGATTTTTCCCTGATGCATTTCTATGATTTCTTTGCATAGCATCAATCCAATACCAGTTCCTGTTTCTTGGTTTGTACCTAAAGTGGAGTAGAAATCAGCTTTGAATAGTTTATCAATGTCCTCAGGCTTGATACCAGTCCCACTGTCTCTTATTGTCACACGAACCTTGCTGTACCAACTAGTTGCTGTCACTACAATTTGATCCTCAGATCTGGTGAACTTTAACGCATTTGACAATAAATTTCTGATCACAATATCAATCATGTTTTTATCTGCCAAAACAAAAAAATCACTATTTACGCTGTTTATTATAACTTGACCTTTAAAATAACCACTATACGGGAGTAAGTCTAAGTTTTTCTGAATCAGTTCGTTTAGGTTGAATGAAGTAGGTTTTGGCTCCAATTTTTTCATTTGACTTCTTGACCAGAGAAGTAGGTTCTCCAAAAGGGTGTTGTTGTTCCCTAAGTTTTTAGAAATCATCTCCACATAGCTGGTAAACTCTTTCTTAGTTAGGCTCTTCTCCTGAACCAGGTTAAGAAGACCCGTCAAAGAATTTAATGGACTTCTGAGATCGTGTGCAATGATAGAAAATATCTTATCTTTTTCTGTATTCGATCTCTGTAATTGATGTGCCTGTTCTTCAATTTGATCTTTATGAATAGAAAGATTATGCAAATTGACTTTTTCTCTTTTCCAAGCTCTAAAAATGATAAAGAACCCTATACTTACTAAAAGAATGATGATGAAAAGCACTATGGATAGGTATATTTTTATCCTAGCATTCTCTTCAATGAGCTGTTGTTGCCTATTCAAAAATGCTATTTCCTCTCTTTGATTCTTGATTGTAATTCCTGCAAGATGATTTTTGGTTCTCTCATTTTTGATGATATTTCTTTCAGCTTGCAATAAGGATTGATATTTGGCTGATCGGGTAGTATCACCTCTTGTGAAATGCATCTGATTCATTTGCTGATAGATATCTATCATGGCTTCAGAGTTTGGCTTTTGCTTATGAAGTACTTCAGCTGTTTCAGCATACTTTATAGCATCCTCAAACTTTCCAGTTTTGATTTTCAGTTCTACGAGTTTTTCCAATGCATGTATGGCTCGTACCTTGTCGTTTTCTAAACCATATTGAAATAGTCTTTGAATATGTTCCTCGGCTTCATCATAGATACCTATAGACATCAGTATATCTGCCTTATTGAACTTCGAAACAATGACTTGACGAGAAAGCCCAAGTCCTTCTCTAATTTCTATAGCCCTATCAACTTTATCTAAGGCCTCTCGAAACATACCTAGTTCGCTTAAAACTAAGCTCATTCCAGTATAATTATATCCGAGCCCACTCAAATCATTAGCTTTCAAAAACTCTTTTTCTGCCTCTAAATAATACTCAAGAGCTTCTTCATAAAACTCTTTGAGATAGTACATTTGACCAATATTATTTAAAGAATGTCCGATCTGGGTAGGGGTATTCAGTGATTTACTCACTTCTAATGCCTCCTCATAGAGAATCAATGCTTCTTCTTGAAGATTCATGTTTCTGAAATATACACCTAACCTATTGAGGTTCTGTGCCAGTAGTTCTTTACGGTCGTATTGTCTTGCCAATTTGATTGCTTCTTGGTAGTACTGCAATGCAGAATCAGAATAGTGGATTTCTGTAACCAAAGCACTAAGTAAATCTAACTTCCTAAGTTCTGATTTAGAGTTCTTATAGAGCCTATATAAACTGTCTGCCTTTACCTCATGCTCTTCAAGTTGAAAAGCATTAGATGATTGTGTACCAGACAACAAAAGAAATGAAATTATGATGAAAAATTTTGAGAATTTGGTTTCTTTTGGGTTAAGAGATTGAAGCATTTTCCTACTCGTTGAGGTTGGAAAAATAGTTGTTTGTTACCAGTAAAAAAAATATTGTATCAATATTCAATCAAACTAGCTTTCATTTTTACAATACGATCTTCTATAGACTCCGATGACAAGGTTGCTCTTAGCCTGTCCACCATGATTGGGAATGAAAATGGTGTAAATTGAGTAGGGGATTTGAGGATGATTTTTTGCTGATTGATCTTTTTGATCGCTTGTAAAATCTTATCTTTCTCCATTTGGCTGTCCAATACCTCTCGGTGAGCTTGCTTGAGAAGTAGATTGTCTGAATCATAGGATTCAAATACGCCGTATAGAATTCCAGAATTGGCTTGTAAGTGTTTGGTGGTAACAGGCTTGCCTGGGAATCCTTGGAAAACCAATCCTGAAATAGTTGCTATGTCTCTAAACCTCCGCTTAGCCATTTCACTTTCATTGATACAATGTATCAAATCATCAGTAATACCTTCTTGTGTGAACAAAGTACCTTCTTCCAAAAAGCTCTCTAAGTCAAACTTTTGGTCTGTCAATAATTCAAAGCCATAATCATTCATCGCTATACTAAATGTAACAGGGATGCTTTGGCTAATGCGGTAGGCGAGGAGAGCACCTAAAATTTCATGAATCAACCTTCCTTCAAATGCAAAGAAAAAAATGTGATACCCTTCCTTAGAGTGATGTTGCTCAATGAGAAATGTTTGGTGATTTGGTATTATTGATAGCTTTTGCTGAAGTTCAAGCAATGGTTTGATGAATTGTGCCTCAGAAGTCTTGAAGTTAGCCTTTGATGCCTCTTCTAGTATTTCGCGAATTTTTTTTGAAAGCTGTGAGGTCAGCGAAATTCTTCCTCCCATGTAGGCTGGAACATTGTTACTTTTCTTCTTAGATAGCTGTACCAATGCAGCATTGTCATGAACCTTAAGAAACTCTAAGTTTCGACCAGCGAAAAAGAATCTTCCGCCAGGTTTTAATTTTGAAAGAAAATACTCTTCAATCATTCCCAAAAATGAACCATTTCTAAACTTTACTTTGATCATGGGGTCAGATACAATGGTTCCCATGGATAAGCGATGCCTCATGGCTGTCTTTCTGGACAATACTTTATATAGCCCACTTTCAAGAATTTCTACTTTTGAAAATTCTTCATAACGCTGCAAACTATTCCCTCCTTGGGTAATGAAACTCAATATCCATGCGTATGTTTCTTCATCTAAATCAGCATAACTGTAGCATGATTTAATGGCAATGTATGCTTCATCAGCAAAGAAGCCCTCACCTACGGCTAGGGTAATTAGAAATTGAATCAATACATCATAAGAAAGTGTGGGGCTATAGATACTTTCCATTTCACCAGCATTTACTGCGTCTCTTAATGCAGCTACTTCCAAGAATTCTAGCGAGTTGGTAGGCACAAAATATATGATAGATGGTTTGCCGGGTTGGTGCCCAGACCTGCCAGCACGTTGGACAAACCTTGCAACTCCTTTAGGGCTTCCGACTTGAATGACCGCTTCCACCGGCCTGAAGTCCACACCCAGATCTAAACTTGATGTACATACAACTAACTTAAGTTTTCCTAGGTGCAAAGACTCTTCAACCCATGACCTTACCTTCAAATCGAGTGAACCATGGTGAATAGCCAGGTACCCTGCCCAATCAGGTCTGGTTTCAATGATATTTTGATACCAAATTTCTGTTTGTGCTCGGGTATTCGTGAATAACAAGACTGATTGCTTTTCTTCTATGATGTCTATTACTTTTCCTAGAAGTTGTATTCCTAGATGCCCTGACCAAGGATACTTTTCAAGCTCCTCGGGATACACCGTGTGTATTTGTAATTTTTTCTCTACTTCCGATTTTACAATGTGTATGGGTTTCTGATGCCCCAGAAGTACCCGGTGTGCCTCTTCTAGGTTACCAATTGTAGCTGAAATCCCCCAAACCTGAAGCTTTTGAGAAAGTTTACTTTGAATATAGCTAATCCCCAACTGAATTTGAACACCTCTTTTGTTACCTAGCAATTCATGCCATTCATCTACGATGATAGCTTTAAGGTTTTTAAAAAGTTTTGAATTGTCCTTTTGAGCTAAAAGTATATGCAATGTTTCTGGCGTCGTTACGAGACATTCTGGTGGGTTTCTTTTTTGAGATTCTTTTTGAGATGCACTCGTGTCACCGTTTCGAATACCCACAGTCCATGGTAGGCCTAGAGCAGTACAGGACTCTTGCATTGCAGCAGCAATGTCTTGAGCCAATGCGCGAAGTGGCGTGATCCAAATCACTTGTAAGCCATTCTTCTTTGACTTTTGCCAAGTGTCCTGATTAGCTTCTATGTATTGAAGAATTACAGCAAACCATAGCGCAAATGTTTTCCCACTTCCTGTAGGGGCGTTGAGAATTCCTGATTGCCCGTCTAAGTAGTCTATCCAAGTTCTTTCTTGAAAAGGAAATGCAGTCCATCCTTTTGATTCAAAATATGTTAATGCTTGAGTTATTCGCCTATCTTTCATGTCATGATTCCAAATTTGATTTACTGAAGTTAATCTTCAAGCAGATGCTTAAATTTGGATGAAAATTTAGATTTATTTTGAGTTCTCTTTAACTTATTTAAAATTTATTGCGTTATTGAAATATAAACACGAAACTCATGAAAAAGTTAGTCCTCATCCTGTTTGTACTTCCAGTATTTTTTGCCTGTGAGAGCGATTCTGAAAACCTTTATACTGATAACAGCATTACCTATAACCTCTACCAGGGTTCTGATTTTAATTATTCTGGAAAAGTTGAGGTTAAAGAACTCAAGTCGGGACAACTTGAGTTGTTCATTGACTTAAATGGTGCCAAATCTAATGATGAGTTTTACTTTCCTGCACACTTGCATTTTGACTCTTATGATGGAGTAGATGCACCCATTGCATATCAGCTGAACCCTGTAGATCAAAGACACCTAACTAGTAAAACGATTCTAAGCACGCTGTCTAATGGAGAAGTTTTAACTTTTGATAAAATGAAGAGTTTTGATGGGCATGTAAAGGTACATTTGGCAGAAAGTGGTCCTGATTATGAAGTGATTTTAGTAGCTGGCAATATTGGCATCAACGACAATAGCATGGCATCTTTCAATCAAGAAGCAATAGCTGTCTGTTCTTCAAAATATTAAAATTTCAATTGTGCTATTTAGAAAATGTCTGCTGCATGCAAACCTAAATTGATAAGATAGATTGAAAAAGCCTCACAAGTTCGAAGAGATTTGGTATTATTTCATCGTGTTTGTGAGGCTATTTTTATAAAAATTCAATAGCTGACTATTAAAAGCTTTTGCTTAATCATCTGCCATTACATCATTGCTGAGTCTTCTTTTTAGCTTAGAAGATAGTTCCACGATTTCATCGTGCATGACTTCTTGGTAATTTTTATGCTCTTCTGGAGTAAATTCCTTCATAGGGTTATGTACATGGTATTTGCGCTGATGCTCATCATCATGTGAGTGTTCAAACCCAGGGACTTCAATGATGTCTTTATCCCAAATTTTTAATTCTTCTTTCAAATCGGTATAGTCAATCTCAGCCTCTTTAAGGTCTTTCTCTACTTGAAGCAATTCTTCTCTGATGTCTAATGACTGTTGGTGGATCCTATTGGCTTCGATGAGATATTCATCGTCGACATCCTCATGGTGGTGATCATGTCCTGATTTGCTGTTGCAAGACATCAGAAGACCAAGAGTAAAGATAATTGCATAACTGAATTTATTGAATGTGTTCATCTTTAAGGAATGGTTTTGTTGATTTTATAAAATAAAAAAGAGGAAAACCAGTACTGATTTTCCTCTAAATATAAGTATTATCTCTTAATGAGCATGTACCTCATAAGTCTTTTGAGTAACATTTCCATTGATATCTTCCACCCAAATGATCAAATCTAAATGATCTTCCCCAGTAGGCAAAGTGATAGCATGCTCTCCAGATAGGATATCTTCAAATCTAAGTTCGTTAACGTTTGGTAGTTCTGGTCCAGATAAGTTTGTTCTCCAAGTAGACTGACCCCACATTTTTTCATAAAAAGTTTCGTCCATTACCCTGTGACCAGCTCCATGATGATGATCATCATGCTCTTCGGCTAATCTAATCCATATAAACTTGATATCAGAGCTAAGCTCGTGAGCACCTTTTGCAATTCTTCCTGAAAGCTCAAGAACTTCTCCTGGTTCGCCTTCTAGTTCATCATCTTCAAGGTTGCTTACTTCAATTACAGGTGCATATGGTCTTTCAATGAAGAAAGTTGCCAAGTAGTTAGACCCGTCTGCATAACCTGTCTGATTTCCATGAATATCAACAGCTGAGATGATAATATCATATGGTCCAGCCAATACATTTCCATCTACTCTGGAGCTAGGCCCATCCCAGTAAATATCTGTTGTAGACCCATCTACATTGTGAAAAGTGGCTCCTTCTGGAAATCTAAAAGCTGCGTTACTCGCATCAGGACTATAAGTATCTTTAACATTCAAAGCCTCAAAATCACTTTGAATTCTTCCATGTGTATGACCATCAAAGGTATTGTGAATATCCACCAGAATAGAACCAATTCCAGATTCATCACTTACACTAAACCTCAAGTGTAGGTGATCTGTAGTTGTTGCTCTCACCTCATTGTTTGCTGGTCTGAACCCATCTCTATTCTCAGCAAATCCTATCACTGGAGCATCTAGATCCAATGCACTTGGATCTTCATTTTCAGTACAGGCAAATGTCATCAATCCTGCAATAGCCAATAATCCTAAATTCTTTTTCATAGTAGTTAAATAATGTAATGCAATTTTGTTGTATGTGCAATATAGTTGCAAATATACTTTGCTTTGAGTTAAGACTCAAGAAAAAAATGAAATTATCTCAATGAAACAGGAATATTTAGGCTAAGCGAAATGTTTCGACCTTGCTCGGGAAGATTGAGTAGCCTATACCTACTCAGGTGATTGAAATAGACTTCATTGGTAAGATTCTGTCCCGATAGCTGAAATTTAAACGCTTGATTTCTCACCTTCAAATCCCAGCCAAGACCCATTTCCAAAAGGTGATATCCAGGTGTAATTCGTTCATTTCTATCAACTCTCTCTTGGGCTGATACTGACCTATATTCGGCAAATAGAAAAATTTCACCAATTGGTCCTGAAAACTCAGGAAGCTTATATTCAACACCAAGCAAACTCGAAAATGGTGGTGTCAATGGTAGGGGGAGTCCCGTGTTCAAATTTTGGCTGTGTACATATTCCAGAGCCAAAGAAAAGCTCAGATTTTTTATTGGATTAAATTGACTCATTAATTCAAAACCTGAGAAAATGGCATTATCCTGTCTATATTCCCATAAGAGACTAGCACCTGGCAGTGGGGAGAACCTTGGGGCTGGGGCTAAGTATATGTATTGATCAAAATATCCCCAGAATGGACTAAATGTAATCAGAAACTTTGGTTTTGAGTAAGCTAGATTCCAGTCAAACTGATAGCTTCTCTCTCCATCAAGGTTGGCATTTCCTACTTCATGCCTGAAGTTTCCATGATGAATACCGTTGGTAGCAAGCTCGATTGGGGTCGGGATTCTGAATGCACTTCCAAAATTAAATTTGAGATTAAAATTTTCCATGAAAACCCATGACATCCCTGCACTACCGCTAAAGTTGCCAAATGATCTTTCTATATCTGGGTTTCGCTGATCAAGCTCTCCTGTCGGTCTTCCATTTTGATACAAAGGCTGCAAATGTTCTTGGATATCGTGGCTAGCTCCGTCCAGCCTAAGACCGGCATTAAAAACAAGGTTGCTCAAAGCTTTGTATTCTCCAAAGTAAAACAAGCCACCTTGAAAAGAACTAAAGTCTGGAAGAAGAAATTCAAAACCACTTTTTTGATTAATTGATTTTTGAGCATTGAACCCTATGATGGATTGTGTTTTTTCATTGTGCTGCTTGTTGAATCGGAGATTGGCTGTGTAAACATCCAAATCTAAACCTAGTGCTAGATTTCCAAAATCTGTTTGACCCACACCTTGATTATGGGGAAATGAATTTTCTTCTCTTTGATTTTTCTGATAACCTAAATCGACCTCCATCCATGATTTCCCAATCTGAATACTATTGTTCCATATTACTTTTAAATGGCTATTATCTTGATTAGGGATATCTATGTTTCTAAAATCTCCATCACTTCTCAGGTTATAGCTATTTGGAATACCTACTGCACCAACAAAAATCCCAGCATTTTGAGCAAATCTACTTACAGTTATGGTCGAGTATCCCCATTTTTTTTGGACGCCACCCATCAGGGAGAAATGCCTCTCTTTGCCTGCTGTATTCTTTAGCCTATTTTCATATATCGGTAATATAAACCCTGCGTAAGAAAAGCGATCTGCTGGTATTTTATAATCAGCATAATCCTGAGTAGTCAACCTGCCCCTAAATACAAAATCTCCTTCATTACCATCCAATGCCAATGAATTAGAATACATATCGTTATTGGATCTGTAAAAGCCAGAATAGTTTAGCTCAATTTCGTTGTTTTGCATAAAGCCAGCAGGGCTTATGTTGATCACACCTGCCATCCCATCTGAGCCGTACATCAATGATGCTGGGCCTTTGATAATTTCTACCCTGTCTACATCGAATGGATCAATTTCTAATCCATGATCTGCACCCCATTGTTGTCCTTCTTGCTTGATGCCTCGATCGTTGACCACGATTCTATTGAAACTCATACCTCTGATCACTGGCTTGCTGATTCCTACGCCAGTATTGATGGTAGATATTCCAGGGAGTTTTTCTATAGAATTGGCAAAGGTGCCACCATTATTTTTATTTATAAACTCCCTGTCTACAATCAAGATAGTCTGGGATTGTTCTAGTGGGCCATTCTTGAATGGATTAGCCTCTACGGTCATCGCATCCATCAGGATATCGGATGGTTTTAGGATAATGTAAAGCTCGGAACGCTGTTGAGTTACAGAAACATTCTTGCTATAAGAACGAAACCCCATATGTGTAATGTGAAGATGATAGACTCCCTCATTCAATCCTTTAAAAGAAAAATTCCCGTCAGGGTCAGCAACAGTATACTTTCCCAACTCATGAATTGATACGATAGCTTGAAGAGGTTCACCCGAGTCTTCATGTACTTTTCCCTTTAGCTCTAGGGAAGATTGGGCAAAAGAAATGTGAATAGTTAAGAGCAATATTAGCCCTAGAATATATCTGGAAATCAATTGAAATTCGTTTTTGCAATATTGTTACAAAAACAAAGGTAAATATTTATACAATAAGTTCCCTATTGATAAAAAAAAACGACCTGAATGATCAAGTCGTTTTATTGAACTTCTAAATCCTAAATATCCTATGAAGAAAGATTTCTACTACAAATATGATAGATTGTAAGACGCTACCTGTTATGTATTCATGAACCTATTGTTAAGCTTTCAGAACCTTTTTTGGCTTAATTAATATGCTTCTTTTAAAAAAAGAAATGTTTTACTTGTTGATGTCCATCATAACTTCCTTGTTGGCCAATATATCCATGGCAAAGGAAGTCATGGCCTTTACACCAGTTTTGATCGTCGGTTCTGGTACAGGAGCAAAGTAGGGACTGTGCAGTCCTGGTATTTCCTTTCCTTCAGCTTTTTGTTTTTGAAGAAAACCTGGATCATTAGCTCCAAGAAAAAACATACTGATTGGAATTTTTCTTTCCTCATTGCCATAAGCACTAAAGTCTTCACCTATCATTTGTGCATCTATAGGTATAAGATTCTCATCACCAAAATTTTGCCTGAACACTTCTATCATCTGATTAGTAAGTTTTTCATCATTGATAAGAGGTTTTGTAAATGGATCTCTTATCCAGTATTCTGGCATTTTATGCTCATCTAATCCAGCAGCGCGCGCATAATGTTCACTTATTTCCTTGACTCTATTGATAATTTTTTCTCTTACATCCAAGTCGTATGTTCTGATTGTGAGCTGCATCAAAACTTCATCTGGAATGATATTGTGTACTGAGCCTCCGTGAATAGCGCCTACAGTAATGACAGCTGGATCAGTGGGAGTGAGGTTGCGACTGACAATAGTCTGGTAAGCTTGGATGATCTGTGCACTGAGTACTACGGGGTCTATTGTCTTGTGAGGGGCAGCCCCATGACCACCTTCGCCGAAGATCTTTACATTCATCATATCGACTCCTGCCATCAAAGGCCCAGCTTTGTACCCAAGCTGACCAGCCGCTAAAAACGGATCATCATGCAAGGCTATCGCAAAGTCTGGATGTGGAAACTTTTCATATAATCCGTCTTTTAGCATATTATAGGCTCCCAAACCATTTTCTTCAGCTGGCTGCGCGACCATTATCAATGTTCCTCTCCAATTGTCTTTGTAGTCCTTCATCATTTTTGCAGTACCGATGAACACAGACATGTGAATATCATGACCACAGGAATGTGCGATAAAGGTTTCTTTTCCATCATTACCAACTCCCTTTTTGGTAGAGGCGTATGGCAGACCAGTTTTTTCTTCCATAGGAAGTGCATCCATATCAGTACGTATGAGTAGTACAGGGCCTGGGCCATTTTGGAACATGCCTACTACTCCATATCCACCAATTTTCTCAGTCACTTCATACCCTAGAGAGGCTAACTCTTTGGCCATTCTTGCTGATGTTTCTTTTTCTTGCAAAGAAAGTTCTGGGTTTTGATGCAGCTCCTTGTACATCTTATCCAAATAGGGGTAGAAATCAGCAATAGATCGATCTAAATCTTGTGCTTGAACACTAAAAACGAATAGCAAAACGCTTAGTAACGAGAGGTATAGTTTCATTTTAATTTTTGGCTTTGAATATTGAATTAACAAAAAAATTGCTGATTAGCCGATATGTTTTTTACTTTAGTAGCTAAAAGTAGCTTTCTATCATGCCTCTTATTTCTGACTCCACATATTCTAAACCTCCCAAATACCTATTCAACGGGCATTTAGAGACTATTATTCCAAGTATCTTTAGAAAAATAGAAGGAGTAATTTATAGTCGTGAAAGAATTGTAACTCCAGACGATGATTTTCTGGATTTGGACTGGTCCAAAGTAGGAAGTAAGAAACTGCTCATCATTTCTCATGGATTAGAAGGGAGTTCTCACAGGCATTATGCAAAAGCTTTGGTAAAATTATTCAATCAGCATGGAATCGATGCCTTGGCATGGAATAATAGAACTTGTAGTGGAGAGATGAACAAACAAGCTATCATGTATCATCATGGTGCTACGTATGATTTGGATACTGTGATCGATCATGTTGAATCCGCTAGTCCTTACAATGATATTTTTCTTGTAGGTATTAGTATGGGAGGGGCACAGACTTTGAAATACTTGGGGGAAAAAGGAGTTGACTTAAGTTCAAAAATCAAAAAAGCAGCCGTATATTCTACACCATGTAACTTGACAGATTCTGCTGCAACCCTTTCTTTTAAAGGAAATGCATTTTATAGAAAGCGATTTTTGAAAAAGCTTAAGCTAAAGATGCGACTTAAAGGCGCACAATTTCCAGGATTGGTAGATCTCGAGTTGCTAGATAGGGTGGAAGACTTCACTTCATTTGACACACACTTTACTGCAAAAATACATGGCTATAAAGACGCAGCAGATTTTTATAGTTCTGTTAGTGCGGATAATTGGATAGCGGATATCCAAATCCCAACATTAATTATCAATGCACAAAATGATCCTTTACTTTATGGTAGGTGTTATCCAATTAATTTGGCTCAAAAATCTCGGAATATCTATCTTGAAATGCCCATTAGAGGTGGACATACAGGATTTATGGTACAAGGACAAGAGTTTACTTGGGCAGAGTTACGCTTTTTATCTTTTCTTGGTGAGTGATAAGATTTTATTGTGTCTAGATGCTTTTTTTTAATGATAAAGAAAACTTTTGTCAAATAATCCGTAAGATAACTAAGATCAAAATACATGATATGAAAAATCTCCTCACTAACATCATTTATCTTTTTTTGACCTCATTTCTATTTTTCAATTGTTCTACGCACTACATAGGAACGTGGGACAATTATGATAAAGAAGGCTTTGTCAATGAATCGGGAAATCTTCTTGTGAAAAATGACACTTTGGGAATTTCTCATGCTTTCAATAAAGCTTCTGGAAAAGTTCAAGTGAGAATGGAAAACTATACCGATCAGCCATTATTGATCAATATGACGAAGTCGACGATGACAGTGAATGGTCGAGCAATGGGCTTTGTTGATGGTAAGTCTACGATCTTTGGAATTCTTGATCAAGACTTACTAGCAATAGGTAACACTTTTGTATTCAATGGAGAGATGGAATCAAACCCAAACACGATCATCATACCACCTCATAGCTACGCAGAAAGTACTTCGGTGAATGTAATTGAAGAAAAGCGAAATCTCTTGGGTCAAAGATTCGATGAAGGTGTAACGAATTACCCACTTTTTGACCAAGCTACCCCTATGAGAGTAAGGTTCTTTAATGAATCAAATTCTCCAATTAAATTAACGAGTTATGTAAATTACTCAACTTTAGACAAGGATAACCAACCAACATCCACCAATACACTAACACAAAACTATTTTTTATCTAGCTATGCAAAAGTTACCGGTATGACTATCAAAGAAGTAGACTACAGAATGCGTAATAGAGAAGATGTCTCAAGTTTTTATGAGGTAAAAGGGGTTGGTGTAGGTTTAACACTCGCATTGGCAGGAATTATTGTGGCGGCATTGATTATAGATCCTGACTCCGAACTTTAAGAAATTGAAATTTTGATAAAACTTAATTTATAAGATTTGATTAGTAAGTGATTTAAAAAAATCCTTCTAAGCTGATAAAACTTCAAATTAAACATACTTTGAAGAAGATCAATATTATCATAATCATTATATTTTTAACTCACCTTACATCTGCTCAGCATGGAGTAAGTGAACTACCAAGTCCAAAAGAAAAGGGACAGGAATTTTTCGTAAGCAATCCAGATTATGTCATTAATCAGCAAACGGAAGATTCATTGAATGTAGTTGCTCAGGAAATTGAGCTAAAAAGTTCCTCTGAATTTGCCATGGTGATCATTGAAGATTTCATTGGGGATGATGATTTTGAATATGCATTGGAAGTTTTTAAAAGTTGGTCGATTGGTAAATCTCAAAATGATAACGGGCTTTTACTTCTTGTTGCAAAAAAGCGTAAGGTATATAGGTTCATTACAGGCTATGGTATGGAAGGTGTATTGCCTGATGCCATGCTTAAAAGAATTGGTGAAACTTATTTGGTACCAAACTTTCAAGAAGGAAGGTTTGATGAGGGAATGTTAAAGGCAGCTGCGGCCATTCACACCATACTTACTGGAGATGTAGAATCAGAAGAACTATTTGCAAAGACGCTACAAAGCTCATTCTGGGATAGAAATCTCGAAAATTTGATTTATTCACTCTTGATATTCCTTTTAGGGTTTATGATCTTGAAATGGATGAGTTATCAAATAATTAAAAAAGTGCCTATTGGGAAAAAGCCAACAAATCAGCGTAGTGATGTTTATCAGCAATTCCGAGCATAAATTTTCAAGTTGATTGTTAGGTTGTTACAACTATGCTTAAGAATTAATCTTCGGGCTATTCAAAAGGAACGTAAAAAATCCTATATAACTGAACCTGAGTCACATGCAT
>NZ_JAKZGP010000167.1 GCF_022549775.1 Belliella filtrata | reverse complement strand
CCATATCTTCCAGTTTATATTCGGCATCTCGTTTACCCATCAAGGTTCTAATCTTGTGACATAGATTGAATACTGTTTGATATCTACTAAAACCCATCTGACGTTGGAGTTCCAGCGCACTAAACCCCTGCTTAGTTGCTGTAAAGAAGGTGATTGCGGTTAGCCATTCCTTAAGTGTAAGATTACTGTTTTCCATGACTGTACCACTCTTTAGGCTTGTCCTAAAACTACAGCTTTTACACTGAAACATATTCTTGGCGTGAAGCCAGTAATGATCTAATCCCTTACATTTCTTAAATACTACCCCTTCTTTGAGTCTTTTATACTTGAAGAATTCTATGCAAGACTTTTCATCTGGAAACCTTTCATTAAACTTAAGTATATTCTTGATCAGTATTTTATATTTGATCACAATTAAACCATTTCAATCCTTCTCATCAAACCATTGACACTAAGTGTCAATATTTAATTTGGCTACTGGCAAAGTTCCGTATATTCATA
>NZ_JAKZGP010000166.1 GCF_022549775.1 Belliella filtrata | reverse complement strand
GATAACATCCCCTCTTAACCTTCCGGCACCGGGCAGGTGTCAGGCCTTATACTTCGTGTTGCCACTTCGCAAAGCCATGTGTTTTTGCTAAACAGTCGCCTGGGCCTTTTCACTGCGGCCTCCCACTATCGTGGGTAGGCGCCCCTTCTCCCGAAGTTACAGGGCCATTTTGCCGAGTTCCTTAGCCATGATTCACTCGAGCACCTCAGGATTCTCTCCTTGACCACCTGTGTCGGTTTGCGGTACGGGTCGATATACGCTTAACGCTAGAAGTTTTTCTTGGAAGCCCTTAGGACAACTATCCGATTGTCCGTAGACGCTCGGTACTATCACTTTCGGCTAGATCCACGCATTTAACTATGAATCCAATACCTACATGCTTTAACCCGGTATTCCGTCACCGGGCGTGTCTTTCATCACTCCGTCACTCCATCACCTGTATATCAAGTATGGGAATATTAACCCATTTGCCATCGACTACGCCGTTCGGCTTCGCCTTAGGTCC
>NZ_JAKZGP010000165.1 GCF_022549775.1 Belliella filtrata | reverse complement strand
TATTAAAGTGGATGTCTCCCTTCGTTTTTTCTCCTGACTGGATATTCTTGCTACACCGGAACAAATCGCGATATGCATTACATTCTGTTTAAACTCCAAGAGAAAGAAAGAGATGGGGCAAGATCTTCCAGTGAATATACCATTGCTAAATGGCTATTTGGGTCTAATTTCGCTCCCATCTCCAACCACTTTTTGTTAAATTTACAATCATTTCAAACATAGGAGGTCTATTGTCACTGTAAATCAATAGGTCACAAGGTTTTCTTGTGGATTTTAGGTTGTACCTTTTCAGATTTATCTCAAGATGGAATTTCAGTATAGGAAAATTCAAAAAGGAAAATAACACAGGTATTGTTTGAAGATATCATTTCGAAAGCTTGGCTATTTTGGCCAGGCTTTTTTTATGTGTGCCGTGCATGGTAACTAACTAGGTGGTGAAAGTCCACTGTGGGGGTTTGTAATCGCCAACCACTAGCCAATAGCAAGGGTGTCCATTGTGAGATGGAATCTGAAGGAAGCT
>NZ_JAKZGP010000164.1 GCF_022549775.1 Belliella filtrata | reverse complement strand
CTCTCGGAATCACTGTTGTTTTCTCTTCCTCCGGGTACTTAGATGTTTCAGTTCCCCGGGTTTGCCTTCCTTGCGGAATATCCCACTTATGTAGGATGGGTTGCCCCATTCGGATATCTACGGATCAAGTCCTCTTGCGGATCCCCGTAGCTTTTCGCAGCTTGTCACGTCCTTCTTCGCCTCTGAGAGCCTAGGCATCCCCCGTGCGCCCTTATTTACTTACATTAATCATATACCGCCTCTTGCTTCGGTATACAACCTATCTTCGCTTCAGGATATAATCCTTCCGCTCAATTCTCTGCTCAACATGTCAATGAACTCTTGTACTCTATAGCTTTATATAAAGTAGGTGTGAAGTAGTAAGACTATCCTTTTTTAAATTATTCCATCAAGGCTTCCAGAAAGGAGGTGTTCCAGCCGCACCTTCCGGTACGGCTACCTTGTTACGACTTAGCCCCAGTTACCGGTTCTACCCTAAACAGCTCCTTGCGGTTACTGTCTTCAGGTCTACCCGACTTCCAT
>NZ_JAKZGP010000163.1 GCF_022549775.1 Belliella filtrata | reverse complement strand
TTTTTAACGCATCATAGCGCTTTCTGTAGCTCACCGATTCAAGCCTTACCCCCTGTAAGAGAAGACTCAATTGATTGCTCGTAATTGAGTTTCCAGAGAGTATTGGGCGCTCAAAAGTCCCCTTCTCTAGCTTTTTGATGTACATGGCAAAACCGTCCCTATCCCACTGAAGGATTCGGATCTGGTTTGATCGTTTGCCAATAAAAACAAAAACATCCCCATTCATCGGGTCAAAGCCAAGTTTGTTGCGAACCAAGCCAGCAAGTGAATTGATACCGAAGCGCATATCAGCCGGCTCTTTATACATAAAATACCTGATTGAATTCGACAGGGCAAGCATTAAACAAGCTTTTTGATCGATTCGACATCAACCTTTCCGAAGAACTCAATGCTGACCCCCGAAGGGTAATTGATTTTGAGAATAGGTTCTTTCTGAAAAACCATCTCAGGGTTGACCAAAGAAAAACCTGAATCAAAAGGAGAGTTATCCTGTTGCCCTTCAAACTTCCTGCACCAATAATAAA
>NZ_JAKZGP010000162.1 GCF_022549775.1 Belliella filtrata | reverse complement strand
CAGCAATTCCGATTTTAAATAATTGAAGTAGTTTGATCAATTTGCTTTAGAAAATAGACATAGGATTCCCATGACCCTGTTTCCAGGGAATTCTTTTTTTTAATTAAACCAGTTTTTGTGTTTTTGCTTATTGACCTCCTTTCTATTTATTCGTAAGATCCTGAATCGGGCAGGACATCCCTGTCTTGGTTGGCTAGGTATATCTGAGCTGTTTGTACTTCTGGATTGCTGATTCCAACTCAGGGGGATCAATATTTTCCTTCCTCATGCATGCCAACATATCCACAAACAACAACTTCCAGCTTTGGCCGCTTTCCGACAAGAGCTCTTTTACCTTTTGAAGCTTTTCTGTCAATTGGTTGATCAGATGACCGATCTGGGTCAACTGATAATAGTTTCCCATGGCCCAAAAATTCTTCCTGGAATATTTGTGGCCCATTCCATACCCCTGGTTTTTCTGGGTATTGAAACCTTGGTTTTCAATTGTCCATCGCAGCCTTCCCAGTGTGGCAACCTTCCAGATATTG
>NZ_JAKZGP010000161.1 GCF_022549775.1 Belliella filtrata | reverse complement strand
ATTCCCTTTTATTGAAGCGGCTAAGACAATTCAAGCACATTGGTTTGGTATTATTACTTACACAGAAACTAATTTAACAAATGGTGTTCTTGAAGGAATAAATTCAAAAATTCAACTAGCAAAAAAAAGAGCTAGAGGTTACAGGAATATATCCAATTTTATTAATATGATTTACTTTATCTCTGGGAAACTCAAATTCGACTACCCACTATATTCCACATAGAGCCAAAATAAAAGATATCAAATAATAAAAAAAGCATTATTTCAAATATTAATATTTACCTTAAATCCGCAAGTGAATAATTAAAAAAGCCAAAAAAGTGGCTGAATTAATTGTATTCAGGCTTTTTTGGCTCGTTTTTTTCCACTTATTTAGGTGTTACCACACATCCTTAATAAGATTTATAAAAATTACGAATTCATCTGAAAAAATCACACCTTTTGGAGGTTTTAATTTTGTTATTGAGTCATTTAAAAACTCAGGTCTTTCGATGCTTATCGATAATCATCTGGGAAGCAGGGTGAAAACTGTTG
>NZ_JAKZGP010000160.1 GCF_022549775.1 Belliella filtrata | reverse complement strand
CTGAAGGAAGCTGGCGGCAAAACTCTGCCCTGAGGAACACGAATCTCATCAGGCATATCCAATGGGACAAGACTACAATACAAGTCAAAATCCAAAGATTACACGGACGTTGGAGTGTAAATGAGGCGGGGACATGGAGTGAAAGTGAGTTATCTTACCACGGGAGATCTCATCGACGTATTAAATACGGTCGGAAAAGGTTTGCGATGAGAAGTCAGCAGAAGCCATAGTAGGAATAGATATGAGCTATGATAGAAACATGGAGGTCTCACGAATTCCGAAGGGCTGAACCTTGCAGTTCGACAGTAAATGACTGTTATCATTTTAGTTTAGTCAGATGCTCCAATGGAGGCTCCTCACCAAAAGAATAGGGCAGAACCCGAAGGATGGGTAAGAGCGACATTACTAAGGTGAATAACTGAAAACAACGTCAACCCGTTCTCTTAGAGGGCGTAAAGCAAGGAACCGCCGTATACCGAACGGTACGTACGGTGGTGTGGGAGGTCGAAACGGGAATTAATCCCGTTTCTCCTACCCG
>NZ_JAKZGP010000015.1 GCF_022549775.1 Belliella filtrata | reverse complement strand
ACAGACTCAAAAAGTTCATTTTCAGATTTATAACAGTATCAGCCAAATGGATCAGGACGGGAAGGAAACATGTCCTCAAGCTCTTCACACAGAAAGATTACACACCATTATTGACTTAGATTCAATCACAAAAACATACAATACGTTGAAAATTAGAATAATACAATGGGATCGGTGTGTCCATACTGATAAAAACTAGGGTAAAATATCCAAATGACACAGACAATCCTTACCCTAAACCAAATTAAAAGTATCACTCAACCATAAAAAATCCTAGATTGACAAAAAAATGATTCTTTATGGCACTGTATTTATCCAAATCAAAACCAAATTAGAATCCTGCGGATTTTAGGGGTTTATTAAGTTTTTCTTTTAGCTTCAGCAGTGAAGGTTAAGCTAGATAAATTTTAAGTCAGGTAGAAAACTCGATTTGCAGTTAACTGAATGTCATACTTCCATTCTAAAAATCTGAAATCAAAAAAAAGACAGTTGATCACGGAGATCAACTGTCTTTCGAATTTAGGCTAAAATTCTTTATTATTATCTTCTGTTTGCAGAATCGAACATACCAATGTTAGAAAGATTCAAACCTAATCCAAAAGAATCTCTGTCTCCATCTCTAGACTCAGACTCACTTGATAGGTTCAATCCAATACCACCGATTAGGGTGTTTTGTGAAGCAGACTCGCCTCTATTACGTGAACCTAAAAGTCCACCTAGCAATCCACCATTTACTTCTCTTAATTCTTCGGAATTCATTTCTTGGAATTTCATAATAGTAATTTTTAGTTAGTTAGTATCCTACTCTGTTGAAGGTTTTCGGAGTTCCCTTTTTTATGCTAGCATGAAAACAATTACGAGGTATAACAAGTGTCTGGATTACCCTTCTTGAAAATTTTCTTGTTTTTTTGAAAAAAGTCAACGATTTACGGTTTTTAGCTATTTAGGGTTTTTTCAACTTATGTAATCTTGAAAATTTCGAACTAGACTTAAGCTCCTTTTATAGCTTATAAGGTCTTAGATTATTGTCCCTAGGTTAAGCTGAGAACTCTTGTCGGGTTTGTTCTGCTTGTTGGTAGAGGGTAGTTGTATTGAATATGCACTATTTGATGAAAAACCTAGCTTGTCTAAATATTACGGCATTGGGTGTAGAATCTAAAATAAAAAAAGACAGCTGATCTTGCTGATCAACTGTCTTTTATAATTAGGTTTATAACCCAATTGCTTATCTTCTGCTAGCAGAATCAAACAAACCAATGTTAGATAGGTTCAAACCTAATCCAAAAGAATCTCTGTCTCCATCTCTAGATTCAGATTCACTCATGATGTTAAGGCCGATTCCACCTATTAGAGTTGTTTGAGAAGCTGATTCACCTCTGTTTCGCGAACCCAAAAGTCCACCTAACAATCCACCATTTACTTCTCTTAATTCTTCGGAATTCATTTCTTGGAATTTCATAATAATTAAATTTAGTCAGTTAGTTTCCTACTCTATTTAAGGTTTTCGGATGTCCCCTTTTTATGCTAGCATGAAAACAATTACGAGGTAGCAACTGAAGGTGGATCATGTTAAAAGTAAATTATTTTAAATTTTTTATCGAAAAAATTCACTTTTGTTAATTTGTATCTGTTTTTTGGTATGTTTTTAATATATTAAATCTTTTTTACCAGAAGATTTTACAAAAAGTTTACCGGAATAAATAGACATCTGATTTCATATCAATATTACTTGTAGGCTTTTTGCGCCATGAGCTCCTATGACGAGTGATTGCTCAATGTCGGCTGTTTTGGAAGGACCTGCGACAAAAAGCCCAAAACCAGACTGCTGATCTCCTATAATTTCATAAGCCTCGTGCATGAAAGGAACAAGGGAGTTTTTGGGCAAGACAATAACCAAATGCTCCGTGATAAAAGGAAGTGCTCTAAGCCCCATGTTTTCGTCAGTTAACCAAATGGCTCCATTTTCAGCTACCCCAAGCTGCCCTTGAATGATAGCCAGCTGCAAGTTGTCCAATTCATGTGGGTTACTGGGCAGCGTTCGTGAATTATAAGCATCAAATCCAGCAGAGAGAGCAATGATCTCAGTGATTCCATTAGAAGTAATAAAATTATCTAATTGAGTTTGACTGATCACTGCGCCTTTATTATTTGAGATGGCAATCGAAAAATTATCTGTCAAGTTTCCCGAAAATTCAAACCGAGGGATCTCTGGTAACTCCGTTGCTTCTAAAGGAATTTCTTTGATGCTCGCTATTATAGATGCTTTACTACTCATGCCTTGTTTTTCTTATACCAGTTTTTGAATGTTGCTTGGGGTACTTCAGGAAGTTCTCTTTGTTTTCCCCAAGTATTGAGTCCAGAATATGTAATGCTACTTGGGAGTATTTTTAAGGCACCTCTAAGCAATGCCCCACTCATTTGATATGCAAATGGCACAGAAAAAACACCATTTGCAATTTGCATGGACAATTTTTTCACGTTTAAGCCTTGATTTTTGGCAATCTCTTGTCGCCACTCATAAAGCTGCTCATGAATATTGATCTTCACTGGGCAGACGTCTGAGCATGAACCACAAAGGGTAGAAGCAAAGGGCAAAGTGCTGTGTTTTTTGATGTCAAGACCAGGGGAAAGAATCGATCCTATAGGACCAGGTACAACTGAGCCATAGCTATATCCACCACTCCTTCTGTAGATTGGACAAGTATTCATACAAGCACCACAGCGTATACATTTCAGGGAGTTCTTGAATTTTTCTCTTGCCAATTGCTTTGTACGACCATTATCTACCAATACGACATGAAGCTCTTTGCCAGGACTTGGTGAGCGAAAATGCGAATTGTAATTGGTGATCGGCTGACCTGTAGCTGACCGAGCCAAAAGTCTGAGGAAAACACCTAAGTCCTTTCTTCGTGGAATAATTTTTTCAATTCCCATACAGGCAATATGTACATCAGCCAAATGTACTCCCATGTCAGCATTGCCTTCGTTGGTGCAAACAACAAACTCACCAGTTTCGGCCACTGCGAAATTTACTCCTGTGATAGCAACCTTAGCTGCCAGAAACTTCTCCCTTAAATGTGTTCTTGCAGCGTGAGTTAAGTACTCCGGGTCTTCATTTCCTTTTTGAGTTTGTAGTTTTTCGTGGAAAAGATCAGAAATTTCTCCTTTCTTTAGGTGAATTGCTGGAAGTACGATGTGACTTGGTGGCTGATGCAGAAGCTGTACAATGCGCTCTCCCAAATCAGTGTCTACCACATCTACACCATGTTTTTCCAAAAATGGATTAAGGTGACATTCTTCTGTTAATATTGACTTGCTTTTGACTATTGCTTTACATTTATGTTTTTGGAGGATACTTAAGACGATTTGATTGTGTTCTTCTGCATCTTTTGCCCAGTGTACATGGATGTGATTGGCTTTGGCTTTTTCTTCAAAAGCCAACAAGTATTTGTCTAAGTTAGCAAGTACATTGTCTTTGATTTGCGAAGCTGTACCCCGAAGTTTTTCCCACTCAGGGATACCCTTGCTGCTGTTGTCTCTTTTGTCTCTGACAAACCATAAGGTCTCATCATGCCATTTGGCCTTGTCAGGATCTTTCAAAAATTCAGAAGCTTTGGCAGGGTGACTCATTGGATGGCTTGGTTTAAAATTTCTGCAATATGCATGAATTTCAGAGGGTTTTTGTTTCTTCTAGCTATCCCTTCGAGGTGCATGATACAAGACATGTCACCTCCGGTAAGTATTTCTACGCCACTTGTGAGGTGATCTTCCAATCTATCTTTGCCCATTTGAACAGAAAGGGCTTCTTCTGTGACAGCGAAGGTGCCACCAAAACCACAGCATTCATCTTGCCTTCGAAGCGCTATCCATTCCAACCCTTGGATATGGTCTAGAAGGGATTTTGCTTTGCTAAAGTAGGGTTCATTACGTTCCGAACAGCTTCCTAACCTTAGACCTCTGTGGCCATGGCAAGATGCATGAAATCCGACTTTATGAGGAAAGTGACCTTGTAGCATTTTGATTTGCAAAATGTCGGTGATAAACTCAGTGAGTTCAAAGATTTTTTTCTTGATGGCTTGTTGTTCTTTCCCTTTTCCTGGAATCTCTGGAGTGTGTTCTTTTATATGGAGTACGCAGCTTCCAGAAGGAGCGACGATATAATCATAACTTTCAAAGGTTTTTAGAAAATGCTTTGTGGTATCCATAGTGTCATGCTCATAACCAGCATTAGCCATGGGCTGCCCACAACATGTCTGCTCGATTGGATAGCTTACTTCACAACCCAGTTTTTCCAATAATTCTAAAGTAGCAATGCCTACTTTGGGATAAAACTGATCCACATAACATGGTATAAAGAGCGCTATTTTTTTTCTGGTAGACATATTACAATCTAATTGATAAATTTTTAGTATCTCTGATTTGATGAAGCAACTTTGAGTAGCTTGACTTCCACTTTGTTGACTAACAAAGCTGCACCCAATGCGGTCCCCAAAGCAAAATTTGAGGTTTCGATACTGATATAGGGCAACTTAATTCGAAGCATTTCTACAAATATTTCATTGGCATTGAATCCACCATCAATATAGAGCTTTTTTACAGGAAACTGATCGAGGACTAGTTTCAGAGATGCTACTTGCAAATCAGTAAGCTCATCTAGAAAGCAATAATACGCCGATTCAAAATTTTCAAATTGAGAGAAATCGTTTGATTTTGCCTGACTCAATCCAAAGACTTCGGGATTCAAGTATTGAAAATGGTATTTTTTGGTCTTGTTTTCATTCGAATCCTTAAGATACTTCGAATCAAACTTCAATGCTTTGTAATAACCTTTTTCCAGCTTGAAATGCTCATAAAGTTTTTCAATTTGGTACTTATGCTCTTCCCCTATATAAAGCCTACTGATCTTGATGGGCTGCCCATGAATTCCGATAAAGTGAAGGCAATCTCTTTCTAACTCTTCCAGATTCAATGGAAGTGTATTGAAAGGATTGATACTGATCGCCCATGTGCCAGTGGAAAGCAAAGCAAATGGCTCATCATTTTTGATCAAATATGGAACTAGGGCAGATGATGAGTCATGTACACCCACACCAACGGACATGGATTGTTTTCTGAAAGAAATGGGGTAAGTCTCGGAAGTACTTACTGCGCGGGGCAAAAGCTTGATCAAATCTTCTTTTTCTAACCAATCATGATAACTATCTTTCGCAAAATCCCACATTCCAGTATGGCAACCAATGCTGGTATAGTCTGAGACCATTTTTCCTGTAAATAGGTAACTCAAGTATTGAGGCAGATGTAAAGTATTGTGGATTTTCTTGAAGATCTCAGGTTTGGAATACTTTAACCAAAAAAGCTGTAGTCCAGCGTTGACCATTCCGAGAGCAGGTGAGGAGGTTTCTATACAAAACTGATTTTTCCCGCCGAATTTTGAATAAAATTTCTCCAAAAGTTCAATTGGATAGGATTTAGTATAATTATAAAGTGGTGTCACAGGGAACCCCTCTCGATCCAAATGTACCAAAGATGCACCGTAAGTAGTGAAGTTAAGTTTTCTGATATTAAAATCAGGCAGTTCCATGGCTGTAGCCAAGGTCTCTTTGATCCAAGCTGTAAGTTCCTTGATCGATTCACAGGGATCACCGTCCTCATCGGTCGTGTATTCAAGTCGATGATAGACTTTGTATACCTCTCTGAACTCACTATCAAAAAGGAAGAATTTCTTATTGGTTTTTCCAATATCAAATATGGCTGTTACAGGTATCATTACAGTCCGCTTGCTTTACTTGATGTGCCTCTTTCTTTGATCAATTGGTTTCTAACACCTATTTGCCTGTAGGCATTTAGTGGGGCAATAGCCCCGCCAGAGCGTCTTGCAGCTTCTGCTATTAATGGTCTCAGGTCTGTTCGATAAGCATCTTGGAGTATTTCTTGAGCTTTGGCTGTATCATGATTGTTTTGGGCTTCCTCTAGAGCCTTCTGATCGATAATCAAAGCTTGGGCAAAAGCAAGCTTGATGGCTTCTACGGATTGTAGCAAGTCTTCTAAAGGATCTTTGATATTGTGACTTGCATCTATCATCCATGATAGTGGGGGATTATTGGTTTCAGAGAAGCCTTGTACCAATTCATGGAAAATCAAGAAAAGTTGATAAGGTTTGACACTACCGACTGTAAGATCGTCATCACCGTATTTGGAGTCGTTGAAATGAAATCCTCCCAGTTTTTCTTCTGACATTAAAGTAGTCACAATCTGCTCGATATTGGTATTTGGAAGGTGATGTCCTAGGTCCACAAGGGTATATGCCTTTGGTCCTAGTTTATTTGCAAGGAGAAATGAAGTTCCCCAATCTTGTATTACCGTACTGTAGAAGTTAGGTTCATAGGGCTTATATTCTACCAGTATTTTCCAATCTTCTGGAAGTGCTTTGTATATCTCGGATAGAGATTCATGGGTATTTTGGAGAGCTTTCCTGATACTGTATTGTCCAGGGAAACTAGATCCATCAGCTAGCCATACAGTCAAAGCTTTTGAACCAAGTTTTTCACCTATATTGATTACTTCCTTATTGTGCGCTATAGCAAGCTCTCGAACAGCTTGATCAGTGTTTGCTAGTGAACCATATTTATAAGATTCTTTTTGTCCGACTTGGTCTTGGAAGGTATTTGAGTTGACAGCATCAAACTGAATACTCAAGCTCTTGGCAAGTTGTCTGATCGCTTCATAGTCTTGTGGAATATCCCATGGAATATGAAGGGAAACAGCATTACTTGATTTGTTTAGTGCATGTATCAATCCGATGTCTTCGATCTTTTGGATGATATTAGAAGGCTCACCAGCTCCAGAAAATCTACCAAATCGTGTACCTCCAGCACCTAATGCCCATGAGGGTATTGCAATCTGTAGTTCTTGTAGTTTTTCGATGATAAGGTTAGTGTCTATTCCTTTTTTGGCAAGTCTTTGGGACAAAAAGTCAAGAGATTCCAAGTGATCTTTTTCTAAAGTTTCATTGGCTTCTTCTATATGGCTAGCGGTTATTTTCATTTTTTGAAATGCTTTGATAAATAAAAACCTTTCAGGTTTTAGGCTAAAGTAGTATCTAATTTAGGAAAAACCTGAAAGGAATTAAGGTGTTAATAGGTTTGTGCAAATTATCTTACAAAAGCTGCCGCTACTCCGCCATCTACATTGAGGATGTTGCCTGTACTTTTGGAAAGTACTCCACCTACAAAGGCAAATACTCCATTAGCGATATCCTCAGTGCTGATGATTTCGTTCAGCAAGGTTCTTTTAGCATAGTGTGCTGGTAGTTCTTCTACCTTGATACCGTAAGCTTTGGCTCTTCCTTCTGCCCATTTTCCTTCCCAAATCTTAGATCCTTCGATTACAGCATCAGGATTGACCACATTTACTCGAATCTTATCTGGACCAAGTTCGGCTGCAAGAAGTCTCGACATGTGAACTTGTGCTGCTTTGGCAGTACCATAGCCTACATTGTTTGGCCCAGAGACCAGTGCGTTTTTAGAAGCAATGTTTATAATGTCACCACCAAGTCCTTGTGCTCTCAATATTTTCACACCTTCTTGACTTACTTTGAATTGACCTTTGACAAGTACATCATGAAGCAAATCCCAATCTGCCTCGGATGTTTCGTTCAACGGCTTGCTGATGGCAAGACCTGCGCAATTTACCACGATATCTACTCCACCGAATGCCAGGTTTGCAGCCTTGAATGCAGATATGATAGTATCATTGTCCAGTACATTGAGCGTGCTATGGATCGCAGTGTCTTTTCCGAAGTCTTTGACAGCTTCTTCCAGTCTGCCTTGATCGATGTCAGTCAATATCACACAAGCACCTTCTTTTGCTAGTTTGTCTGCAATGGCTTTTCCTATACCTCCAGCACTTCCAGTGATCAATGCAACTTTTCTGGACAAGGGTTGCTCTTTGGGCATTCTTTGAAGCTTAGCTTCTTCAAGTAGCCAATACTCTATGTCAAAAGCTTCTTGTAATGGTAGGGATACATAAGATGATACTGCTTCGGCACCACGCATCACATTGATAGCGTTGATGTAAAATTCACTGGCTACACGAGATGTCTGCTTATTTTTGGCGTAAGAGAAAAGTCCAACACCGGGCCATAGGATGATCACAGGGTTGGGATCACGCATGGCAGGACTGTTTGACCTTTTGTGCTTTTCATAATAATCTTTGTATCCCTCTCTGTAAGTTTCGAATAGCTTACTGATGTGATCTTTGATAGCTTGAAGATCACTCAAATCTTGATCAGCTGGAATATCCAATACTAAGGGTGCAATTTTTGTCCTTAGGAAATGGTCTGGACAGGAAGTGCCTAATGGAGCCAGTTTACTTAAGTCATTAGAATTGATAAATTGCAATACGACTTCAGAATCGTTGAATGTGCCGACCATTCTGTCATAACTTGATGCCAAGCCTCTTAATAGCGGTGAGATGATCGCTGCCTGATCTTTTCTTTGTTCAGGAGAAAGGGAATCGATTTTTTGCCCTCCAAACACTGGTCTGGTTTTGCCATAGTTATCTTCCAAATATTGAGAAGCTTTCTCTATGACTTCGAGGCTATTGATGTAGCATTCGTATGCAGTGTCTCCCCAGGTGAATAGACCATGTCCTCCTAGCATTATACCTCTGATACCAGGATTTTCGTCCAAAGCCTTTTTCAGCTGTAGCCCAAGGTCAAATCCAGGTCTTTGCCAAGGAATCCAGGCAATCTGGCCATCAAAAAGCTCTTGAGTGATTTTTTCTCCATCTTTGGAAGCAGCTATTGCAATGGCTGCATCTGGATGAAGGTGATCGATATGCTTGAATGGTAAAAAAGCATGTAGCGGTGTGTCAATGGATGGAGCTTTGGAGTCCAAGTCATAGATACAATGATTGAAAAGTCCCACCATTTCATCTTCAAACTCAATTCCTTTATAGATACCTTCTAAAGCGCGTAATTTGTCAACATAAAGACCAGCAAGTCCGGATTTAGTCAAGGTTCCAATATCTCCACCAGAGCCTTTTACCCACATGACTTCAACCTCTTTTCCTGAAAGAGGGTCTTTTTCATATGTTTTACAGCTGGTGTTCCCACCTCCATAGTTGGTGATCCTAAGATCAGCACCAAGTATATTTGATCGGTATATCAAAAGGGCTACTTCATCATCACCCAAAGAATTTGCTTTTTGTTCGTCCCAGAGAAATGAGACATGTTTAAATTGTTTTTCCAAAATAGACATGGTAAACTAGGTTTAAGTTACAAGTGGAAATTTATCCTTATTAATGCATTTTACTATCCTGTTCTGTACTGTAAAAGACGTTTATCTATGATGATGTTCTGTTTAATATGTTGTCTTTAAATCACTTGCATTGTCTTGGTTAAAAACAATACTTTCATAAAAATTACTTGAAGCTGAACAAGCATCTTTGCTTTTACCTATTTGTGTTCTAAGAAGCTACTATTTTAGTATTTGATCAAGCCATACTAGACTTAAATCAATCCATTGGGAAGCAGTGCCATGTTGCTCAATGTTTCCTCTACCGTATCCATGTCCACCTTTTTCAAATAGGTGGAGGGTGACTGGTATATCATAAGCATTTAATGCTTTGGCATAGCGAATGGAGTTTTCTACTGGTACAACTTTATCATCCCAACTGTGCACCAAAAAAGCTGGGGGTGTATGCTGATCTACCTGTAATTCATTACTATGAAAAAACTCCCATTCAGTACCGACCATTTCTCTTAGAAGGTTTCTTCTGGATCCAGCATGTGTGATACTGCTATCCATACTGATGACAGGGTATATCAAAAGGCTGAAATCTGGTCTGCTACCATCATCATCGGTACCATGCACACTTAATGAAGAGGCTAAATGACCTCCAGCTGAAAATCCCAAAACACCAACTTTGGTAGGGTCAATGCTCCAATCTTCTGAATGATTCCGGATAACTTTGATGGCTTGCTTAGCATCAGCCAAAGGAACTTCCCAAGCGGAATTTACAAACTCAGGTTCAGGTAGTCTGTATTTAAGTACTGCTGCAATGTAACCATTGTCTGCATAGAATTTGGCGATTTCATGTCCTTCATGATTGATTGCCAGATTGCTGTACCCACCACCTGGGCAGATGAGAATACTTCTAAGGTTAGTTTTATTTTTTTTGGGAAAATATATGGTTAGATCAGGATTAGCTATAACTTGAACATTACCCCTTTCATTAACCTGATCATTCCTGATAGATTTTTTGGTATATGGAGCTTCTTTATCCCATAAGGGAGTATTTTCTACTCGCTGTGAGTAGACATTGAAACAAAACACAAAAAATATAAGAGTGATGAATAGCAATTCCCTCATACAGATTCTTGTTCTTTTTTATTGAGCCACAAAGGAGCTGAAATAAACCAGACAACTGTTCCGATGAGCATCAGTGTTTTAGATGTAGAAGGATCGATTTGATTTGTGAATACCAAGAAAGGAGGAACGATTGTGGTAATCAATCCAAGGATGGAAGTAATAATGATGAGTCGTTTCATGATTTGAATCAGTGGTTTAAGATGGGTTCTGATGTTAAGTTTACTTTTTGAGTTTTGAATACTATGGGTTTTTGAAACAACTTGCTAAAAATCAAATAAGCAATAACAGCCACAAACCATCCAGGCAAGCCCAAGAAGAAGATTTCAACATCAGCAAACAAATTGAGGGCAAGGCAAAATCCTAAGGTTAGGATCCAAGTGAAGGCAACAGCTGGATTTAGTTTTTTACCAGATTCAAGCGCATAGTTTCTTACAAGTCCCCAACGCTCCATAAAGTACACATCTATAAAGATGACAGCTCCTAAAGGCATCAAAATCAAGCCATACAATGCTACAAACTCCAAGAGCCTCATGACCAATGCAGGGAAACAAGCTGCGATAGTTGTGAAGAGTCCTACAAAGAGTGTGACTTTCCAGGTTTTCCAATTTGGATTGATGGATTGGATAGCAAGTCCTGCTCGATACAGTGTAGGGTTGGCAGTGGTCCAGCCTGCGATCACGACACACACTGCACCAGCTATACCCGCTGCTTCATAAGCAATAGGGCCGGGAGCAAATGTCAAGCTATTGTTTGACTCCAAGAGAAATAGTGAGTAAAGAATACCAGACGCTATCCATGCTATGTAATGACCCAGAAAGACTCCTGAGGCTGTTGAAAATCCTGCAGTCCATTTTTTTGCATACCTAAGGATAGACATGTCAGCCATGCCAATATGCATGGCCATATTGCAGAACCATGCGAAGAAAGTAATGTGCCAGAAAGTGAATTGACTTTGTCCCTCTAGCGGCACACCTGTCCAGATTGTGTTTTTGGCTACAGGCCAAAAGTCTGCTAGAGAATTGATGCCAAGCCTAGGTAATACACCCACTGCCGCAGCAATGAAGACCATGATCATCCAAGGTGCAGCAATATTGGCAAACTTTGAAACTTGTTCAAAGCCAAACATGGCGACCACTGTAGTGATCGCACCAATAGCAAATACTGTCAATATCCATCCAAGTGAGTTGGGTAGGATATCAGTAAGCGTTGGCATTTCTAAGTTGAATGGAATACCTACCGCAGTGGCTGATACGGCAATCATCGCACCTGCCAGGAAACAAAATAACCCTGCATTCACCAGGTTGTAAATCAAAGTAAACTTTGATCCTGCAATTTGCTCAAGTTGATAATAAAGCGTGAGTCGTGTTTTGGCGGCAATTTTACCAGTAAAAAATGCCCAACTCAACACGGCCAATACATTACCGATTAGTAATCCTGTGACTAAGTCTATGGCAGAGGCACCATGCGCTACGAAAAGTGGTCCAAGTACAAACTCGGTACCTGCGGTGTGTTCTCCGGCATAAGTACCTATAAATTTTTTCCAACTTTTAAGTTTGCTTTCAGGAATGGGTTGACGCTCATATTCATTGATAGCATTCAATTTTGCTACCAGACTTGTGCTTTTATTCATGATGTATTTTGGGTTAAAAAGAAAGCACAAACTATCATGAATAACTCTGATAACTGTCCTGTACTTTACTGTGAATGATCAAATCGAGCCACGATCGATGAAGTTGAACACATTTTTGACCACTTCATGTTTGTGTTTTTTGATCATGTAGGCGGCAGTTTCACCCATGACTTTGAAGTTGGTAGACATCACAGTGATGCCGAGAAGTTCCTTGAGTGGGGTGTCATTGTAAGAGATCACACCAATGTCTTCTCCCATTTGGAACTTTTGATCTCTGATTTGCTTGATTAGGCTTACGAGATCATTTTCTTCTATGGTAATGTATGCATCATTGACTTCTAGCTCCATTTCAGGATAGATAGTTGGGATGATTTCAAAATCAAAATTGTGGTTTGCACAGAATTTTTGAAATCCACACTTGATCTCTGAAGGGTAGGGGTAAAGCACTTTTTCAGGATAGACTAGTACAAGTTTGTCATATTTTTTCAACCTAGCGATTCCCTCTTTGAGAGCTTTATAAATATCACCTTTGAAATCTTGATAGATAGAAGCTACTTCTTCACCAAGTTCTGGAATCACATTATCCATGATGACGAGTTTTTCAGAAGGAATTCTTTGTAATGCTTCTGTGACTTGATCATTGATATTGAGGTGTCTGAGCTTGTCATCTTTGAAGTGAGGCATGACTACATAGTAATCATACGCTCCCATGTTTTCTTCCAAGATACTAAGCATAATCTTGGCATCACAGTGATAGAGATGAAGGTCTACTTTGGCAGTCGTACCGAGGCTTTCCAAAAAAGAATTGTAGATGCGAAGCTTGTAATTGCTTAGCTTATTGAGTAGAAATAGTACTTTCAATTTTGATTGGGATACGTTTCGTGCAACATAGTAGCCTTTGCCTTTGACAGAGAGAATGATTTTCTGTTTCTTAAGTTGATTATAGGCTTTCTCTACCGTATCTCTGGATAGGTAAAATTTTTCACTGACTTCATTGATCGAAGGTATTTTTTCTCCCACAGTGAGGTAGCCTCTTTCGATATTTTCGATAAGGCACTGTACAAGTTGCTGGTACTTTGGGATTCTGGAATCATTCTCGATTCGGATGATATTATCAAAAGAGATCATGTTGGGTTTATTACATGGTGTTGTGCAATCGATTGTAATTTATGTTAAAAAATCCTCAATAGAAAGAATTTGATCAATCAAAAGTGGTGTTTTAATGCTGTATTTGCTTATTAAATTCTATTGGAATTCATCAAGCGGAATTATATTTTGATTTATGCATATTTTCAAACTTATGCGTGGCAATTCAGTAAATACATTAAGGATTGACAGAGATTTTGCCCTGTTTGACTGTCCTGTGCTTTCCTGTGTGAGTTTGAAGGAATAAAATTGAATTTATTTCAAATACTCGCTAATCATCAACTTGCCCGAAAGTCCAGATGGCATGGTTTGCCAGTCAGAAGCATCGAAGGGCTTATAATCAATGTTTACAAAATTGATTTCATGGTAATTTCTCCAACTTATGTTGTTTTGGTCTAAATGCCTGATTCGATTAGCCATAAGATTCACGACTTCAATTTTGATCTCATTCTGGCCATGCTTGAGGAATTTGGTGATATCTAATACATACGGAAGACTCCATACTTGCCCTGCATATTGCCCATTGAGCCAAACTTTGGCACTTTCATGGATTTGAGAAAAGTTGAGGGTATAAGCTTTGGATTGATCTAGGTCAAAATCAAAGGTACTGGTATAGGTGGCTTTACCTGAATAGTCGTCGGCCTCCGCGTCCCCTTGATTTGTCCATGTGCTCAACTTTTTATGTTTTTGATCTTTTGGGATATTTGGTCCACCATCACTGCCAAAAGTGATCTTCCAGTCTGCAATAACTTCAGTAATGGTACTCGGGCTATCAAAATATGTCCAAAGAGGAATTTCTTCACTTGCCTGATCAACTGTCCTAACTATTAAAGATTCCCCAGGTTCCATATGCAAATGGACGCTTAGGTAATTCCCCTTGGTTTTTGACTTCCCAACTCCAATTTTGCCATCCATTGGATTCATGATCACAGCTGACTTGGCATTAGTCAAAAAGTCAACAGCTTGACTTACTTTTTTGGAATTATGATTGACGATGAAGTAATACTTATCCTTTCCAATCTTTCTTTTGATAAACTTCAATCCTGATCTGCTTATCCTTTCTGGGAGAATTTCTTCGGCAGCTAGGGCAGGGGCAAAACTTTCAGAAAGAATCAGCTTGCCTTTTCCCCAATTCACTTGAGCCTTTTTGTCAAGGCCAGTTTTCTTCCACAAGTTTGAAAAGATTTCTCTATTTTTTTCGATTTCATGATTACCTGGTATGTCATTTGGCTTTGCCTGAAAAATGATTTTGGCACCATTATGAGCCAATTCAAGAATACTTTCAAAAGTTGCCACTGGCATGAAATCAACCTTGGGAATAAGTAGTGCTTTGGTGGAATTTGCATTGGGATGTGGCTTGATGTGGCCTTTTTCCACTTCAGCCGAGCCTATCATTTTGTCTGAAATAAAATCTACTGAATACCCTGATTCCATAAGTTTTTTGGATTGCTTGTAAAATTCAGTAGGATGAAGCCATTCATTTACGTGGTGCACGGTGATCAATTCCATGGTCCCTTTGGGATTAGCCCAAACATCATATATCGGCCAATAAACCAAAAGCTCATTGTCTGCCTGTCCGGCTTGCAGCACTGACTGTGTTCTGGTGATGTACTCGTTGAATGCGGGAAGATGATCCCACAAGCTGTTGTGCTGTGTGAGGTTGAGGGAGGCATAAAACACCCAACCAGGGAAAGGTACATCTTGAGGACTGTAAGTTATTCCATGATAGAATACATGGTTGACTCCAGCCAAAAAAGTCTGATCTAACTCTGGTTTCATTTGAGAAAATGAAGACTTGAAGTGCTCCCCGAGCCAAGTGAAAGTTTCGCACGATACCAGGTTTTTCCCTGTAAGATGAGCCGCTGATGAAGCGAATTTCAGCATGATGGGATCTGGATCTACATTTCTGATGTCAGCACTGTCTCTTCGCAAGCCTGCAATGGGGAAGAAACTTGACCCGAAAGTCTCGCATTCTGGGATATCCACAGCTCCGTAGATGTCAAGCAGATTTCCAGGTGATCCATGAGCCTGGTTTTTGGTTTTTTTGCCTTTTGATTTTGCCCATTCACTCCAGTTTTCTGTGAAATTTTCAATCAAAAGCTCACTTAAAGTTTCTCTATAGTCTGATTTGACTCTAATCGATGCATCATCGCCATTATCAGAAATCAACTCAGGAAGCGTAAACTTCAAATCGTATCCTCTTCTTTCTTCAAATTCATCTAAAAAGTCCGCTGAGAAATCAGCACCATAAACTTCAAAGCTGTCATTGTAAAAAGCCCTGATATCGGGATAGTTAAGATCAAAAGCTTTATCAAATGATTCGATATAATTATTGACAGCTGTGCGGGAAAAATGATCTAAGATAAAGCCTTCACCCCCTGGTGCAGCTCGTTTTACTTTTTGTCCTGTTTTGGAAATGTACAATGCTTGAACCTGAAGTAGGTCTGCTGGAATATTGCTTAACTTAAAGTCCTCAAGAAGCTCATAGATTTCTCTTCTTTCGCCATTTCTGAAGATACCAATCAAATGAACTAAGATGCCGTCTGGGTCATTTTCGTTGCGTTTTTTTTGTTTGATTTCTAATGTTTTTTGTCCTTTTTCGATGATATATTCCTGAATGATCATTTTAGAAGCGGCATGTTCCATCTTGACTTGAGGACCACCAAATGGCCAGCCTGTACCCAAGGTCAAGTCTATACCCATGTCTAAGCGATGTGCTTGTGATACAGTATGATTCAGTGCTGCTATCCATGGCTTAGATAAAAAGTCCAAGTACCTATCTTCATATCCCTTTGCTCCGTATATCGGTGCTATCTCTAGACCACCGATTCCTACTCTTGCATATTCTTCTAATAAAAAATCAGTGTTTTGCTCATCCACAGCACTTCCCATCCACCACCACCTAGCCCATGGCTTGTGTTCTTTGCTGACTTCAGGCCATTGAGATGCTGGAATATTATACGATTCTACATTTGGGTCCAAGCCATATTGATCCGATGTATCACATGCTAAAATCAATGTGATTGACAGGGACAAAAGAAAAAACTTGAAAAGGGAAAGGTGATGGGGGTTCATTGTTAGTCGACTTGGGTTTTGATACACTTGGAGAGCTGCATGGCTAATTACAATTCAAAAACCTTCTCCAAAGGAATCGATACTGGTGAATTGTCCTTGTTGGTATCCATGATGTCAGCCATATATGACCACCATTTCTGGACGATTTCCTCCTCTCCCAGCTCTTGAGAGCCATTTTCTCCTGTGACTTCTTGAATGGCATATAGGGTAGAGGTCTGTCTATCTAGAAAAATACTGTAGGAAACTACTCCAGCATTTTTGAGTAAAGATTTCAATTCTGGCCAGATTTCATCATGTCTTCTCTGATATTCTTGCTCAGCCCCAGGCTTAATTTTCATCCGGAATGCGATTTGTTTTGTCATAAGTCAAACTAGAATTTTTTATAAGGTCAAAATAGAAATATAATGTGCGGGAATATACTCCATTCATGTGATTCATCTCACCTTGAGGGCCATATACGGAAGCATCTGAAGATATACCCAATGCTAACTTACTTCCCAGAGCAGGAATACCATCCAAGAATGAAATATTCCCTTTTGGAAGTTCTGGAAAACTCTTAGGGCCAGAGAGACCAAAAAAGTCAAAGAGACGAACTTGTAGTCCATCCTCTGGAGTGACCACGTAAAACTTGCCTTGTGCAGTATTGATTTCCATCCAGCTAATGTCTCCAAAGTAACCTTTAAACTCCGGATAATCAAAAGGTGTGCTTCCTGTGTGGGTATTGTTGTAGAGGTTTTGATGTACATCAATGGTGCCTTGGCTCCTGTTTTTCCAAATTCTAGTGGGGCCTTTTCCCAACCATTTGGCACTGATGACATTGGACTCTGGGTAGTCGAAACTTACTCCAGGGTATGCATATTCACCCTCTGGTAGTTCATAAGTGTAATTCAACTCTACCCAACCACTCGGATTGATTTTCCAAATTGCCTCTTTTAAGAAACCGTCATACTCAAAGGTTAAGCTTTTGATCTCTGCTTTGTCTTTTATATGGATTCGCTTGACATGTTGATCTCCATAAGTGAACCTGGGGCCATTATCTAAACTCAAATCCATTCCACTTGGCTTTTGGATTCTAGTTAATACACCATTGTTTTTATCAAAAGTTAAAGAAAACCCACCACCTGATAGCACAATCAGACTGTCATCAGAGGAGATTTCAGTGGGGAAATCTCCTTCGGTTAGTTTGTCTATACTTTGCATAATGTCTTTGAGAGGGTTGATTTTCCAAGACCAGGTATAAATTTCTTTGCCATGAGGGTCTATAGCAGTGATGTTGAGGCCGTCTGCTTTATGAATGAGAGCTGTTTGGTCAATATTTATTTTGCCTTTGTTTCCTGGTTTGATGTCTGGGCTTTTGACCCTTGATTTTTCTAGAACATGATGACCTGCTATGGGCTCGCCTGGTTTTCGATAATTTATCCAGCTTACTTCAAATTGAACATCAGAAAGGTTTGTGAAGTGGTACCGGTTTTCTATTTCAATCTCTCCGTTGAAATTAGAAGGAAGCTTTTCCAAGAAAATTTTCACGGGGCTGAATATTTCTTTTGCAGCATAGAAGCTTCCTTCCTTTTGTCGATGCGGACCAAGAAGACCATCAGGTGCATTGACCCTGTTGACATCGATCTTGTTTCCCATATCTGTACGTACAAGCCCTTCGTCTGCAAAAACCCAGAGATATCCTCCACCTGACATTTTGGATGTCCACATGAGTTCCCAGAAGTCATGTAGTCCTGCTGCACCACCTCCGTCATCTTGGGCATGGAGAAATTCAGTCGGCATATAGATCAAGGTGGAGTCTGAGAATTTGCTGATCAGGCTTTCATAGTTTTCATAATGATCAGTATCGACTCCATTGAATGCATTACCTGGTCGGTGATGGGCATGTATCACTGGCCTTTTTGATGGGTCATATAAGTCGAAGTCTCCGTCCAAAGCTTTATTTGTTCCTCCTTCATTTCCATTGCTCCAAAAAATGATAGATGGGTGATTGACGTCTCTTTGAACCATTTCTTTTACTAAAATTCTCCCTGATTCAGTATCGTAAGCATTTTGCCATCCTCCAAGCTCGTCCATTACATAGAGCCCAAGAGAATCACACAGTTGCAAAAATGATTTGTCAGGTGGATAATGAGCAGTTCTTACTGAGTTCATGTTCATCTCTTTGATCAGTAAGATATCATTGAGATCAAGGGATCTATTGAGAGATCGCCCTGTTTCTGGCCAAAAGGCATGCCTGTTTACACCTTTCATTTTTACTTTGGTGTCATTGACATAGATTCCATCACCTTCTTTGATTTCTATGGTTCTGAATCCTATACGCTCCGATACTTCATGGAGACTTTTATTGCTTTTATCTTTGATGGATAAGTTGAGTTGATATAAATTGGGGAATTCAGCGTTCCAGGTTTTGATGTTTTCAAATTGACCCTGAATGACTAACCCTCCATCTCCTTTGAACTCATTGAGGGAAGTAGTCCATCTTTTGACCATATTGCCAGATAGGTCAGCCAAATAGGCTTCTACTTCTACAGCAGTAGAAATGTTGGCTAACTCTAGGTGTACCTCTAGTTTTCCATCAGCTTGGGCTACGATAGCTTGGTGTACAATGTGCTCTTTAGGTTTGGCATTGATATATACTGGTCGATAGATTCCTCCAAAAATCCAATAATCAGCATACCTTTCTGCTCTATTTACTGAGTTGTTAGCTGACATTTTGCTGACTTTTACTTCGATAAGGTTTTCTTTGTTATGATATACCAGATCTGTGATATCATAACTGAAACGGTAGAATGCACCTTGGTGAGTAGATCCTGCGGATTTCCCATTTATTCTAACTTCTGTATCAGTCATCGAGCCTTCGAACACCAATTCTAGCACTTGGTCATTGAAGTTCTCGGGAAGGGTGAATTTTCGCTTATAATACCCAACTTCATCAGCAAATTCATGTGAACGACCATAAGTTACATAGTCTCTACCATAATTGTACAATCCAAACCCCTGTTGTTCCCAATGTGAAGGGACTTCGATGGTTGTCCAATAGCCACTTTTTCTACCGGACGAACAAAAAAAATCCCATGTTACCGTGTTTTCATTGTCTATACCGCTGAGAAATAATTGTGATGTATGCTGGGCATGTATCGCCTCTAAAATGGATATGAAAAAGATAACAGAACAACAGAAATGCTTAATAAACTTTGATGGCATGATTTTCGGAATAGTTTTGAAAAACTAAATAAAAAGCATTTTAACATAACAAGTATCCTGTACTTTCTGAGTTTGTCCAAATGCCTAGTAACTTTTTAGCTTTAGTGGAAGGCTGGATTTTTGAAGAATATTATTAAACAAAATAGATAGGAATGTTGAGGAACTTAGAAAGTTTCAAAAGTTGAAAAGTTCAGCATCTTTGTTTTTGGTACTTATTTAAATAGTATCATTGATAAAGAATTTTTAACCTTTTCTTATCTTTTCTCTAGGTTCTATTCGCCAGTTTTTCTTTCAAATTTCTCCATCAATTTTTGCAATTCAGTACTTGAGATTTTGAAAACTGAGCCATGTCGAGTGCCCTTTGGGAAGCTGATTTGCTCCGAAATATCTTTCCAATTTTCTAAATCTGAAGAAGCAACAGCTCCCATACTTTTCTCTATGTACTTATCAAAATAAACTATCCATTGACCGTTTACTTTGGCTACAGTAGGTCCTTCCGCCCAATATTCTCCAGTGATCGGTTCAGATGCTTTTCCATATCCTGAGTTTAGCTTATTGCTTCTAGTAATTCGGATGTTTTTTTGTGCAGGTTCTCTAGTTTCATCTTTGATAAACATAATGTATTCATTATCTTCTTTGATGATGGTGCCATCGATCACATTGAAGCCTGGTTCATAAAGTAAGGAAGTAGGGCTGAAGTTTTGAAAATCCTTAGTTGTGGTGTAATATTTACGATGATTGTAGCCACTTTCTTCATTGGATTGGGTTTCTGGGTACATTCCATCTATTGTTGTGGACCAAAAGATCATATAGATATCATCCTCTACATCATAGAAAATCTCAGGTGCCCAGGTATTCCTAGCACCTTCTTCATGTGCCATTACTGGGATAGTTCGCTGCTCGTTCCAATTGACCAAGTCTTGAGATGTGGCATAGCCGAGACTTTTTTCCGTCCAACTGACTGTCCATACCATGTGATAGTTTCCATCTCCACCTTTTATGATACATGGGTCTCTCATGAGTTTGTCTTCTCCTGCTGTAGGACTGAGCACTGATCTACCATCATTCAATGCTTCCCATGTCAAACCATCCAGACTATATGCCAAGTGCAATCCATCTTCGCCATTGCCCATGAAGTAAGAAAACATATAGACTTCAGGTTCTTTAGCTTTACAATAGGTGCTGGTCAATATAATCAATGTGCAAATGCAAATGCAAAGTAATGTTTGTTGCTTCATTTCGAGGTTAGTTTGAGATTATAAGAATAGGTTAATATTTTGGAATGGGCAAGTAACTACTGGAAGGGAAGCTTTTCTAGCAGGATAGTACATGGTGGGTTGCTTGTCTAGTTAGGGCCTGTTTAAAAACACGAAACCACTTGGTAATGTATGGGTTAGTTTGCATGGTCAATGATCTTGTGCAGCGTTTTTTAGCAAATGAGTGCAAAAGCCTTAAAGTAAATTGACTCGTTTTTGGTAGCCAGCTTCACACAAGCTACTTCATTGGCTTCAGTCCACAGTATATTTATACAGCTACATTTCGCCAACTCGTATCCAACACAAGACTGAATTTTTCAGCAGACCCTAGTTAATTCAGCTAGTCTTGATATGTAAATGTATTTAGTCATCATAATAGTAAGTTTGCTCATGCAGCTTAAAAGCTATTTTTTATATCATTTAAGAAAGTGGGTTGTAGGTAGATAAATTTTATAAGGAAGCCATGATTTATAATTGAAAAGTTTCCCTTCGGGTAAGTACAGGATAGGAAATTTCAGTTAAGACACTAATTTCGATAATATTAAAAATCATCTAGCTTATTGAAATACTTCAACAAGCGCAATGCATAAACCAATAACCACACCCTAATGAAGCACATCAACTTTAGAATAAAGTCCATATTTGGATTATTACTAATTATTTTACAAACCAATTTCCTTCAAGCACATCAGGAAGACAAGGAAACAGATTTGGAAGTAGTTAGAAAAGTAGCAGATTATATTCTTTCTAAGACTAAGTTAGGTTTTGTTGATGCTGATGGGAAGTCAATTACTTCATTTGAGAATATTTCAGAGGATAAAGAACTTTCATTTGCGTCCAAGTATGGAGAATGGCACTACACCAATGGAGTTATTAATTTGGCGATGATTCATCTTGCGGCACAGACAGGTGATGAGAAATATTATGCTTACGCTAAGAACCATATTGCCCATGGGTTTGACAATTATGAGTTCTTTCAAAAGCGCTTTAAAAACGATAGACCACACCATAGATATCCATTGGGTCAGCTATGGACTATGTTAGAGCTGGATGATTTTGGAGCAATATCAGCAAGTATGCTGGAGGTTATGGAACGTGACAATGATCCTCGGTATGAAACATACATCAAAAATGGGTTAGAAAGACTTACTTATGGTCAAGATAGGTTGTATGATAAAACATTGGTGAGGACTTTTCCTCAAAAAATGACTTTGTGGGCGGATGATTTGTACATGAGTGTTCCATTTTTGTCAAGGTCAGCTGTTTATACAGGAGAAAACAAATACTTTGATGATGCGATCAATCAAGTATTGAGCTTTGACAAATACCTTTGGAACCCTCATAATGGTTTGTATTTCCATTGCTATTACACAGATACAGAACAAAATGGTGTAGCACACTGGGGGAGAAGTAATGGATGGTTGGTGTTGTCTCAACTGCATTTGCTTGAGCGATTGCCAGAGGGCTATCCTGGGAAAGAAAAGGTAAGAAAAAACTTAGAGAAGCAATTGATAGGCCTATCAAGGTATCAGGATCAGGATGGATTGTGGAGGCAATTATTGGATAAAAATGATTCTTACCAAGAGACCTCTGCATCAGCCATGTTTGTCCAAGGGTTTGCCAAAGCCATTACAGAAGGTTGGATTGATAAGCGTTTTGCATCAGTGGCTTTGAGAGGATGGGAAGGGCTACGCAAGCATATGATTGAGGAAGATGGACAAGTAAGAGCAATTTGTGTAGGGACAGGGATCAGTGATGATTTGGTTTTTTACTACACAAGATCAGCCAGCCCCAATGAGAAGCATGGTGTCGGTTCAGTGATTGATGCGGGCTTAGAAGTTATCAAGCTAAAGGAGTTTTTAAGGAAAAATTAAAATACGCGTTTTAATATATAGGGTTAATTAGTTTGGAAAACCATACCGCAATAAGGTATGGTTTTTTTTAGATCTTTAGTAGATAAAGTTATTTTATGATGCAAGACACTACAGGGATGTTGTCTGGATGATATGAGGTATATTGTTAATCTAAATCGTGCAAATAATGTCTTAACAACAAAGTGTTTCGAATACTTGCTAGGGAGACTGTTTATTTAAATGATTGATTTTGAAAACATTGTGTCTAATCATTATTCGTGATCAGTTTAGTTAGATAGTATTTTACTTGCTTTCTAGCGCTGGTTGATTTATTGATGATTATATGAATTTCATAATTTAACAACCAAATTTATCTGATTAACCCAACTTCAACCTAATTATGTTAAAAACCAATTCCATCAGACTTTCAGCTTTAGTATTTGTTCTGTTCGCATGCAATCCTGCTGTAGAAGAATCCTCTCCTCAAATCTTATTAAAAAACCAAAGTTCCATTGATCTTAAGGATAAAGGTGTAATAATTGATTTCAAAGACTTGAAATCAGAAGCTAATAAATTCCTACATATAGCTGATGCTGAAGGGAATTCAGTCGCTTATCAAATCGACGATGTCAATGGAGATGGTATACCTGATCAACTTTTTATGTTGGTAGATCTCAAGGCTGATGAAGAAAAATCACTGGATATCACATGGGTGGATAGTCAGCCTAAATTTGAACAGAGGACAGCTGTCAGGTTTGGGAAAAGAGATGATATCGATCAGCCTGTTACACCTAGACAAGAAGATTTGTTTTTTTCTCATGAATTACCCAAGAGTATGGGTTATCAGCCATATCAAACGGATGGCCCTTCTTGGGAAAATGATAAGGTAGGCTTTAGGCATTACTTTGATGGCAGAAACTCCAAGGATCTTTTTGGGAAAAAAACTTCCAAAATGAGCCCCAAAGATGTTGGTGTGAATGATAAGGGTGAAGTTGAAGACAATTATCACGTCATGGAAGACTGGGGTAGGGATATTCTTGCAGTAGGAAACTCTGTGGGTCTTGGTGGTATCACACTGTTAAAAGATGATCAACCCGCTAGGCTAGGAGTGTTGGTCGATGAGGAAATGAGCAATATCTATCAATCATCTTTTAAGATTATGGCAGAGGGTCCTATAAGGTCTATTATGGAATTTGAGTATAGGGATTGGGATGCATTTGATAGAAAGTATCCAAGGATAGTAGAGAGGGTAAGTATTGTTCCAGGTATGTATGCTTATAAAAACGAAGTGATGTTTGAGGGCTTACACGGCGATGAGCACTTAGCTGTCGGTCTGGTGAATATACACAATGATAAAGGAATCAAAGAAATTACAGATTTTGATGATTGGGTGATATTGATGACACATGATGCGCAAGGGTATGATAAGGAATGGATCATAGGTATGGCATTGATCCTTCCAAAAGGACAATACATGGAAATGATAGAAGCTCCCAAGTCAGGTAAGTTGACAGATTCCTATCTGGCAAAGATGAAATCTGAAAGTGAAAAAACTATTGAATACTATGCAGTAGGTGCATGGGAACTAAGTGAAGATAGGTTCATGGAAGCAGCAGGTTTTGAACGGTACCTAAGAGATTTGGTAGCCCATTTGGAAGCGGAAGTTTCGGTTTCTATCCAATAGAATGCTAGCTCACCATCCAACTGAAATACAATCATTGCATAGACGAATTTTAAATTATAAACATGCACAAAATGCTGGTTATGAAAAACATTTTTAAAGTACCATTGCTACTTTTTATTCTAGGAGTTGCACTTCCCACAAGCTTAGTATTTGCTCAGATTGGGAAAAGGCTTCCTTCTGAAAGGAAGGTTGTCCAAGACCCAATCACAGGAGTTGATTTGATATTTTTGACAAGTACACCAGAAGGAGATTCTAAAATCTACCCTACGCACCCTCAGTGGACTTCAGATGGAGAATGGTTGGTATTCAGGTCAAACAGGATCAAAGGGGAAGCTATAGCAGTACATGAGCAATCTGGTGATATGGTGCAAGTGACAGAGGGGGGCTATGATGGTATGTTGACATTGTCCCAGCAAGAGATGCGCTTGTATTATATGAGAAAACTTTCCTCTCAGGATATGGAAGTCGTATCAGTTAACCTCCAACGATTATTTTCTGATAGTGAAATGGGTGATTTGAAGCAAAAAGATCATTATGAAACCATCCATGGGATAGTTCCCAAAGCGATACAAAACGGTGGAGATATGGCTCTCGATGCTGATGATTCTCGCATTTATTTCAAAGTGAACAAAGAAGCAGCTGCAAATCACCTTCCGAAAGACGCAACTGTAGCACCTAGTTTTGGCCCAAGAGGGATGGGGGCAGGTCCAAGTGGTATAGCCAGTTTGGATTTGAAGTCTGGGGAGGTCAGCCATGTGATTTCTGTACCATTTCAAGTTGGTCATGTACAAGTCAATCCTTGGGTTCCAGGAGAGTTGGTTTTTTGTTGGGAGACAGGAGGCAAAGCACCTCAAAGGACATGGACAGTGATGGCTGATGGTACTGGATTGAGGCCTTTGTATCCAGAGTCTGAGTATGAATGGGTGACACACGAAGCAGTCATCAGCCAAGATGAGGTTGCCATGGCAATCATGGGGCATAGGGATGTAGAAATGGATGTAGAAGTGAAAAATGTATCAAGTTCTTCATCAACCAATCCTGGTCAAGAAGCATCTTGGGGCAAATCTGGGATAAGAGAAAAGCCGACTGGTCTGGCTATAGTTAACTTACGAACACGTGAGATGAGGATAGAAGGACAAACTGAAAGTGGAAGTGGCTTATGGCATGTTCACGGATCCCCAGATGGTAAGTGGGCTGTAGGGGATGATTTTTCAAGAACAATTTACCTCATCGATAGGCACACCAAAGAGATGAAAATTTTATCAACTGGACATAAAGTCACAGCGGCTGATCATCCTCATCCTACTTTCAATCCACAAGGAACCAAAATCCAAATCCAATCGGCTATGCTTTCAGAAGATGATCGGACAATGAACATCTGTGTGATACCTATTCCAAAGAATAATTGATAAATCAAATAACCATGTTTCTATTAAAGCAAAGCAAGCCCATTTTATTTCTGCTGATCTTAGTTTCCTTTTCATTGACAGCGTATCCTCGGGACCGACAAATGGAATATCTAGACAGAGGCTTAGTAGCCATACAATCAAAAGATGGAATCTTTGTCAGTTGGAGACAACTAGGAACAGAGCCTGATGATATTGGATTCAATCTCTACAGGATCGAAAAGGATAAGCAGCCTGTCAGAATCAATAGCAGGCCTATAAAAGATAGTAACAACTACCTCGATACTTCAGCTGATCTCCTTCTACAAAACAGTTACTATGTCACCGCTATCATCGATGGGCAAGAAGTGAAACAAGGAAAGGCGTATCGAGCTTGGGATAAGCCTTACCTTTCCATTCCTTTGAGAACTCCTGAAGGGTACCATGCCAATGATGCATCTGTAGGGGATCTGACAGGAGACGGGAGATATGAGATAGTTGTTCATATGTTAGGCAATGGAAAAGATAACTCACAAAAAGGTATAACTACTGACCCAATCTTACAGGCATACACATTGGATGGAGAATTTTTATGGGAAATAAACTTAGGAAAAAATATCAGAGAAGGAGCACACTACACCCAGTTTATGGTCTATGACTTAGATGGCGATGGTAGAGCTGAGATAGCCTGTAAGACAGCTGATGGAACTGTAGACGGTATAGGTGAAATCATCGGTGATGCAGATGCTGACCATAGAAACTCCGATGGATATATTTTGAAGGGCCCCGAGTTTTTTACCATTTTTGATGGGCTTTCAGGAGCTGCACTAGCTACTACAGATTATGTGCCTGCTAGGCATCCTGATATCCAAGATCCAAGTCCCGATGAGATGAAGGAGATTTGGGGAGACGGTTACGGAAATAGAATTGATAGATTTCTTGCAGGAATAGCCTACTTAGATGGTGAGAAACCTAGCTTGATACTGAGTAGAGGGTACTATACACGTACAGTTATCTCCGCATGGAACTGGAGGGATGGTGAGCTTTCTCAAGTTTGGACTTTTGATAGTCATGGAGGTGATGAAGAGAATAAGAAGTACGCAGGTCAAGGATATCATAGTCTCACCATCGCTGATGTGGATAATGATGGAAAAGATGAAGTTGTGTTTGGTTCTATGGTAATCAATCATGACGGCAAAGGCCTATATTCTTCAGGCTTAGGTCATGGTGATGCGATGCATGTGAGCAATATGAATCCTAATAGAAAAGGGATGGAGATCTTTGGCATTCATGAAAATGCTCGACATCCTCATGGAGCGAACTTGAGAGATGCCATGACAGGCGAGATTTTATGGTCATTCCCTTCCAAAGATGTAGTTAGAGGTTTGGCCATAGATATTGATCCTAGGTATGAAGGTTTTGAAAGCTGGGCCTCAGGAGATGGATTAGAAGGCTTGTGGAATATTAACGGTGAAATGATATCTGAAGTCAAGCCAACATCTTGCAACATGGCCATATGGTGGGATGGGGATTTGCTCAGAGAGATACTTGATGGTGTTAATATTGACAAATGGGACTACGAGAATAGCAATATGGTAAGAATCCTATCCGGAGCAGACTTTGAAGTCGTGAAAAATAACGGGACTAAATCTAATCCAAACTTGTCAGCTGATATCTTTGGAGACTGGAGGGAAGAGTTGATCACTCGCACAGAAGATGGTAAAGAGCTTAGAATTTTTTCAACAACAATACCAACTAAACACAAGGTTTATACGCTGATGCATAATCCTCAATATCGCTTAAGTATCGCATGGCAAAATGTAGCTTATAATCAACCACCTCATACAGATTACTTTTTTGGGCATGGAATGGAAAAGCCAAAACTACCAGCAATAAAGACGATCAAGTATCAGGACAGATGAGTAGCAAGAATAGACGTGAGAGGTTAGATAAGATTTGAGATAATAAAGGACAAAAAATAATTATACATGTTCTTATGTAACTTTTGTTAAATTAAAGTTGCTTGAATTGTAGATTCTCTACATGATACTACAGGAGACTCCCCGAGAAAATTTGGGCTAAATTGATCCTATAAACCCTAAAAAGAAAATGGATGTAATGCTGAAATCATTAAAGGTGAAGGATGTAATCTTCGTATTTGTCATCAAGTCTTTGTTACTGCTATCTTGTAACCAGAGCTCGTCAGATGGGATACTTATTGATCAAATAGAAATCGAAGCACCTTTTGAAATGCCTAGTTTGGAGTTTCCAAAATTCGAAAATGTAGAAACTAAGTTGATCACTGAATTTGGGGGAGAGCCTGCTGATAAATTAAAGAATATTAAAGCTATAGCTGAGGCAATGGATTGGGCTCATCAAAATCAAGGTGGGAGGATTGTTATACCAAAAGGAGAATGGCATACAGGTAAAATACATTTCAAAAGTTTTGTCAACCTGCACCTAGAGGAAGATGCAGTTTTGGTGTTTTCTGATGATCCAGAGGATTACCTTCCAGCTGTGCAAACTTCTTGGGAAGGAATGGAGTGTTATAATTATTCCCCATTGATTTATGCCTTTGAATGCGAACAAATAGCTATTACAGGTCAAGGTGAGCTGCGTGCCAAAATGGATCATTGGGAGCAATGGTTTGGGAGACCTTCGGGACATATGGAAAATCTCAAAAGACTATATCATCTTGCTGCCCAAAATATACCTGTAGATCAGCGTCATATGGTAAATGATTCAGCAAATTTACGCCCTCATTTTATTCAATTCAACAGGAGTAAACATATTAAATTGGAGGGTGTCACAATCACTAATAGTCCATTTTGGGTGATTCACCCATATTTATCAACACATGTACTCATAAGAGATGTCAAAGTAAATGCTCACGGTCACAATAATGATGGTGTAGATCCCGAAATGAGCCAAGTCATGCTAATAGAGGATTGTGTATTTGATCAAGGTGACGATGCCATTGCCATCAAATCAGGGAGAAATCAGGACGCATGGAGACTCAATACACCTACCAAAAACCTTGTTATCAGAAATAATTTTGTAAAAAATGGACATCAGTTGATAGCAGTGGGTAGTGAGCTTTCGGGGGGTGTAGAAAATGTCTACGTGCATGATTGTGAAGTAGAAGAAGGAGCTAAGTTAGGACATTTATTGTTTATCAAAACCAATGAGAGAAGAGGTGGTTTGGTCAAAAACATTTTCATGAAAAATATCAAGGCTGGAAGGATTGATTTGGGAGTACTAGGCATAGAGACGGATGTGCTTTATCAATGGCGTGATATTGTTCCAACTTATGAGAGGAGGCTTACGGAAATTCAAAATGTGTTTTTAGAAAATATAGAAGCAGGTGATGTACGCTTTGTCTCTAGGATATTAGGAGATCAGGAAATGCCCATTGAAAATATTCATTTGACACGAGTCAATACTAAAAACATAAGAGAAGAAAAACATATTCATGAACACGTCAAAGGGTTTGAGGAAAAGAAAAGATAGAGAAATGATAAAGGGTTTGACTTGGTTACCTATAATGATATTTTTGATTTCATGTTTCTCCTGTAAGCACAGAGACAAAGGTGATATTGATTCCCAATTACAAGAATCAATAAAAATGGAATTAATCTTTGAAAGTGATTTTTCAAAAAAGTTGGATCCAGGTCTATGGAAGGTAGAAATGGACTCAACACCAAATTCTCAAGTTTATACCAATGCAGGTAAGCTGATAATGGATACCGAAGGAGGAGTTACCGTGTGGTTGGACAAAAAGCTAGAAGGGGATTATGAGATCACTTATAACAGAAGGGTAGTATTAGACTCAGGAAGAAACGATAGGTTGTCAGACCTCAATCAATTTTGGGCTGCCAGTGATCCTACCGATATCGGTATGTTTCATCGTTCTGGAAAATTTGAATCTTATGACAACATGCATTTATATTATGTAGGTTTTGGGGGGAATTATAACGAGACCACAAGATTCAGAAAATATTATCAGGGAGAGAAGCCAGTCTTGGGGGAATATATTACTGAGCCATACTTGCTCAAAGCCAATCATGACTATCAAATCAAAACAATCGTGAGAGCTGGAGAGGTGAGCTTTTGGGTTGATGATAAGTTGTTTTTCGAGTATGATGACCCATCACCCTTACAAGCTGGTTACTTTGGCTTTCGATCAACATGGTCAAGGCATCAGATTTCAAACTTAAAAATCAGAAAATTAATCGATTAGAAATTCCACATCGGATCAGTGAAATTGTCTTAAACAAATGAAAAAGCAAACCAAGATTTCGCGACGTACTTTTGTCAAAACGTCCTCAGCAGCAGCTGGAGGTGCCTATTTGCTATCGTCTTTGTCAACTCAAGCAGATTTTATTAAAGCAAAAGGTGGAGAAGTTCAACTTAATTGGTTAGGGGATGCAAAACCTATACATAACCAAGGTTTGACATGGGGGGTGAGTTGGCCAAAAGGGAAAATTAAGAGAAATTCTGGTTTCGAGTTGATAGCGGATGATAATCAAGAGGTTCCAATACAAAGCTGGCCTTTGGCCTTTTGGCCTGATGGAACTTTGAAATGGACAGGTCATGCTGTGCCCGCTATCCCGCTTCTAGCAGACAATTTCACACTAAAGCCCACAACTAGAGTAAAAAAACTAGAAGGAATCAAAATCGAGGATTCAGAGAGTCTTATTACAATTGACACAGGAGGAGTTATTTATAAACTACCTAAAAGTGGAAATCAAATAATTTCCTCGATTCTGAAGGCTGGAAAAACAATGGCTTCTAATGGCAGGCTAATTCTTTTGCATCAAGACGCCGCTGACGAAGATTCGGCATCAGCTATCCAAAGATCAATTTTTCAAGGTGAAATATCCAAAGTCACATTAGAACAAAATGCTGCTTTGAGATCCGTAGTGAAAATCGAGGGATCACATCAGTCAGAAGCTGGACGAGCTATCGTCAACTTTGTGGTAAGGCTTTATTTTTATCATAAGGCTGATGCTTTTAAAATGATTCATACTATCGTATTTGAAGGGGATGAAAAGCAAGATTTCATCAAAGGGCTCGGTGTGAGGTTTGATCTTCCAATGCATGATGAGCTACATGACAGGCATGTTAGGTTTGCTGGAGAAGAGGAAGGGATATTTGCTGAAGCGGTTAGGGGGTTGACAGGGCTGAGGAGAGATCCCGGTAGGGCAGTGATCGAAGCGCAATTGGCAGGGAGGAAGACACCACCGATCGAGATGTTTCCTGAAAATGTTTCTAGAAACATCCATTACATTCCAGCATTTGGTGACTACACTTTGTTTCAAGGAGATTCAGATTCTTTTTCTATCAGAAAAAGAACGGCAGAAGGACACTCATGGCTCAATGCGGGAAAAGGTAAAAGAGCAAGAGGCTTGGCTTTGGCAGGTGGTCCAAGTGGGAGCTTTGGGTTTGGGATTAGAAATTTTTGGCAGAGCTATCCTGGTCAGCTAGATATTAAAAATGCACATTTGGATCAATCAGAAGTGACGGCGTGGCTATGGGCACCAAATTCTCCCACAATGGACTTGAGGTTCTATCATGATGGTATGGGGCAAGATACCTATCCTAAGCAGTTGGATGCTTTAGACATTACCTATGAAGATTATGAGCCTGGTTTTGGTACTGCCAAAGGTGTTGGTCGAACATCGGAGTTGAACTTTTGGGTACTAGATGCTACCCCAAGCCATGAAGAATTGAATGAAATGATGCAGTACCTGACAGAGCCACCGCTACTTACAGCATCTCCTGATTACATGCTTCAAGTAGGTGTATTTGGTGGACTGTGGTACACTGATCGACTACAATCAGACCGAGCAGAAGCTTTTGATAAGCAGTTATTATGGTACTTTGAGTTCTATCAAAAACAAGTTGAAGAGCATAGGTGGTTTGGTTTTTGGGATTTTGGAGACTTTATGCATACTTATGACAGGGATAGACATGTGTGGAGGTATGATGTAGGAGGATTTGCATGGGATAATTCGGAGTTATCTACTGATCTATGGCTTTGGTATTATTATTTAAGGACCGGACAGAAGGAGGTGTTTAGACTTGCTGAAGCCATGACAAGACATACAGGAGAGGTTGATGTGCATCATTCAGGGCCTTTTGCTCCTTTGGGAAGTAGGCACAATGTGATGCACTGGGGCTGTAGTGCCAAGCAACTCCGCATCAGCACTGCTGCCAACAGGAGATTTTATTATTATCTCACAGCTGATGAGCGGACAGGGGATTTGATGAGAGAGCAAGTCAATGCAGCCGAGTCTCTACTGAAAGTGGTGCCAATTCGAAAAGTAGCTCCAAAGGATACTTGGGGCACAGATGATCCAAATCAGGTATATTTGGGTTTCGGTACTGACTGGGGAGCTATTGCTGCAGCTTGGCTTACAGAATGGGAGCGAACTGAGGATAAGTCCATTCGCGATAAACTTCTGGCTAGCATGAGATCAATCGGAAATCAGCCAAAAGGTTTCTTTTCAATGGGTAGTAGGATGAACTTGAAGACTGGTGAATTTGAGATTTCAAAAAGCCAAAAAGCTTCTGCCTCACACCTCTCAGCTGTGTTTGGACTCACTGAGATAGCAATTGAATTGTATGAGCTCCTTGGAATGGAGACTTTCAATAAGGCTTGGCTACAGTATTGCCAATACTACAATGCAAGTCCCGAAGAGCAAGAGAAGGTACTAGGGAACAGTTTGGGAAAACTTAACCTTGCTCAGGGACACGCAAGGCTTACGGCTTTTGCAGCTAGAGAAAAGGCTGATACCCGACTTGCCAAGCGTGCCTGGGAAGAGTTTTATGAAGGTAGTGGTGGAATTAAAAGTCATGGACAGGCTAAATTCATCAGTGGTAATAAAGTGCTCACGCCTCGAACAGAGGCCGAAGGAGTTTCTACAAATGCCACTGCGCAATGGGGCTTAGCTGCAATGCACTGCTTAGCACTATTGGAAAGAAAGTGAGAAATGAAAGATTAGAAGCAAGAAACAAGAGATAAGAAACAAAAGAAAGAGTGTCATAGGAACGAACGTCATTCTAGCCTTGGGTTTCAACCCAAGGAAAAATTATAGAGACAGGTCAAAGTGCCATTGGTATGACCGACAAAACTGGATGCATGAATCTAAACTGGGATGAATAGGGAGGAGGAAATGGTGAGTTAGCGTAATGATGAACGGATGAGGTGAGAGAGAAACAAGAGAAAAGAGTCGAAAAAATGACAATAGCGCCATAAACGAGTGATTTAAAGCCCGCTAAAAAACCAGTCATTAGTTAGGCAGGGTAAATTAACATTTGCCTTGAGTTTGACTCTTGAAGTTCTGAATTTTTATTATTTTAACTCTATACTAGAAATAAATCCTACCGAAATGGCTGAGTTAAAGACAAAAGAAAATGATGCGAATGTTCACGATTTTATCAATTCATTTGCAGACACTGAGCAGAAGAGAAAGGACAGTTTTGAAATCTTACAGCTCATGAAGGATTTCACTGGCTTTGAGCCAAAAATGTGGGGTGGTTCAATCATAGGGTTTGGGCAATATCATTACAAGTCAGAAAGAAGCAGCCAAGAAGGTGATTGGCCGCTGGTAGGTTTTTCCCCAAGAAAAGCAGCAATCTCCCTTTATGTTTATTCGGGCTGTTCGGGTCAGGAAGAACTGCTCCAAGACTTGGGAAAGTTCAAAATGGGAAAGTCTTGTATTTACATTAAGAAACTATCAGACATCAATCAAGAAACCCTTAAGAAATTGATGAAATCTACGATTGAATATCTAAAATCAAAACATGGCAAGCCTAAGAACTAAATGCGATTAAGCAAATGGATCTTATAGAACATTATGATAAACTATACCAAGATCTTGTACGCAAAATACATTCTGATACTTATCAGATAGCTGAGTTGATTGGTTGAGTTGACTACAACAGGTTTTGGATAGCCCTTTTATTGTGCTTGAGTAAAATGGTTCTTTAGAATATTGCGCAAATTTGAGCTGCAAGAAAAAACCTATAGGATAATAAATAGACTTGAGTCATAGATGTTTAAATTTTGTGAAGGATTTTACAAATGAAAAAAGCAGAACAAGCAATTGTCGTCGAGCAAATTTTTGATGTTTCCATACTGGAGCTTTGGAAAGCGATTACGGAACTGGATCAGATGAAAAAGTGGTTCTTTGTGAATATAGAAACCTTTGTGGCAGAGTTGGATTATGAGACGAGATTCGTCGTAGAAAACGAAGGCAGGATATTTCCACACTTATGGAAAATCACCGAAGTGGACCCATTCAAAAGAATAACCTATAATTGGAAGTATGAAGGGTACGAAGGTGATTCTGATGTGATTTTTGAATTGTTTGGATCAGCTAAGCAATCAAAACTGACATTAACCCACACAGTTTTAGAGGATTTTTCTGATGAGATTACCGAATTTTCGCGTGAAAGCTGCGAATCGGGATGGATCTATTTTATCAAGCAAAGCTTAAAGGAATATTTACAGTCAAAGTAGAAAATAACCACTTTATTTTGTATCGAAGTGCTTTATTTCTTTTTTCTCAAGAAAGTGAAGTTAGAAAATTAATTTAAAAATAGATTGTATACAATTTAATTTTACACTATTTTTGTAGCGCAGTTAAGCATGTTTTTGAGTAGTTGGGTTGTCTTCACCAAGCTGACGATTTGATCTCTAAAAGCCAAATCCAAATCTTGATCTTCATGTCAATAGTAGGTATATTGAATGGCTTTCAATATTTTAAACAACATTTGAAGACAGCACCATGAACATTATAGCTATCATTTTGACCGTATTGGTCGTCATCGAACATCTTTACATAGTTTGGATGGAGATGTTTGCCTGGGAAACAACTGGAAAAAAAATCTTTGTGGGTTCTATGCCCCATGATTTATTCAAGCCCACCAAGTCTATGGCCGCAAACCAAGGTTTGTACAATGGTTTTTTGGTTGCTGGATTGGTTTGGTCATTTTTGATCAGTGATCCCGAATGGGCTGTGAATTTGCGCTTGTTCTTCTTGGGCTGTGTAGCTGTTGCAGGTATATTTGGGGCTTTGACAGCTAGCAAAAAAATATTCATTATACAGGCAGTTCCGGCTTTGTTAGCCATGCTATTTGTCATCATTTCAAAATAAACAAAATGTCACTTATTGAAGATTTAAATTGGAGACACGCTGTGAAAGCGTATGACCCTACCAAAAAAGTAAGTAAAAAAAATATTGATAAAATTGTAGAAGCAGCCCGTCTGGCCCCAACCTCCTCTGGATTGCAGCCATTCAGGTTGATCGTGGTAGAAGATCAGCAAACAAAAGAAAAACTCGTCAAGGGAGCTTTGAATCCAGATTGCATGAGAGATTGTTCACATGTAATTGTGTTTGCAGCTTGGGATAGGTATACTGCTGAGAGGATTGATAAAGTCTATGATTTCACCACTGAGGAGAGAGGATTGCCTCGTGGAAGATTCAGTGCTTACACAGACATGTTAAAATCCATCTATCTCAAAGAATCAGCCGAAGAGAACTTTGTTCATATTTCCCGACAAGCATATATTAGTTTAGGCTTGGCTTTGGCACAAGCAGCAGAGCTGAGGGTAGATTCTACACCTGCCGAGGGATTTGATACCCATGTTGTAGATGAAGTTTTAGAGCTGGAGAAGCATGGCTTAAAAAGTGTTTCCTTGATGTATGTTGGCTATGCCAACCCTGAAGAGGACTGGATTGCCTCAATGAAAAAAGTCCGAATTCCAACAGAAGAGTTTGTAATCGATAAATAAAATCAGCCACAGACGAACAATTCGCACTATTTCTCTTTACTTTATTCAAATATGCGCCCATTGGGTGAGGTGATTTATTTAAGTTAGAAAATGACCGTGTTTCCAGTGTTCATCTGTGGTTTTTTATTTTACTTCAAAAATGAATGCAAAGTGCTGTTTTCTAGATCTTTGATGCCTTTTACAAGGGCTTCAGCATTGAACTTAGCACCTTCCAGTATGGTGTGTGTGTGGTCTTGATCATTGAAATAATGACTGCTAACATATTCAAAACCAAGGGAATCGTAGCCATTTGAAATGATGTCGTTAAGGTCAATAAATATAGCATTTGTACCTGTAGCTGCTTCATTGGCCCATTTGCCATAGCTTTCATTGGATCTATTTACTTTTTCTTCATTCCAGCTGTTGCGTGGAATGGGGGAGCATATAATCGGAGTGGCGCCTTTTGCTTGAATATCCGAAATCATATTTCGTAAGTATTGACCGTAAGAGTAAACTGTCTCATGTCTTTTGGTGATAGGGTTGAAGATGAATTCTGCTTTTAACCCTGAACCTTTGATTGTTCCTCTGGCTCTGGCTTCATCGTCTAGTGGACCACTGTCGTTGTGTCCAAACTGTATGATCACAAAATCTCCAGGGGCTATTCTTTCTATGACTTTCTGCCAGTTTCCATAGGATTGGAATGTTCTAGAGCTAGTTCCCCCTAGTGCGTGATTTTCTACGCTAATTTTCTCTCTGTCAAAAAATGGAGCTATAAAATCACCCCATCCCCAAAGACCGCCTGCTCCATCACCTTGACCGTTTTTGACAGTGGAATCACCAACTAGGAGAAGTCGAGGTTTTCTCTTAGGAAGTAATGCTTGGAGTTTTTTATTTTCAATCGTTTGGAGTCCTTTGATTACTGACCAGGCATTGATCCTCGCACCAGCATCATTGGTGTGGGTATGGTCCTTTTCAAATAGTCCTTGAACCACCTTCGGCCCCCAAGTGTCATATTGATCTGCTACAATATTGTTTAAGTCTATAAATAAAGCACCGCCTTTTCTTGCAGCCTCCTTTGCCCACAACCCAAAATCTTGATTAGCCCTTTCTACATTATCATCGTTGAATTTGTTTCTTGGGATCATAGATGCGACAATTGGGTACGCACCTTTTGCTTTAGTATCTTCTATAAATTTCATCAGATACCAACCAAATGTATGTACAGTCTCCTGTTTCCCATCAGGCCAAGTTAAAGATTTGGTTTCATTCCCGATGCCTGGTAGTACACCTCTATATCCTGATCTTGTAGTATCAGGATCGCTGCCTTCATTATGTCCAAATTGCATAATGACAAAATCACCAGGTTTAATAGATTCTAGTACACTATCCCAACGACCTTCTTTGATAAATGTTCGTGTGCTCCTTCCTGCCATAGCGTGATTGTGTACTATTACTTTTGTGCTATCAAAAAACTCTTGCAGAAAAGTGCCCCATCCCCATTGCCCAGTTCCACCAGTGCCACTTTGATTGCGCACTGTAGAGTCTCCAATGAGGAATATATTGGTTTGAGTAGGTTGAATTAAAGCTATCCTCATTGAGCTGAAAAGGATGGTGATTACTACAAGACTAATGAAGTATGTCGTAGTATTAATTTTTACCATTGATTTTTGATTTATTGTATTCTAAACGCTTAAGCTACAGTCGTTTCATGGGTGGTGAATGACGGCTTTGTTTTGATAAGATTTGTCAATTTTTTGACAGATAAATTCAGGTTGAAAAATATGTTAAAGTTGAATTTATTGTATCCTGCTGTATCCTGATCTTTTGAGGTGAAGTAGGTTTAAAATCCAACCAGGCATGACAGAACAGGATTGATTTAGGTATTCGTTCATTTAAATTTAAAAATCTTAAAAATGCCTTGACTTCCAATTAATAGTTGGATCAAAGTATCTCTAAGAGTTTCCTTAACAATATACCTAAAATAAAACCAAATCTTATGAAACAAATTTTATTCCTGCAGTTTTATTACAGGATTCGAATGGTACTTATCATGGTCTTTTTAGTACCATTGATAGCATTTGAGTCATATGCAACTCCAGATAATCTGGAAAGGGACATTACAATTTCTGGCACCGTAACTGATAAGGATGATAATTCCACACTTCCAGGAGTAAATGTAGTGATCAAGGGTACTAACAATGGGACAGTTACAGATATTGATGGTGCATATACCATTTCAGTACCAGACAATGATGCTGTATTGGTTTTCTCTTCAATTGGATATGTTACTCAAGAGTTTAGAGTAGGTACTTCAAGCACAATAAATATCTCGCTGTCAGCAGATTTACAACAGCTTGGAGAAGTAGTGGTAGTAGGGTATGGCACTCAAAAGAAAAGTGATTTGACAGGAGCTATCACCAGTGTAAGTTCAAAAACGTTAGAAGAGCGACCAATCACCAATATTGCTCAAGCTTTACAAGGAAATGCTGCAGGATTGAATGTTTCTACAAATAACAGACCTGGAGAGTTGCCAACGGTAAGAATAAGAGGTAACAGGTCTATCAATGCGTCAAACGACCCATTATACGTCATAGATGGTATACCAGTAGTTTCTCAATTAGGTGTGAGTTCATTTTCACTTAATGATATCAATCCTAATGATATAGAATCTATAGAGATATTAAAGGATGCTTCGGCAACAGCAATTTATGGCTCTAGGGGTGCAAATGGAGTAATTCTAGTCACGACAAAAAAAGGTAAAAAAGGGCAGTTAAAAGTGAATTATACTGCCACCGTTTCGCTAGACTCTTTCAGGGATTTGACAGATTGGATGTCTGGTGGAGAGTATGTTGATATTTGGAGAAGATCTTTGATTAACGGCCGGCTTTATGGTGATGCTAGCAACCAAGATCTGAATACTCCTGCACAGCCATGGTTTCCAGATCCATTTTTAGATCAACAAGTAATGGGCTTGGGACAGGATCCTATTGCTAGAGACATGGTATGGCAAGGTTATGAATGGGAAGAATTTGGTGTTACTCCAAGAACAAGACCTACTACAGCAGAGGAAAGGGCCTTGGGTTGGCCAGATCAAATCCCAATTTATAATTCAGCAAATGTAGGTAATCACAACTGGAGAGATGATGTGACCAGGCAGGGAATAACAAATGTTCATCAAGTATCATTGTCAGCAGGAACAGAAAGTTCTAGACTTTATTTGTCCTTAGGGTATTTTAATCAAACCGGTGTTCAACAGGATCAGGATTTTGAAAGATTTACACTAAACTTAAATGGTGATGTTACACCAAACAAATGGTTGACATTGGGTTCTTCAGTGCTTGGTTCTTTTTCTACTCAGAACTTTGGGTTTATGGGGCCCAACACAAGCAATACTGGGTCTAAAGATTTGTATTCTAGAGCTTCTGAACAATTTCCGTTTGCATTACCAAGAAATAATTCAGGAGAGTTGATTCCAAACCCAGGGGGGAATCTAAATTTATGGAATCCTTTGATGGACATAGATCAAGCACTCAATGAAAGAAGAACAGCTTCAATTATGGCAAATATCTTCTCAGAAATCACTTTCACACCTTGGTTGAAGTATAGGTTGAATTTTGGTGGTCAAGTGAGAAATTTCAGAAATGGGAGCTGGACTGGTCCAAACGCTTCCAATCACTTGACATTGAGGAGAAATACGGCAGGAATGTCTAGAGATGAAAACTTTTCATGGGTTGCTGAAAACCTCTTATTCATTGATAAAACATTTAATGATATTCACACTTTAGGAGTGACCCTGTTACAATCTTCACAATACTCAAGAAGAGAAGGTATGGGTATGAATGTTTCTAATACTGTAATTCCAGCAAGTTTATGGTATAGCTTAGGATCAAACACCAACGGAAGGCCGGATGGATACAACACTAGTTTCACAGAAAATACCATTCAGTCATGGATGATAAGAGTGAACTATTCCTTGAAAGATAAGTATTTGCTCACTGCATCAGGGAGGTATGATGGTGCTTCAGTGCTGGCTCCCGGAAACAAATGGGACTTTTTTCCTTCGTTCTCGGCAGCATGGAAGATGCAAGAAGAAGGATTCTTAAGAGACGTTAGTTGGATTTATGAATTGAAGCCTCGGTTTGGATTTGGTGTTACAGGAAACTCTTCAGTCAGCCCCTATACCACTACAGGACCTCTAAGTCAAAATCCATATATTTTCGGTGCAGATCCTGCAATTGGATTTCTTCCTCAACTGGTTCAAAATCCAGGATTAGGATGGGAAAAGACAGCACAATGGAATGCTGGTTTAGACTTTGGCTTTTTTGATGGTAGGCTCAAAGGTGCATTGGAAGTATATGATATGACTACTACAGGCTTGATTTTTGGAAGATCTTTACCAGCAGTTACTGGTTATGTCCAAAAGTTCGAAAATATTGGTAGTACTAGAAATAGAGGTATTGAATTGACACTGTCTACTGTCAATGTGGAGAGAAATGGATGGACTTGGCAGACAGATTTTAACTTTGGAGCAAATAGAGAGCAAATCCTTGAGCTTGTAAATGGTGCAGAGGATATGATTGCCAACAATTTGTTTATCGGACACCCAATTCATTCATTTTTTGATTTTCAGCATTTGGGGATTTGGCAAAACACACCTGAAGATTTAGAAGAAATGGCAAGGTTCAATGAGAATGGTCACCGCTTTTATCCTGGTACTGTAAGAGTAGTAGATCAAAATGGAGATTACAGAATCAATAGTGATGATAGGGTAGTGGTAGGTTCTAGGCAGCCACGATGGACTGGAGGAATTACCAATACAGTAGGTTACAAAAATTGGACATTGAGTATGATGGCTTTTGGTAGGTTTGGACAAACTTACTTTGGTGGTATTCCAAACATTGGTGGTCCATGGCCAAATGGTCGAGTTGAGACAGACTTTTGGGATTGGGATAACCCGAATGGAAGGTGGCCGCTGCCTGTGATTGGTGCGAATGTGGAAAATATTGTCAACCCATTGCAATTCAATACAGCTTCCTTTGTGACTATCAGACACATCTCTTTGGGGTATGATGTGCCAGTGACAGCAGCTCAAAGATTCGGAATGAGTAATTTGAACATTAATGTACAAGTGGTTAACCCATTCATCTTTGGAGGTGACCTTGTCAGATGGGGGATCAATCCAGATGATGATACTTCGTGGGAATTGAGAAATGGCCAGGGTGATCCACTTGGTGGATTAAACAACAACAGGGTATTGCCTCAAAGTTTTGTTTTTACATTGAGAGCTGGTTTTTAATCGTTTAAAAGAGAATTGAAATGAAAAAATATATAAAATTAATTACTCTGACAGCGATGACATTGTTCTATTCCTGTCAAGATTTCTTGGATGAAAGACAAGTTTCAAACTTGACCCAAGATTATTTCAATGATGAAAATGGTCTTGAATCCCTTATTAATGGACTTTATGTTTACGCAAGGGTAAAACACGAGTGGGAGGCTAACGGTGCGCGACTTACACTTGCAGAGACTGACGCTTACATGACTTCTGCTCCTGCTTGGGCTAGAATGGAAGTAGGTGTCTATGGTAATGACCTGAGCAATATTGCTAATAATATGTTCAATTATCTTGGAAATGCCAATGCCTCTTATGCTCCAATGGGTGCATATCCTCATATCAATAACTGCAATATTGCTTTAGATGTAATAGAAAATATTGCTCCAGGAGTATTTGGAACCAATCAGTCTTTTGCTAATCAAAGAAAAGCTGAAATATTGTTTTTGAGATCTTGGGCATTTTATTTGGTTTCGAATCAACTTGGAGATATTCCATTGCTTTTGACTCCTAGGAGACAAGATGATGGGATTTATTACTACCCAAAGTCATCTATGGAAGATGTCTATAACCAAATGATTACTGATTTGACATTTGCTTATGATAACCTTCCAACTTCCACTGACCGTGGTAGAGTCAATAAGTGGGCTGCAGGACATTTTTTAGCAAAACTTTATCTTAATCGAGCTCAAGGGGCTGAATTTCAAAATAGTTCTGAAGAGTCTTTGAGAATGTTGTACAAGGGTACTAATGCGAATGATTTGGATAATGCAATAGCCATATCCACTGAAGTAATCAATGGAGTAGGAGGGTTAGCTCCAGATTATTGGACGCTTTTTGATCCGGCAGTGTCTGAGTCAAACCCACACCCGGAAGTGTTGTGGGCTGCACAATTTGATACTAACATTGGTTTGAATGGAAGATTTGGGGGTAATAGGTCTGTAAATTACCACATAGGAAACTATACAGAGCAATCTGGTGTGAATAGATCGATGATTTATGGAAGACCTTTTGGTACTTTCAAGCCAACAGATTATGGATATGATAATTTTAAAGATAAAATGCATGACTCAAGGTATGCCAAAACTTTCCAACATGAATACATTGGGAATATGGGGTCAAACACCACCTCATTTAGATGGACAGATGCTACTGCAGCATGGTGGAATGCCAATAAACCAGCAGACCAACCTGAGGTAAGATCAGGAGATATTAGAATTCAGAACGGTAGAAGAGCGATAATTTATCTTGAAAACGATAGAGAAAATGCTCTAGATTCGATGGAAGTGATGAGCCAACCATTTCAGTTTATGGTTAGGTGGGTGAGATCTGCTGCTACTGGAAATTATTACTATAGGTTATTCATTAATGGTGCTAATTTAGGTTTGGCTACTCAGACTGCGCCTTATCTTTCAGTCAAGAAATTTACTGATCCAACTAGAGGAGGTTCTACTGATGAAAGTAATTTTAACTCAGAAAATGGGACAAGAGATGCTATTCTAATGAGATTAGCAGAAACTTACTTGATTCGAGCAGAGGCGTATGGTAGACGAGGTGATTATGCCTCCGCAGTGGCCGATATCAATGTCTTAAGACAAAGGGCGGCATTCAAAGGTGGGGAAAACAGACCTTCTTCTATTGTTCAATGGTATCCTGAGGCTAATGATTTGGATAACGCTGAGCTTGAAGCTCCTTATGCTGCGCTTGGTGATTCATATGATCAAATTATGGTTACTGAAAACCACTTTACCCCAGGTACTATAGAAGCAAATAGAGAAGGGTATATACCTACTGTAAGTACTAAAAGAGATATGTTTATACATTTTATCTATAATGAAAAAAATAGAGAGTTTCTAGGAGAAGGAATCATGTGGGAAGACCTACATAACGCTGGCATCCTATATGACAGGGTTATGCATTTTAATCAAATGGCTTCCAATAGGACGGGGCTGTGGCCCGTAGCAGCTAATACAGCAGGAGGAAATGGTCAAAATGGTAATGGAAAGGGTCAAATGCAAAGGTTTCATACTTTCAGACCTTGGCCTTTCAATTATCTCATTCAATTGACCGATCAAAACGGTCAGCCCCTTGATCAAACTGCAAGAAATGAATATCAAAATCCTGGTTATTAACCTTAATAATTGAGTTAACTAGAATTAAATAAAAAGCGGCAGAAATCTAGGTTTTTGCCGCTTTTTATTTAATTATTTGCGCAATTAAATAGTTGCGTATATATTTGCAATTAAATAGTAGCAAATAGAAGTATGAAGATTAGAAGAGATGTTTTTCAGGCAATTGCAGACCCCACAAGAAGGGCAATTATCATGCTTTTGACAGCAGGAGCTTTGACTCCCAATGGGATTGCAGAACATTTTGAGTCTAGCAGACAGGCAGTTTCCAAGCATCTTCAGATATTGTCTGAGTGTGAAATCGTACAGCAAGACCAACAAGGGAGAGAGATTTTTTATCATTTGAATGCAGAAAAGGTGAAGGAAGTAGAAAAATGGCTTGAGCAATTTAAGCAGCTATTAGCAAAGAGATTTGATCAATTAGACCAAGTATTAGAACAACTTAAATCCAATAACAAATGAAAAAAGCTATTTTATTTAACTTTGATGTTGATAAAGCCAATAATCAAATCAAAGTTCAGCGTTCTTTTAATGCTCCTCGTGACCTTGTATGGATAGCATGGACCGAAGCTGAGATTTTGGACCAGTGGTGGGCGCCTAAACCATGGAATGCTAAGACCAAAACCATGGATTTTAGAGAGGGTGGGCATTGGCTTTATGCTATGGTAAGCCCCGAGGGTGAGAAGCATTGGAGCAGAGTAGATTATATCAAAATCATACCAAAGGAACACTTTACAGCTATTGATGGATTTTGTGATGAGGCTGGGGACTTTAATGCTTCATTGCCCCGGAACAAGTGGGAAAATGACTTTCAAGATCGTGGTGATGAAACTATGGTCGATATGCTTCTGAGTTTTGACTCTTTAGAAGACTTAGAGAAAATCATAGAGATGGGTTTCAAAGAAGGATTCGCTGCAGGACTCGAAAATCTAGATCAATTTATCGAATCTCAATTCAAGTTGAGACACCAAAACAAGACTAGCAATAAAGCTAGGGTTTCAAGTTATTTGAACTTTGGGGGAAATACGGAAGAGGCTTTTACTTTTTATAGGAATGTGTTCCAATCTGAATTTATCAATGGCATTCAACGGTTTGGTGAGATTCCAGAAGATCCCAATCAACCACCCATGGCTGAGTCGGTTAAGAAAATGGTTTTGCATATAGAGCTACCTATTCTCGGAGGTCACATACTCATGGGAACTGATGCACCAGAGGAATTCGGGATGAAGGTTATCAAAGGGAACAATATGCATATCAATTTAGAACCTGAATCTAGGGAAGAAGCTAAGCGAATCTTTGATGAACTTTCGGAAGGAGGAGTCGTGGAAATGCCCATTCAAGACATGTTTTGGGGTGCCTATTATGGTAGCTGTCAGGATAAATATGGAATCAATTGGATGGTCAATTATCAAGAAGGAAGGTCTTAATTTAAAAAAAAACATTGATCATGTCATTTCAAGCATATATAGATAATATTCAGAAAAAAACAGGCAAAACGCCTGAGGATTTTAAAAAACTGGCAGAGGAAAAGGGATTTGTTTCTAGTGGTCAGGTTGTAGTAAAAGCCACTCAGATCACCGATTGGTTGAAAAAAGAGTTTGAGCTTGGCCATGGTCATGCAATGGCTATTTATGCTTCACTTAAAGGTAAAACCTCGTAAAATTTTAAGGAAACAGGCTGCCTCAAATCTAATCAATGGAAAAAACCTGATTATAGGTAGACCAATTGTTAAACGTAGAAGCGGAGACAGCCTGTTTAAATTACTCGATTTTTATACTAGTCCTCAAGTTGTCTGTAGCAGAAGAGTTTCCTATTGAAATTTCGAATTCTCCAGGTAGGTTGACATAATTGAAGTTTTCATCGAATGTTTGAAATGCACTTTTATCTATTTTAAGCTTTACAGTTTTTTTATCTTCGGATTTCAATGAGACTTTCCGATAAGCCACCAAGTTCTTGATTGGGTCGTCTGATTTTCTATTTAGGTTACTTACATAAACTTGAACCACTTCTTCACCATCTTTCTCACCAGTATTGTGAAGAGTAACTTCCAAGTCTAGGGATTGGCCAACTTTGACTTTAGCGTTGGTTTTCAAATCTACAAAATCAAAACTTGTATAACTTAATCCATGCCCAAAAGGATACAGTGCTTCGCCTTTGAAGAACCTGTATGTTTGGTTACTCATGGTATAGTCAGTAAAGTCAGGAAGGTCTTTTTCTGACTTGTAAAATGTAATCGGCAGCTTCCCAGAAGGGTTATAATCACCAAAAAGGATGTCGGCTATAGCGGCACCTCCTGCTTGTCCTGGATACCAAGCTTCTAAAATGGCAGGAATGTGTTCGTTTTCCCAGTTTACGGCCAGAGCAGAGCCATTCAGCAAGACCAATACAACAGGTTTACCCAATGCATGCATAGATTTGATCAGGCACAGTTGAGCGACAGGCAATCCAAGTTTCGTTCTGTCACCACCTCGGAAGCCGTCGACTTGAATGTCCATTTCTTCACCTTCCATACGAGGTGTCAAGCCCATAAACATGACTACTACATCAGCGTCTTTGGCTACTTCAATGGCTTCCTTTTCTAAATCAGGTTTTGGTTCTGCCCATACCAACTGAACCATAGCGTCTGCATAAGTTTCTCCAGCATCAATTTGGAAACCATAAGTCTGTCCTTTTTCAAGCCAGATCGATTCTCCATGGACTAACCTTGGGTCTCCATACTCATCTCTAAAATGATATTCGGTTTTGGCTGCCAATTCATCTTCAAAATAAAGTTGTGTATTGCAAGTGGTGATAACACCTATTTGATGGTAACCCGTTTTATTGGCTATCAATTCACCTTTCCACCTTACACCGAAATCATCATCGTCCATATCTTCCCTTGGAGCACGGTCATTCCAGTTGATGTCAATGTTTTCAAATTCATCTCTGTAAAGTGGATTGCCTTCTAGCTTGCTATTGTCGAAGAATTCTGCTTGAATCTTTCCTTTAATGGCTGACTTCTCCACGGTATAGAACATCGGTAAACCATCTGCATATTCTGAACCTTGGGCAAATTCAACTTTTGTACCATGCCCGACCTTATCTTTGATCCCCTGAAGTGGCGTGATTGCTTCTGAAGGAACGCCATTGTAGTTGCCTAAAAGCATTAGCCATTGATCTGAATTGGGCCCAATGACAGCAATTTTATTGAGGTCTTTGGATAGAGGCAATGTTTGATTATCATTTTTTAAGAGTACCATTGATTCTCTTGCTGTTTGTAATGCCAATTTTTGATGAGAATCTTGATCGACTACTTCATATGGAATTTGAGCATATTTCACTTTTTCTATAGGATCAAACATGCCGAGCCTGAACCTGGCTGTTAGTAATCTCTTAACAGAAATATCTATTTCCGCTTCTGTAATGTAGCCTTTTGCTACAGCTTCTACAAGTGACAGGTATTCGTTTCCACAGCTCAAGTCAGTTCCAGATTTGACTGCAAGTGCGGAAGCCTCAGCTTCTGAGTCAGTTATTTTGTGAAATTCCCAAATATCTGTGATCGCAAAGCAGTCAGAAACAATAAACCCTTCAAATCCCAACTCATCTTTCAACGTAGTTTGTAATAACCATTCACTTCCACAGCATGCTTCTCCATTGAGCCTATTGTAAGCACACATGGCAGAATAGGGGTGGGCTTGCTCAATGGCCATTTTAAATTGTGGTAAATATGTCTCCCTAATATCTTTCAAGCTCACCTTGGCATCAAATTCATGTCTCTCTGGCTCTGGGCCACTATGAACTGCAAAATGCTTGATAGTTGCAATAGTTTTGAAATATTCAGGGTCATCACCTTGCAGTCCTTTGATAAATGGTACTGCAAGTGAACCACTCAAATAGGGATCTTCTCCATAGGTCTCTTGACCTCTTCCCCAGCGTGGATCTCTGAAAATATTGATGTTTGGAGACCAAAGTGTGAGTCCTTGATAGAGATATCGCTTGTCTTTTCTTACAAAATCATGGTGTTTTGCCCTCGTTTCATCTGAAATTGCTGTAGCCACATCAAAAATTAAATCTGTGTTCCATGATGCTGCCATTCCGATGGCTTGTGGAAACACTGTGGCAATACCAGCTCGAGCCATCCCATGAAGTCCTTCGTTCCACCAGTTATAAGCTGGAATTCCAAACTCATCTATAGCGACAGATTCGTTTACCATCTGACTCACTTTTTGCTCCAACGTCATCCTGGAGACTAGGTCGTCTACTCGTTCAGTGACAGGGAGGTCAGGGTTTTGGTAAGGAAATTCATATTGGACTTCTTGAGAGCAGGCACAACAAAAGTAGATTATGCCAAAAACGTAAATTAATGGATTTTTGTAGGTCATTAGATAGGCTTTATAGATAGGTTTGTGATCTACTACCAAGCAAATAGGGACCTTTTGAAACTCAAAATCTGCTCAAGAATAGCATAAATTTTAAGATAAACCAGTAGTTATTGACTTAGTAGTTGATCAAAAGTACTAAATATCTAACGAAATGCTTAACTTTTATAGCTCGAAGGCAATTCACCAAATTGTTCTTTAAAGACCTTTCTAAAGTATTTGATATCATTGAATCCTGATTCATAAGCAGCTTGAGAGACAGGCATTTTGTGTTCTGAAATCAAATGAGCCGCTCTTTTTACCTTAATCATTCTTACGTAAGCATTAATATTGTATCCTGTGATGGCTTTTATTTTTCTGAAAAGAGAAGTTCTGCTCATGCCCATTTCGGATACAATGTTATCGACTTGGGCCTCTTCTTTACCGATTTGTTCTAGGATGATTTGATCTAGTTTATGTAGGAATTTTTTCTCTACATAGAGTAGATCATGATCCTTAGCATTTAGTGTTGAAGCATCTGATTCTTGCTCTTGAACAGCAAAATGCTTTCTTAACTTTTTTCTGCTTTCGATCAAATTCTGAACCCTTGTTAGCAGTAGCATGCTATTGAATGGCTTGGTGATATAATCATCAGCACCTTCTTTGTAACCTGTCTGCATACTTTCAATATTGCCTTTGGCTGATAGTAAAATGATGGGGATATGTGATGTGACATCATTTTGCTTTAGGGTAAAACAAAGGTCAAGACCATCTTTGAGGGGCATCATGATGTCTGAAATGATCAAATCAGGGACGTATTTGAGAGCTTTCTCAACACCTTCTTCTCCATTCTGAGCATGTATGAGATCATATTTCTTTTTCAGAAAACTGTCTAAGTAGGACAATATGTCCGTGTTATCATCAATAAGTAATACTATAGATCTTTCCTCTTCAGCATTTACTATAACCTCTTGATAAGGTTCATCCTCTAGGAGTAAAAAATCATTTATGTTATTGGTTGTTATACTGTTTTGATTGGAAGGCCAAAGTTCTGAAGCTGAAATCTCTAGCATTTTGGGAATACTGATTGTGAATACAGTCCCTTTTTTAGGTTCACTGTCCACTTGAACAGTTCCATGATGCAGTTCTGTAAGGCTTTTGACTAAGGCAAGTCCGATTCCTGTACCGCTTTTTTTGTTTTTATTTCCTGATTGGTAAAACCACTCAAATATTCGCTTGCGCTCTTCTGGGGCAATGCCTGGGCCAGAGTCTGCTACAGAAAGGTGAAAATAATCCTTGTCAGCGTTCAGACCAATCAAAACTTTATCATCTTTCTGAGCATATTTTAGCGCATTGGATACCAGGTTATTGAATATGATTTGTAGTTTTTCAAAATCAAATTTCACCATCATGTTTCTTTCTGAAAGTACACATGATAATTCAATATGCTGTTTTTTGGCAAGTGGTTTATAGTTTTGAACCCATTGCTCCAAATACATCGAAAGATTATATTCTCCGACATTTAGCTGGCTAAGGCCTGTTTCAGCTTTTCGAAACTCTAACAGATTGCCGATCAGTTGGTGGAGGTACGCTGCATTTTTTTGGACTATATATAGTTTTGATAACTGACCTTTTGATTTTACTTGATCGATCAAGTCTTCTATCGGCGCCAATATCAGTGTGAGAGGTGTTTTGAGTTCATGTGAAAAGCTTGTAAAGAACCTTATTCTTTCTTCATTCACATCATGCTCCAATATACGCTGCTGTCTCTCTAGCTCGAGAGAGTTTTTTAGTTTTAGTCTATCGTTATAGTACCTAAGGCTTAAGATGATCACTATCAATATCAATACAAAGTATAAAAAGTACGCAGGTGGCGTTTTCCAAAATGGTGGGGTAATGGTCAAATGCAGTTGACGTTCCACTTCTTGATCGTTTCCAATCCTTGCTTTTACCTTCAAGGTGTAATTCCCAGGTGGGATATTACTCAGGTTTGCTGAGCCATTACCTTGCATTTGCACCCAATGATCATGGTATTTTTCAAGCTTGTATGCGTAATTGACTTGCTGCGCAAAGGGAAATTTCAAAAGAGAAAAGTCTATGGAAATGAGTGTTTGAAGGTAGTCAAATTTAAGTTTTTGCTTGTATGAAATTGCAGAATCTAGAAATGTATCTCCCGCATAAATTTTATTATTGAAGAGTTTAAGGTTCTCAAAAATCAATCGCTCATTAAATTCCTGAGTGATTTTTTGCGGATGGATGATGTTCACTCCTTTGTTTCCTCCAAACAGTAAATTCCCATCTCTACTCAGTGCAACAGCCCCAATGTTGAACTCACTTTTTTGGATATTGTCAAAAGCGTTCAAATGCCCAATTTGATTTGTAGTTGGATTGTAATAGCTGATACCATTATTTGTTCCAAGCCAAACAAGACCTTGATCATCAGTCTGCATGCTGACGATGGTATTGTTGCTTAATCCATCAGCTTCAGTAAATGCTTTGAAAGTTTCATTTTTAGGATCTAGCCTGATCAATCCACCATACCGACTTCCTATGAGCACATCTTGATCGGGAAGAATTGTTATTCCAAAGTATACATTGATCGCTGCCAGCTCTTTGGTCAGATAAGATTTAGATGATCCACTATTTGGGTCGTAGCGTATGATTCCTGAACCAAAGGTTGCTAGCCATAGATCTCCCTTTTCATCGAATGCTATTCCTCTTATGTCTAGTTTGCCAAGTTCTTTAACATATTCAAATACATCATCCTGTTCATCATATTTGTATAGGCCTCCTTGGTTGGTTCCTACCCATATATTGCTTAATACATCTTCAGCAATCACCCTAACATCTGCACCATCTCGAACATGGCCTTGAAGGTACCGTTTAATTTTACCAGTTTTGACATCCAGCTTGTTCAAGCCTCCTTGGTAAGTGCCTATCCACAGCCTTTCTTTGGAGTCTTCTTTTAGCGCAATGATATAGTCACTTGTCAGACTATTTGTGTTAGAAGGATTGCTCTGAAAGTTAATGATACTTCTGTCCTCTGGGTTGTATTTGTCTAGTCCACCTCCATCCGTACCAATCCAAATTCTATTGGAAAACATACTCGTGGCAATAGAACCTATCCTATCATGAGAAATAGAGTGGTGAGCGATAGGGTTTTTTTGCATCAAAGTAATTGCTTCCCCTTTAGGATTGACAAAGTTAAGCCCAGTACTTGTACCTATCCATATGTTTCCGTCATGATCTCTTTTCAAGGCAGATACAGTTCGGTTATATACACTAGCTCCGTCTGATTTGGGAAGATACCAAGTTAAATTCGGTGTGCTTTTTCTAAGAAAACTTGCTTTTTCTAAAATATTTAACCCCCCATTTCTAGTGCCTATCCAAATATTACCTTCACCGTCTTCTTCAAAACACAAAACATCTGTATCTGAAAGTCCTTCCCTTTGGTTCTTACCTGCCTTCAATGCTAAAGTGTCACCTTTGAGCGTGATTACCCTAAGGCCTTCATTGGTTCCAATCCATATATTTCCTTCAGTATCTGAATAAAGGGAATTTATTTGAGAAACTCTTTTACCTAAAATACCTAGGTTGATCCTATGATTCGCTTTGTTAATAAGGTTCAGTTTGTTGAGCCCTTGATCATAAGTGCCAATCCATGCGATGGAATCTCCCTGAAGGGCTACAGACGAGATTTGATTGGATGATAGCCCCGATTTACTATTGGGATTGTGGATAATAGTATGCTCTATTTTTCCATTTTTATTAATCACTTGTACCCCATACCTGTATCCACCCAAGACAAGCTTGCCTTCAGGCGTATGTTGAAATGCACTGATGCTATTGCTTATAAGTCCATCTTTTTGTTGTAAAACATCAAATTTTTCTTTTAGAATATCATAGGTGATAAGTCCACCATCAGTAGCCATCATAAGTTTGTTGTTTCCGATAGCTTTAATTTGTTGGACAAAATTATTGGCAAGAGAAGATTCAGGATTATCTAGGTTCTGTTTGAAATTCTGGAATTTGCTTCCATTGTATCTGCTCATACCTTCATTGGTACCTATCCAAATATAGCCCAATTCATCTTGTGTGATACTGTTGATGACATTATGAGCAAGCCCAAGCTCCATATCTAAAAGATAGAAGTTTAGGGGGTTTTGAGGTTTGGATCTTGTAGTGCTTTCATCCTGTGCAAAGGCCATGTGTACACTGCCTATTAGCGATATAAAGAAAAAGATGAAAGGCTTATACATCATGATATTTTATTAAGATTCCTCTTTAATGTGGGATTTTGATAGTTTTGAAAGGTTTTGGACGATTTATACCCCTTTTTTTGTCGGTTTATCACCCCACTTACAAATGTACAATGAGGAATATTGTAATCAATCTCAGGGAGAAATTTCTGTGTTCGTTCTTACAATTCAAATTTATCTTATTAACAATTTAACCCAAAAGAAAGATGAAAAAAGCTTATACTAGCTGGGTATCATTTATGGCATTGATACTAACTTTCACTTTTCACCAAATGGCTACTGCACAGCAGACGACCATAAGAGGAAAAGTATTTGATGAAACTGGTGAATCGCTACCAGGGGCATCTGTAATTATCAAAGGCACCACCTCTGGTGCAGTGACGGACATTGATGGCAACTTTACGATCAATGCCAGTGTCACCCCCCAATCTGTTTTAAGGATTTCCTTTATAGGATACAAGACTCAAGAAGTTTCTGTTGGTTCTCAAACCCAATTTACAATAAACATGGAGTCCGATATGGATGACCTAAGTGAAGTTGTAGTAGTAGGTTATGGTGAGCAAAAGAAAGTGACCCTAACCGGATCTGTCTCTCAGATAGATGGTCAGGAACTTACAAGAAGCCCTCAGCCCAATGTTTCCAATTCACTTGCAGGTAGGTTCTCTGGACTTATTGCTAGCAACAGAAGTGGTGAGCCTGGTTATGATGGTTCTAGCATCTCTATCAGGGGTCTTGCTACTACAGGCAATAATGATGTCCTTGTGGTAATCGATGGTGTACCTGGTCAGATAGGTGGATTGGAAAGGTTGAACCCTGATGATATTGAGAGTGTCTCTGTGCTTAAGGATGCTTCTGCAGCCGTATATGGTAGCCGAGCGGCAAATGGTGTGATTCTCATCACTACCAAAAGAGGTAAATCAGGTAAGCCTGTGATCTCTTACAGCTACAATCAAGGTTTCTCTTCTCCAACTAGATTACCAAGATTGGCTGATGCAGCTACTTATGCTACTATCAGAAATGAGATTGCATATTACAACAACAATCAGAATGGAATGAATCAAGTCTACAGCCAAGAAGAAATCGAGCGCTTTAGAGATGGTTCTGATCCCCTTAACTACCCGAACACAAATTGGCAACGAGAGACTTTGCAGGATTTTGCTTTGCAAAACCAGCATAACTTGAGCATTAGGGGAGGAAGTGACAATGTGAACTACTTCGTTTCTTTAGGTAAGTTGTCCCAAGATGGTCTCTATAGAAATGGCGCTGCAAAATTTGACCAATATAGTTTCAGGTCAAACATTGATGCAACAGTGAATGAGCGATTGACAGTTGGATTAGGCTTGGCAGGTAGAAAGGAAAATAGAATGTTCCCAACAGAAGGAGCAGGACATATTTTTAGGTCCATTTATCGTGCATACCCTACTGTAAACGCTTTTTATCCAAATGGACTTCCTTCATCTGGAATCGAAAATGCTAACCCAGCCATTCTAGCTACGGATATGGGAGGCACCAATGATAACCCAAGATATGTATTCAATGGGATTTTGAGAGCAAAATATGAGCTTCCTGTGCTAGAAGGGCTTTCCGTAGATGGTTTTTATTCAGTGGATGAAAGCTCAAATAGGTATAGAACTTTCAGAGTTCCTTATACTTTGTACAACTACAATAGGACAGCGGATACTTTTGATCCTATTGTAATTGGCGGTGGGCCAAACCAAAGGCCTTCTTTGGATCAGGGACATACCAATACTTCTATGATTGTAAGTCACATCAAATTGAATTTCAATAGGCAGTTTGGTAATCACTTCGTAGACGCTTTTGTAGGTTATGAGCAAAGTGAAAATAGAGAGCAGGATTTTGGTGCAGCAAGGATCAATTTTCCTACTGCAGAGACCCCAGAGCTTTCTCAAGGCGGTTCTGCAGCGACAGATTTCAACAACTGGGGAGGAAGCTATAATTTTACCAGAAGGTCTTTTATCAGTAAGTTTAACTACAACTACAACGAAAAATATCTTTTGGAATTCCAAGCTAGGGTAGATGGATCTTCGATTTTCCCGAGAGGTAATCGTTATGGATTTTTCCCAGCTGTATCAGCTGGTTATAGAATATCAGAAGAAGACTGGTTTAGAGATAGCTTTGGCTTCATGGATGATTTGAAGATCAGGGTTTCTCATGGCCAGTTAGGTAATGACAATGTGGGGCAATTCCAGTTTTTTGACAATTATGCCTTCAATAACCGCTATGTACTTGGTGATGTTGTAAGACCGGGGATCGATTTGGTAAGACTTGGGAACCCAAACATAACTTGGGAAACTGCTAATAAAACAGATATTGGGTTGAATGCAGTCATCGCAAGAAAATTCAATTTTGAAGCGATCTATTTCTATGAGGACAGAACAAATATCTTAACGACTAGAAATGCTTCTATACCATGGTCTTCAGGTATCGTAAATCCATTTGGGGGTGAGTCTTTGGTTCCTTCAGAGAATATTGGAAGGGTTAAAAGCCGCGGTATTGAAACCACTTTAGGATATGCGCACAGAGGCAAAGATTTTACTTTTGGTGCATCAGGTAACTTTACATTTGCTAAAAATGAGATTATTTTCATGGATGAAGCTGCAGGGGTACTAGACTATCAGAGGCTGACAGGTAGGCCAATGAATACTTACTTGTTGTATAGAGCTATTGGGATTTTCACTTCTGAAGATCAGTTTGATCAATTTCCTCATGTGCCAGGAGCACAGCTAGGTGATTTGATCTATGAAGATATCAATGGAGATGGTGAAATCACAGCTGATGACATGTACAGGACCAACTTAGGTAATATTCCACAAATTACATTTGGTTTGAACCTTAATGCGACTTACAAGAATTTTGACTTTGCGATGCTATTCTCTGGTCAAGGGCGCGCAAGACAATATGTGCTTCCTGAGTCTGGAACTGTAGGTAACTACTACAGCTCATGGTCAGACAACAGATGGAGTCCAACTAACCCAGATGGAACATTCCCAAGAGTTAGTGAAAGAGCTTCTTCAGCTGTAAGTGGTGGACTTTTTCCTTCTGATTTTTGGCTTCAAGATGTTTCATTCTTGAGATTGAAAAACTTGGAAGTAGGATACAATATTCCTAAGCACTTATTGGAAAGATATAAAGTAGGAAATCTAAGAGTGTATGCTAATGGATTCAACTTATTGACATTAACCAAGGTGAAGGACTTTGACCCAGAAGGTTCAAGCAATAGCGGTCAATTCTACCCTCAGCAGAGGATTCTAAATTTAGGTGTCAATATTCAGTTTTAAACCCGAAAAGCCATTTACAAAATGAAAAATTTAAAATACTATATCATCCTTGTTATCGGTATCGCTTTAGCTGGATGTAATGAAGATTTTCTCGATATCGTACCACCAGATAGGGTGTCGGATGCCTCTATTCTTTCGGATACGACATTGTTTGAAGCCTATGTGATCAATAGATATTTAGGCGTTAGGTTAGGAGACAAAGAAGGAGATGGTTCTGTGCCTGGTTTTGGTAGAGGATTTGAATATGCTCTTTGGTCTTCTCTTACAGATGAGTCAGTTTACAATAATGATGACAATACTTGGGTAGTGCAGCAAGGATTACTTTCTCCAGAAAATACGGGTATAGCAGGTACTTTGTGGGGTAGAAGCTATAGAAGTATCAGAGAGTGTAACTATGCGCTAGTGAATCTCCCTAACATAACCATGTCAGAATCAGGAAAAGCACGCCTTAGAGCAGAACTAAAGTTTATTAGGGCATACAGATACCATGATTTGATCAGAAACTATGGACGTGTAGTTTTGAGAGGGGATGAAGTGTCTATGCTTGGGGATGATTTTAGCAATCCAGCTTTGTTTACAAGAGCAAGTTTAGAAGAAGGCTTAGATTATGTAATTGCTGAGTTGGATGAGGCTATCGCTGGTCTTCCGTTGCAAAATAGTGGATCATGGCTAGAAGGTAGAGCGACAAGAGGTGCAGCAATGGCTTTGAAGTCAAGATTACTCCTTTACGCTGCAAGTCCATTATACAATGGGGGTACTACTGGCTCAGCTGAACAATGGCAAAGAGCAGCACAAGCTGCACAAGATGTGATGAATCTAGGTCAATATTCTTTGTATCAGGAAGGATATGGTGAAATGTTTACTGCATCAGGAAGCCATCAAGAAGTGATTTTTGCAAGATTTTATAACTTGAACCAGAGACATACTGCACTTGAAATAGCAAATGGCCCTAATGGTTATGATGCTTGGGGTGGCAATGCTCCTCTTCAAAACCTTATAGACGATTATGAAATGATGGATGGTTCTTCATTTGATTGGGATAACCCAACTCATGCAGCTAATCCATACGCAAACCGTGACCCTAGATTCTATGAGACCATTTTACATAATGGAGCTCCCTATCGAGGAAGGAATGTAGAAACATTCCTTCCCGGTGGAAGGGATAGTCAAGATGGTCCTTCCAACTGGAATACTAGCAGAACGGGATATTACATGAGAAAATTCATCGATGAATCTCTTCCTATCCAGAATCCATGGCAAGTTGCGGGTACTCAAAATTGGCTTTACTTCAGGTATGCAGAGATTCTACTCAACTATGCTGAAGCCAGAAACGAAGCCAATGGTCCAGATGCATCTGTCTATGATGCAATCAATAGCATCAGGTCTAGAAATGGTGTAGAAATGCCACCTTTACCTTCAGGACTTTCCAAAGATCAAATGAGGGAAAGAATTCAGCATGAGAGAAGAATTGAGCTGGCTTTTGAAGAGCACAGGTTCTATGATGTCAGAAGATGGATGATTGCAGAAGATACCGAAAACGAACCTGCATATGGGATTGATATCAGAAGGGCATCAGATGGTACTTTCACTTATCAAAGAAAAATTGCTTTACAAGGTAGAAGGTTCTTGCCAAGGCATTATTGGTTACCAATACCAAGACAGGAGATCTTAGCTTCAAACAATGCATTGGAGCAAAATCCAGGATATAATTAAATTGGCTTCAGCAACCAACGGGAGGGGGATTTTCCCCCTTTCTTTTTTTAATCCAACGATCATGAAAAATATACTAAATAGAAAAATTAGCACTAAGGTACTTCTTGCTACTTCATGGATGATGCTTTCTTTCAGTTCATGTAATGACAATAGTCCTCAAGGTGAAGATAAGAATAGCCAGGTTGATGTGGTGAAGATTGCGCTAGATCCTAATGAAACCTTCCAGCAAATTGATCACTTCGGAGCTTCTGACGCTTGGTCAGGTCAATTTGTAGGAGATTGGCCTGATGCTAAGAGAAATGCCATTGCGGACCTGTTGTTTAGCCAAGAGCTTGACACTCAGGGAAACCCAAAAGGTATTGGACTTTCGCTTTGGAGGTTCAACCTTGGAGCTGGAAGTGCAGCGCAAGGATCTGAAAGTGGCATAGGGGATGAGTGGAGAAGGGCTTCTTCAGTTTTGGATGCTCAAGGGCAATTCAGTCCCGAACCTCAAGCGGCTCAGTTATGGCTTGCTCAAGCGGCCAAAGAAAGGTCGGTAGATCACTTGCTAGTTTTTCTCAATAGCCCACCAGTATGGCTAACAAGAAATGGAAAGGCCTATGCCTCCAATGCCAATGAGTCTAATCTTTCAGAAGAGCAATATGATGCGTTTGGTGAGTATATGGCTAAGGCAATTCAGGGCATTGAGCAAGAGGGTCTGAAAGTGGATTACATCTCTCCAATCAACGAACCTCAGTGGGATTGGATAGATGGGGGGCAAGAAGGCACGCCTTTTTGGAATCATGAAATTGCAGGAATTGTGAGGGCTTTAGACGAGAAATTAGAAGAATATGATCTTTCTACTAAAATAGATATTGCTGAATCTGGTCAAATTGAATACCTGTATGAAGTTCATAATAGACCAGGAAGATCCAATCAAATAGCTGATTTTTTTACACCAGGATCTGATAATTATATTGCTGACCTCAAGCACTTGAGTAATAATATTTCTGGGCATAGCTACTTTACTACTTCACCTTTTCAGATGGCTGTAAGTAAAAGGAATCAGCTAGCTCAGGCTGTGTCAAGTGTTCCAGGTTTGAAATACTGGATGTCAGAATACTGTATCTTGGGTGATAATGATGGCGAAATTCAAGGGAACGGAAAAGATTTAGGAATAACTCCAGCCTTGTACATGGCAAGGGTGATTCATAATGATCTTACGATTGCTCAAGCTTCTGCGTGGCATTGGTGGATTGGGATTTCTCCATATGATTATAAAGATGGCTTGGTTTACATCTCTAAGTCAAAGACTGATGGAACCTATGAAACAAGCAAAATGCTTTGGGCTTTGGGAAATTATAGCAAGTTTATCAGACCAGGTTTTGTCCGTGTGGGATTGACTATAGAGCAGCAGCAAGCACAAGATCAGAACTTACTTTGTTCAGCTTATAAAAACCCGCAAACAGGCGAACTAGTGATCGTAGCTATCAATTCTTCCACAAATGAAGTGAATGTGGATATTGCTTTATCTGGCGATTATTCAAATAGTGAATTGAAAGGATACTTGACAGACCATGACAATGATTTGGCACCTTATAGTATAGTAGGAGGAGAAGCAATCAAACTCCCAGCCAGATCAATACTTACCTTGACCACCCAAAACTAAATACCACATGACTGGAATAATAAAGAAAAGTGCTTTTCTAATCATTAACCTTCTTTTTAGCATTACTTCCTTGTATGCTCAACAATCGGGTAAAGAGCTGTTCAATGATCAATGGCAGTTCCAACTCAATGATGCAAGTTGGAATCAAATTCAAAAAGTAGATGCAGGCTGGAAAACTTTAGACTTGCCACATGATTGGAGTATTGAAGGGTCGTTTAGCTCGGAGTGGGCAAGTGGAACAGGGTATTTACCTGGAGGTATTGGTTGGTACAAGAAGGAATTTAGTTTAGATGATTTCGATCCAGATCAAGTTTATGCTATCTACTTTGATGGTGTTTACAAAAACAGTGAAGTATGGCTCAATGGTCAGCATTTAGGAAAAAGACCTTTTGGCTTTATTCCATTCCAATATGAACTTACAAGCCATTTGAAAAATGGAAAAAACACGCTTTATGTCAAAGTAGATCATAGTGAATTTGCAGATGCTAGGTATTATACTGGTTCTGGAATCTACCGCAACGTATATTTGATCAAATCTTCTCCAATTCATTTTACTCAGTGGGGTGTTTATTTTCATACACCAGAAGTTGGGAATAAGTCGGCTAAGGCCTTACTTGAAGTTTCAATTTATCATCAAAAACATGCTGACTTTCCGGTTCAATTAAAGGTTTCTTTACGTGACCCTTCTGGAATTGAGGTTGTCAGTGAGCATCATGAGTTTGATTTGACTTCAAATTCCAATAGTATAGAGGAATTGTCTTTCGATATTCCTACGCCAAAACTTTGGTCTCCAGATGATCCGAATCTTTATGCTTTGCAAGTTTCTATTTGGGATGGATCCAAGAAGCTAGATGAGTGGAATGAAAACGTAGGTGTTCGGAGTTTTAATTTTGATGCAGAAAAAGGTTTTTCACTCAATGGAGAAACCATGCTACTCAAGGGAGTCTGCATACACCATGATGCAGGTGGACTCGGAGCGGCAGTACCCAAAGAAGTATGGAGAAATAGGTTGGAAACATTAAAAGCTTTGGGAAGCAATGCCATACGAATGAGCCACTATCCGCACCAGGATTATATCTATGAGCTTTGTGACGAAATGGGTTTTTTGGTTCAAGATGAAGCTTTTGATGAATGGGAGCTAGGGAAAAATAAATGGATAGAAGGATGGAATGCTGGAACTCCAGGGAATGACCGGCACCATGATGCTTTTGAAGAATGGGCTGAAAGAGATGTGGAAGATATGGTAAGAAGAAATAGAAATAGACCATCTATCATCATGTGGAGTATAGGAAATGAAATCGATTACCCTAATGATCCATATAGCCATTCAGTCCTAGATGAAGGAAGGAATCCACAGATATATGGCAAAGGTTATCAACCCAACAACCCTCCAGCTTCTGAACTGGGAAGGATATCAGCTATTCTCGCCAAAGCGGTAAAAAAATGGGATACCACAAGACCAGTAACTGCGGCTCTTGCTGGCGTAGCCATGTCCAATTATACTGATTATCCAGACAATTTGGATATTGTAGGGTACAATTATCAAGAGTATAGGTATAAAGAAGATCATGAAAAATATCCTGATCGGGTGATTTATGGAAGCGAAAATGGAGATGGCTTGGATGCTTGGTTTGCAGTGACAGAGAATGAGTTTATCTCTTCCCAATTTTTGTGGACAGCATTTGATTTCATTGGTGAGGCTAGACCATGGCCCTCTAGAAGTAGTGGTGCTGGAATTATAGATTTGGCGGGGAATCCTAAGCCTGATTTTTATTTTAGACAGAGTCTTTGGTCAGACGAACCTATGGTTTATATCGGAATAGCTCAAAATGAAAGGCAAGTTACTCGTAGAGTGGGGATTTCAAACACATGGAGTGGGGAAGAAGGTGAGTCAAAATGGGTGGTAGTATATTCCAATGCAGATGAAGTTGAGCTTTTTCTCAACGATCAATCACTTGGCAAGCAAAAAATGATCTATAAAGTAGATCAAATGCCAAACTGGGAAGTAGCTTTTCAAAATGGAGCATTAAGAGCTATAGCTTATAAAGATGATCAAGAAGTAGCCTCCTACAGCCTGAATACTCCAGGTGAACCAGCAAAAATAGCTGGTCAACTTTCGAGTTTTTCATATGCTCATGCTGGTGAAATGATAGAGCTGAACTTGCAAATTGTAGATCATGATGGCAACTTGGTAGAAGACAAATCTCTTCCAGTTTCAATACAGATAGATGGAGGAGCAGAAGTAGTAGTAATGGAAAGTGGAGATCTGAGTAGTCACGAAAAATACCAGTCATCAAGCAGGAATACATATCTAGGAAAGGTAAAAGCATATATCAAGACTTTAACTGCAAGTGAAGATTTGAAAGTCACTGTGCAAGTTGAAGGTCTGCCAGATCAAGTGTTTGAAGTAGTACGTGAAATTAAATAAGTTGTAGCGTTAGAATTTTATCATAGTTTAGGAGTGAAAATGATGCTAATATTCTGGTAATTGCTTTTCCACCCAATGTAGTGAGGTCAGAATTATTATAGGCATAACGTACTTCAAATAACTAAGCATTTATACAGTGCAAAAATGGCCAAAGTTTAACTTTGGCTTTTTTTGTACTCTAAAGCTAAATTGACCACGTGAATGATTTTGAATATTCAAAACTGAATCATACAATACTCACTATAGGGTGTCAAAACAATGAAAGGTAATCATTGTTTTATTACACATTCGAACTTCCAAAAATGGATAAAAAGGGAAAAATTCTATAGGCTTCTTTAGAGCTAATAGTCGAACAAGGGCTTCACGCGGTTACTTTTGCTATGATAGGAAAAAGAGCAAATGTTGGTATTGGGACCATTTATAAGAATTTTGAAAGCAAAGATCAAATCGTACATCAAATCTGGATAGCTTAGAAAAATGCAGAGTCTTCAGCTATTATATCAGGTTACAAGCCAGTAGGAACTATTCAAGAAAGGTTTTTTTTTATGGAAGAATGTGATTTTGTATTTTAGAGATAATCCTTTGGAGTTTTTTTTCTTGCCATTTTGCAGCTTCTCCCATCATTACTAAAGAAGTTCATGAAGTAGCAATGAGAAATTTTTCAGTATTTGATGAGTTGTATCAAGAAGGTTTAAATGAAAGCCTGTTCAAAGACCTAGCCCCTAGACATCTTTTTTTTACTTTTAGTACTGTCAACGGATGGATGCTATGGGCAAGAGATGAGAACATTCAAGTAGATGAACCAAAGATCGAACTTCTTTTAACCATGCTTTGGGACGCAGTAAAGCCTTGATCTAAAAAACCTAATATCTCCACCATGCTAGAATCTGAATTTCACTCATCAGGAAATGACATTATCCTCTAAAATCTAAAATCTAAAATCCCCCAATACAGCTTTGTTTTCGTCATCTTTCTCCATGGAAGTCGTCAATCCGCAAGCTGCGGGAATTATCTCCTAGTGATATTTTTAATTGGTGTCGATGAATGCTTTGCATGTGACGTCGGCAGTCGCTCCCACTGGGTAGCAGTAGGTCAAACCGAGCATGATGTTCGGAAATTTGGGGTATTCAATCAGGATTTGTTTGCTATGGCAGATTGGTTGAAGGAAAGGAATGTGAGGACTATAGCAATGGAAAGTACTGGTACCTATTGGAAAAATCTCTATGCCGTATTACTTTCACGGGGATTCCATCTGATACTCTGTAATGGTAAGTTCACCAAGAATATCAAAGGAAAAAAGAGTGATGTCATGGACTGTCAGTGGATCCAAAAACTACATACATTGGGGTTACTAACTGGAATTTTTTTGCCTGATGGACAGACAGAGGAGTTAAGGACTTACTGCAGACACAGATCAAATTTACTTCATTCAGTTGCTGCAGCATCAAAGAAAATGCAGAAATATCTAAGGCTATTAAACTTCCGATTGGATGTGGTTGTAAATAACATTTGTGGGCTTACAGGACTGCTGATCATCAGAACAATCTGTGAGGGCGAAACAGATCCAAAGAAGCTGGCTTCACTCCGACATGGGAATTGCAGAAAGAGTGAGGAAGAGATAGCAGCTGCCTTACAAAGTAATGGAAGGAAGGATTACCTTTTTGCCTTAAAACAGGAGCTGGACACTTATGATCACCTTAGAATGAAAATTGAAGATTGTGATAAAGAGATAGAGAAAAAGCTGAATGAAATCATCGACTCAGATAGTAATAAACATGAGCATTATCTAGAATCAAAGCCCCATAAAAGATTCAATAAAAACACACCAAAAGATATCGATATGAATTTAAAAGCCTATCAGATGTTTGAGGGTACGGATCTTCTTGCTATTGAAGGGATGAGCTTTTCTACAGTTTTGGCATTGATGAGTGAAGTAGGCATGGAGGGGATCAAGAAGTTTAAAACAGCCAAGCACTTTGCTTCTTGGCTTAGGCTTGCCCCAAACAATAAAGTAAGTGGTGGTAAAGTTCTTTCTAGCAAAATACCAAAAGGAAGCAACAGACTTAAAATAGCCTTAAGGAATGCAGCCAATGCCATCGGAAACTTGAAAGACTCAACACCCTTGAGGGACTTCTTTCAGAGAATAAGTTTTAGAAAAGGTAGAGTATCTGCCATCAGCGCTACTGCAAGAAAGCTTGCAGTGATTATATGGAATATGGTAGTGAAAGGTGTACCCTACATAAACCCAGAGGGGTACCTTTACTTAGAGCAGAAAAGAAAGTTGGGCTTAGTTAAGAGAATAAAAAAACAAATCGATAAATTCGGTCTGACTAATGAGGATTTAGGCCTCGAATTGAGCCCAAATTAAGCGATTTTCTTTGCGTTAGTCAAAATTAAAAGAAACCGCTGCATTTTTGGAAAATGTTATCTTTTGAGATAACTTTGTGTGTATGGTAAGGAAGATCATTTTTTATGAAAACCACTTTATTGAATTTTACCAAAGCCAGAATTATAAGGTTAAAAGTAAGATCCAATATGTATTTGAACTGATCAAGCAAGTGGAAAGGGTGCCAGAAAAGTTTCTCAAGCATCTTGAAGGAATTGAGGGGTTATATGAAATAAGAGTTGAGTTTCAATCAAATATTTTCAGGATCTTTTGCTGCTTTGATGAAGGAAGGCTTGTGGTTCTGTTCAACGGTTTTCAAAAAAAGACCCAAAAGACTCCGAAGAATGAATTGGAGAAAGCAGAAAGGTTAATGAAGGAATATTTTCAAACAAAGAAATAAGATCATGAAGGATTATAGCAAAGTCAAAACATTCGATGAACTGATTGAACTGGAACACGGAAAAATTGGAAGTGAAAGCAGAAATAAGTATGAAGAAAATGCTCAGATGTTCATCATCAGCGAAATGCTCAAAGAAGCGAGGAAGGAAGCAAATCTGACTCAAGAACAATTGGCAGAAAAAGCAGGAACAAAGAAAAGTTATATCTCAAAGCTTGAAAATGGTAAAGGAAATATTCAGTTGTCAACTTTGATCCGGATTTTCGAGCAAGGATTGAATAAAAGAATTGGGTTAACATTCCTGTGAGCATTCGAAAGGAATAACGCACTCTAACATCAGCTTGGATACAGCGGGCGGTTCAGAGTAACTATGAAAACCAGTATCTTTAAGGGATTAGGAGTAAGCTTGAAGAATACGGCTCCGAAAGCCCGCCGTCTCCAAGCTGAATCCCGTTACCAGCAATGTTAGACGACAGCATAATCACGACAATTTGTAAAGTCCTCGGTGGACTGTCCACTACTCGACTTCGGGCAGATATAGACGTAATTTGCAAGTTCGGTGCTTTCTTCAACTTTTTTGCCTGTGGACATTCAACCGTTGACTTTTATATAAAAAATTATTGTGGACAGACAATCACCTAACACAACTGACAACGATTTGATAAATGAAATTTAAAGCAATTATAAAATTTAGCTTCATACATTTAGCTGTGTTGACATTTGTATTATTTCTTCGTTTCAACGACATTGAGAATGGAGATATGAACGTAGTAGTTTTTGGGACTTTTATTTATTTGCCTTATATACTTTGCTTGACTTTATTTAACTCGACATTATTAATGCTCGGACTAAAATATTTCAAGACACATTTGCTTATATGGTTTGCTGCGACATTGACCTCAGTTGCTTTGACAGTTTGGTTTTTAAGTTCAGGCGGACAAATAGGAATACATTTTTGGAAAGTTGAGCAGAGCGAATTTATAACACTAAATTCGATACTTATATTTTTTAACTTGGCGACAATTTATTTCATAACGAAACAACAAAACCAATTGAAAGCGACAGACAGAATCACTGCTGGTAACATATAAGGGCTAAACCGAAGTGAAGCGCAGCGGAATTTCGGAATTAGCCCCTTATATGTGGTGAGCGGAAAGGAAAAACGGGGGCATTGATCCCTGTAGGTGAGTATTGATGGAGCTGAATGAAAATGAACCAGTGACGAAGCCTCGATAAGGCAAATTACGTCCAAATGTCGGGTAAAATCCTGTTGATTTTCGGGCTATATTTGTAAGAATCCTTCCAAATTGCCATGGTCAAACAAAACATACATCACATGAAACAGCCCCTGTTAGGACAAAAGATCCAAGAGTGGAGAAAGGCCAAAGGACTAACTCAAGAAGAATTGGTAGAACGTTGTAATCTTAACGTGAGAACAATCCAGCGGATAGAGGCTGGAGAAGTAACTCCAAGATCCTATACGATCAAATCAATCTTGGAAGTTTTAGAGGTGAAACCTGATGAAGTACAAGCTGTAGAAGAAAGCACTGAAGTATTGAAAAATACCAAAAAAGGTTCTTTTAGCTCTTGGTTACGACTTTCAATCATCTCAGGGATTTTTTATTTGATTCTTTCGATGATTGAATCGCTAACAGACATACAATTGCTGATAGAAAATAAATCATACGACCAAATTTCGTTTTTCTGGTACTTGACTTTAAAAATGGGGATACTCATACTGTTTCTCTTTTTTAACATTTCCTTTTTTAAGCTTGCAGAAGTATTTGGAAATTTATTGATGAAAGTGATGACGGTGATATTGGTATTAGCAACATGCCTTTTTCTAATAGAAGATATTATTGTATTCTTTCTTCAAATTGATTCAATCTTTAGCTTGATCTTAAGGTCATTGATATCAGGGATTATCTATATCTTGTTTGGAGCAAGCTTTTTGAACCAGTACAAGCAAAATGGGAGTACTCACATTGTGGCAGGTACAGTAGGGCTAGTTACTGGAATATGCTTTATGACTGTAGTTTTTGCTGTCCCGGGTTTGTTATTACTGACTATTTTTGAGTTGGTATTGATAGTATTACTCTATCAGGAATTTCAAAAAGCATCCGTTCCAAGGCAAGCCTTTGGAACAGATGTTCTCGTTTAGATCATTCACAAAAGAATGCTTTTTTTATCAATTTAATCCGCAAAATACTGCGATAATCAATTGATTAATAGTAAAAACAGACCATTCAGGTTTCACTCAATGAGTTCTTGAACTGATTGGTAGTCAAAAAAACTGAAAGGTATGGGGATTGTAAGGATCAATTTAAATTTTCTGGATTTCTTTTTTGACCCACTTAAGAATTTCAGCGTTGTTATGGCTTTCAGATTTGATTTCTAGAATTTTAGGTCTTGTGTTTTCTTCAAAGAAATGGCCCAAAGACTGATTTAAATCATTTTCATTTAAAATCAATTCATATTCAAAATCAAATTCTTTGGCAAGATTACTGGCATTTAGTTGTTGTTTTGTTTCAAAAAACTCTTCTAATTCAGCTTGCTTTGAGGGGCCTTCAATCAGTCTGAAAATCCCACCAGCATGGTTGTTGAGAAGAATTACTCTTAAATTGGAAAAGGTGTAATTGTGCCAAAATGCGTTTCGATCATAGAAAAAAGCCAAATCACCTGTGATCAATATTACGGGATCTTTGGTAGTAAATGTACAGCCTATAGCAGTGCTATTACTACCATCTATGCCACTCGTTCCTCTATTGCTAATCACCTCATTGGTTCGTGAGCCAAGCATATTAACATACCTTATGGCCATGCTGTTAGCGATGTGTAGTTTGGCTTGAGAAGGAATATGTTTAAGTACCTTATGGATAGCTTTGAACTCTCCAAAAGCTGCTTCATTCAATGTCTTTTCTAGTTTTACCTTGATGTTATCATCATGATGTTTCCATGCTTTTGCATAGGTGTTGTTCTCAGGAAGATGACCTATCAATAGGTTGAAAAAATCACCTGGTTCACTCGCTATAATCTTTGACATGGACTGAAAAGTATCAGGTGTGTACCCGGAGGGCTGTATGTGCCAATGCTCAGCACTTGATGCCCTCAGGAAGTTTTTCAAGCCCTTGGATATTATTGACTTACCAAATGATATAACCAAATCTGGTTTCAAGGATTCTTGAATTTCAGGGGAATTTATAAAGTGGTCGTGAAAAGTTATCGTTTTTTCTGATTGTAGGTTAGAAATAACATCTGAAACGATGACGACTTGTTGATTTTCCGCCAGTAGGTCAAGTATATCTTGAATATCATCATTTGGTTTTTGTTGCCCAGGGATGATCAGGATTTTTTGGTGTTGAGAAAGTTTGTCCTTTAATTGAATTTTTGAAACATCGTTCAATGTAGGGCTTGCCAAAATCGTATCAATGATCCTTACATCATTATACTCAAAAGATTCATTTGACTCAGGATAAAAAGGCTCTCTCAAAGGAATATTGATATGAACGGGTCCAGCTGGATACTCATTTGCTTTATTGATAGCTTCATTGACAATGCGGTGAGCATGCCAAACTTTATCCTTATGACTAAATTCATCCGGAAAATTAAAGGAAGTTTTGATATGTTTGCCGTAAATATCTGATTGCCTTATAGTCTGTCCGTCCCATTGATCTATCCATTCTGCGGGTCTATCAGCAGTGATTATAAGTAGGGGGATTTGTTGAAAATAAGCTTCAGCAATAGCTGGTGCGTAGTTGTAAGCCGCCGATCCCGAGGTGCATACCAATACTACCGGATTGTCTAATTGCTGTGCCATACCCAAAGCAATAAATGCAGCGGATCTTTCATCTGAAATGGTTCTGCATTGGATGTCCGGGTGTCTTGCAAAAGCAAGCGTGATAGGAGCACACCTAGATCCAGGAGATAGTATGGCTTGCTTGATGCCTTTATTAGCACAAATAGTTACTAAGTCAAGGATAGGTTGTAGGATCACTTTAGTTTTTCAAGTTTAAGTGGCTTGCAATAATTTCACATTTCAACTCAGTCTCTTCCCACTCTTTTTCTGGGTCGGAGTCTTCGGTCACACCAGCTCCAGCATAAAGAAGGGCAGTCCCAGGGAAAAGTTGTGCAGTGCGCAGGTTGACATAAATAGATGTTTCACCTTCGATATTCACAGGTCCGATGAAACCAGCAAAAATGGACCTATCAAAAGACTCATTTTTACTTATAAAATCAAAAGCTTCTTGTCTTGGCATACCACAAACTGCCGATGTAGGGTGCAAAAGTTCCAACATGACAGTTCCAAGTTGTGGGAAATTCGTGGCCTTCATATCTACTTTGAAGTCAGACTTGAGGTGTAGCAGGTTTCCCGCAATAACCGTTTTTGGGCCAATTTCTTGATATTCTCTAAGCCTTATTCTCTTGAAGCAATCCACAATATACCTAGAAACTAATGCTTGCTCTTCTATTTCTTTTTGCGTCCAAGCTACTGACTTCAGCGGGTTGTCACCAAATGCTTGCTGGGTACCTGCAAGAGACATGGTATGGAACATATCTCCAGAAGTTTGAATAAGAACTTCGGGTGTTGCACCTATCCAAGTGCCAATTTCAGGAAGGTGGAAGAAATTGATAAAAGCATTTGGGTATGCACTTAGCATACTTTGGATTGCAGTGACTATATCGAAGGAATCGCTATAGCTTAATTTTTTCACCTTTGCAGGTACTATCTTATTTAGCTTACCTTCTTTAATCTCCTCTATTCCTTTTTCTACCAAAGCGATAAAATCTTCCTTTGAGGTCTCGGGATATATGCTTTTCGATTTTGAATCAAATTCTTTTTCTTTGAAAAAATCCCTCAACACCTCTTTGGCTTTTGATAGGTCTAACATGGAGGTTTTTTCTTCAAGAAAAGTTTCTAGCTGATTGTTTTCAAGATTTATTTTGATGAAAACTGATTTTTCTAAGTAATAAGCTTTTCTATCTTTTTGATCCAAAAAGGGGTGTATTATAAACCCAGGTGTAAGAGACTCCAGTTGAGGTGAAACTCTTTTTGTAATGCCTGATTGATCTATTAAGATATTTAGCGTGTTTGTGTTCGGTTTTCTCCAAACTGCAAATTGATCTTTTTGTAAGATGAGTTTTGCAAAAAGTTTTGTAAGAAAATCCTCAAGATTGATTGTATTGTAACCAGTTTGAATCTGCATATTACTTTTTATCAATGACAGCCATGGTAATTCTACTGATACAGCTCAAATCACCAGATGCTGTATATATTTTTATTTCCCAGATTTGAGTTTTCTTTCCTAAGTGAACAGGTTTTGTTATACCGCGTACCAGACCTTCTTTGACTGACTTGACGTGATTTGCATTGATTTCAAGTCCCACACAATACTGTGAATTTCGATCAACAACAAGGCTTGCAGCCACACTTCCCAAGGTCTCTGCCAATACAACATTAGCTCCTCCATGTAACAGTCCCAAGGGCTGTTTGGTTCTATGATCTACAGGCATTGTAGCCTCAAGATAATCTTCACCAATGGCAGTAAATTCTATTCCTAAAAAATCTGTCATTGTGTTTTTGCCCCAGTCGTTGAGGGTATTGACATTAAGGTTTGGTGGAAATATCATGGTTTTATGAATAAAAACATTTTCTTTGAAGTCTGGAACAAAATTAATTAATCTTGCTTACTAAAAAAATATACCTGGTTCGCCATGGTCAAACAGATTACAATTTGAAAGGAGTGGTTCAGGGAAGTGGAATTGATGCACCTCTAAATGAACATGGGAAGTTACAAGCTTCAGCTTTTTTTGAAGCATATAAGCATGTCCCTTTTGAGAAAGTTTTTTACACAGGTCTCCAACGCACCAGACAATCAATCGAGAAGTTTATAGCCTTAGGAATCCCAAGTGAATCCGTTCCCGAATTAAACGAGATAAGTTGGGGAGACTACGAAGGCCAGCCTATGACGCCAGACGAAAATGCCTATTATCAGTCTATGTTAGAAAAGTGGGCTTCAGGTGACTTAGATTATGCAATCAAAGGTGGGGAGAGTCCTAATCAAGTTGCAAAAAGGTTGAAGATTGGGATTGAAAAAATCTTGAAGCAAGACCAAAAAGTGATATTAATATGTATGCATGGTAGAGCGATGAGAATGTTGCTCAGTATAATAATGCAAGTAGGCCTCAAGGATATGGATCAATTTGAGCATCGTAACCTTGGATTGTACGAATTGGATATTGATCAGAACGGGACGGCTGTTATTGTTAAAAATAACTCTGGAGAGCACCTTAAGCTTAAAGCGTTGATTTGAAAAGTTTGTTACTCTTTTTGTTTTTCAAGCTTTTTTCTTCAAAATCTGCAAGCAAAGCATGATAAATCTCTTTGCACTCATCTAAATCAATGATTTGAAAGGCAATTTCATCTAGGGTGCTTATGTGGTTTTGATTGAATCGGATAATGAAGTCACCAAGTACGCATTTATCTATCTGGGCTTGATTGGTTTTGATCAAGATTGCTGCATCTGAATTACCAGAAAATGATTTTGTATTAAATACATTCATCAAACTAAGTTCGATATACTCTGGGCTGGTTTTATTTTTTTTCAATTCTGTATTATCAAAAATCACCAAAAAGGTTCTTTCATTCGGATTATTTGCAAACACCGAATGAATGGTACAATAAAACAATATGATCAATAGAAACCGCTTCATCTTTGAAATGTATGTAAATTAAACTTACATGTCAACAGGAAGGTTTAAAAATATTCCATGAAAAGATAAAAAAAAGACCTGCATTGCAGGTCTTTAATTATACTAGGCTTTAGAACCTCTTTTTTTCTTTGGAGCTTCTTCCTCTATTTCATCTTCAACTCCTGCGAGAATTCTCCCACAGTGTTCGCAGACGATTAGTTTCTTTTGCTCTCTGATGTCGGCTTGTCTTTGCGGAGGGACTACATTGAAGCAACCACCACAAGCTCCTCTTTTTACAAGAACTACAGCCAAACCATTTTTGGCATTTGCCCTGATTTTGGTGTAAGACTTAGCTAATCTATCATCAATTTTTTTAAGGGCTTTTTCTCTATCATTTGAAAGCTTTCCTTCTTCGGCTTCGCTTTCTGCAACGATATTATCAAGTTCTCCTTTTTTATTGTCAAGATCTTTGTTCCTGTCTTTTACTACATCTTTCAATGCCTCTAAGTCGGTTTTCTTTGTCTCGATTCTAGCTTCAGCCTCTCCGATTTTCTTTTTGGAGACTTGGATTTCAAGGTCTTGAAGCTCAAGTTCTTTCGTTATGGCGTCGTACTCTCTGTTATTTCTGACGTTCATTTGCTGATCTTGATATTTTTTGATCAGCTTTTCAGATTCTTTGATGTTTTCTTTATGCTTTTTGATATCTTCATCTAAAGACTGTATATCAGCATTGAATTTTTCGATTCTGGTTTCATAACCAGCGATCTCATCTTCTAAATCTTGAACTTCTTCAGGGAGGGCTCCTCTAACTTTAACAATGGCATCAAGGCGGGAATCTATCTTTTGAAGGTTATGTAGTGCTTCAAGTTTCTGTGCAACGGTACTTTCCATGTACTATAGGTAAGTTATGGGATTAGTAACTACTTTGGTAAAATAGAGTGCAATATTAGTAAATTTTTGTGACAATATCTCTAATAATAGATCTTTTGTGAATATTTCGCTCTCATAATGTCCGATATCACAAATAACTATTTGATTTTCAGCGTCAAAGAATTCATGGTATTTAATGTCGGAAGTGATAAAGACATCAGCCTTTTCTCTTTTTGCATTTTCAAGTAAAAATATTCCAGCACCACCGCATACAGCTACTTTCTCAATTTGCCTGTTGAGTAGTACAGTATGTTTCAAAACTTGAAGCCCCATATTCTTTTTTAACAATGCTAAAAAGGATTTCTCATCCATAGGTGATGGGAGCTTTCCAACCATTCCTGCACCTACTTCTTGGTGTGTGTTCTCTAACCTATGAAGGTAGTATGCCACTTCTTCATACGGGTGTGATGTCTTCAATGCTAGAATCACCTTTGACTCCAAGTGACTAGGAAGTATTACTTCTATTTTTACCTCTGGTTCTTGATGTGGCTTTTCTATATCGCCTTTGGTTGGGTTAGCATTTTCAGTTGGAGTGAAGGTGCCCTTTCCTTCACTTTGAAAACTACAGTCTCTGTATTCTCCAATTGTCCCTGCACCTGCGGCAAACATTGCATTTGCTACTTTTTCGACATCCTCTATAGGAACAAAAGTGCTCAATTTTGAAAGCACTCCTTTTTTAGGGGCAAGTATTTTTGTGTCGCTTAACCCAATCTTATCACATATTTTTTTATTTACTCCATGAGCAACATGATCCAAGTTAGTGTGAATTGCAAATATGGCTATATCATGCTTTATCGCTTTGATAATAGTTCTCTCTACATAGTTGTTGCCATTGAAACTTTTTAGTCCTTTGAATACGATGGGATGGTGAGCCACTATCAAATTGCAACCTTTGGAAATGGCTTCATCCACTACTTCCTCTGTGGCATCCAAAGTACAAAGAATGCCACTCACCTGCATATCAGGGTACCCAGTGATCAGTCTGGAGTTATCATAAGACTCCTGATAAGCTGGAGGAGCGATAGTATTCAAAAAAGAAACTACGTCTTGAATCTGGTAAACCATATATTTTAATTTAATTTGTCTTTCAAAAGTAATCAAATTTCCTCAATGCGTTGGTTTGACCCCTTGTTACTTCCTTTTTCATTAGGCTATGGTTTAGCTACAAGACTTAGAAATCATTTGTTTGATATTGGATTCAAAAAGTCAGTAAAATTTGCCGTTCCTACCATTGTCGTAGGCAATTTGAGTATGGGGGGTACTGGTAAGACACCATTTGTCGAGTTTTTGATTGATTTGCTTTCTGAGCAATTCCAACTAACAACCTTGAGTAGAGGATATGGGAGAAAAAGTAGGGGATACTTCCTTGCGGATAAATCTTCCGACGCTTCAAAGATTGGAGATGAACCATTTCAGATATATGAAAAATATGGAAATAAAGTAAATGTTGCAGTAGGAGAAGAAAGGGTGCTTGCAATTCCTCAAATTCTTTTGGCTTGCCCTGAGACGGATCTAATTTTGCTAGATGATGCATTTCAACATAGGTATGTAGCAGGGGATTATCAGATTCTATTGACTACTTTTCACAAGCCTTTTTTTCAAGATCAAATCTTGCCACTCGGAACCTTAAGAGAGTCAAGAATTGGTGCTACCAGGGCTGATTTGATTGTAGTGACCAAATGTCCAAAGTCAATAGATTTGGCTTCGAAAAATGAGTACGTGAAGCAAATCAGAATTTACAATGAAAAGGCAAAAATTTTGTTTGTTGGAATAAAATACGGAAAGCCTTCAAGCAGGGGAGCTGAACCGTTGGATAAATTATCTTCTGTAGTGGCTGTATCAGGAATTGCCAATGATGCGTTATTTGTCGAACAAGCAAGGCAACATTTCGAAGTGAATCATCATTTCTCATATTCGGATCATCACCATTACAAAATATCGGATGTAGAAAAAATAGCTCAAAAGTGCCGAGAATTGCCCAATTCAGTAATTTTAACGACAGAAAAGGATGCAGTGAAACTTAAAGCACCTATATTTCGGGATTATTTGGCAGAAATTCCGATTTTTGCCTGGCCCATTGCAATAGATATAAAAGAAGAAGATAGCGCTTTTGTAAAACAAGCAATTATCACAATTATTAAGGAAAAAGGTTACCAAAAGTGAGATCAGGAATTTTAGGTTTTATTTTATTTTTAATCATGCTGACGCTTAGTCTAGAAGTCTTCGCGCAGATTCCAACTAGAACTCCACCGGTAGGAAATACCCGCCAAGAGACTAGCAGAGAAGGGGAAGATGAAGAAGAGCAGCAGCAGGATGGAAGAAAAAAACTCATAGATGATTCTACAAAAATGGTATTTGGTCCAAAGACTACTTTGTATTTTCTGGAAAAAGACATCAAGAGAAATAGGATAAAGAAATATGAGGTAGATACACTTTTGAATAATTTCCATTATTATGAACCAGTTGCAAAATCTGGATGGAAATATCAAGACCTGGGAAATATAGGCTCCGCTGCACAACATATTTATTATCAAGCCCCAGTGATGATCGGAACTACTTCGGGATTCCATGCCTATGATCTTTATCATCAGTCTACTGATAGTGTCAAGTATTATGATACCAAATCACCTTTTACCAATATGGAGCTTTTCTTTGGTGGTGGAAATCGCAATATGATGGATTTGGAATTTGCTCGAAACGTGACACCCAAATGGAATGTTGGGTTTACGCTAAATACTATTCGAGCCAGAAAGACATTGAACCCAAATAGGAGGGATGATAACCAAGCGGTGAAAAATGCCTATGTTTTTCATACAAGTTACAAGTCTGATAATGATAAATATATCTTATTGGCAAATTTCTCCAGAACCAGACATCAAGTCGCAGAGCAGGGTGGGATTATTCCACCTGAAGTAGATAGTACCTCATTGTATTTCACCTATGAAGATGCCAAAGTTTGGTTGAGAGATGCTACTGCAGTAGACTTGCGACAGGATATCCATGTCTACCAAGAGTATGAGATACTCAAAGGATGGCAAGCCTATCATGTTTTTGATAGAAGGAGGCAAGAACTTTCTTTTAGAACGGCCTTGGGCCCTGAGTCAGCGCCATTTTTTGACAGGTATAACCCAGAGAGGTTCAATAGACCTGATAGTACAATCAATGTCAATGATTTTTCAGAATGGAGGAATGAAATAGGATTCAAAGGGGATTTGGGCCCTGTGTATTATAATGCCTTTGCAAAGTTTAGAACAGGAAGAATGAAGGGCAATTTCCAAGTTGACCCTTACGGATTTGATGAATTTTCTATTGGTGGAGCACTTCGTGGAGAAATTAGCGAAAAATGGAGGTTTGAAGCAGAAGGTGAGTATCTTCTACCTGGTGCGTTCAGAATAAATGGTAAATTCATTTCTCCATTCTTAGAGGCTACTTACACCAAGGCTTTGTACAAACCTACTGCAATGCAGATGCTTTATAGAGGCAATCATCACCGCTGGAGCAATAGATTTTCCAATATAGGTTTGGATCAAGTTCAGGGAGTGATCAAAGCTGATTTTAAAAGGTGGAGTATTCGTCCAAATGTGACGATAAACAGGTTGAGTAATTTTGTTTATTTCGATGAAAATCAACAAGCTGCTCAAGCTTCAGGCGATGCTTTTATGCTTATTCCTGGCGTCAAGACTAGTTTCAATGTTGCTGGAAAATTATTTTGGGAGACGGAGGCATATTATACCCTTATCACAGGTGGTTCATCTGATATTTTCAGGATACCAGAGGTTTTTGCAAACAGTAGGATTTATTATGATAGTCCTATGTTTGACGAGAATCTTTTTGTTCAGATCGGGGTAGAGGGAAGGTATAGAAGTGAATATAGGGCGGATGCATATAATCCAGCCATGCAGCAGTTTTATTTACAAGGTTCGGATAGTAGGTTCCTTGTAGCTGGTTATCCTATTTTAGATTTTTTCTTAAATATCAGGATAAATAGGACACGCGTATTGGTTCGCTATAATCACATCAACGATAACTTATTGTCTGTGCCAGGATATTTTGTGACACCAGATTACACTGGCTTGAGAGGGATGCTGGATATCGGGATTTCATGGCCACTATTTGATTAATGCATATGAGTTGGGAAGAAAGTACAAGACAAAAAATGCTTCATTTACAGCTACCTACAGACCCGAGGTGGGTGGATATTGCCAAGATGAATTTGGAAGATATTCTCATAGATCATGCTTACTGTGAGCAAAAGGCAGCAACTTCATGCATTTCTTTGATTGTGAATTTTTATGATTTCAAAGAATTGAGGGATGTACTCATACCTGTAGTCGCAGAAGAATGGGGGCATTTTGAACGTGTGATGGAGCAGATTGATAAAAGAGGCTTTTCTTTAGGAAAGCCTAGAAAAGATGAATATGTCATCAAGCTTGCTGAGTTTGTTAAGAAGGGTGGTACGCGACCACAGCAGTTGTCTGAGTACTTGCTAATGAATGCCCTGATAGAAGCTAGAAGCTGTGAGCGCTTTAAGCTATTGTCTAGGGATATAGAAGATGGGGAGTTGAAGAAATTTTATTATGAATTGATGATATCTGAAGCTGGACATTATGTAAATTTTATTGAACTGGCTAGAGATATTTATGATAAAGACAAGGTCAATGTGCGTTGGAATGAATGGCTAGAGTACGAAGCAGAAGTCTTAAGGAATATTGAAGTAAGAGGAGATAGAATGCACTGATAAGTAATTTATTTTTATAAAAAAAAGTTATTGGTTTTTTGGGATAATGTAAGATATTAAGGCTTTCAGAATACTAAATTTTAGTATTTCTGTTCTAAAATGAACAAAATATGAATTTGATCGAAAATATAAGAGAGGCTTTAAGGTCTGTCAAGACCAATCTTCTGAGAACAATACTTACTGGGGCAATCATTGCTATTGGTATTACTTCTTTAGTGGGTATGCTCACTGCAATAGATGCGATCAAAGCCCAAATTGAGGATAGTTTCTCTGGACTAGGGGCCAACAACTTTGATATTAGATCACGAGGTTTTTCAGGTGGAAGGTCTGTACAAGGTGGGAAGACCGAAAAATCTTACCCACTTGTGAAGTACAAAGATGCAAAAGAGTTCAAACAGTCTTACGCTACAATGGGTAATGCGACTGTTTATACCACACTTTCTGGAGCAGCAGAAATCAAGAGGGGTTCAAAGAAAACTAATCCAAATGTCAGAGTTACCGGAGTAGATGAGTTATATTTCTTGATCAAGGGTGTGAAGATTGAAGAAGGAAGGAATTTTAGTGCTACAGAAATTCAGTACGGCACCAATGTGTGCGTGGTTGGCCTCGACTTAGTTGAGACTTTGTTTGAGAAGGAAGAGAATGCTTTGAATCAGCAGATTTCATTTTTTGGAAATAGATATACAATCATAGGAATATTAGAAAAACAAGGAAACATGGGAGGGGGATCAAGTGCCGATAGGGCTATTTTTATTCCTATAGAAAATGGTAGTAGGCTGGATTCTAGAGGAACCTTCCGGTATAATATTACCGCAAGTGCATCAAGTCCTATGAGTGTGGACTATGATATGGGCCAAGCCACGGGATTGATGAGAAAGGTTAGGCAAGATGGTGTAGGTCAAGAGGATTCTTTTGAAATTACCAAAAGTCAAACAGTGGGAGAGAGTTTAGAAGAAGTGGCAGGATATCTAAGAATAGGAGGGTTTACTATAGGTTTTGTTACTTTGGTTGGCGCCTCGATAGGTTTGATGAATATCATGCTAGTATCGGTCACGGAGCGTACTAGAGAAATAGGGATTCGGAAAGCTCTCGGTGCGACACCTTTGAGAATTAGGCAACAGTTTTTAATTGAAGCAATTACAATCTGTATTATAGGTGGGATATTTGGAGTAATATTAGGGATTGGTATAGGGAATATTGTTGCCAATGCTATCGGGCCTGGTGGTTTCTTGATTCCTTGGCTTTGGATTATGGTTTCATTTATGATTTGTATTGTGGTAGGCTTAGGATCAGGGTATATCCCAGCATTCAAAGCAAGTAAACTCGACCCTATCGAGTCTTTGAGGTATGAATAATGGGTAAAAGTAGTTTTTTGTATTTTGAAAAAGTTGGGGTCAAGCATTTAGGAAACACCATTTTCCAAGATTTTGATTTTTCTATGGAAGATGGTCAGCATTGGGCTGTCTTGTTCCCAAGTGTATTGGAAAAGGAGGCTTTTTTTAATACAATTCTTGGCAAAACGGTAGTTTATCATGGACATGTAAGGTTTCCGTTTGCAACTCAATACCAAAATGTAAAAATGGCTGCAAAGGAGGTTAGCAGTTATAGAGACTTGATTGCTCATGTGTCTCAAAAATATACTTTCACAAATAAGGATAATCTTCAAAATTTTTATTTTCAACAAAGATTCAATGCCACTGAATCAGATACCGCCTACACTGTAAAGGAGCATTTAAGTACTATTGAACCAAAAAACAATGGGTATTGGGACATCGAAAAGGTAATGAATTTTTTCAACCTTGAAGCACTTCAAAATGAATCATTGCTCAAACTTTCGAATGGTGAGACACGAAGACTGGCTATAGGTTCAGCCTTGCTTCACAATCCCAAACTTTTTTTAATGGATGAGCCATTGACGGGGTTGGATAGAGAGACAAGGGAAATGTTTGATCAGGTTTTTCAACAGATAGTAGATTCTGGCATCCAATTGATTATTGCTACAAAAGTACAAGAGATTCCCAAAGTAATCACGCATGTGGGAGAGTATCGATCAGGTGTAATGCACTCTTTGACGAAATCAGCATTTTTAGAAAATAGATCAACAAACCTTGCTGTTGATTCAATAGAAATAGACAATTCAATCCTAGAAAAACTTCTCTTAAGTCTTGATGTTCCAAAGTATGAGCAATTTGTAAAACTTCATGGAGTGAATGTATCCTATGGTGAAAAACGTATTCTCAAAAATGTCACCTGGGAGATTAAACAGGGAGAATCGTGGTCTATCAAAGGACATAATGGAGCTGGTAAATCTACCTTGATAAGTTTACTAATTGGTGAGCATCCCCAAGCTTATGCAAATGATATCTACTTGTTTAACAAAAAAAGAGGGACTGGAGAATCGATTTGGGATATTAAGAAACCTATAGGCTTTGTTTCTTCGGACTTGTCAAGATTTTTTCCCAGAAATCAAACTTGCTATAAAGTTATTTTGTCTGGTTGCTTTGACACCATGGGACTTTTTAAAAAAACTACTGATATACAAAGTCAATTAGCCATGGATTGGATGATATTTTTACAAATTCATAAGTTTGCCAATGTGCTTTTTCATCAAGCCCCCATAGATGTTCAGCGTTTTTGTTTATTGGCACGAGCTCTAATCAAATCTCCGGCACTATTGATCTGTGATGAAGCTACTCAAGGTATGGATGAAAATCAAGCTGGTCGATTTAGGCAAATAGTGAATCTTATCGCAAATAGACCGATGATTTCCTTATTATATGTTAGCCATTATGATCATGATATTCCTTCTGTTGTTGATAAAGAGCTTGTTTTACGAGATGGAGAAGTGATTCAAATGAATGGCTAGTTGAGCAATTGTTATAAATTACCTTTAGGCTGTTAGTGCTTTTCGTAGACGACTTCTGGTTCGGTTACTTCTACTGTTCCTTTCTCATTGATCGATTTCAGAGTGACAGTTTTAAGCTCATTGATTAGCAAAGGATCATATTTTGCAGAAACCCTGATATAGTTTTCAGTAAAGCCATGCATTTTCCCGTCTTCTACATCATCTTCGAACAGCACGGTGAAGGTTTTATCTAGATTTTCTTCATAGAATTTCCTTCTTTTCTTTTCAGAAAGAATTCGAAGCATTTTTGATCTCTCGTTTCTCACCTTCATAGGCACTACATGATCCATTTCTGTTGCTCTTGTATTTGCTCTCTCAGAGTAGGTAAACACATGCAGATAGGAAATGTCTAGGTCGTTGAGGAAGTTGTAGGTTTCTAAGAATAGCTCTTCAGTCTCACCGGGGAAACCTACTATGACATCTACGCCTATACAACAATGGGGCATAAGTGTTTTGATTTTACTCACACGATCTTCATATAGTTCTCGCAAGTATCTTCTGCCCATTTTTCTCAAGATCTCATTTGACCCAGATTGTAGTGGGATGTGGAAGTGAGGCACGAATCTTTTTGAAGTTGATGCGAATTCAATGATTTCATTGGTAAGTAGGTTAGGTTCAATAGATGAAATTCTTAGTCTTTCAATACCTTCGATTTCATCTATGGCTTTGACAAGATCTATGAACTTTTCTTTCCTTTTACCTTCTTGAATTCCAAAGTCACCTATGTTTACACCTGTTAAGACCACTTCCTTGACGTCTGTAGCTGCAATTTCTCTGGCAGCGGCAAGTATGTTCTCCGTACTGTCACTTCTACTTTTTCCTCTAGCCAAAGGAATTGTGCAGAAAGCACAACCATAATTACATCCGTCTTGAACTTTGAGAAAAGTTCTGGTTCGATCATTTATTGAGTAGGCATTGTTGAAAGTTACAGCTTCTTGAATTTCTGATGCAAGTACTTTTGTTTCTTGCTCTTTTGCAAAGCCGTCCAATAACTCAATCAGTCTGAATTTTTCAGCAGCTCCCAGTACAGCGTCTACTCCTTTTATTTCAGCGATTTCTTGAGGCTTGAGCTGTGCGTAGCAGCCTATGATGGTTACATAGGAGTTAGGAGATATCTTTTTAGCTTCTTGTACAATTTTTTTACACTTCTTGTCAGCATTTTCAGTGACAGAACAGGTGTTGATGATGAAAATGTCTGGATTCTCTTCGAATGCAACCTTTAGATAGCCTTTGTCTTCAAACATCCTACTGATTGTAGATGTCTCTGAATAATTCAACTTACAGCCTAATGTATAGAATGCTACTTTTTTCACTTTACTTCCTCCTGATTAAGAATGCAAAGGTAATTAATTAGATCAAGTTTTCAATTTTTTCAATTTTAGACCTTAAAGTCAAAAAATATGAGTGATTCTATGGTCTTTGAGCTTATTTTTTTAGAAATAATGTATTTTTTATAGAAAATCGGTCTTATTTCGAGCCAATTACTTTTAAATTGCAAATATTTTCTATTTTTGTGGGTATTAAATCAAACCACTTATTGTAGAAATGGCAACTTTAAGACAAAAGGCGCTTTTGCTAGCGCAAAACAGACCAAGTGTAAGTGCAACTGCACCGTCACTAAAAATTTCTGATTATTTTGGAGTAAATGTTTTTGGTAAAAAACAAATGAAGGAGTCATTAGCTCCTACTGTTTACAAAAAAGTAGAAGAAGCGATTGAAAAAGGAGCGAAGATAGATCCTTCTACAGCTGAAGAGATAGCATCTGCTGTGAAAACTTGGGCATTGTCCAAAGGTGTTACACATTATACACACTGGTTCCAACCACTGACTGGTTCCACAGCTGAAAAGCACGATGCATTTTTTGATGCACATGCAGGAATAGAAAAATTCAAGGGATCTGCTTTGGTTCAGCAAGAGCCAGATGCTTCATCGTTTCCTAACGGAGGTATCAGGTCTACGTTTGAAGCAAGAGGATATACCGCATGGGATCCTTCTTCACCGATATTTATTTTCTCTAATACACTATGTATTCCTACTATTTTTGTGGCGTATACTGGTGAGGCTCTGGATTACAAAACCCCACTTTTGAAATCTATCGAAGCTATCAATGATGCTTCCGTAGCGATATGTCAACTATTTGATAGAAATGTCAGAAAAGTAACACCGTCTTTGGGTGTGGAGCAGGAGTACTTTGTGATTGACAAGGCACTATTTGCAACAAGACCTGACTTGGTAATGGCAGGTAGATCTGTATATGGACACAATCCAGCTAGAGGTCAACAGCTAGAAGACCATTATTTTGGTTCTATCCCTACAAGGGTTAAGGACTTCATGTTGGACTTCGAGATTGAGGCTTTGAAATTAGGCATTCCTGTTTCTACGAGACACAATGAAGTAGCTCCTGGACAGTTTGAAGTAGCTCCTTTGTTTGAAGAAATCAACAAAGCTGTGGATCATAATCAGCTTTTGATGGACCTTATGGATAAGGTAGCTGAAAAGCACAACTTGAAAGTATTGTTCCATGAGAAGCCATTTGCTGGTGTCAATGGTTCTGGTAAACATAACAACTGGTCATTGATTACTGATACTGGTGTTAACCTTTTTCAACCAAGTAATTCAGCTAGAGAGAACCTTCAGTTTTTGACCTTCCTTGTAGGGACTATCAAGGCGGTATATGATTATGCTGATTTGTTGAGAGCTAGTATTGCATCTGCAGGTAACGACCACAGGTTAGGAGCAAACGAAGCACCTCCAGCTATCATTTCTGTATTCCTAGGATCTACCCTTTCTGGAATTTTAGACGAATTAGAGAAAAACGGAAATATTAAGATCGAAAAGGGTGATAACATGTATATGAAGCTGGGTATTTCTAAAATCCCAGAAATCATTCTTGACAATACAGATAGAAACAGAACTTCACCTTTTGCTTTCACAGGCAACAAGTTTGAGTTTAGAGCTGTAGGTTCAAATGCCAACTCTGCTGAACCAATGACTGCATTGAACGTGATTGTTGCAGAAGTATTGAAGCAAATGGCAAAAGATATTGAGAAGGAAATCTCTGCTGGAAAAGAAAAGAAAATAGCCATCGTAAATGTATTGAGAAAATACATTAAGGATTCTAAAAAAGTGAGATTTGAAGGTGACGGATACTCTGAAGAGTGGGAAAAAGAGGCTGAAAAAAGAGGACTTTCTAACTTGAAGAGTACGCCATTTGCACTAGATACCTATTCAGATAAAAAGGTTATCGAAATCTTCCAAAAGCATAATGTACTTTCTCATGTTGAGCTTCATGCAAGACACGAGATTATGCTCGAGAACTATATCAAAAAAGTACAGATCGAATCTAGAGTAATGGGAGATTTGGCATTGAATCACATCATTCCTACTGCAATTTTGTATCAAAATAAATTGATCGAAAATGCTAATGGTTTAAAAGGTCTTGGTTTAGATAACACTGCTGCTATAGAAACTATCAAGGAAGTAAGTAAGCATCTTGAATCTCTAAAGTCTAACGTGAATCAGATGATCGATGCTAGAAAGAAGCTGAACAAAGAAGATGATATAGTCAAAAGAGCTAAAGGATATAGCACTGATGTGAAAGATGCTTTCTTTGATAAGATCAGATACGCTGTAGATAAATTGGAACTTTTAGTTGACGATGAATCTTGGCCTTTGGTAAAATATAGAGAAATGTTGTTCATCAAATAACATTTTCGAAATAAAATAAAAAAAGAGAACCAATTGGTTCTCTTTTTTTATTGTGTGCCGTGCATGGTAACTAACTAGGTGGTGAAAGTCCACTGTGGGGGTTTGTAATCGCCAACCACTAGCCAAGAGCAAGGGTGTCCAATGCGAAGTGGAATCTGAAGGAAGCTGGC
>NZ_JAKZGP010000159.1 GCF_022549775.1 Belliella filtrata | reverse complement strand
TGTATTCCTGTCGGACTATTACCAAAAGGTTAGAATCAAAACTTAAAGAACCGCCGTATACCGAACGGTACGTACGGTGGTGTGAGAGGACAGATAGGGAAATAATCCCTATCTTCCTACTCTATTATAGTGCTGCAATACTTTTGAGTTTGGCGGCCTTGATGAAAGCGCCAATGGTGGCGAAGACGTGCGACTTGTTTTCTGGATCCAGATTTTGGATCTCCTTCAGTTTTTTAAGCGTTTCGTTGTCAATGCGCTCATACTCCCCATCCTTGACCAGGTAATCAAGGGTAACGCCGAGGACATCGGCGATCTTGGCGGCCACGTCAATGGAGGGGATGTTTTCGTCCTACTCATACTTGCCGATGAATTTATTCACAAGAGTGCATTGGTTGTAGATCAAATACAATCAATGTAGATTTTAAATATAAACCTAATATGATTATACGCTACTTTGCCAGTAAGGCTGAACTGACGCAATAACAAGTCTATCAAATAGTTTTTCTCCAAAATATCTTCTGTTTAGCCTATAACAGAACTCATCGAGGTAGTTTTGGATATA
>NZ_JAKZGP010000158.1 GCF_022549775.1 Belliella filtrata | reverse complement strand
ATGATTTAGTCTACAAAACTCGGGAAGTTGAAAGACCAGGTAGAAAGCTACCCAGGCTCAAAAAGCCAAAAAAACCTCATTATATGAATTATAAACCAATTTAATCCTTAACTAAACGACATTGGATTATAATTAGAATTAAACTTGAATCTTTTCTAAATCAGAGGCTCTTTGATCGTGCAGTTATTGAAAATAAAAATTTGTGGAATCACATAAAGTATACAATGAAATTCCACCTGTTTTAAAATAAGCGATTTTGACTGATTTTAGATAGTTGTAAGTAAAACAAGTGATTAGTTATGTAACTATTTATGAAAATATTTACCTAAAAACTTGTTTCTTTCTTTCTTTCTTTCTTTCTTTCTTGTGTTTAGATAATTAATGGCCAATTTTTATCATTTATAAATTCTTTAATAACTAAACAAATTGAAAAATGAAAAAGAAAATTATGATTATACGCTACTTTGCCAGTAAGGCTGAACTGACGCAATAACAAGTCTATCAAATAGTTTTTCTCCAAAATATCTTCTGTTTAGCCTATAACAGAACTCATCGAGGTAGTTTTGGATATATT
>NZ_JAKZGP010000157.1 GCF_022549775.1 Belliella filtrata | reverse complement strand
TGTAAGTGTATGGTGCTGTGCCTCCTGATACTGTAAGTGCTATCGCTCCATCTGTTGATCCGAAGCAACTTGCATCACTTGTGGAAGCTATGCTTGCTGCTAGTGCCGCCGCTGGCTCATTGATCGTTACATCTATCGATGCTGTGTTGCCATTGGCATCTGTTGCTGTGATCGTGTAGGTACCTGCTGACAAGCCTGTAAAGCTGTTGCTTGATTGAGCTGCTCCGCCATCCAAGCTGTAAGTGTATGGACTCACTGATCCTGTTGCCATAACCGTGATCGCTCCATTGCTACCTGCAAAACAGCTTACATCAACCTTGTTCACCAAGCTCAATACCAAGCCTGTCGGCGCTGTGATGTTGAAGGAAACTGCATAGCTACAGCCATTGCCGTCTACTACATTCACCGTGTAGGTACCTTCAGATAGGCCGTCAAATACACCATCATTGTTGCTTTCGCTTGTACCTAATAGGCTGTAAGTATATGATCCTGTCCCTCCTGTGGCCGTGATCGTAGCTGAACCATCACTTCCTCCTGCTACTGTCACCATGCTGATCGTGCTCACCGATGCGGTCAAGGTACTGTT
>NZ_JAKZGP010000156.1 GCF_022549775.1 Belliella filtrata | reverse complement strand
TAGATTCCCAATAGATTCTTTTTCAGGTTACTTATGGCTGTATGAACCCAGTTTAGCTCTTCATTTGCAGTACTTTCTGAAGACTTTACTTTTATGTGTGTCTCCACTAACTTCTCCACGTGAACATAAGCTTTATTTTCATCTGTGAAGACAACCGATTTCTTATCAATATTTTCTTCAATAAACTCGTCTACAGATTCAGCATCAGCCTTTGGTATTACCTTCATTTTAAAGAAACCGCAATGTCTGGATGTCTTCTCCGATTCTTTGTCCAATAAAGGTGTAGATTCCGCAGCAACTGCCACTATAACCTGTCTCTGGCTTCCTTTACCCCTTTTAAGTTGCTTCTTGAGTTTAGCGTCAATTGCTTTTTCTACATAAGCTTCATCGTACTCAACCATTCCTTTCAACATGTAGGAATTATCTCTTTTCCCCATCACAGCCCGTATTTTATGCATTAACCGGAAAGCTGTATCATACTTTTTCAATCCAAGCTGGCGCTGTAGCTCCATGCAGGACAAGCCCTTTTTCGTTGCCGACATTAGCAAAAATGCCGCAAACCATGTATGCAATGATAAATTACTGTTCTCCATCAC
>NZ_JAKZGP010000155.1 GCF_022549775.1 Belliella filtrata | reverse complement strand
CAGAAAAGTTAACGGCAACCACTATTCCTACCACAACTTGTGACAATCAGGGACAATTCATAAGACCTAGTAATTACAAGCTATCTCAAGAATACCTTACCTATAACTCATCTAACGGGCTTTTGACCAGTTCTAGGGGAAGGGATGGTATCAACGTACAAGTATCCCATATCCATAACGGGACTTTAATTGGGAGCAAAACAATCAACCCTGGAGCCTCGGCATTTACAGAATCTATGAGTTATATACCCTTGGTAGGTGTGTCGGTAAAGAATGACCCCAACAATATCAGTACTAAATATGAATATGATTATAACAATAGGTTGAGGATTGTAAGGGATCAAGACAACAACATCATTGAGAGGAACAGGTATCACTATAAAAACGAAACAGCAAATTTCGCTTTGAATTCTACTAGGAGCCAGGCTTTGATAAATCAGCAAATTACTTTTTCTATTGCTGATGTGGTGTTGCCAACTGGAGGTACACATACGATTAGTTGGAATATGGGTAATGGAGTTGTTTATAACGACAATCGACAATCGGTTAATATTTCTTACCCAAATAGTGGTTTATATGTTGTAACAGCGACAATGACCT
>NZ_JAKZGP010000154.1 GCF_022549775.1 Belliella filtrata | reverse complement strand
TTGTTATCTGGTGGTACTTTTTGGTAGTAGAGAAAAGTAAAAAGAGACTTTCTGTATTTCAGGAGTCTTTTTTGTAGTGATACTGCTTCTTTATGTTTTGATTCTACAAGTTGGACGAGTAGGTTGTCCATCTTCTCTTCAATGGAAGCAATACTCCTGCTATTCTCTGTATCTGGTAGTTTTTTGAGTTTTCTCTTTAGTGAGATAGCTTCCCTGAACAGGGTCCTAAGGCTGTCAGCCCATTTAGATTTATAGCGTTCAACAATGTAGTTGAGTTCCCTAAGCAGATGTGCACAACAGAGCTGGTGCAGGTTTTCCGAATAGTTGAAGTATGCCCTCCATGCATCATGGCACAATACTGCCTTTCCGAACCCATCAGGAAAATGTGTATTCATCGCCTTTAGTCCACGTGATTCAGATATAGCCAACAGGGTGAGTTCCTCGGTCTGATAAGTCCAGACCCACTGTTTGCTTCCATCCACTTTAGCCCCAGTCTCATCTGCTCCTATCACAGGACTTTTAGAGACTGCTGTCTTTATCTTTGCATATATTGGTGCAGACTTTCGGGCAAACCTACCAATAATGTTATCGATACTCCCCTCGCTGAGAT
>NZ_JAKZGP010000153.1 GCF_022549775.1 Belliella filtrata | reverse complement strand
CATTGATGAATTTAACAACATGAAACCTATCAAAGGTCACTGAAGCACTCTTGAAGTTATGTAAGATTCCCGATATGAATGCTGGGGACATGTCTATACATGTTTTCTTTATTTGCTCTCTTTTACAGCCTTTATTTTCAAGATGTTCAGCGATTTTATCAATAGTTTCTGCACCTTTCCCGGGAACTGCGTATAGCACTTTTCTATCCTCCATATCAACAGCTACAGTCACATATGAATGCCCTTTTTTGGAAGATGTTTCATCTATTCCTAATAGCTCAACTCCAGAATGATCTGCTGCTTTGTGGGCTTTTTCAATCCAATGAGAAAACAGATTCCATAATCGTTGAGGATATACATCCATGATATCTGCAGCTTTACTTACTGGCATTTCAGACTCAATTAGCAACATACTGTAAGCCTCAAACATTAAAGTAAACCCACTACCTGGACGTGCCCATGGCACTCTCACAGTTTCTGTCCTACCTTCTGCAGTTTTTACTCTTGGAACTCGAGCATGTAAAAAACATCTATGCTGAAAAAAATTAAGGTGTTGCCAGCTTCTTTCTACAGTATCATGAGTCTTTCCTCCAGCAAACTTGAAGCCTCTCTCGAAATCTATATAAATATCTATCTGAC
>NZ_JAKZGP010000152.1 GCF_022549775.1 Belliella filtrata | reverse complement strand
AATGATCCTGAGATGAGTGAACGTTTGAAAGAACGTCTTTACAGTAAAAAAGGGTTGTTTGGAAAAGAGAGTCCTTTCAGTGAGATTTTGCAAGGTATGGTAAATACACTACTTGAAGGTGAGATCGATTCATTTCTTACCGAAGAGCGCGCCTCTGGCAGTGTTAATAAACGGAATGGTAAGACATCCAAACGAGTTGTAAGCGAAGCTGGGTTCTTAGATATTTCAACACCTCGAGACCGGAACGGAGCCTTTGAGCCTGAACTGATCGCAAAACGTGAACGTGAACTTAGTAGCGGTCTGGATGAGCAGATACTATCCCTTTATGCCCAAGGGAACTCAGTGGAAGATGTGAGACGTCTTCTGGAGAACATTTATGGAGTAAGTATCTCTGCAGGCCGGATTTCCCAGATTACGGACAAAGTGCTCCCAGAGATCCAGGAATGGCGCACAAGAAGCCTTCAAAGCTTTTACCCCATTGTGTATCTGGATGCTATACACTTCAAAGTACGCCAAGACGGCAAATACACCAACAGCGCCTTCTATACGGTATATTCGGTGGATTGGGAAGGAAACAGGGACGTGCTGGGGCTTTATATCAATTCTGGTGGTGAAGGGGCTAAGAAATGGGGCTTGGTGATGGAAGACCTGAAAG
>NZ_JAKZGP010000151.1 GCF_022549775.1 Belliella filtrata | reverse complement strand
CTGTATCATACTTTTTCAATCCAAGCTGGCGCTGTAGCTCCATGCAGGACAAGCCCTTTTTCGTTGCCGACATTAGCAAAAATGCCGCAAACCATGTATGCAATGATAAATTACTGTTCTCCATCACCGTACCGGACTTCAAAGATGATCTCCGTCTACAAATACTGCATTCAAAAACCTTTTTAGTACTGAACCAGTAATGTTTTGTGCACTTTTTGCAGTTCTTACAATGGATCCCCTGTTTTTCTCTATGAGCTTTCAGATAAAGTTCACAACTCTGTTCGTCAGGAAAATGCGATATGAAATTAATAATGTTCATGGCTGTTTTTTTCACCAATTACATCAATTCCAGCTACACTATAAACTATTTGACACTAGCTGTCAAACAAAATTTGGCTACGTGCCAAATTCGGGGGAGTCATATTTTATAATTTGTTATTGTCACTATAATAATTTAGTTTAAAATAAAGAGAATTAGTTTATAAAAGAGTTGTTCTTTTTAAAACACTTAAGAATAAATCAAATGAAGTATCCAATATTACCAATAAGAAAGATTGTTATAAGGTGTTGTTTGTCTAGCGTAATGCTGTTTCAGGCTTGCGACAGTTCAAATGATGGAGTGGAGTATACAAATGAATTTTATGGGGATGCAGAGATCATCAGGATAGATCCTAAAAACG
>NZ_JAKZGP010000150.1 GCF_022549775.1 Belliella filtrata | reverse complement strand
TTGGATATAGGAGCGACTTGACTTTTCTCTCTGTTCACTCTCAGAAACAGCTTATCCTCTATAAAGCGGATAATCGAACTCATCACACGTTCCGCGCTTCGGTTGCTTTTGCACAGGATGACCATGTCATCTGCGTAGCGTGCGAACTTATGCCCTCTGCGTTCTAACTCCCTGTCCAGTTCATTGAGCATGATGTTGCTCAGGAGTGGGCTTAGCGGTCCTCCTTGAGGAACGCCCATCTCACTGGCTTCAAAGTTTCCTCCTACCTGCACCCCGGAATTGAGGTATTTGTGTATCAGTGATACTACCCGTCCGTCTTTAATGGTGCGTGAAAGTACTTCTATAAGTTTGCTATGGTTTACCTTGTCGAAGAACTTCTCCAAGTCCAAGTCGACTGCATAGCCATAACCTTCCGTGATGTAGTCTCTGCACTTCTTTAGTGCTTGATGGGCATTACGCTTTGGTCTGAACCCATAGCTATGGTCGCTAAACTGAGGTTCATATAAAGGTATGAGTATTTGGGAAACGGCCTGCTGAACTACCCTGTCAACTACTGTGGGTATGCCCAGTTGCCGTTTCTGACCGTTGTCCTTGGGTATCTCTACCCTGCGAACAGGATTGGGGCGGTATTTGCCCTGCAATATGGATGTTATTAGCTCATCCTTATGAGAAACAAGATAATCCTTAAGGGATTCGACTTCCATCTTGTCAACACCTCC